>JBBIJY010000003.1:0-156841 GCA_037445735.1 Armatimonadota bacterium | reverse complement strand
CGGATACGATAAGGTTCTAAACAAACATGACCCGCAATCTGTTTACCTGGAACGGCGCGTATGGGTATGAGTGGATACCTGAGACAGGGTTGTACCATGTCGGCGCCCGTGTGTATGACCCCCGCACCGCCCGCTGGCTGCAAAGAGACCCGATAGGTATCGGCGGAGGCAATGCGAACCTTTACCTGTATTGCTTGAACAACCCTTTAATGTCGGTTGATCCGTCTGGTTTGCAGGAGGACGATCTTTATGGTAATCCGATTGATGAAGAAGGACGTCCGCTCTTTTATAAGAAAACCTACATGCGGGCAATTGGTGAGGTAGATAAACGAGTTCTCCAGCCCATGAAGGTAGGTGGGGAGGCTTGGTTAGCAGTTAACCCGCTTAATGATGTAGCAAATGCATGTGAAGCACCAGATTTGAGAACGAAGGTGCTTGCGTTGGTCTCACTTTTACTGTTTGCTGTTCCCTTTGATGAAGCTGCCAGATTGGCAGGGCTAAAAATACCTGAGTTAGGAAGGAAACTTGACTTCATTTTTGGAAAAGCGGCTGGATCTGTACACAATATCCAGAGAAGTAGGGATATGCTGCGACAACTCCAGAGAATAGGACTGAATGATACTCCCGCTAATCGTGAATATATAGAGCAACACCTGACAATGGTACTCAATGATCCAAATAATATCGTTGAGGTTCGGAATGGTCGCACGATTCGCGAGTCTCTCTTGATGGGACCAAAGGGAGGCTGTAAGCTGGTGACCATCTGGGAAGGAAACAAGTTGCTCACAGTGTATATCCTCGGAGGAGGGCGATAAAATGCATATCGCTTTTGGAGAACACTTGATAGAGGTCAACCGATGGGATAGCCGTGAGCAAATGGTTCGCTACCTGCGTACTGATTGTACGGCGGGTAATATCCTATTAGGCGAGGGTGCAGAGTTAGGGGTGGAGTTTTACACCGCTACCCTCTACTTAGGATCAAAAGGAACTCGTTTTGGAATAGGAATTTGCTCGGAAGGGTATGGGTTGACTCCGCAGATGCTCTTGTTGTTGGAAAGCGATATGTTAATGTTTGGTTTTAACCGCGAGGTAGTTGCTTTTAGCATCGTGGATATGAAAGTGCAGTTTACAGTGGATTTGGTAGCCCCTTTCTACAGGTTTTTAACCATTCCAGGCAGGTCAGTGATTCTAGTTCTTTATGAAATCGGCGTAATAGCCTTGTCCTGTGATGGTCGGTACTTATGGCAGTATGACAAAGATATTATCATTGACTATAGGATAGCTGATGATCAACTGATTATAGAAATGATGGACTCGCCAACTGTTGCCATAGACCTTTCTACGGGAACGATATCGCCTATTTCCGCGTAGTGTAGAGGAAGAAGCGAATATAGATCGATTCGCTTTCACCTGGAACGGGGCGTATGGGTATGAGTGGATACCGGAGGTTGGCTTGTACCATGTCGGCGCTCGCGCGTATGACCCCCGCACCGCCCGCTGGCTGCAGCGCGACCCGATAGACGCCGCCTCCGGCGGCCCGAACCTGTATCGGTATTGTGGGAATGACCCCCTCAATCACGCTGACCCCTCAGGCTTAGGTCCCGATGCAGGCACCCTGTTGGACATCGGGATTGGCTTCATACCTGTGGTCGGTGCTTTGTGGGATATTGGCAAAGGAATTGCGGAGGGCGACTGGGTGCGCGTGGGCGTGGGCGCCGTGAGTTTGGTTGTGGATGTGGCGACTTTAGGGTCAAGTCGGACGGTGGTGGGTGCTGCCCGTGCGGGGATGGTCGGGGCGCGTCTGGTTCGGGGTGCGGTGGATTGTCGGGCACTGATAACGGTAGCAAAGGGGACAGCGCGCGCTGTAATACATCTCCCAAACCTGCGTTTTGCGAGCAAAGAGAAGCTCCTTGACCATTTCGCAAGGCATGGTCGTGAGGTTGGGGCGACAAGTGCAGAAGACTATCTCATGAGGGCGCGATCGTTCATTGGTCGCGAGGGGATTGAGGCTCATATCCGAGGAAATGGCGATATTCTTTTCTTCGATCCGAGGACGGGAGAATTTGCTGTTGTGGCGAATGATTGTTCGACAGTCCGTACCTACTTCAATCCAGGGTATAATCCCCGCAGAGGAGCTGTGGATGTAGCGAAGGCGCGAAGGTACTGGCAGAGACAACTGGACAAAGACAAGCGATAGGCGGGATAAACATGCGATACAAGCTGACCCTTACCCCAGAAGATAGGGAGCGCATTCGTTCTTGGGTGTCCCAAAAACAATGGGTGGATTTAGAGGGAAATGAGGTTGCGCCTTCAGGAGAGCCTGAGTCCTATCTGCTCGACCTGCTCGAAAACTGGTCTGATGTTGTCGCGCACATCGAGCGTGGATATAATCTTACTATTTATGACTATGAAAATGACATAATGTGGCGTGATGAGATTGATGAGGTGATGCAACTGCTCACAGACTCGGGGCGAAAAGCGTATGCTGAGTTGGTGGCTCCAATGGATGAGCGGTTTGTGCGAGCAACTATTGAAGTTCCAATCCCGATTTCATACCCTGTTTTTGAGCCTCGTGAACGCTTCTGGTGGTACCGAGTGCCGAAGCGAGCAGGTGAGGAGTTGACTGAGTGGCTGAAAGTGTTTTTGGACAACAGGTAGAGGTTGTTGGGACATGTGCGGGCGCTGGTTGCGCCGAACGGGATAATAACCGACCACTACACTTATGATAGCTGGGGCAATCTGATCGAGCAGGCAGGCGACACGCCGAACCCCTTCACCTGGAACGGGGCGTATGGGTACGAGTTTATCCCGTTCACGGGGTTGTATCATGTCGGCGCCCGTGAATATGACCCTCGCACCGCCCGCTGGCTGCAGCGAGACCCGATAGGCGCCCTGCGGGAGCGGTACAGCGCAGGCAGTCCGGTATCTTTGCAACAGAGCAGCTGAAGCCGTTCCTTTTCAACCGAACTCGCGCATAGGCTTTTTCACTTTGCTTCTATCCTGATCACGCGGGGCTGCGTTTGCCAGCCTTTCTGGAGGAGGGGGAAGCCCTCCGCTTCGCGCTGTTCGAGATATTTCAGGCAGCAGGCGCGGGCGAGGGCGCGAATGCGCTGAATATAGCTGGCGCGCTCCGTCACCGAGATGCTGCCCCGCGCGTCCAGCAGGTTGAAAATATGCGAGCATTTGAGCGCCAGGTCGAACGCGGGATGAACCAGCCCGCGCTCGGCAATCCGCTGGCTCTCCCGCTCGTACATTTCGAACAGCTGGAACAGCATGGCGGTGTCGGCTTCTTCGAAGTTGTAGTAGTTATGCTCCAGTTCCGCCTGATAGTCCACTTCGGCGTAGGTGATCCCGTGTCCCCACTCCAGCTCCCACACGCTGTTTTTTTTCTGGATAAGCATGGCGAGCCGTTCGGGACCGTAGGTGATTTCGGCGCACACGGGGTCGCACTCGATGCCGCCCACCTGCTGGAAGAAGGTGAACTGGGTGATTTCGGTGCCGTTGAGCCACACTTCCCAGCCGACGCCCGACGCGCCCAGCGTCGGGGCT
Source organism: Armatimonadota bacterium (assembly GCA_037445735.1). Lineage (GTDB taxonomy): Bacteria > Armatimonadota > Fimbriimonadia > Fimbriimonadales > GBS-DC > HRBIN15. Next base: position 153,292 of record JBBIJY010000003.1, on the reverse strand, counting down.
TCCCAGTCGTCCTCCACGAAGCGGATGTCATGCTCTTCAGGCTGGATGCCCAGCGCACGCAGGCTCTCTAAATAGACATCGACCACATCGTCGGGCGACGGCTTGAGAATGACCTGATACTGATAGTAGTGTTGCAGCCGCATGGGGTTGCGGGCGTAGCGTCCGTCGGCGGGTCGGCGTGTCGGTTGCGCGTAGGCGACATTCCACGGTTCGGGGCCCAGCGCGCGCAGGGCGGTGGCAGGCGCCATCGTGCCCGCGCCCACCTCCAGGTCATACGGCTGCAGAATCAGGCAGCCGTAGTCCGCCCAGAACCGCTCCAGCCGCATCAGCAGCTCCTGAAAGCTCATCGGTTGATATTGTACCTTATTTGGAACGGGGCGCTCTCACGCCCGATTTCGCGAACACCATCGGGTATCCTCTTCACTGGAGGGCAGCGACGATGCAGGAGTTCAATCTGCCGATTGCGTGGACGCCCGGTGCCGGGCTGATTGAGCAGGCGAACCTCACCGCGCAGATGCGCCGCTATGGAATCGCCTCCTATGAGGCGTTCCTGCAACGCTCCATCGACGACCCCGACTGGTTCTGGAGAGCCTTCTTCGATGATATCGGCTTCCACTGGCACACGCCGTATCAGCGCACGGTGGACCTCAGCGAGGGCAAGCCGTGGGCGCGATGGTTCGTGAGCGGCAGGCTGAACTGGACTTATAACGCGCTCGATCGCCATGTGCGAGCGGGCAGCGGTGAGCGGCTGGCACTCGTGTGGGAGGGCGAGGAGGGCACCATCCGCCGCTACACCTATCGCCAGCTACTGGAGGAGGTGAACGCGCTCGCGCGTGGTTTGCAAGCGCTGGGCGTGCAGGCGGGCGACCGCGTGGGGCTGTTCCTGCCGTTTACGCCCGAAGTGGCGATTGCACTGCTGGCGCTATCGCGAATCGGTGCGATCGCGCTCCCGCTCTTCTCCGGGTTCGGACCAGAGCCTGTTCAGACGCGCCTGCAGGACGCAGAGGCGCGCTGGCTGTTCGTGGCGGATGGGTTCCCCCGACGCGGCAAAACTGTGCCGATGAAGGAGGTCGCCGATGCCGCGCTGGAGGCAACCCCCACCGTCGAGCGCGTGATCGTGGTGGAGCGCAGCGGGCGCGAGCTGACGCTCAACCCCCAGCGCGAAATCCGATATACCGAGCTGCTGCAACCCGGCGATTTTGAAGCGCCCGCTTTTGACAGCGACCAACCCTGCATGATGATTTACACCTCCGGCACCACGGGCAGACCGAAAGCGGCGTTCCATGTGCATGCCGGCTTTCCTGTCAAGGCGGCGCAGGACATGTATCACCTGTTTGACCTGAAGCCGACCGACACCATCAGCTGGGTGACCGACATCGGCTGGATGATGGGACCATGGCTGATTATGGGCGGGTTGATACTGGGCGCGACGGTGTTCATGTACGACGGCTCGCCCGACTATCCCGCGCCGGACCGCCTGTGGGAGATGGTGGAGCGGCACGGCGTCAGCGTGCTGGGCATCACGCCGACGCTTATTCGCGCGCTGATGCGCGAGAGCGCGGACTATGCCGACCGCCACCCGATGCCCAGCCTGCGACTGCTCGGCTCCACAGGCGAGCCGTGGAACCCGGAGCCGTGGCTGTGGACGCTGGAGCATGTGGGCAAGCGGCGCGCGCCCATCATCAACTACTCGGGCGGCACCGAGATTTCGGGTGGCATCCTCGGCTGTGTGGTGCTGCGACCGCTCAAACCGTGCAGTTTCAACACGGTTGTGCCCGGCGTGGACGCTGCCGCGTTCAACGAGCAGGGTGAACCCGTGCAGGGCGAGGTCGGCTACCTCGTCGTGCGCAATGTGAACCCCGGTATGACGCGCGGATTCTGGCGCGACAGAGAGCGCTATCTCGACACCTACTGGAGCCGCTGGGCAAATGTGTGGGATCACGGCGACCTGTGCCTGATCGATTCGGATGGCTACTGGTACATACTCGGTCGCGCCGATGACACGCTCAAAATCGCGGGCAAGCGGGTCGGTCCCGCCGAGATTGAGAGCGTGCTGGTGGAGCATCCAGCGGTGGTGGAGGCGGGCGTGATTGGCGTGCCCGACGAAATCAAGGGTCAGGCGGCGGTCGCCTTCGTCGTGCTGAAGCCCGGCTACACCTGGAGCGACGCGCTCGCGCAGGAACTGCTCCTGCTGGTCGCCCAGCGCATGGGCAAGCCGCTGATGCCCAGAGCGATCCACGCCGTGCCCGAACTGCCCAAAACGCGCAACGCCAAAATCATGCGGCGCGTGATCCGCGCTGCCTATCTGGGCGAGCCAACGGGCGACCTCAGCGCGCTGGAGAACCCGCGCAGCGTCGAAGCCATCCAGCAGCTGACAGGAAAAGGCGCACCGTAGCACGAATAGCGTTCCCATGCAGATACGAATCGGCATTCCCGGCAAGGGCTGGCTCGCGCTGCTGCTAACTTTGTGCGCCCTGCACGCCACTGGCGACGAATCCCAGCCTGCGACGGGGACGCCGACCGATGCGCTATTCGCGCCCGTGCTGGCACAGGCGAACCTGAAACCGGAAGAGGTGCGCTTCGACGCCGAGCTGTTCGACTACTTTTTCAACAGTGCATATATCACGCCCTTTTTCCGCATGTGTATCCGCGAGCCGTTGCGCCTGCCCTATTATGCGGAGCGGTTGCGCAACGGGCTGACCACCGCGATAGCCCAGCCTGCGCTGGGCGTCGAGTTCGGGGGCAACCTGCTGGGCGCGGGCACGCGCCGCACGCTGCTAAGCGACCCGTTAGAGAGCCTGCGCCAGCAGAGCCAGCGCCCTGACGCGCTGGAGCAAGCCATCCTCGCCCTCTATCGCGAGGCGAACACACCCGTGCCGCAAGCGGTGCGCCAGCAACTCCGCGCCATCAATCAGGTGCCTGCCGTTGTGCAGCAGCAGGCGGCGTTCCTGCTGCTCACCGCCATCCAGATTCGTCGCTGGCGCGATTCGGCACTCAGGGAGGTGGAGAGCCAGAACGAGCTGTTCCGCCTGCTGACCCTGCCTGTTGCCGATGCGGAGCGGGAGCTGGGCAACGACCGACCGGACGGCGCGAGCCAGCTGATCGAGCGCGCGCTCACACGCATCGACCTGCAACGGCTGCTGGCGGGCGGGCACGATGGTCTGCTTGCCGCCCAGCAGGTGATGGATGCCTTCCAGAAGCTGGACGCCACCACACGCGAGAGCCTCAAACAGCCTTTTGAGTTCACCGTCGACACGCCCTGGGGGCGTGTCCGACTCTGCGGCGGCGCCAACGACACCTATCCACGCCTGCCCTATTTGCTCATTATCGACACCGGCGGCAACGATACCTACTACGGCGGCGCGGCTAATCTGTCGCTGGCGAACGCCGTCTCATGGCTGATTGACCTGGAGGGCGACGACCAGTACGGCGCGGACGCGCAGGCGCTCAGGACCCCGATTGCCGAGCAGCCGAACCGCATGAAGGCGGGCGATATGGCGTTCGGCGGCGCGGTGCTGGGCTACGCCTATCTGATCGATATGGCGGGCGACGATCTCTATCGCACGGCGTCGGCGGGGCTGGGCGCGGCTCGATTCGGCGTCGGCGCACTGATTGACCTGCAGGGCAACGACACCTATGACGGCTATGCCTTCACCGAGGGCGCGGGCTTCGCCGGCGTCGGACTGCTGATCGACCGCAACGGCACGGACCGATACGGCTGCTTCTATCAGGGGCAGGGATTCGGCGGCGTGCGTGGTGCAGGCTTTCTCATCGATGCATTAGGCAACGACCAGTATATCGCTTTCGATCAGCCGCTGGACTTCCCCTCGCCCCAGACGAAGGAGCGCAACACGAGCCTCGCGCAGGGCTGTGGTATGGGTCGCCGCGCCGATTTCAGCGACGGGCACTCGCTGGCGGGCGGCATCGGTGCCCTGCTCGATATTCAGGGCGATGACCTCTATCGGTGCGGCGTGTTCGGGCAGGGCGCAGGCTACTGGGGCGGCACAGGCTGGCTGATCGACCTGCAGGGCAACGACACGCGCGAGGGCGCATGGTATGTGCAGGGCGCCGCTGCCCACTTCGCGATTGGCTACCTCGAAGATCGGCTCGGCAACGACCGCTACCTCGCCGCGTTCAACATGGCGATGGGCGCGGGACACGACTTCTCCATCGGCTATCTCTATGAGGCGGACGGCGACGACCAGTATGACGCGCCCAGCCTCGCGCTCGGCGGCGCGAACGCAAACGGCATCGGCATCTTCATCGACCTCAGGGGCGAGGATCAGTATCGCGTCCGCGCCAACAGCGCCAATATGGGTCGAGCGAACGCCTCCAGCCGGGGCACCCTGCGCGAGCGCGCGCTCTGCCTCGCTCTCTTTCTCGATGGTGGCGGGCAGGACTCCTATCCCCCACAACTCGACTTTGCGGGCAACACGCGCAACTGGATTATCTGGAGCCTGCGCAACGACCGCCCGAGCGAGAGCCAGCTCGGTCTCGGCTCTGATAGATAATTCTATCAGGCGCGGGAGGTATTCTGACCCGATGCCCTAATACCAGTCCTCCACTAACAAATCTGGAATCCGCTGGAACTCGGCAAGGTTATGCGTTACCAGCACCAGTCCTCGCGAAAGAGCGACCCCTGCAATTAGCGTATCCAAGGTGCCGATAGCCATTCCTTTACGCTCCAGTTCAGCTCGAATCTCAGCCGCACGGCAGGCTGCAGAATCATCAAAGGGAAGCACTGTGAGCCATGCCAGCAACTGCTCCAGTTGTGCCTGCGTGCGCTCTGGCTCTCGTGACCGCGCCACACCAACTTGCAACTCATATAATGAAATCGTCGAGATTGCCACCTCCGCAGGGGGTGTTTGCAACAGGGAAGCAGCAACCCTGCCCTGCCCCTTGAAAAAGTAGATTACTGTATCGGTATCCAGCAGGAACCTAAGGCTGTTCACGCGGGGACTCGACCTCCAGCGAACGACGAAGTTCGCCTGGCTCAGGGAAATCTTGCTGCCAGGCTCCTGCCAGCTGACGAACCGATTCGGGCCACTCGGCGCGTGTCCAGTGTTGCAGGAGCTCGGCAATCAGCGTATCGACGCTGACGCCCCGCTCGCGCGCCTTCTGCTGAAGCCGCTCCAGCGTATTCGGATCTATCTGCACGGTAATCGTATGCATAGGTCACCCTGTAGAAGTGTACCCTCTTACAGGCTCGGAGGACAGCGCATCTTCTATCAGGCGTGTGCTGGTGGCGGGGTCAAAGAGGTGGAGGCTTTCAAGATTGAAGCGGAGCGCGATTGGCTCCCCTTCGCTGGCTCTGACGCGCGCGCTGAGCTGGGCAATCACGCGCTGCCCCTCCATCAGCACATGCAGGTCGTTGCGGTCGCCCTGCGGCTCCACCACATCCACGATGCCCGGCAACAGCTCGGAGAGAACCACATCGGGCGGCGCGGCGTTCGCCGCATAAATATCCTGCGGGCGCACGCCCAGCAGCACTTTCTGACCTGCTCGCGCCTGCAGCAGCCGTTGCTGGGCGGGCAATAGAGGGATCGACAGCGTGCCTATCTGCAGCGCGGGCTTATCGGCGAGCGTAATCACCTGCGCGTCCAGAATGTTCATCGGCGGCGTGCCGATAAAAGTCGCCACGAACAGGTTGGCGGGGCGATGGTACACCTCTTCGGGCGTGCCAACCTGCTGGAGCACGCCCTCTTTCAGGATGGCGATGCGCGTGCCGAGCGTCATCGCCTCCTTCTGGTCGTGCGTCACATAGAGCGTGGTGATGCCCAGTCGCTCCTGCAGTTTTTTGAGTTCGGCGCGGGTCTGGTCGCGCAGCTGGGCGTCGAGATTGGAGAGCGGTTCATCCATCAGGAACACTTTCGGCTGGCGCACGATGGCGCGGGCGAGCGCGACACGCTGGCGCTGACCGCCCGACAGCTCCTTCGGCAGGCGCCGCAGCAGGTTTTCGATGCCCAGCATTTGCGCCACCTGCCGCACGCGCTGGTCAATCCGCTGCCGAATCTGGCGCGCCTGCCGAAAGTGAAGCAGCTGCCACCAGAAGCCGCCCAGCTCGCGCAGGCGCAGCCCGAAGGCGATATTATCATACACGCACATGTGCGGGTAAAGCGCGTAGTTCTGGAACACCATCGCCACATCGCGGTCGCGGGGTGAGACCTCGTTCACGCACCGCTCGCCGATATAGAGCCGTCCCTCGGTCGGCTCCTCCAGCCCTGCCAGCAGGCGGAGCGCGGTCGTCTTGCCGCAGCCTGAGGGTCCGACCAGCACCATCAACTCGCCAGGCTGAACCTCCAGGTTCAGGCGATGGAGCGCCACCACCGTGCCGAACCGCCTGGAGACATTTTCGAACCGCACGCTGAACGCGCTCATGACTTCTCTAACTGTTTGCGCCAGTAGCGGGCGTAGCCGAGCGCGATGAGCTGGTAGCCTGCGCCCAGATCGTAGCTGCTGGGGTCGACGCCGAGCGCCTGCATCTCGGCGTTGCCATATTCCTGCAGCGCCGTGATTATCTCGCTCTCCGTGCGTCCCTGCTCGACCAGCTGGCGGGTGAAGTTGCCCCAATCGAGCAGGCGGCGCTCCAGCTCGTCCAGATGGCGTGCCACATCGCTGAAGACGCCGAAATGGGTCAGCGCGAGCTGCTGCACAGGCAAGCGGCGCAGTCGGGCAAGGCTGCGCTGCCACGCTTCCAGATCGAGTTCGGGCGGTGGGGTGGGCGGGCGCACATAGGTCGTGTGCGGCATGCGAACGCCGGCAATATCGCCCGCGAAAAGCAGCCCGCTCGCCTCATCCAGATAGGCGTGATGGTGGCGGGCGTGTCCGGGCGTGTCCAGCGCGAGCAATCGGCGCCCTGCCACCTGCAGCCGCTCGCCATCCTGAACCACGCGGATGCACTCGGCAGGCACTGGCAGCACCGCGCCCCAGAGTGTGTCCATCAGCTCCCCATACAGGCGCGACGCGCTCGCAATCAGGCGCGACGGGTCGGCTAAATGGGGCGCGCCCACCGGATGCACATAGCAGATGGCTTCCGGCAGCCGCTGAGTCAGCACGCCCAGCGCGCCCGCATGATCCAGATGGATATGCGTCACAATCAGGTGGCGAACCGCGTTCAGGGGCACGCCCGCCTGCTGAATGGCGCCCAGCAGGGTCTCCACCGTGCTGGTCGGTCCCACCTCCACCAGCGCGGCTTCGTCGTCGCCTATTAGCAAATAGGCGGCAATCGCCAGCGGATAGCCCAGAAACTTCAGATCGATCAGCTGAACCCCTTCGATAACCTCCAACGGTTCGCCTCCCATAAAGGGTATTACTCGCCGGGCAGCCGTTTTTCCTGCCTGTTAAGGTACACTTGCACGGGGCACGGGTTGCGATGGAGGGGCGCTGGCGGGAGCTACCATTCTGGCAGTTAGAGTATCGGCGCGTGGAGGGGGAGCCGCTGGTTCGCCTCATGTGGGGCGCTCTGCTGCTAAGCGCGCTCGCGCTGGGTCTAACAGGGCTGCTCGGTCTCACGCTCAAGCGCGGGTACGCCGCGCCCTATCTGACGCTCGCGGCGCTGGTGATTGCGCACCTTATCGCGCGCGGTCTGCTGGAGCAGCGGCTGCCGAACCCCTCCTTTCTGAACGACCTGCGCACGGGCAATCTGGATCAGTTCCGCCTGTTAGATTTATCGTCCCATGCGCTGCTGCTGCAGCGTGGTCTGCCCGCGCTGTTTTATCGCCTGCCCGCGCACTGCCTCTGGCTGCCGCTGTATGGCGCGTGGGGCGCCTGGATGGGCATTCCGCCGCTGGAGAGTGGGCTGCTGTGGCTGCTGTTCGCCTTCGCGGACCCGCTGGTGCTGATCCTGCTGGGCTTCTATCTCACGCTCTCCATTCTGGGCATCTGGGAGCCGCTGATGCTCGCGTTGCTCGTTTTCGGCTATGGCTCCCTGCGCGAGATTGAACGGATGCGGTTCGGTTCGGCGAGCAGCTGGGTGTTCGCGCTGTTGATTGGCGGTTCGATCCTGCTACGCCTGCTGCTGCCGATGTCGTGGATGTACACCCTGCCTGACACGAGCCGTTTCGCGCTGGTGTGGCTGCTGACAGAGAGCCTGCGCTGGGAGCGACGCGCTCGCTGGCTTCATGCGCCATCGGGGCTGTGGCGCCTCTGGTGGCTGCTGCCCGCCGCTGGCATGATGGCGATGCCCTTCCCGCTGGTATGGGAGTGGACGCCCACATGGAGCAACGCGCAACGGTTTCAGGCGGCGGCTGCGCTGCTCTTTCTGATGGCGGGCTGGCAGCAGATGCTGTTGCTCACCGTCGTGCGCGGGCGCGACCCCGTCCAGCAGGGATGGCAGATACATCTGAAAGAGGTCGCGCTGGTGCGCGCGCTCAGCGCGCTTGTGCTGCTGCTCGCCGCAAAAGGCTACGGCATCAGCGGGACAGGTCCCGCGTTCTGGCTGGTATGGCTGACGCTGACCGTTGCCGATATACCGCTGAGCGCGTTCTATCGGAGCCTGCTCCAGCGCGCGTGGTGCATGCGCATTCGGTTAAACAGGCTGGCGGTGCTGGAACTGCTGCCCATCGGCTGGTTTGTGCTGGCGCCCGATCGGTACGCGGTGCTGGGAGTGCTGAACCCGCTGGTGGCGCTGACGGCGTTCACGCCGCTGTGGGGTCTGACCGTGAGGCTGCCGCCGCCCGCGTGGGTGCTGATAGCGTTGCCGCTGCTGTGGCGGCTGGGGATGCTCGCCGTTGCCTCTCTGCTCACGCGCGGCGTGATCCGCGCATGGGAGTGGCGACCGCTGCCTGCATGGCTGCAAACCCTCCTGGCGCCCGTGCTGCTCTATCCCCTGCACGACTGGCTGCACAGGCGCATGACGAACAATCCTGTGACGCACTTTTTCGCGTCGGAGCGGCGGTTCGACCCTGCGCCCCTTCTGGCAGGGCTGGGCTGGCTGATAGGGTTGACTTTACCGTCTACTGCAGCAATCGGCTGGGGCATCCTGATTTTTATGGTGATGCTGGTCGCGCTCTGGCTGGGTGGCTATCGGGTAGCCAGTCAGCGCGTGCAGAAGCTGGTGGAGACGGGCGAGCTGCGCCAGTGGTTCCTCACGGGGCTGAACCCGCTCAACATCTACTGGGGGCTGGTGTTCAGCGTGTGGCACTGGCAGTTGCGCCTGCTTGTTGCGCTGTTCGGCTGCGGCGCGCTGGCAATATGGGTACGGAGCCTCTATGGCGCCCTGCACAGTCCGCCGTCGCCCGCTTTACCCATCGTGATGGTGTTTACGGGCGGAATGGTGACCATGACATGGCTGTCGGTGATGGTGGTGGTCTGCTCGCAGCTGTTTCTGGCGGCGCCGGTGGCGATTCAGGACACGCTGAGCGCGCTGGGTCGGCGCGAGCGACCCTCGATGGCGCGGGCGACCCTGCTCTCCCTACTGTATACAGGCTGTGCCGTGATAGGTTGCATGCTCGCGCCCCTGCTGCTGATGGGGCTGCCCGTCTACTCCTCGCGCAGCGAGCGCACCCTGCGCCAGATCGCCCGCGCACCCGATGAGTATCTCCAGCGCCTGCCCGCGCCCGTTCGATAGGAAACTCAGGGCGATTCGATGGAATATTAACTCTACAGGAACCATAGGGAACCCTGTGGGGGACGGTTCGTCCAAATGAGTGAGGTCGATCGCGATGGTGAGCAAGGATCATCCGCTGGCGCAACTGTTTCGGCATCTGGTGGAGCGGGCGTTCGTGGTCTCCCTGCGGTGGGATGACCCGCAGGTGGTGGCGTATCTCAGCGACCTGCTGCTGAAGTTTGTGCATATGCGCGAGCTGTATAAGTTGCGCGACCTGCGCGGGCGCCCGCTGGAGGAGGTCGCCGATATGCTCTACTACGCCGATGTGCGACTGGGCGCGCAGTCGTTCTATCAGGAGCGCGAGGTGCATCGGCACATCGGCGACTACACGCTCTTCTGGGCAGGCGTCTATCCCGAAGCGCTGCCCCGCCTGCGGGCACACTCGCGTAAAGACCATCTGATCGACTATGTGAAGCAGGGCAAGCAGTCGTACTACATCGTGTCGCTGTTCGACATCGGCGAGTGGCGCGATGAAGCCCCGCTGTTCCGCAAGCTCTCGGAGCATTTCGAGGTCTGCATGCAGGGGCTGTATAATGTGCGCCAGCAGTGGGAGCGCATGGAGGCAGCCAGCTTCCGTCGCTTCCGCGCCGATGTGGAACGCGACCTGTGGCGCTGAGCCGAAAACTTGCAACGCCGCGCGCGAAAGCCGAGTCTTCTCCTGCTGGAAGGGCGCGCAGGAGCCAACACCATGGCACTGCCCCTTCCGCAGGAGGACTCAAGCGATGAGCTGGACAAAGCTAGTGCGGAGCACGGTCATAAGCACCGTAATGGCGGGCTGCTTGATCCTGGAACTTGGAAGCATCGCCTCAGCGCAAGCAGGTGGTCGCCCCAACATCCGCTGGATGGGAGGCGGACATCGCGGTGAGGTACTAACGGTCGCTTTCTCGCCTGATGGGCGGTTCGTGGCTTCTGGAAGCAGCCATGACACGGGCGGCGATTACACCGCCAAGATATGGCGCTTGATGGATATGGATAGGCCGCGACCGTTCCCACGCCTGGTTTCCACGCTTGCAGGGCACACCCGTGCTATCTACTCTATCGCTTTTTCGCCTGACGGCACCCGTGTGGCAACTGCGAGCGCCGACGGCACTGTCAAGCTGTGGAACCCCCTTACAGGAGAACTGATTCGCGCCATCAATGTGGGTGGCGGTGTGGTTTACTCTGTAGCCTTCGATCGGACAGGCGGTCGGCTGGCAACGGGCGACTACATTGGCACTGTCAAAATATGGAATGCTCAGACTGGTCAGCGTTTGGGCATACTCACCGGGCACACAGGCGCTGTCCGATCGGTCACTTTTGCGCCCGATAATGTCCGACTGGCATCGGGAAGCGCCGATGGCACCGTGAAAATATGGGACACTGGGCGAGGCGTCTTACTGGGCACAATTCCAGCCTCGCAAAACGCAATCCATTCGGTGGCGTTTTCGCCCAATGGCGTCTTCGTCGCGGCATCCAATCACGGCACGGTCATCGGCGTTTGGAACTCTCAAAATGGGCAACTGGTTATGAGGCTTCTGGGACACACCGACACCGTTTGGTCCGTAGCCTTTTCTCCTGATGGAGGATTGCTTGTGTCAGGAAGTAGCGATCGCTCTATACGAATATGGAACTGGCAAGCAGGAACAACCGTGCAGACCATCTCCGAGCATACGGGCGCTGTCACCTCTGTCGCGTTTTCGCCGAATGGTCAGTTTGTGCTTTCAGGAAGCAGGGACCGTACTGTCAAAATCTGGGATGTGGTGAACCAGCGTCTCCATATGATCGTCACGGGACACAAGGACATTGTGTGGTCTGTCGCGTTCAGCCCCGTGGGCTTCGATGGTCATCAAACAGTGGCAACTGCAGGCGGCTATTTTGATCGAACCGTTCGCTACTGGCATGCTGGTGACGGCTTTCCTCTCAGCACGCAGACGGGGCATACGGATATCGTCCGCTCGGTCGCCGCTGATCCACGAGGGCGATTCTTCGCGTCGGCAAGCGAAGATCGAACCATTAAGGTCTGGGACCTGCCTCTGGGCATCCTTCTCGGCACCCTTACGAATCATACCGGGCAGGTTTACTCGGTTGCTGTCTCGCCGGACGGCAGGCTGATGGCTTCGGGCAGCGCCGATAACATGGTGGGGCTGTGGCGTATTATAGCGCCTAACAATATTCAACTCGTCAGGATGCTCGCTGGACATACCCAGTCAGTGTATGCAGTGGCTTTTTCGCCCGATAGCACTCTGGTGGCGTCGGCAGGCGTAGACCTGACTATTCGGCTCTGGGACACCGCCACTGGCGCCCTTGTAAGGGCGTTCGATGGCGGTGCCGACAGGCACACTCAGCTAATTTATGCCCTTGCATTTTCACCTGATGGTCAACTGCTGGCTTCGGCAAGTGGCGATGGCACGATCAAGCTGTGGCGAGTGGCTAACGGCGCGCTGATACGCACCCTGCGAGGACATACTCGTGAGGTGTACGATGTCGAGTTCTCGCACGGTGGTCAAATGGTGGCTTCGGTAAGCGGAGACGGTACCATCCGATTCTGGTTTGTGCAAAACGGACGACTATGGCTGACTTACTCCCGCGAGACCGAACGCGGAGTCTACAGCATCCAGTTCTCACCAAATGGTGTTCTATTCGCCTATGGTCGCTTCGATGGTACAGTGGTGGTCGCCTGTACACCACTCATCGGAGATGTGAACGAGGATAGCATGGTGGACGATGCCGATCTCCTGCTGGTCCTGTTCAACTTCGGAAATAGTTGCTAAGAGTCAGTGCACCTCTCGCCCCCTGCCGTCCCTGCCTGAGGCGCCTTGCGGAAACAGCAGGGCGCCTCTTGCTTCACTGACGGTATAATTATTCTACTGGGCTGGAATGGCAGAGATTGAGGTGCTGTTGCAGGCGGCGCGCGAGGGCGACGAGTCGGCACTGGAACAGCTGCTGGAGCGGTATCGTCCCCTACTATGGCGCTACATTCGAAAGCGTGCCAGATCGGAGCAGGACAGCGAGGACATCCTGCAGGAGACGCTGCTGCGCGTCGCCCGCTTCCTGCCCCGGCTCAAACCCGACACACCCTTCGAACCGTGGCTGATGCACATCGCGGCGAACTGCCTGCGAACCTTCTATCAGCGTGTCGCCAGCACCGACATCCCGCTCAGCACCTTCGAATCAGAGCCAGCCCCCCGATTCTTGCAACAGGAATCGCCCGAAGCGAGTCTTGTTGACCAGATAGGGACGGAGCAGATGGCGCAGCAGCTCCGAGCCGTTATTGGCAAAGTCTGCTCCGAGACCGAGCGGCAGGTCATCCTGCTGTATGCACAGGACGAGACGACCGAATCGATAGCCGCGATGCTACATTTGAATCTCAACACGGTGCGCACGCATCTGATGCGGGCGCGGGCGAAGGTGCTGGCTTATGTGGTGCAGCACCAGCCGGCGCTGGTGGGCGGGATGGAGCGTATCTGGGAGGCGGTGCAACAGCTGGAGAAGCACGGCAAGCCATCCGAACAGCTGACCCCTGCCGAACGGCACGCCTTAGCCCATCCAGGACGCAACCAGCTCCTGCTGCGCCGCGCCTGCCTCAAAATCGCGCAGTTCATTCACTGGTGAGGGCTGCGTGCCCTGAGTGCGCAAAGGTAAAATGGCATGTCCCATCTCATTTGAGAAGCTGGATAGGGAGCGAACAGCGGTGAGAACCGCGCATCTGAAAGCGGAGCAGTTGATTGAACTGGTGGAGCGTGGTCGCCGCTGTCGGGGCTACCGCGAGCGGATGAATCACATCGTGGAGTGCCCGATGTGTCGCGCCGCCTACAGGGAGATGCTCGCCACCGAGCAGGCGATTCGGGGTCTATCGGAGGGTGCTGGACGCTTGCGTCGCCTCTTCTGGTGGCTGGCGCCTGCAATGGCTGCTGCGGTTGGGGCTATCATCTTGCTCTGGCTGCTAATGGGACGGAGCTATCCCGCGTGGCAGGTGGCGGTGCGAGTGGAGCGTGGCGCGGTGTACGAGGGTTCGCTCCGCCTGCCCGACTGGGCGGCAAAAGCGGCGCTCCAGTTTCCGAACCCGCCCTCCGTCACCCGCTCCGAATCGGCGAGTGCGCCGCTTGTGCGTCTGCTCCAACCTGTCGATGAAGGGCTGACGGATCCCCGCCCCGTGTTTGAGTGGGTGTCCGTGCCCGACGCCAGCGGCTATCGCGCCACGCTGACCGTTGAACCCGACGGCGACACGATAAGCCTGCAGGTCAACGGCACACGGGCAACCCTGCCACCGGGCAAACAGTTACAATCGGGCAGCACCTATCGGCTGACCATCATCGTGCTATCGCCCGATGCACTGCCCGGCAGCGAGCCGCGCCAGCATTTTCGCTTTCGGATGCTCACCGCGCAGGAGCTGGCACAGCTGAACTGGGCGCGTCAGCATCGCCAGCAGGCGCCCTACACCTGCACGATGTTGTTCTATCAGCTGGGTCGCTATCGTGAAGCGTTGCAGGCGTTGCCGAACCGCCCGAACGACCCGCTGGTTCAGCGCTGGCGTGCGGTGCTGGCTCAATCTTTGCCGAACAGTGTCCAGCCTGCCCAGTAGCGCGGGTGCGCGAAGCGCGGGCTTTGGAGCAGGCGCAGATTCGCCTGCCGCACGGCTTCCGCGACGGATTGACCCGCCTGCAGAGCGCGATAGAAGGCTTCCGTCCACATGGGCACGCTCTCGTCGGGCAGCTTCCAGAGCGTCGCGACCACGCTGGGGCAGCCCGCTGTCAGGAACGCCCACGCCAGCCCCATCAGCCCGTCGCCCGTGACGGTGTCGCCCGCCGTGCTGCACGCCGATAGCACCACCAGCCGCGCCCGCAACGGCAGATTCAGCACCTCGTAAGCGTAGAGCCACTCAGGAGTCGCCTTGCCGTACAGCGCCAGCGCACTCAGCAGTGGCAGCTGAGGGTTCGGCACCGCATGCGTCGCGAAGTGAATCTGCGAGGCGCGTGGCAGCGCGGATAGCACGCGCGCACGGCTCGCCTCCGATTCGCCCAGCACCTGCAGGGAGCGCCCCATGAGATGGCTCAGTGTGAGTCGCTCCTGTCGGATGCCAGGCAGCGGTGCGAGCCGTGCGCGACCAGGGCTGCCTCCCGACCCAGCGGGAAACTGGGAGAGCGCGACCATCAGCGGGCGTGCCGTTGCTGGCGGACGGCGCAGCCGTTGCACGCTTGCCCACACCGACGCCGACGCCACCTGCACGAGTGCCACCCGCTCCGTCCAGTAACGCCCCTCTGGAGTGCGCAGCAGCGTCCATGGCACCCGATGCAGAATCCCATCCGGGCAGACAATCACGCGCCGCACCCCGCGCAACTGGCTCGCCACAGGCTGTACCAGCCAGCGATAGAGCTGGCGCGCCGCTGCGTGAATCGAGCGCAGGTCACCCGCCGGCTCCATCCAGCGATAGAGGCTGCCGATGACCGAACGCAGCTGCGATTCGGCGACCGCCACCAGGGTTGCCCGCACCCGATTGCGCCTGCCTTCACGGCGAACAATCAGGATGGCAACGCCTTTCGGCGTGAGTGCGTATTCGATCAGCGCGGTGTCGGGCGTCAGGGGCAGCTCCTGCAGGTGAACGGGCTGCTGAAACACGAGCTGGTAGCGCGGATTGCGCCGCGCGAGTTCCATGCGGGCGCGGCTCCAGTCGCTGAGCGCGCGCTCATAGTCGCGCTGGGCACGCTGCCGCTCGCTGAGCGTGCGGGCAGCGGTAAGCTGCTGTTCGGCACGCTCCCAGCGCTGGCGCAGGCGGGCGAAACGCGCCGAATCGGAGCGGGACAGCCCTATCGGCGCACGACGGCTCTCTATCGCCAGGCGCAGCCCGATGCCCTTGCCACGCTGACAGATTTCGAAGGCACGCTCGGGCAGGTTCGCACCCGCATACGCGCAGGCAATCCATGAAATGGTGCGTTGAAACTGCTGGAAGGCACGGCTCCAATCTTCAGGCGGCAACGCCTGAAGTCCGTGCAGGCGCTCCATCGCCTGAAGGCAGCGCTCGTAGTATCGGCGGGCGCGTGCCCAGTCCCCACGCCGCCGTGCGCCCTCACCCAGCAGAAAGAGCGCCTCAATCAGCGCAGGGCGATCCGTGACGGGATCCAGCTGTTTCACCAGCTCGGTGAGAATGCGCTCCGCCTCAGCATAGCGTTTTAACTCGTGCAGGCAGGCGGCACGCCGCAACTGGGCGCTCTGATAGACATTCTTCAGTCCGCTGTGCCGGGCATCCTGAACAGCGCGCTCGGCATAAACCAGCGCCCGCTCATAATCGCCCTTCGCGTTCAGAATGTCGGCAAGCGTGCCCTGGCAAAAGGCGACGCCGACCGCATCATGGAGCGACTCGCTCAACTGCAGCGCCTGCTGGCAGGTCTCCAGCGCGCGATCCAGCTCGCCCTCGGCTTGCAGCAGCAGGGCGGTGTTCATCAGGCAGATAGCCACATCCTGCTGGAGGTTCAGCTCCTTAAACAGCGGCATCGCCTGCTGATAGTGCCAGCGCGCCTCCTGCACGAGACCCATCGACCAGTAGACCAGCCCGATGTTGGCGATTTGCCGTGCCACATTCACGGGGCGGTTCAGCTGCCGAAACAGCTCCAACGCCTGCTGATGCATCTGGAGCGCCTCATCGAACCGCCCCAGCGCCCGCAGAACGATGCCCTGTGTCAGTTCGATCACAGCCAGCAGGTGATGCGCCTTTGCCTGATGGGCAAATTGCTGCGCTCGCTGCAGATGATGGAGCGCCCGCTCTGGCTCGCCCGCCATCGCGTACAGGCGACCCATCCCCAGCTCGCCATGCGCCTGCTGTTCCGGGTTGCGCAGGCGTTGATAGAGGGGCATCGCCTGCCGCATCTGACGGATGGCTTGCTGAAGCTCGCCACGCTCTGCCAGAATATCGGCTTGCAGGTGCAGGCTCTGCGCCATCCCCTCCACATGGTTCGCTGTGCGAAACCGCATGAGGCTCTCCTGCGCCCAGCGCCGGGCAGAATCAAGCTCATACAGGGTCAGATAGAGGACGGCGAGCCGCAGGCGCGTAGCGCCTTTCAAGCGGTCGTCGCGCAGGCTGTCGGCGACGATGCGCAGCCCGTGCGCAGCGGGTAGCCACGCCTTCGCTTCTGCAGGAGCATCCGTGCTGAGAGTTGCCAGCAAACGCTCCACCCAGTTCGGCGCCAGCCACTCCCGATGCCGTTGCAGGAGTTTCTGTCGCTCGGCAACCGTTGATGCCTGACCCAGCGCCTGCAGCCACTCAAACTCCTGCTGGGTCCAGCCCTTTGGCAACGCCTGCACGCTCCACATCTTTTATCCCACCTCAGTATACCAGTGTTGAATATCCGCCTGAAATGGGCGAATGATACCCGTTGCAGCAGGAGAAGGGATGAGGAGGGTGTATTGTAGGGCATAAGGAGGCTCGGATGATAACGGAAACGGAGGTGCGGTTCTTTCGGGAGAACGGCTTTCTGCCCGCGCAACCGCTGTTGAGCGCGGACGAGGTGCGCTATCTGCGCGAGCGCTGCTACGCGCTGATTGAAGGGCGTGCGGAAGGCGTCCCGCTGCTCAATCGGGAGCTGTATCGCGATGAGCGCGGCTGGGTGGTCGTGCAGGGGGTGAACGCCTGGCAAGCCGACCGCGCGTTTTACGAGCTGCTGTTTCACCCGCGCCTGACCGAAGCTATCGCCCGCCTGATGGACACCGACACCGTGCGCGTGTGGCACGACCAGATCCAGTTCAAGCCGCCCCGCTACGGCGGTCCCACCATCTGGCATCAGGACTACCCCTACTGGCCCGTGCTGGAGCCAGCCGATTTGATCAGCGCATGGATTGCGTTGGACGATGCCGATGTGGAGAACGGCTGTATGCACATGGTGCCACGCAGCCATCGGTGGGGCATTTATGACAACGGTACCGTGGGCATCAACCCTGATGGCTGGGGGCCCGCGTATGACCCTGCTTTTGTGCCTGCAGGTGAGACGGTCGAAATCGTGCCCTGCCCCGTGCCCGCTGGCGGCGTGATGTTCCACCATTGCCTGACCTGGCACGGCACGCCGCCCAACCTGAGCGAACGCCCGCGCCCCGCCATCGCCATCCACTTCATGCCCGGCTACACCCGCTATGTGCCACGCGGTCAACATGTGTGCGAAGCGCATATCCAGGTCGCACCCGGCGAAATTCTGCAGGGCGACCATTTCCCCACCGTCTGGGCAGGCGGTCCCCTGACACCCTGAACGGCAGGAATCGAACCACTGCCTGTCGAATCGTAATCCTCCATGCACAGGGTGTCGATGTGCTATAATAAAGGGCAGTTATCGCTGGGCTTCGCGGAAGCTCGTGCATGCAGAGATGCTCTGATAGCGAATCATCGGTCATAGGAGGAAGCACGAGCGATGGGCGACCCGAATGTGCTGGTACAACAGGCGACCGCCCTCAAACAGGAAGGGCGGTATGAGGAAGCGGAACAGCTGCTGAAGCAGGCGCTGGGGCTGAACCCCAACCACGCCGAAGCGCACCACCAGCTGGGGCTGGTCTACTGCTTCACGGGGCTGTTCGACGAGTCGATTCAGGAGCTGGAGACATCAGTGCGATTGAATCCAGAGAGCGTGCAGGCACGACTGGATCTCGCGCTGACCTACGCCATGCTCGGCTATGAGCCAGAAGCCAGGCGCGAGCTGGAGGAGGTGCTGCGCCGCGATCCCACCAACGAGATGGCTCTGCGTCAAATCGTCTACTTCAAGTAAGGGCTAAAGGGGTATGGCGGAGCGCGTGCGGTTCGGCATTGTGGGGCTGGGCGCGATGGGCGCCGGGCACTGCCACTATGTGCGTGATCTGGTGCCCGAAGCTGAGCTGAGCGCCGTCTGCGACATCAGCGCCGATCGCGCAAAGGCGTTCGGCGAACAGTATGGGGTGCCTGCCTTCACCGAACCGGAAGCCCTCTTCCAGAGCGGGCTGGTCGACGCCGTGCTGATTGCCACGCCCCACTACCACCACGCGCCTCTGGCGATTGCCGCCTTCCAGCACGGACTGCATGTGCTGACCGAGAAGCCGCTCTGCGTCAGCGTGAGCGATGCCGACCGCATGATCGCCGCCGCGCGCCAATCGGGGCGCAGGTTCGGCATCATGTATCAATTCCGCACGCGCCCCGAAAACCGCGCCGCCCGCCGCCTGATCGAACAGGGCGCGATCGGCGAAGTTCGCCGCACACTGCTCATCACCGCCTGGTATCGCACGCAAGCCTATTACGATTCAGGCGGCTGGCGAGCCACCTGGGCGGGCGAGGGCGGCGGCGTGCTGATCAATCAGGCGCCCCACTATTTAGACCTGTTCCAGTGGCTGGGCGGGCTGCCGAAGCGCGTGCAGGCGCAGGTGCGCACCCGCCTGCACGAGATCGAAACCGAAGACGAGGCGTTCGCCCTGCTGGAGTACCCCAACGGCGCACACGGCTACCTCTACGCCACCACAAACGAAGTGCCCGACGAAAACGCCATCGAAATCTGCGGCGACCGCGGCAAGCTCTGCCTCTATAACGGCAAACTCGAATTCTGGCAGTTTGAACGCTCCATCCGCGAGTTCACCTTCGAAACGGACGAGATGTGGGGCGCCATTCGCGCCGAGCGGGTGGAAGTGCCGCTGGAGCCGCTGCCCGAAAACGCCCTGCGCGACCACCCGGCAATCATCCAGAACTTTGCCCGCAGCATCCTGTACGATGAACCGCTGATCGCGCCCGGCGAGGAAGGGTTGCCCGTGGTGGAGCTGATCAACGCGATCATCTTATCAGGCAAGCGCGACACCCTGGTTGAGATTCCTGTTGACCGCGATGCGTACGATGCCCTGCTAACAGAACTTAAAGCCGCCTCCCGCCCCAAAACCCGACTCCGCGAACAACACCAGACCGACCCGAACCTGGTGCGGTAGGGCGACCTGTTCTGCCCTCCCACCCAGGACGCAAGCCACGAGCCAGACACTATAAAGCCGCTCATCTGCTATTAGAACTGAACTGATGTGATTGGGCGGCGAGGCGGACGGCGTCCCAGTGCAGGCGCAGCAGCTGCTTGATGAGCTGGATGCCCCGCTCGCACTCCTCCTGAGAGAGAGCGCGCACCGCTGCCCCACAAAAATACGCCAGACACTGCATCGGACGCAATTCGTTCGGCAGGCGACAGCCCTGACAGGTCAGCTCATTGCAGCAGCCTGATGCCCGTGCCACGCCCGAATGCAGAACCCGATTCTGCGCCTGCGCCAGCTGGAAGCCGACCATTTCGCCCGTGCGCCGTCGCGCACTCAGATGCTCCGTCTGCGGGTTCTGCAAAATGCGATCCAGGAAGGCGTCCCGCTCGCGCGTGCCCTTGCAACAGTGCCCACACTGGGCGCACACATGGGCGTGGCTGCGACTGATTTCGCCCAGCCCGCGCTGAATCTCCATCCGACGCAGGTTGAGCTGCGCCAGCTGACGCTGATAGCGGGCATCGCTCAGCGCGCGCCGATTGGTGAGCCAGCGTGCGAGGTGATTGCAGGCAATCTCCCACGCGCGAAACAGGGGACGCGCGTAAAACAGGAACAGCAGGCGCGTCCACCAGTGTGCCGGGGTGCGGTTCGCCTCCATGCTGGAGATAGTTTACCCGCGCCCAATGTGGTCTTGAGCGGGGCGCTCAAGCCACTTCGCTTATGAATCGTGCCCCAGCGGTATGGAATAAGCCTCTCGGTTGGGGACGACGATGGAACTGAGCGCGTTGCAGATTCGGGTGGCTCGCACGCCGGGGCTGGGCATGCTGCCCCAGATGACAGCGCAGATTCTGAAGCTGGTGGACAGCCCTGACGCCTCACCGCGTCAGGTTGGGGCGCTCATCGAGCGCGATGCAGGGCTGGCGTCCAAACTGCTCAAGACCGCCAACAGCTCCTACTACGGCATGCAGGGCAAAATCCGCACCGTCTCGCAGGCAATCTCGGTGCTGGGGCTGTCCGCCGTGCGCTCGGTGATTGTTAGTCAGGTGTACCACCAGATGGCGTCGGGGCGGGCGCACGCGCGGCGATTCGATAAGGTGGCGTTCTGGCAGCATTCGCTGGCGACGGCGGTCGCCGCGCGGATCCTGGCACGCTTCAAAGGCTGGCGCGACCCCGAAGAGGCGTTCCTCGCAGGACTGCTGCACGATGCGGGGCGACTCGTGATGGATCGCTTCCTGACCAGCGAGTTCGACCAGGCAATCGCGCTCTCGCTCTCCAACGGCTGTAATCTCATCGATGCGGAGCGGGAGATACTGGGCTACACGCATGTGGAGGTGGGCGCGATGCTGGGCGAGCAGTGGCAGCTGCCTGATAGCCTGCAGGAGGGCATGCGGCTCCATCAGGCAGCGACGGACTATGAAACCTCACCGATAGGCTGCCTCGTTTACACGGCGAATGTGCTGGCGCATCAGGTGGGGTTCGGCGTCGGTGCGCCCGTCGCGTACGAGCTGGACCCCGAAACGGTCGAATCGCTGAGGTTGCCGCCAGAGCAGTTTGAGGGCATCCGGCAGGTGCTGGCGAAGGAGGTTGCCCGCACGCAGGAGCTGCTCAAGATTTAGAACTGCACACCGAGCTTGAGGCTGCCGCTGTAGCGCAGGCGGTTCGGGTCGGCGCTCTGGTCGGCGCGGGGCAGGTGCGCGCTTGCTTCCAGCGTCAGGTAGAAGTCGCTCAGCCGTTGCGTCAGTCCCAGTTTGAGCGCGACCTCGCGCAGGAAGGCATCGCGCTGCCACTCGGTCTGCTGGAAGGTGAGCGCGAACAGGGTGGCGGGGTTCAGCTGGCTCTGCAGGCTGAGCGTGTAGCGCCGTTCCGTGAGGGGCTGGGCAATCGGCTCCTGCTTGCTGTAGCCCGCTTCGAGCGCGAGGCGCCCCGTTTGCCAGCGCAGGCGATAGGCTTCGAGCTGGGTGGGCTGCGGGCGTCCCTGCTGAAGCGGATGGCGGGCGAGCTGCGCGCCGAGCGTCAGCGCGAACGGCATCCGCCACTCCCACTCCAGCTGCTGACTGCGCAGGTTCAGACCGAGCCAGCCCTCGTAAGCGCGTTCACTGAGGCGCAGCTGCATGCCCCTGAGCGGGTTCAGCTGCAGGTAATAGCCGCGCATCTGCCCTGCCTGCTCCTGAATCTGGTACTCACCGCTTAGCTGCAGGTTCGGATGGGGCTTCGCCTGCAGTTGAATCTGGGCGGCGCCCAGCGCGTCGTCCTGTTGCCAGTACTGACTGAGTTCGACGCGCCCCTGCAGGCTCCCGGTACCGCCCTGAAAGGCGACGCGGCTCTGCTCGGCACGGGTGGAACCCTCCTGCGTGGTCTGATGGCTCAGTTGCACAGCGGAGCCGACCTCCGTGCGCACTTCGGTCTGCACGCGCGTCTGCTCGCCCTGCTGGATGGTCTTTTCCTCCACGCGCACGCGAATCTGCTCATGCGGCTGCAGGCTGAGCGCGACTCGATCGGTGAGGTTCAGCGGCTGCTGGCTGGTTTCGCTCATCTGGCGTTCGAGCTGGAGGCTGAAGGTGGGCAGTGTATACTCCAGTCCTGCGCCCCACTGCTGGCTGGTTGTCAGTGGGTTCTGCAGCGGTCGCTGCTGGAGCCAGTGGATGCGCGTGCGCAGGGCGCGGTCGGGTCGCCATTCGAACTGGGCGCTGGCTTGCTCCTGACCGCTAACGACGCCGTAGGCGCGCGCGTCGCCGAACGCCGGCTCCGCGCGAGCGAACAGCAGGCGCAGGTCGAACCCGTCGGGGCTACGCCACTGCGAGCTGACGCGCACCAGGCTCGGCATCCGTCGGTCGGGCGACTCGCGCACCAGGTAGAGCGCGTCGGTCTGCGCCTGCTCGGTTTGCCATGCCGCGCGGATGCCCAGCTCCGTCTGCATGACGCCCTGCTGGTCGCGCAGGCGTCCCTGCACGCTGAGCGACGCCGCGCCCAGCCGCGCCATCTCCGTCTGGAACACGACATCGGGCGCCGCGTTCTTCTGGGAGCGACCCGGCACGATGCGGTAGCCCACCCGCGCGCTCATCTCGCGACGCAACGGCTGTGCGAACCGGATCGTCCCGCTGGCGTAATCAATCCAGTAGTCGCGCTCGCGCAGGAGCAGTCGCTCGCCGACCAGCACAATCTCGCTGCGCTCGACAATCTGGTTCCAGCTGAGGGTGTAGGGTCCGACGACGCCGCGTCCCTGCAGGCGCTCGCTGATCCAATCCTGCGCGACAGCGTGGGTAATCAGCCATGCCGCGACCAGCCAGCCCAGTCGTCGCATATCAGCAGGATTATACCCGCTGAGGGACGCGCCTTAAGCCGCCTGCTGAAAGAGATAAGCATACAGGTACTGCTGGAGCGGTTGCCACTGCTCGCTCAGCTGCTGGAGCATGGCGGGCGCGTGGCGCAGGTCGCCCATCCGACCGTGATGTTCCAGCGTGGAGGCGATGTCCGCCAGCGATTCGGCGCCAACGGTGCGCGCGCTGCCCTTGAGCGTATGCGCCAGACGGATGAAGGTCGCGCCGTCCCCCTGCTCCAGCGCCTGATGCAGCTGCTCAATCAGCGCTGGCGTCTGTTGCAGAAACTCGTTCAGGAGTTCATGCTGAAACTCCTGATCCCCGGCAGTCAGCTCATTCAGCTGGTTCCAGTTAATCATGGTTGTCGTTTCCTCCTTCTGTGAAGTGTCAGTCGGGTTCGGGTGATGAGTGTGGCACTGCGGGCGGAGCCAGCGTGCGGCGGAGCGTCTCCTGATACAGCGCGTATTGACCGAGCGCGGCGACGAACGCCACAATCGTCGCCACGGTCAGCCCCACCCCGATAATCTCCAGATACAGTCGCACCTGCTTCCGTCGCCGCAGCATCCGGGGAGTTATTCCATACGCGCGCGGGGTTTGGCAACAGCGAATGGGTATGATTCGGGCGATGGCACGAACGCTATTGTGGACGATTTTGCTGGGCGGCGTGATGGGGCTATGCGGCTGTCAGTCCGCGCCCGCGCCGACCGCCAGTTCGCCATCCAGCCCATCGGCGAACACGCCTGCGCCAACCGCTCAGCATCAGTCGGACAACCAGAGCAAACCCATCCCCATCTACACCTATCGCGTGGTGCGCGCCTATCCGCACGACCCGCAGGCGTTCACGCAAGGGCTGCTCTTTCACAACGGCTATCTGTACGAGGGCACGGGGCTGGAAGGGCAATCGTCGCTGCGCAAGGTGGAGCTGCGCACAGGACGCGTGCTGCAAATCAAGCGGCTCGCCCCCGAACTGTTCGGCGAGGGGATCGCGCTCGTGGACGACAAAATCTATCAGCTCACCTGGCGCAACGGCATCTGCTTCGTGTATGAGCGCGACTCGTTCCGTGTGCTCAATCAGTTCTCCTACATGGGCGAGGGCTGGGGGCTAACCTGGGATGGCAAGCATCTGATTATGAGCGACGGCTCCGACACGCTGACCTTCCGCGACCCGCAAACCTTCGCGGTGGTCAAACGCCTGCAGGTCCGGGCGGATGGCGTGCCCGTGCGCAACCTGAACGAGCTGGAGTATATCGAGGGCGAAATCTACGCCAACATCTGGCAGACCGATATGATAGCTCGCATCTCGCCCAAAACGGGCGATGTGGTCGGCTGGATTGACCTGACAGGTCTTTTGAGCGAGCGCGAGGCACAGAACGCCGAGGTGCTGAACGGCATCGCCTACGACCCCAGAGAGAAGCGCCTGTTCGTAACAGGCAAGCTCTGGCCCAAGCTGTTCGAGATCGAGCTGGTTCCGCTCAGGGACAGAAACGCGAAATAGCTTCGGGAGCCAATCCCGACCGTTCCGCGTTATCCAGCCCCGACAAGGAACAACAGCTCATTAAAGAACGCGGCTCCCCTCTCATCCTCTCGCGACGGAACGCCTTGACCCAACCATCGCTGCACACCGACACGGGGACTGACCAGTATCTGATAGACCTCCAGATATTGAGTTAGACTAAAACTGCCCATCACATAATCCCCCCAAATAAGCGGCACCGATTGCTTGAACCCTTTGCCCCGCTCCATCGCTTGCTTCACCGCCGACGCCTGTCGATCTAACCACCTGCTCGCGCTTTCCGTTTCTCCGTCCTGGGTGGTTCTGAAACCACACCCCCTCGCATCCCTCGCGTTCTAACCAATCCCTCTTTGCTCACGAAGGCATGCCGGGTCAGATAATCTCTATTGGTATCTCCAGCCTGGAGGTGCGTCCCCGCCACAACCGCTTCGCCTTAAACATCGCCCGACTCAAGCGTGCCGAGTCATACCATAGCACAATTTGATACGAACCGCGGGGCAACTCATCATAGCCTACCCTCCGCACATCAAAGCTAAAACCCGCTAACATCCCACTGGCTATCGGGGACAGGTCGGCATCTGAAACCACTTTGCGCCTAATCAGGATGCACTTGAACGGGACAGGCTGTTCACCGTGCCGAACCGCTATTGTGAAAGGAAAGTGGGGATCATCGGCAAAAGGAGTGAGATGAGGAAATAGATCGAGATAGAGCTGCGATTGGGAACGATTTTGCAGCGCGATTGTTACCTCGATAGAGGCGCCTTCGCGTACTTGGGGATGTTCAACCCAAGCGATCAGCCGAACAGGTTGATCCTGCGTCTGATAAATTACCCCAGATTGTCTTATCATAGTCTTTTCCCTCCTATGGGCAGGGCGGTAGAGCTTTTGCTGCTCTATTGCAAGGAGTCCCGATTCGGCTTGCCCGGCAGGGTCGGTTTCCTTGCTTGCCTTGCATAGCATGCCCTCCGCATGCATTATATCTCCTCCGCAGCCGCTCTTCGCAATAGATAGAGCCAAAACACCCTATATCTGCTCGGGTTGCTCCTCTAAACCTGAGGGCGACATTTTGTTACCATGAGATGACCTCACGCAGCTCATACCGTTTCTGTATCCCTAATTGAATTGGTCTCGAACGGGAATTAGGATGTACACTGTGTACAGAGGTATCCCTACCTTTGGTGTGGGCACTTGGCTTCTTCTCAACCGCCCAGCAGAAGGTTTGCCCAACAACGGTCTCCCTTACAACATACACCCCGCCGTCGCTGATAGTAAGCCAATTCGAATGCCCTATCGGAATGGAAACAGGCAGTAGCTGAAACACAGGAGCATGCCTCTTGCTCACAGGCAGTTTCATCCACCACCATGAACAAAAGGCAAGCAGTATCAACAGAGAAACAACCCCCAACAAGCCTCTATACCTTCTCATATCGTAATCCTCAGTATATACAGTCACAAACTATCTTTTTCCCATTATCGACGAAACAGCTCGCCATAATTCCACCTTGCGATTGACAAAGTTTCTCGCACTGTTTCTTTTGAGCCGGGTTGCAAGGCTTATCAGGAGGAAAAACGCAGGAGCATATGAGTTGATTGCCATCATGGATACAGCCTGATGGAGCACCCCCAAGGGACTTGCAGAACCGCTCGCATCCTTTTTGTTCCTTTGAATTACAAGGGCATGGCTTTTTCGGTTTCTTCTGACCAGAGCAAAGGGGCAAGTCGTACACCATCAATGATACGGCACAATCATCTACTGCACACCCTCCATCCGCAATCGGCGCACACAGGCTCTGCCAATACACCACACAAACACACGCCGCCGGCACCTCACTCTGCACCGCCAGACCGTTGCTGTCCTGCGGATAATAACCCCACGGCTCGCCCGATTGACCCATCATCAGCAAAGTACCCCCACTGTGCGCAAACCGCCAGTTCGCATTATACCCCAGCGCGTTCCCAACAGGTCGGAATTATACCTAACCTTTCGGTTTCTCCATTCTTCCATTCAAAAGACGAAAAAATTTTGCTCCATTCTTTCTCCCACTGTCTCGCGTCCACCTCCTTAGACCTGGGAAGCAACAAGTACAGACCAACTACCCGCTCTGAACGCCAATACAGAGCTACCCACCCAACCACTTGTTCTTGATGCGGTGAAGACGAGACAACCCTAACAACCTGATATTGAGCCGTACCTGATGCCCCTGTTGGTAAAGGTGTGATCTGATACTGGGGAAGTTTTTCGCCAGCAAGCCCAAACGAAAGCGAATCGGCGAAAATTACGGCGAGCGTGAGAGAATTAGCAAGATGATCTGCTACAACTGATGGCGAGACTTCCTTAGGAACAATATACTCTGATAGAACTACCCTCGCTGGCGTTTTCTTTCCTACCTCTGCCTGTGCCCTATCTGCCTCGGGGACAGGATACACTTTCCCTTCCACAAAGGCATGCAAGGTAGGTTCAGACAATTTTCTTCTATTCTCACCTTCTTTCTTCGAATCAGGCGGAATCTTCACCCGAGCTGATGTCGTCTCAAGAACCGTTCGATCGGTGACTGGCTCTTGCCCCGCTATAATCGCACCATAAACACACATCACAAGTAGAAACAGGCTCTGCATTCTCATGGCCATGCCTCCTAATCATCGTTTCTTTTTATCGTAATCCGGCCATCCACCTCCCGGTGTTGGCAAGCCTGGATATTTTTTGCGTGGATCCTCGGGCTGGCTCCTGCACCAGTCGTTATATGGTCCGGTTGGTACTGGAATTTCCCCTATTATAGGGACAGGGATTTTTATTGGCTCACCAAGATGTTGATTGGAACACAGAGAGGCACACCCTGCAGCGATCCCACTTGCATTCTGCAAACAGCCTCTGAGAGCCAAATCGCACTTGCGCAGGCACTTAGGATCGCCTTCACATTTTTTCACACAATCTGCATGATCTTTCCTGCATTGGTTCTCAAGATCGTTTCTTAGCTTTGCGCACGCCTCCAAACACTCGCGGAATGGCGTTGTAGGAGGCTTGGGCTTTGGCTGAGGCTTTTGTTTTTGCTGCAAAAAGAGGGCGTACACAGGAATATATCCTTCCATACATGGGTCATTTGACACCCCCTCATCCTGCCCTAAATACTCGGGCGCAGGCTTGACAGCAGCAGGAAAATACAAATCACCTACCGCCACGCCAAACTGATCCTGATAAGACGCCCAGCCACCCCCAGCACCCCAGTCCGCCAGCCAGTGTCCCGCTACCCATACATAGTGCCCAAAGCTGCCCATACTGTTTTGATACCCTATCACGGTCGGCGTCTCCAAATAATCCTCCCGACTTTGCCATGTGGCGGTCGATTCCATCGCCCGACTATACACCCGCATCGGCACGCCCCCACAGCCTATCCGACATACATACCGATACTCCTGCCGAGCCAGACCATCCCGCTTCCACACCCGAACACCATCACTATTGTACCCATACTCATATGCCACCTGCAGGTTGCCGTTCCCATAATCCCGCTCTATCCGCGTTAGACGCCCTTCCTCATCATACCCAAACACCCGTGCATAACTGTTCGGCTGATTAGTGCTCCACCGCGCCAGCGTGCCCTCCGGGTTCCACACAAAATTATTCTCCTCGCCACTCCACACATCCAGCACGCTCGCCAGACGACCCGACACCGCGTCATAACTGTAGACATCCCAGTGCGTCCCGTTCACTACATCCTCCCGCTCCACCCACTGCCGACTGCCATCCAGGTTGTACTGATACACCCGCCTGTACGCCACCTGACCCGTGCGCACCTCGCTCCCTAACCGACCCGCAGGCGTGTAGCTGTAAACCGTCGTGTCCCCACTCGGACGCTCCACGCTCTGCTCCACCCGACCCAGCAGGTCATAAGTGTACTCGTACCCGATCAACAAACTCCCATCCCCCCGCTTGTGTTCCACCTTCCACACATGCCCCACCTGCGACGGATTGTCCGCGCCATAGTAAGTATACGCCACAAAACTCCCGTTCGGGTAATCCTCTCGCTGCAGCCGCCCCGTGCCCCGCTCATAACTGTACACCACACTGCCCCGATAATCGCCCACGCTTTGCAGCCGTCCCAGCGCATCATAGGTGTACTCAATCGTGCGCACGACACTCTCGTCCGACCGACGCTCCTTCTCAAACCGCTTCCTGCCCGCCGCGTCGTACTCCGCCGACACCACCTGCACCTCTATGCCAGACTCGCTCCCGCAGCATCCCTGCTGGCGCAGCACCCGACCCCACGCATCGTAGGTGTAGTCCCGCCGCCCTGTTCCTCAAGCCCGAAATCATTCAGGAGTAAGAGCAGACAACCAAACCCAACCGTGATCAGAAGCACACCAGGCACATTCCTGGGCTACCAGTCAGAAGCAAATACCATCGGCGAACCACCAAAACGCCGCTTTATGTCCCCAGCGAGTTGTTGAACCTCTTGGCTGGGATGTCTTCCCATCTGAACCAGCACACCTGCTATCTGGGAGTCCGTGAAACTCAGTAGAATATAATGCCAGAGTCGGTATTCCTGAACAGGTTTCCATGTAGGATCGGCTAACCGCAAGTGCAGCTGTTTTAGCAGATAGTTCCACGATACCGCACCGCAATCTGCAAACGCCTGAATCTCATAGAATGCCTCTGTGTTGAAGATTGGGCGCAGCTTGAGCGCCTCGAACAACCATGCTGAACGCGCTTCAGGTGTTAGCTGGCATAAACGCACTCGCAGAGCTGAAGGATAATCACGCTGGAGTGGCAGATGATTAATCGCTAGTAATGCTTCCAGAATACCATCCGTATACGCATTGCAAGCCATTTCTACGGCTTGGCGCATTGCCAATATCGCCTTAAGTTCAGGAGACTGTGTGCGCAGTTTGCTTTGCCATGTGTCATAGTTGTACCCTATGCCTTGCAAGAAAAGGTTAATTTTTTGCTGGCACTCAGACAGGGAGCGTGGATGTGGAATTGAAGCCTCTGCCTGGATACGGGCGATGGTGACATCCAGCTGACCTTCAAGCCCCACTTGCCGTAGGGCATATCGCTGTGCTTCCAGCTCCGACACCACCTGTGAGTCACCGAGTCGCCCAAGAGCGACGAGAATAGCGAGTTTAAGATGCCAGACTGGAGTACCTAACTGCCCACCATCGGGGACTGTGCCAATAGGATACTTGAAAGTGAAATTGGGAGGGTGCTTCAATAGTTCCATTAGCCACGCTGCGTGCTTTTTGTCGCGCTCCAAACCAATAGTACGCACGCGGGCTATGAGGGAATAGAATTCCCGCTCTTGGGCTACTTTATCGCTATACCACAGGCTGCTTCCGCCGACAGCTCCACAGAGCAATCCGCCAACGATCAGGCTACCCATTATCGTGACGCTAACCACCATCAGTCGCATTGCTTTCTCCTCCTATTTTTATGGTATGTCGGTCAGATAATTCGCACGCGGATTAGCGGTCGAGTACTTCCAAGGAAAGGGCTGCTCAGGTATGCCAATCTGCAAGCCATCAAGTGCCCAATCGTCCTTCCATTTCTCCTTATTTTGTAAAAGCCTACCATACTGACGAATGAAAGCCAGTACTTCACTATCATGAAACGGTGGAGCTGTGATAGGAGTACCGGGATCGAGTCCATGCTGTTCCTCCCAGCTATCGGATAAGCCATCACGATCTCCATCATTGGTGGGGTCTGAGCAACAAAATTGGTCTACTCCTGACCGCCCTAGATCAAGATGAGTACGCTCATGTTCGACAATAGCAATAAACTTATGAATCCCTTTTACCATCTCGAGTCTGTCCCCTGAGTATGTAATTAGTGGTCGCGTGCGACCTTGACTATCCGATCGATTCTGCAGAACGAAGAGTGGAAAGTCCAAGTAGCCGCGTTTCGGAGAGGCTGAATCAAAGAGAATTATATCTTGACTGAATGGACATGTTATTCCATACAGATGATCGCCAAGTTGTGAACCTCCCCATCTTAATTCACTAACTGAATAAGCTTGTATATAATAATATAACCAATTTGGTGACAATTCTGATGACGGAATAACATCGAAACACATATTTGCGAACACACCAGGCATCACTTCACGCCTACAAAGCTCACTACTGCACTCTCTTATTACTGGCTTTTTGCTAACCGGACCACCTTGTGGATGGTTTGTTCCATCGGTAGGATAGAACACCTCCGCCTCGGCGTAATCCACCTCCCCCTGCTTGCTCGCAAACAGAACTCGCTTCTTCCCAAAGTCCGAATTCCTCGGCGGCAGCCTGTCGGACTTATAGACTAAGAAGCCATCCTCCATATTCCCGTCCACCTCACTCTGCGCCACCAGCAACGAACCCCGCGCCACCGTCAGGATACCCGGCTTGGTGTAGTCCGTCGGTATCTCTGGCTCCGTCCGAAACGATACCTCGCTCGCCAACCACGCCGTGTCAGGATTAGCCCATCCCCAGGTGTGAACCATCGCCGCTGCACCTATCCGCAGTTCTGCAGGGACAGTTTCTGTCCATGCATACTCGTTATCCCCTATCGCAGGCACGCCCAGCGGGTCAGGCCAAACTTGGATAACTAAACCACTATACGCTGAAACAAAAGCACCTGACCCCGCACCTCCGCACTCCACTGAAGAACCGTCTACCGAAATGCTACCTGTCATCGCTTCCTCATAACTAACCCACTCGCTCCGACCAAAATGCACCCGATTCGCCCTGTAGCCTCGCCTACCCCTACAGTCAGATGGATCACATCTGCTTTCACCCCCACCCCCTTGTGTACAATCCATGCACTCGGAATTGCAGCTACACGAAGCACTCGCACCGGACGAAACGGAAGCGGAAGCCAAAGATGTCTGGATGGACGCTGATACCACCCTTGCCGATGCCGAGCTTGAACCACAGCACCCATCTTCTTGGTTAATGTCTGGCCCGCATCTCGCACTTGCAGCGGCAAATGATGCCGCATGAACTCTCTCTACAAAGTACAAAAAACCCAAAGCTCGCTTGGGTGTATAGGTATAGCCCTCTATACGCAGGTTAGGATAAGGCGAGGTGAACGAAAAAGTGAAATTCGCATTCAAAGCAGCTCCTCCACTCCAACTATCATCGCCTCCACCACTTAAGCCACCTCCTAAAGTTAGATAGCTGGCATTAAGTATGACAGTTCGGCTCCTTTGACCCCTGCAGAGATCCCAAAAAGAACTACAGTAATGATGTTCGTAGGGACAACCCAACAGAAAACCGCAATCGGGAGTCCGCTCTCCCATCACCTGCAGTGTAGCTTTTGTGTCGCACCGAACGCCTTGCAAACGACTTTGTGCCCAGCCACCAATCCCGCAAGCCAGACAGGCTCCGATAATGCAAGCCACCCGGATCACCTTCCACAGCCAGCAGCATACTCGACTTCTAACCGCAGGGGATTTACCCCCCCCCCGTGCTTCCTGTGTCGCCACTAAACCCTTGCTTATCACTCCCATCACTTTCATCGCCTTCGCCTCCTACTTCCACCGAGGGGCTGTCTGTCCCCTCTACCTCTATTAACGATTCAAAAGTCCGTTTCGATGGGTCATACCCGAAAAACGCCACAAAACGCGCTCGCAACTCAGGCAGATACCCGCGCACAGTGCTGGCTTTCACCCTCAGCTGACGCGCAATTTCTTCCCACGAAAAGCCCTGCAAGCGCAACTGCACCACCGCCCGCAACCGCGGCGGCAACTGCGCCACAAACGCCTCGCCGTCCACATCCCCCTGCACCTGTTCAGCCATCTCCACGCACACAAGGCTTTCAGGCGCTTCCTCCAGCGACAGCGACGGATGGCGCTGGGTGTGGCGGTGCGCGTCGCAGGCAAGCGCCCGCAGCTTCAGGCAACACCAGCGCCAGGCGTGGAGCGGGTCGGCACACTCCCACGGGTAGCAGCCAAAGTGGTTCACAAAGGCGCAGAGGCAGTCCTGCGCGAGGTCGGCAGCGTCGTCGGCGCAGCGGGTGAGTCGGGCGGCGCGCCGCTGCAGCTGCTGAAGCCATTCGGCTTCGGTCCAGTTGTGGCACTCGGATGGGTGGTGCATCGCTGCACCCCTCAGGTGCAGGTTTGGTTCGGGGCGAATGAGCCGATTCCTGCTGTTTGCGTGATTGTGCCCTTCGTCTCGCCTCCGCTCCTATTCAAACAGTTTCGCAGCACGCTGGCTCCAAGCTGTGTCTTCGACGGCAATCCGAGCGGGGCTATCTGGCGCAGCTCTCCTGACGAGGGTTGCCAGTAGCACTGCCACCCACAGCGCGCGGAACACCGCTGGTAGATAGTAGTAGTGCATCAGCGGAATGACGGGCGCCAGCGGCAAATAAGCCAGCATCGAGCCGACCAGCCCCACCCACGCCAGCGGCTGACGCCGAACCTGCCATAACCCGATCCCATACGCTGCCAGCATCAGCCACGCCTTCCAGAAGCCAGGCAGGATGAACGCCAGCGGCGCATCGATGAGCAGGCTCAGTTGATTTGCCACCTCCGGCAGCGGTGGCAGCAGCCAGTAGCCGAGCGAGCCGCCCAGCGCGTAAAAACGGCGTAACCGCTGCTGGTGATACTCGGTCTGCGACGGGATATTCGCCAGATAGAACCAGAGATAGAGTTCCAGAATGATGAGCGCGGCAGTGGGCAACCATGCGACGAATCGCCCGCCCTGCGCTCGAACCGCCAGCCCGCATGCCGCCATCAGCAGCGGCAAACAGACTGCCTGCTCATAGCTGCCCAGCGCGGCGAGATAGGCAATCAGGCTCACTATCGCCCACTGCCAGCCCCCACGCCAGCAGAGTCGGCAATACGCCCAGAGCGAGATCAGCGCGAACAGCGTCATCAGCGTCGCCGTGCGCCCTGGTATCCAGCCGATTGCGCGATAGGCGAACGACGCCTGATGCAGATCGGGCAGATTCGGAATGAAGCTCAGCTCCAGCCCCAGCATCAGCACCAGGCAGCCCGTAATCAGCGCTCTACGGTAATCACGCTGGAGCCACCACACAAGCCCCGTCGCCGCGACCGCCGATACCCACAGCAGCGATTCGGGCAGCGCCGGCAACAACCCCGTCTGCCAGCCAGTAAAGAGAAAGCCTGTCAGGAGCGCGAGCGGGCGCGAACGGCTCAGTTCCCACACCCAGCCCACCATGAGCAGCGCGCACGCGAGGCTCAACAGCCCATTCGTCCATTTGTACGCCAGCAGATTGCGTCCCCAGAGGCGATAGTCGAGTTCATACAGCAGGCTCGGCAGGGGGCGATAGAAGCCGTTGCCCAGCACCCAGTCGCCCACGAACCACTGCAGAGGCTGATGCGGCTGTTCCAGCCGCTCCAGAATCGTGCGCACATCGAGATTCTCGAAGTGGCTCCACAGCCCATCATCCCGATGCCAGTAGAGAATGGCGCCCACATTCAGCGCGGCGATCAGTGCCAGCCCGATCAGCCACCCACGCACGCAGCATGGATTCGCAGCAGGCGGGCGCTCTTCCTGTGGTGGGGTCTCTATGAAGCGCAGGGTGGCAGTGGCTTGGGCGTCCCGCCCAGGCATGTATCCTACAGTGGGGTCTCTATGAAGCGCGGGGCGGCGGGCGGCGTGATACCCGCCTCTGCGCCCCGGCGCAGGAACTCTTCGATGGCGCGTCGTCCCCGCTCGCCCATGTTCAGCGTCAGCTCGTTCACATACATGCCGACGAACCGCTCGGCGGTCGCCGTGTCCATTCCGCGCCCGAACTGCATGGCGTAGGCAAGCGCCAGCTCGCGATTCGCCAGACCCAGCCGAATGCTCGCTGTGAAGGCGCGGGCAATCTCCTGCTGAACCCCCTCTGGCAGGTCGGTGCGGATGGCGTTGATGCCCAGCGGCAGGGGCAACCCCCCCGTCTGTTCCGCCCACCACACGCCCAGATCGAGCAGCGTGATCAGCCCCTGCTGGCGGTGGGTCAACTGACCCTCGTGAATGAGCAGCCCGACGGGTATCTCGCTGCTCTGCACGGCGGGCATAATCGCATCGAAGGGCATCTCGACGGTCTGCGCCTCTGGCAGGAACAGGCGCAACGCCAGATACGCGCTGGTAAGCCGACCTGGCACCGCGATGGGATAGCGTGCCAGCTCATTCAGCGGGATGGGTTCACGGGCGACCAGCATCGGTCCGTAGCCGTCGCCGAAGCTGCCACCTGCCATCAGCACCGCATAGCGATCCGCCACATAGGCGAGGTTGTGCACCGACAGCGCGGTGAACTCCAGTCGCCCCTCCCGCGCCCACTCGTTCAGCGTCTGGATGTCTTTCAGAACATGTTCGAACTGCAGGGGCGTTTCCACAAGTCCTGCGCTGAGCGCCCAGAACATGAAGGCGTCGTCGGCATCGGGGCTGTGTCCCAGCCGAATGGTCATGGCGGGTTCACCCCCTGCCGGGCGCGTTTGAAGCCGTTCACAATCTCGTTAGCGATTTCCTCGTCGAAGATGTTCACGATTTGCACATCGGAGCGCTGGAGGGCGGCGGCGCGGCTCAGCAGCCACCAGCTGCTGGCGACTTCGGCGCTGATGATGGGCGCCGCCCAGGGCTGCTTATCCACCAGCAGGAGCAGTCGCTCTTCGGCGGGCGCCTCGCCCAGCGCGCGGGGGCGACCGACCTGCTGCCGGGCGTAGCGCCAGAGTCGGGCGCGCCCTTCCGGGGTCAGCCGCAGATGCACCACGAAATATTCGGGGCGACCGCGCAGTGTCTCCGCCTCCCGCTTCTCCACCCACACCGCTTCGATCTGCCGTTCGGTCAGCACCACCGGGCAGGCTTTCAGCACCTGCTCGATGTCCACCCGCCGTGTGGCGCCATCTTCCGCGCCATATTCAGGGCGCGCAAACCCCTGCTCGCGCAACACCTCCACCACTTTGGGCACCTCCTGCGTGATGATAATCTTCCAGCGTCGCTCGCTCATCTCGCGCGACGGGAAGCCCAGCACAGTGAAGCGCGACGGCTGAAGCGGTTTCAGATGCAGATGGCTCAGCTGATAGTAGCCATAGAACGTGTTCGCCCCATAAATCAGCAGCAGCCCACCCAGCACCAGCGCAACCACCTGCGTCGCCGTCCACTGCCGAAACACCTTCATCGCCTGCGATTATACCTGTTCTGTCTTCTGCAGATTGCACCCTATCGTGCCGAAAATGAAGGTGATATGACAGTGCTGGTGGTGGATGACGAGCCGATGGTGCAGTTCCTGCTGAGCGGTGTGCTGCAGGATGAGGGGCATCAGGTGTTGCTTGCGGGCAACGGCTGTGAAGCGCTCGACATTCTGGAGCGTGAAGCGGTCGATGTGCTGATCACCGACACCCACATGCCCCTGATGAGCGGCGTCACGCTCGTGCAGATTGTCCGCCAGCGCTACCCCACAATACCTATCGTGGTGATGGACAGCTATCCTGATGCTTTTCTGGAGGACGGGACTGCCGACCGGGTCTTCGCCACGCTTGTGAAGCCCTTCGACCTGAGCGAGGTCCGGCAGGTTCTCCAGAACATCTGGACGGTGAGGTGTGCAGCATGAGAAAGATAGCGATTTTCTGGGCAGGCATGGCGCTCTGCGCGGGGCTGAACGCCCAGCGCACTTCGGCGACCGCCGAATGGCTCTTTGCCGATCCGCAGGAGGTGGTCAGGACCGCCACCCGCACCGAACACAAGGTCTCTGAATCGTTCACCACCGTGCGCGTGCTGACCCGCCGCGAGATCGAGCTATCGGGCGCGCAGACGGTGCAGGAGCTGCTGGAGCGCATGGTCGCCGACTTCGAGGGCAACGAGTCGTCGATTCACCGCTTTTTAAGCACGCGTGGGGCGTACACTTCGTCGGAGTTCAACGAGCGCACGCTCTTTCTGCTGGACGGCATCCCGCTGAACGACCCGCTTCTGGGCAACTTTTCGGCGATGGCAATCAGCACGCACGATGTGGAGCGCATCGAGGCGGCGTTCGGTCCTGGCTCGGCGATGTACGGACCGAACGCGCTGGCGGGCGTGGTGAACATCATCACGGCGCACGGCAAAGCCGGGCAGTCCTCCTTTTATAACGGCTACACGGCACGCAACGGCTATAACGCCTCGTTGCGCTGGGTCAGCTCGGCTGATTCGGGCTGGCGGTACGGCGTGCAGGCGTCCTACTGGCGCGATCCGGGCAGCGACCGCGTGCGCAACAACGACACCCTCGTGCGCTCGCTGATGGTCAATGCCCGTTCCAATCGGTGGAACCTCCATTACGCCTATGTCGATATGGATCGGGGCAGCGTCGGTATGCGCTACGGGCTGTTCCCGACTCCGTATGACCGCTTTCAGCCGCGCAGTCATTACTGGCAGGCGGAGTGGAGCCAGCAGCGGGGCAGGAGCCAGCAGATTGCCCGCTTCTATGGCATGGCGGGCGAGCTCGATTTCCTGCGCACGCAGCCGCCCACCTTCGCGTTGAGCACGCGCGAGCGACGCGCCTTCGACCAGCAGATGCTGGGGCTGGAGACCTACTGGCGCTTCCCCTGGGGTTCGGCGGAGATGCTGGCTGGGGGCGATTTCCGCCTGATGCGCGCCAGCGGGCGACTGCTGAACGGCTCCCATTCCGCCAGCAACTTCGCGCTCTTTCTGCAGGGCGAATGGCGCCGGGAGCGCTGGCAACCGATGCTGGGGCTGCGCTTCGATGCCCACTCCATCTATGGCAATCAGCTCAGCCCGCGCGCCGGGCTGGTCTATCACGCCAGCGGGCACGATGTGCTGCGCGCGTCCATCGGGCGAGCGTTTCGCGCACCCTCCTTCGCCGAACTCTTCGTGAACAACTTCTTCGTCTGGACGCCCGTCTTCGACGGCACCAACTGGGTGGCGGTACCTTTTCGGGTCAACGGCTCGCCCAACAATAAGCCCGAAGTGGTGGTCAGCTACGAGCTGGGCTGGAAGAGAATAATGCCCGCAGGCTGGCGATGGGATGTGGCTTACTTCCGACAGGATGTGCGCGACGCCATCACGGTGTTTCTGGTGGACCCCAGCGACCCCTATCTGCGACAGTATCAGAATGTGGAGCGTATCCGTATCGACGGCTGGAGCGCGGAACTGGCAGGCTCCCTTTTCAACTTCGCGGAGCTGGCAGTGGGCTATATGCGCGTCAACTATCAGGGCAATATTCAGGAGGACTACAAACCTGCCCGTGATCGGGTGGTGGTTCGGCTGGCGCGCTATCAATCGCGCGGGCTGAGTGCGCAGATTGCCTTCACCTATCCCGCCGTCGGCATGGGGCGCACCAGCGCCTATGCGTGGAACACCTTTCTGAACCTGTCCTATCGGAGTGACGCCCGCAACCGCTGGAATCTGCGCATCGATAACCTGTTCAATGTGCGCACGGAGATGGCGTGGCGGGTGCCTGGCGGTCGGCGCAGTCTGTGGTTCACCTGGCAGCGCGACTGGTGAAGTGGTGGTAGCCCCTCACCCGTACCCTCTCCCCCGCTGGGGGAGAGGGATTCAAAGACTCCCTCTCCCCTCTGGGGAGAGGGTTGGGGTGAGGGGTTGGCTGCAGGTGCGAGGTGAGCAGTCCCCTCACCCGTACCCTCTCCCCCGCTGGGGGAGAGGGGCTGGTGGTGGAGACCAATCAATCTGCCATGCAAATCGGCAAATCAGTGTGGACAGGGATGTGGATGGTGCTGGTGTGGGGCGCTGGCGCAGGGGCTGCCTTTGCCGAGCGACCACTGGTTGCCATCCTGCAAAGCGGAGAGGGGAGCCTCTACGAGCAGGCGGTGAACGGGCTGACCAGCGAGCTTGCCCGGCGAGGCTACCGAGCCGGTGTGAGCATTGACTATTTCACGATGGTTCTGCCGGCTCGTCCCCGTGAGGACCCGGTGGAGGCGATTTTACGGCGTCAGCCGAAGGTGATTGTGGCGGTTGGCACGGATGCCACACGCGCCCTCCAGCAGCGCTATCGCCAGCTGCCCGCAGAGCGCCAGCCACCTGTGGTGTTCCTGATGGTGCTGGACCCTGTGGTGGAGGGGCTAATCGAGAGCGCGGAGCGGAGCGGCACACGCTTTGCAGGCGTGGGGCTGACCATTCGCCCGCAGCGCCAGTTCCGCCTGCTGATGGATGTGGCTTCGACGGTCAAACGCATCGGCACGGTTTTCAACCCTGAGGATGCCACCTCCCGTCGATTGATCGAACAGGCGCATGAGGATGCCCAGCAGGTGGGACTGGAACTGGTCGCCATAGAGGCACGCATGCCCGATGATCTGGCGCGGGCGCTGACAGCCCTCAGCGACAAAATCGACGCCTTCTGGCTCATTCCCGATCCAGTCTGCGCTGCGCCGAAGGCGTTCGAGCAGATCGTGGCTTTTTGCAATCAACGCAAGTTGCCCCTGCTTGCCTTTGCGGACACCTATGTGAAGCGGGGCGCACTGGTGGGCATTGGGGTCGACTTCACCGAGCAGGGCGTTGCAGCAGCGGAGCTGGTCGACCAGCTGTTGCAGGGAGCAGACCCGGCCGCGATGCCCCTTCTCACCCCGCGCCGCCTGCGCACGACTTATAATCTCTCTTCCGCTCGTGCCCTCGGGATCACCATTCCCGACGCCTTGCTCAATCTGGCAGATGGGGTGTTTCAGCAGTGACAAGATTGAGTTTGCGTTATCGGCTGATGCTGTTATACGGATTGATGGCGATAGCGCCCGCGGCGCTGGGCACAGGCGTGCTGCTGGTCTATTTGCG
Source organism: Armatimonadota bacterium (assembly GCA_037445735.1). Lineage (GTDB taxonomy): Bacteria > Armatimonadota > Fimbriimonadia > Fimbriimonadales > GBS-DC > HRBIN15. The sequence continues at coordinate 114,237 of JBBIJY010000003.1, read as the reverse complement.
CTATCAGATTCGCAACGCCACGCGCGAATTTCAGCAGCAGACGCAAGCCTCGTTCCAGCATTATCGCGCTCGTGTGGAGCAATCCACGCAGGCAATGCTGGAAGACGCCTTCGTGCAGGTTGAGCGGAACATTCAGCGCGGTCTGGACCAGCAGCGGCAGCGGTTGGCGCAGCGGCAGGAAGCGCTGATCGGGCGCGCCCTGCGCACGCTCAATCGACGCGTGTCGTCCAGCACCAGCGCCATGCAACACACCACCCACCGCGCACTGAAGCAAACCCTTGACGATACGGCAGAGCAGATCAGCACCTTGCAGGCGCGGGCGCTGGCGCAGTTAGCCATCACAGCGACGGATGCCAGCCGCGACGCCATTCGCACTCAGGTGAATCAAAGCAGCCTGAGCCTGACCGACAGCCTGAGGCGCCAGGTGGATGGCACGCTGCAGAACGCGCTCACCCAGCTGACGCTCATCGCCCAGCAGCCCGCTGTGCGAGAAGCCCGCCTGCAGGAAAGCGAATGGATTCTGCAGGCGCTTCAGGACCGCGAGCCTTCTTATCGCCTGCTTTGTCTGCGTGATAGCAGGGGTCAGCGGCTGCTGACCGTTGGCGATGTCACGCCAGCAGAAAGCGCCCTTCAACCTGTGCTGGCATCCCTCTGGCAGCAGATGACCGCGAGCGACCAGCCGATTGTCGGCTCGGTGGTCATGCTGGACACGGAGGCGGGTGCCGAACCCGTGATCCCTGTGCTGGTGCCAGTGCGCGAGCGTGGCGTTGACCTGCGCGGCGCGATCTGCGCCCTGATTGGCATGGACAATCTTAACACGCTGATACGCGCCTTTCGGATGGGTAATCAGGGCTATGCGATGCTCTGCGCATCGGATGGGCTGGTGCTGGCGCATCCCGATGCACGGCGGGTTGGTCAGCGCGACGAGTCGTTCGCAACCCTGGTTGCCAGCACGCTGGAAGGTGTGCGCCCGCGCCTGGAAGAAGTTAACCATTCGCTGGTGGTGCTGGCACCGATTGTGCGCCTCAACGCCTGTCTGATTGTGGTGCAACCGACCGAAGAGGCGTTTCAGCTGGCAACCACGCTGCAGTCGCACTTCAATAAGGCTCGCCAGATTCAGCAGGGCGCACTGCGGGGCGCCATCCGCCAGATTCGCGAGCAGGCTGCCCGACAGGTAAGCCAGCAAATGAGCCGCCATCAACAACAGTTGCAACAGACCCTGCAACAGGCGGAACGCCAGACCCTGAGCGAATCGAAGCACATGCTCAACGCCCAGCACCGGGCAATCCGCGCAAGCATGCAGCGGCTGCTGAAGACCAGCCTGCGCCAGAGTCAGCATCAGCTCCAGAACCGTCTGTCCCAACTCTCCCAGCTGTCCGACCTCTCCAGGCAGTTCAACACCTTTACGGATACGCTCCAGCAGCGGATTGTGGAACAGATTATTAATGCGATGCTGATTGGTTTGATGGGGGTGTTATTGCTGGGTTTGCTGGGATCCGTGTATCTCTATCGCACGCTCAACATTCCGTTGCGCACCCTGGTGGAGACCACGCATGCGATTGCAGGGGGTGATTTGACCCGGCGCGTGCAGCTGCCCACGGGCAACGCGCCTGAGCTGGAGCAGTTAGCCGACTCGTTCAATCACATGGTAGACGCGCTGGCAAAAGCGGAGGCACAGATCATTCAGACCTCCAAATTGGCGTCGCTGGGCACGCTGGCGTCGGGCGTCGCGCACGAGCTCAACCAGCCGCTGGCGATTATCCGCGGCGTCGCGCAGCAGACAATTCAGATGCTGAGCCGCCTCCAATCCCTCTCCCCCAGCGGGGGAGAGGGTACGGGTGAGGGGGCTGCTCACGCTGTGTCTAATCCCTCATCCCAACCCTCTCCCCAGAGGGAAGAGGGAGAACCCAAGCCCCTCTCCCCCAGCGGGGGAGAGGGCACGGGTGAGGGGGTCTCCCAGTCCCTCTCCCCCAGCGGGGGAGAGGGTACGGGTGAGGGAACATGGATTCGTCAGCTGCTGGACGACATGCGCCTGATTGAGCGTCAGACCCAGCGCATGAGCCAGATTATCCTGCACCTGCGCACCTTTGCCCGCAAGCCACGCGCTACCCGCGAGCCCGTGAATCTGAACACCGTCGCCGAGAACGCGCTCATTTTGTTGCGAGAGCAGCTCCACCAGCGCGGGATTGAGCTGATAGAAGAATACGAATCCAATCTCCCACCCGTGCTGGGCGAGCCGAACTCGCTGGAACAGGTGGTGATTAACTTATTGACCAACGCGCGCGACGCGCTGGAGGGTCAGCCCGATGGGCGCGTGGTCATCCGCACGCGCCGCGTGCAGGAAAGCGGGCGCGAATGGGTCGAACTCTGTGTGCAGGATAACGGTCCGGGCGTGCCACCTGACCTGCGCATGCAGATTTTTGACCCCTTCTTCACCACCAAAGAGCCGGGCAAGGGCACGGGGCTGGGGCTGTCGATCTCGCTGGAGATTGCGCAAAAGCATGGCGGCACACTGCTGTTAGGCGATTCGCCCGCTGGCGCCTGCTTCATCCTGCGCCTGCCCGCCGCCGCCCAGCAACAGCATGCCGCCTGAGATTCAGCAGCCCTGCCCGAAGTTGAACAGCACTGTGAGCAGGTCGGCGTCATCCACCACGCCGTCGCCGTTCACATCCTCAGGCAAGCCACTGCCCGTCTGCCCGAAGGCGAACAGCACCGCCAGCAGGTCCGCGTCGTCCACGCAGCCGTCGCCGTTCACATCGCCCGGAATGCCCGCTGTTATCGTTTCGATGTCGTCCAGATAGACCGTGTAGATGTCGGTTCGCGTCGGATCAACGGGTGTGAATGCCAGCTGCTCCAGCGTGCCTGTTGTGGTGTCCAGTCTACCGTTGGCTGTGCTCCCTGCGAAGGCGACCAGCGGCTCATTCGGGATGTTGAACTCCACCCGCACCCACTGATCTTTCTGGTCGATCAGCTTACCGACGGGTGGATACCCGGAGGTGGCGCCCACCCATTCGATGCCGCCCGAGGTACCTCCGTTCCCACCGCAAGCTGCGGTGCTGCCGGTCTCGCGCACGCCCAGCGTCAGATAGAAGTCGGGCGTGCCGCTCGGCACATAGACCCACACCACCAGCTTGTGGCTGAAATCGATGGTGGGGTTGGGCAGGTTCAGTGTGTTGAAGGTGGTCAGCCTCAGCCAGGCGTTCGATGCCGTCCCTGTGAATTGCCACACCACCTTCAGCGACTGGGAGCCGTTCGCCGTGTGGTTCTGCTCGTCGGAGATGATGGAGCAGTTGGGTCCGAGACTGCAGGAACCGGTGTAGGCAAGGAAACCTGCCGTGGAGCCGGAGAAGCTGGGCTGGCGAAACATCACGATGCCGTTGGAGCCAACCGTGTAGCCCTCGAAGTCGGTCAGCAGGCACTGCGCCGTTGCGCTGCCTGCAAGCAGCGCGCCAATCAGCAAAAGTGTTCGTCTCATCATCGTCATCGACCTCCTTTTCTGGGGCTGGCAACGCTTGCCGCCCGATTTCCATTATACACCATCGCAGTATGGATTCCTGCCCCTAACAGGCGGTTGCACTTCCCTAACTGCACGGTGGGCAGAGGGTATCTCCCCTCTGCCCCCAGCATGTTAGCGACGGAGCAGGGCGTTCGCCTGCTCCTGCGTGGGCAGCCCTGTGAAGACCAGTTGCCCGTCCACAACAATCGCGGGCACCGCCCGAATGCCATACTGTTGTGCTTCGGGGCTGTCGGGCGCGCGGGTGATGACCGTGCAGCCGCAGTGAGCGACCGCGTTCCGCACCCGCTGCACCGCCTCATCACACAGAGAGCAGCCCGCTGTGAACACTTCGATGGTACGTGCCATTTCGGAACACCTCCGTTGATAGTCGATGGCGGTGGTCAGCAACGCGCAGGGGGATGGCGAGCCAGTGCGCTGGGCGTGCGACAGAGCGTACAGCAGGGCGTCGCGCCGCGCCCGCAGCTGAGCAATCCGCTCGTCGAGTCGCGCCACCATGCGCTGGAGCAGGAGCGCAACTCGCTCGCACGGTTGCTCGCCCGAGTCGCTGAGTGTCAGTATCTGCCGAATCTGGCGCAGGTTCAGCCCCAGCCGTTTCGCCTCCAGAATGAACTGGAGCCGCTCCAGCTGCTGTGGGGCGTAGAGGCGGTAGCCCGATTCGGCGCGATAAGCGGGCGGAAGCAGTCCACAGGCGTCATAATAGCGCAGGGTGGAGACCTTCACACCCGCCCGTTTCGCCATCTCCCCAATCTGCCAGAGCCGTGCCATCGTGCGATTCAGGATACACTCTGCAGTCGAGTGTCGAGTCAAGGGGCTGCTGGCGTGTAAGCCGGGTTCTGTTCGTGGTGGCGATCTCTCTGGGGCGTTCGCTTGCGCGAAGCCTCGAGCGGTCAACCCGGAGGGTCGGCGGAGCGCGTCATCCCCTCCCTATTTGACCTTGCTTCCTGCGGGGTTTGCCCAGCCGGGCGCTCGCGCGCACGCTGGTGCGCTCTTACCGCACCGTTGCACCCTTGCCCTTGCGGGCGGTCTGCGTTTCTGTGGCACTTTCCGTCGCCTGGTCAGGCGCCTGGGCGTTACCCAGCACAGTCTCCTGTGAAGCCCGGACTTTCCTCCCCCTGCCTTCGCAGGGAGCCGCCACCCAGCCAGCAGCCCACTCTTATTATACCGCTTCGCCGTTGGTTATAATATAGGGTGAGGTGGTGGATTGAGCGACTGGCTGAGGTTTATCGAGCATCTCTCTTCACGCTGGCTGCTGCTGGCTCTCGACACGCTGCTGGTGGCGTATTTGATTTATCGGCTGCTGTTGCTGGCGAAAGGCACGCGCGCCTACCAGGTGCTGATCGGGCTGCTCATCTTCTCGCTGGCGCTCTACTTGAGCGACCTGATGCGGCTGGAGACGATTCACTGGTTGCTCGATCGCGCCACCACACTGGGGCCAGTGGCGCTGGTCATCCTGTTTTTCCCGGAGTTGCGGCGGGTGCTGGAGACGATTGGGCGCGTGGAGTTCTGGCGTGCCAGCTTTGGCGGCAGTGAAGGGGAGCCGCTGCGCCGCGCCATCGATCAGGTGGTCACCGCCGTGCAGCAGATGGCGCGCGACCGCATCGGCGCGTTGATTGTCTGGGAGCGCCAGGATGCTGTGGCGGAGGGGCGTGGCATCGAGGTTCAGGCGGAGGTGAGTGCGCCACTGTTGCGCACGATTTTCTATCCGGGTTCGCCCCTGCACGATGGCGCCGTGATTTTGCGCGGCGACCAGATTGTGGAGGCTGCCGTCTACTTCAGCGAGATCAGTGAGAACCCCACCATTCCCGACACGCTGCACACGCGCCATCGCGCGGGCATCGGCGCGACCGAGAATGCCGACTGCATCGCGATTATCGTGTCGGAGGAGACGGGTCAGATCACGGTGGCGGTGGACGGCGCGTGGACGCAAAATGTGGACGGTGAGCATCTGCGCCGCCTGCTGATCGACCTGTTGATTGGTGAGACGCGCCCGCGCCTGTTGCGGCGCGTGGGGCGCGCCTTCTCCACCCGCATGCGCGCGCCACAGCGCACGGTGAACCCCTCATCCGAGCCGGTGGGCGAGGGGAGCAGCCCTCACCCCCAGCCCCTCTCCCACGCTGTGGGCGAGGGGAGCAGTCCTCACCCCCAGCCCCTCTCCCACGCGGCAAGTGAGGGAAGTGGACAGCAGGTCAGAAAGGGGTGACGGAGAACCACGATGCTACGACAGAACCTTGTCGAGAAGATTGGCTCGCTGATTATTGCGATTGTGCTGGTGCTGTATGTGCAGTCGCAGCTGCACCCGATGGTGGAGCGCGCTTACGAAGTGCCGATTGAGCTGCTGAACGCGCCCACTGGATACGAGGTGCGGCTGGAAGGTAGCCCGCGCGTGCGCGTCACGCTGCGCGGGGTCAAGGAGGTGGTGGAGGCGACCAGCGCGGATCGCATTCGCGCCGCCGTCGATCTGCGCACGGCGAAGCCGGGCGAGAACTGGCTGCCCATCACCCTGCAGTACCCGCCGGGCTGGAACGGTGAATTGAGCTTGCAGGCGGATCGGCAGCGTGTGCGGGTGGTGATCGAGCCGCGCCTGACGCGCCAGCTGCCTGTGCGGGTGCGCCTCACAGGCACGCCTGAAGTGCGCGAGGTGCTGGCAGAAGCCGTCACGGAACCGAACAGTGTGCGAGTGAGCGGCACGGTGAGTGAGGTGCGCCGCGTCCAGCAGGTGCAGGTGCCCTTTGACCTGACGGGCTTGCAGGGCGATATCGAGGTGGACATCACCCCGATGGCATTAGATGGCGCGGGCAACCCCGTGTTGAGCGTGCAGTTGAACCCGGCGAGCGTGCGCCTCAAACTGCGCCTGATCCCGCAGCCGACGGTCAAGACGGTGCCTGTCAGCCCGCGACTGGGCGAGCTGCCCCAGTTTCCCTATCGGGTGGCATGGTTCGCGGTAGAGCCGGTCGCGGTGCAGGTGCGGGGCAGCCCCGGTCGCCTGAAGGAGATTAATGTGATTGAGACCACGCCCATCTCGCTTCGCAACCTGACGCAGGACGCCACGCTCCAAGTGCCGTTGCAGGTGCCGCGCGGGGTTGAGATTATCGGTACACGCGAGGTGCAGGTGCAGGTGCGCATCGAGCGCCTGGCACCCGAACCCAGTCGCGAGCGCTCGCCTGAACAGCCCCGCTCAGGCAACCCGAGCACGGGCGCCGAAACGGGCAACGCCCTGTGAAGCATCGTCCGGTGAAGGGTCCACACGCCTGCGCCATCACCGCTAACAGGCAGGGAAGGCAGGATGCAGGCAGAAGTTCTGGCTTGTGGCAAGCGATTTTCCGGTGGTGGCGCGATATGGGCGCTCGCGCCTGCGGGCGATAGTGATGCCAGTGGGCGGCATCGGCACGGGTTGCTTCGCGCTCACAGGCGATGGTGCGCTCACCGACTGGCAGTTGATGAGCCGTCCGCATCGGGGCTGGCGACCGCCTTACGCCCATCTGCTACTGTGGGTTCGCACGCCGCGCGGGCAGACCTATCTGCGCGTGCTGGAGGGCATCACACGGCTCCAGCTGGATGCCGATCACGGCGTGCCGCAGGCGCTGGGCGGTATCCCGCGCATGCGGGCAGTGAGTTTCGAATCGGCGTACCCGTTCGGGCGTGCCCACCTGCGCGATCCGAGCCTGCCCATCGAGGTCGCTTTGGCTGCCTTCAACCCGCTCATCCCCGAAGCGACGGACGATTCCAGCCTGCCGTTTGGCATGCTCAGCGTGCAGGTATCCAATCGGGGTTCTGTGCCGCTCGCGGTGTCGCTGACTTTTGTGCTGACCAACTTCATCGGCAGCGATGGGGTCGTGAGCGACCTGCGCGGCAATCGCACCGAGTTCGCGCAGGTCGAGGGCTGGCAGGGGCTTTTTTTTTGCAAGCAGCCGGAGCAGCGGTCGCCGCGCTGGGGCACGCTCGCCCTGCTAAGCGAACGCCCGGTGGTGGCAGCGCGCCGATGGGCGTTTCGCGACCGCGCATGGAACCGCGAACTGCTCGGGCTGATCGATACCCTGCTGACTGACGGGGCGATTGCCGATGCGGTGCCCGATGAGCCGTGCCCGCCCAGCGACGAGCATGGCTGGAACAGCTCGCTCTCCGTGCAGTTCGACCTGCCCGCAGGGAGCCAGCAGACGGCGCGGTTCCTGCTCTGCTGGCACTTCCCGTATCGCGACCTGCGTGAGCTGGGCTGGTGGCAGGGTGGCGAGCGCGACGACCCCATCGTGCGCAACCATTATGCCCTGCGGTTCCGCGACGCGCTAACGGTGGCACAGGCGGTCATCCCGCGCCTGTCGGAGCTGGAGCAGCGAACGCTGGCGTTCGTGCGCTCGGTCATCGAACGCGCCCGACACCCCGCCTTCGCCGAATCGGCGCTTAACTGCCTGAGCGTGTTGCGCAGTCCAACCTGCTTTCGGCTGGAGGAGGGCACCTTCTGCGCCTTCGAGGGCTGTAATGCGACGACGGGCTGCTGTTATGGCTCCTGCACGCATGTGTGGAACTACGAGGAGGCGCTGTGCGCGCTCTTTCCGGACCTTCACCGTTCGATGCTGGAGAGCCATCTGCGCTACGGGCTGACAGCGGACGGGGCGCACCGCTTTCGGCTCGACCTGCCGCTGGGCGCAGCGCGCTTCGACCGCGCCGCCGCCGATGGGCAGATGGGGCTGATTGTGCGCGCCTATCAGCAGTATCGGCGCGAGGGCGACGAAGCATGGCTCCGACAGGTCTATCCGACACTAAAACGGCTGCTCGCCTTCGCCTGGGTGCCCGGCGGGTGGGACACCAATCGGGACGGCGTGATGGAGGGCGCCCAGCACAACACCTACGATGTGGAGTTTTTCGGACCCAATCCCTCGTGTGGCACATGGTACCTGACGGCGTTGCGGGCGATGGAGCAGATGGCGCTCATCGCTGGCGATGCCGCCTTCGCCCGCGAATGCCAGCGACTCTTTGAGCAGGGTAGCCAGTGGATGGACGCGAACCTGTTCAACGGCAACTATTATGTTCAGCGGTTCCAGCGACCGCAGGAGCCGCCCCATCCGATGACGACCGCGCTCCAGCCTGACGACCCGCTCTGCCAGCATTATCAGGTGGGCGACGGCTGCCTGATCGATCAGCTGGTGGGTCAATATAAGGCGAACCGGGTCGGGCTGGGCGACCTGCTTCGGCGGGATCATATTGTTCAGGCGCTGCGCTCCATCTATCGCTTCAACTTCCGACGCGGGTTCCATCAGCATTACAATCAGATGCGCACCTACGCGCTGGGCGACGAGGCGGGCGTGCTGATCTGCTCCTATCCGCGTGGGGGGCGTCCCGAAGTGCCGTTCCCCTACTGGGCGGAGTGCTGGACAGGGCTGGAGTATCTGTTTGCGCGACTGCTGCTGGATTACGGACTGGAGGCAGAGGCGCAGGCGGTGGTGGAGGCGGTGCGCGCCCGCCATGATGGCGCGCGGCGCAACCCCTTCAACGAGCCAGAATGTGGCAGCTACTACGCACGCTGCATGTCCGCCTGGTCGCTGGTGAAAGACTGAGGCTTAGTCGGCAGGTGGCAGCGGCTCGCCCGTCAGTCGGCGGTACGCTTCGCGATACTTGTCGGCGGTTTTCTGCACGATGCCGGGCGGCAGAGGCGGCGCGGGCGGTTGCTTGTTCCAGCCGATCGATTCGAGATAGTCGCGCACGAACTGCTTATCATAACTGGGCTGGGCGCGACCGGGCTGATAGAGCGCGGCGTCCCAGAAGCGCGAGGAATCGGGCGTCAGCACCTCGTCAATCAGCAGAATGCGCCCATTGTCATCCAGACCGAACTCGAACTTGGTGTCGGCGATGATGATGCCGCGCGCGAGCGCGTATTCGGCAGCCTCATGGTAGAGGCGCAGGCTCAACTCGCGCAGCTGGCGGGCGTGGTCTGCCCCGACGATGTGCACCATTTGCTCAAAGGAGATATTTTCGTCGTGTCCGCTGTGGGCTTTGGTGGCGGGTGTGAAGATGGGTTCGGGCAGGCGTTCCGATTCGCGCAGTCCTGCAGGCAGACGGATGCCGTGCAGGATGATGGATTGGTCGCGCTGGGTGCCGCCCGCCTGCAGATACTCTTTCCAGAGCGAGCCAGCGAGGTAGCCGCGCACGACGCATTCCACAGGGAACGGCTTCGCCCGTCGCACCAGCATCGTGCGCCCTATCAGCAGGGGACGATAGGCATCCACATCGGGCACGCCCGCTCGCTGAAGCGCGTCGGCAATCGCGCTCCAGTCGGTGCTGATCAGGTGATGGGGCATCCACGGTTCGAAGCGATGGAACCAGAACGCGCTGAGACCGTTCAGAACGCGCCCCTTGTCAGGGATGGGCGTCGGCAGCACCACATCGAACGCCGAGAGGCGGTCGGTGGTTATCATCAGCAGGGCGTCGTCCAGCGCGTAAGTGTCGCGCACCTTGCCCCGCGTATAAAGCGGCGGAGGAAGCTGCGTTTCTGCGACTGTCAGTGCGGGCATCATTTGATACACCTCTCGCACAGGTCGATGGTTTTGCCCATCAGGTTCAGTGTGCGGAAGCTGCCATCCGCCATTCGGCTGGGGAGATTCATAATATTGATGAAGGCTTTGCGTCCTGATTGAAGCACGCGATAGACCTCCTGCCAGACCAGGGCAATCTGCTCAAGCCACTCCTCCAGCGAATGGATATTACCGAGATCGCCCTCGATAGGCTCGCGGGCGTACATTTTCGTGCTGAAGTAGGGAGGCGAAGTGATGACCAGATGGATGCTATTATCCCCGATCTCTTTCATCGATTGCGCATTTTTGACATAGATTCGCTGGGTTGTGCCGTTGAGGGTCAGCGTAATGCAATCTGGCAGGGACGGCGGCTGCAGGGAACTGACGAGCCAGGCGAGGTTCTGTTTGAGTGCTTCAAGGTCGCGCAGTCGGAAGCGTTTCTGCCCACTGGCGGCGACGAGTGCTGGCAGGCGTCCCTCTGTTACGAGGCGGTGAACGGTGCGCACGGAGACGCCCAGAAACTTCGCCGCCTCTATAGCGGACAGGTAGACCCGATTCGCATAGTCGTGCGCGTCCATAGGCTCCCCATACAGTTTACCCTGCTCCTAACTATTGAATGGGTTCGTAGCAGATCCAGACGGGGCATGGGGCGTGGCGCAGCACATAGGCGACCGTGCCGTAGCCGAGCGGGTTCTCCAGCGGCAGCAAATGGCGGCGGTCGGTCAGCACCAGCAGGTCGACATCCAGCTCCTCGGCTTCGGAGACCAGTCCGCTGCCGGCGTCGCGCGCCTGCACAATATCGGCGGCGGCAATCACGCCCTCGCGCTCGGCGATGCGCTCCGCCTCCAGCAGCAGCTGCTCCGCCTGCTGTAAGCCTGTCGGTTCAGGCGCGTCGACCTGCTCGCTGAACGGCACGGTCAGCACATAGACCAGTCGCAGGTTGGCACGGGTCTGCTTTATCAGGCGGCAGAGCCAGCGCAGAACCCGTCGGTCCTCCTCCGTGCCCCGATATGCCATCAGGATTGTGCGTGCCATCGGCGGTTATCGCTCCAGGAAGTAGCGCACGGTGGTGACGACCACCTTCGGCTTGCGCATCAGGGCAAGGCGCAGCATCCATGCCGACTGATTGTGCAATAAGTGATGCCACCACCGCTTCGGATAGAACTCCGGGATAATCACGGTCAGCAAATCCAGTTGCTCGCGTTCGATCAGCTCGTCGATATAGTCCTCGATGGGTTCAACGAGCGAGCGGTGTTCCGAATCGATGATTTTGAGGGGGATGTCGGGCACATAGCGATGCCATTCCTGCTGCATTTTTTCGGCGGCGGGGGTGACCAGCTGGAGGGTGGTTTCATCGTTTTTGGTGCGGCGCAGGATGCGGCGGTAGATGGCGGGCGGGCGCGGGTCCACATTCACATGCAGGGCTTCGATCTGGTCGGGTGGAGCAATCTGGCGGGCATAATCGAGCGCCTGCAGCACGCCCCGGTGCACGCTGGGCACCAGCACCAGCACGCGATGGCGGCGCACCCCCGATGCAGGCGTCGGCTCATCGGGGCGTAGCTGAACCCGCAGCTGCATGTAATGCTCATGCACTTTGTACATCAGATAGATGAGACCACCAATGGCGACGATGCTCATCCATGCACCGTAACGGAAGTTGACGGTCAACTGGATGAGCGAGACCAGCCCTGTGACGATGGCGCCGACGGCGTTGATCAGCATGCGCCCCTGCCAGCCAGGCGGGCGCGTCCGCATGAAGCGCCGTGCCATGCCCGCCTGGGAAAGGGTGAACGAAACAAACACACCCACCGCGTAGAGCGGGATCAGCGAGTGCGTATCGCCCCGAAAGTAGATAATCAGCAGGGCGGACACGATGCCCAGCAGCAGGATGCCGTTATTGAAGACCAGTCGGTCGCCCAGATTGGCTAACTGGCGCGGGGCGTAGCGGGTGTTAGCCAGAATCGAGCTCAGGCGTGGGAAGTCGGCGTAGGCCGTGTTGGCTGCCAGCACCAGGATAGCGGTCGTGGCAATCTGCACGACATAATAAAACCACTCGAACGGCGTTCCCTCCAGCACGGTGCGCGCCAGTCGTGAGGTGAGGGTCTCCACGATTTCGCCGTTCTCCACGCGCGGTGTGAGGTGCAGGTGCGTCGCGAGGTAGGTAATGCCCAGCACCAGCCCCGACAGCATGCATGCCATGAGCATCAGGGTGTTAGCCGCGTTGCGCGATTCGGGTGCTTTAAAGGCGGGCACGCCGTTAGAGATTGCTTCCACGCCAGTGAGGGTGGCACAGCCGCGCGCGAACGCGAGCGCGATCAGCGCAAAGCTCAGGGGTACCGTTTGCCCGAAATAGGGCGGATAGGGCGCCGGCTCCACATCGCCAGCAAAACCGCGCCAGAAGCCGACCAGAATCAGCATCGCGAAGATCAGCACGAAGCCGTAGGTCGGTGGAGCGAACACATAGCCCGATTCCCGCACGCCTCGCAGGTTTACCAGCGTCATGAAGGCAATAAACAGCAGGTTCAACAGCACGCGATAGGGCAGCAGGGCAGGCACGGCGGACACAATCGCGTTCACTGCGGCAGCGATGCTGACCGCGACGGTCAGCACATAGCCCACCAGCAACGCCGCTGCTGCCAGCAAGCCCCAGAACTCGCCCAGGTTCTCTCGCGCGACGGTGAAGGCGCCGCCCCCATGGGGGTAGGCGTACACCGTCTGGCGATAGGAGATGGCGACGATGAACAGCAGGATGACCACCGCGATTCCAATCGGAAATGTGAGTTTCAGCCCCGCTTCGCCCGCCGCCCATAGCACCATCACCATCTCTTCGGGACCGTAAGCGGATGAAGAAAGTGCGTCGGCAGCAAACACCGGCAGCGCCAGCCACACAGGGAGCCGCTCATGACGCGCGCGGCGCGTCGATAACGGCTGACCGATCAGCAACCGCCAGACACGACCCAGCATCGATTTCGACGCTGAAGTATACCCGCAGAGGGAGTCTAATCAGCTCTGGGCAACGCGGTGGTATGGGTGTCCCGCCCCAGCAAAACGCCCGCGTACAGGTGCGGTTCCCGCGCCCTTTCGGGGTATAATAACCCCGTGCAACGCCTGACGGGTATTGAGACCGAGTACGGCTTATATGTGGAGGGTCGAGGGGTCGCAGACCAGCTAATGGAGGCGGTTGGCGTGGTGCGCAGTTGCCCTCTGCCCGCCGTGCGAAGCTGGGACTATCGCCTGGAAGACCCTCGCCGCGATATGCGCGGCTTCCGCGTGGAGCATCTGGAAGTGGACCCCCACGATGCGCAGATTGAACGCGAGCATCCCGTGCCGCTTTCGGAGCGTGAGGTGCGCTCCGACCACGCGCTGGGCAACGGCGCACGGCTCTATAATGACCATGCGCACCCCGAATACGCCACCCCTGAATGCCGGCGCCTGCTGGATTTAATCGCTCACGATAAAGCGGGCGAGCGCATCGTGCTCGCATGCGCCCGCGCCTACGAACGCCAGACGGGCAACCGCCTGACCCTCTACAAGAACAACAGCGACCATCACGGCAGCAGCTACGGCTGCCACGAGAGCTACTCAACGACGCGCGAGGTGCCGTTCGAGGTGCTGGTGGCGAACATGCTCCCGTTTCTGGTGACGCGCATGCTCTACGCGGGCGCGGGCAAGGTGGGTGTCGAGGTGGAGCCGAACCCGCGCGTGCCGTTCCAGCTCTCGCAGCGTGCCGACTTCTACATGGACATTATGAATGTGGAGACGCTCTATCGGCGCCCCATCTTCAACACGCGGGACGAGCCGCACGCGCCGATTCGCCGCTACCGACGCCTGCATGTGATTTGTGGCGATGCGAACATGAGCGAGTATGCCACCGCGCTCAAGGTGGGCACAACCGCGCTCGTGCTGGATTTGACCGAATCGGGCTGGCTCACCCCGCTCTCCATTCCGAACCCTGTGCGCGAGGCGCAACGCCTCTCCCGCGACACCGACCTCAAATGGCTGGTGGAGACCGATATGGGCGCCATGAGTGCCATCGATCTCCAGCGTGCCTACTGGCAGGCGGCGAGCGAGCGATTCGCGGGGCGCGACGCCGAGACCGACTGGCTGCTGCGCGAATGGCAAATCGTGCTGGACCTTCTGGAAACGGACCCGGAACAGCTCGCCGACCGACTCGACTGGGTTGCCAAGCGGCAGCTGTTGACCCTCTATGTGGAATCGGAGGGGCTTTCGTGGGACGACCCGGCACTTTTCGCCCTCGATCTGGAGTATCATAATGTAGACCCCGAACAGGGTCTCTATTACGCGCTGGTGGAGCAGGGTCAGATGCGCACGCTGGTGAGCGCGGAGGCGATTGAGCAGGCGGTGCATCAGCCGCCGATGGACACCCGCGCCGCCATTCGCGGGCTGTGCATTCAGCGATTTGCGGAGCAGATCGAAACGCTCAACTGGGAGCGGATCCTGTTGCGGGATGGCAACCAGAGCGCACGGCTCGATCTGAGCCGATTGATTGAGATAGACCTGCGCGAGCTGAGCCGCCGTCTGACGACGGCTCCCGATATCACGACCTTCGTCAGGATGGTCAAGGAGGTTCAATCATCATGATCTGGCAAGCGGAAGAGCGATTGCGGCGCCCGATTCCCCAGGAGCCGCTGACCAAACCGGGGGGCGATGGGGATGGTCCCTCACGCCCCGATGTGCGTCGACCCGAAACGAACGAGCTGCTGAAGCGCATGCGGCGCATCGATCCTGAACAGGCGCGCCGCTATCGTCAGCGCAGCGGTGAGTAGCATGGGAGCGCATCAGGGCGATTTTGCGAGCCTGCTGAAAGAGTGGCAGGCGCAGACGGGGATGACGCTCCCCCTGTTCGCGAGCGCCGATACTGCTCGCGCCGTCAGCCCGTCCATGACCGAGACGCCCGTCGCGTCCACACCGACCCTGCTGGAGATTCACGGCACCACCGTGATTGCGGTGAAGTTCAAAGGCGGCGTGCTGAATGTGGGCGACCGCCGTGCCACCGCTGCGAACGCCGTGATGTACGACCGCGCCGATAAGATTATCCCGCTCGATGACTCGACGCTGATTGCGATTGCGGGCGCATACGGGCGGGCGATGGAGGTGGTGCGTTACCTGCGCCACGCCTTCAAATATTACGCTCGCAGCCAGCTGCAGCCGATGAGCCTCGACGGCAAACTGCAGGAGGTGAGTCGCGTGCTGGCGTCCAACCTGCCGAACGCGCTCAGCGGGATCGGGCTGTTCATCCCCATTTTGAGCGCGTATGACCCTGATCAGGACGCGGGACGCATCTTCTTCTTTGATGCGAGCGGTGCCCGCTTCGAAACGCCCGACTTCGGCGCGGCAGGCTCCGGCGCGGAACGCATTCGCGGCGTGTTCGACTATATCGCCCGCACCAAAGGCGCCTTCAGCGAGCGCCCGCTGGAGGAGGTGCTGCAGGAGGCGCTGCTGCTGCTCGATATCGCGGCGGATCTGGACGCCGCGACGGGCGGCATCGACAAAGTGCTGCCCACCGCCCGCTATGTGAACCGTGAGGGCGTGTTCGAAGTGCCCGAAGCGACGCTTAAAGACCTTGTGAACTCCCTGCGCGGAGGCTAACGATGCTCACACCCTACGACTTTCAGGAGAACATTCAGCAACGCGCCCAGTATATTCGCAATCGCTTGCAGGCGGGCAGCCCCGTGATTGGCATCAGCTACGATAACGGCATCCTGCTGCTGACCACGCGCCGACGCGGGCGCAAGGTGTTCGAGATTTATGACCGCCTGATGTTCTCGGCGATGGGCAATCAGTCGGATGTGGAGTCGTTGCGGCTGGCGGCGATCGATTTTGCGCATCAGGAGGGCTTCGTGCGCAGCCCTGATGATGTAACGGTGCAGCGGGTGGTGGGCTTCGCGCTCAGTCCCGCGCTCAAGAAGGCATTCGGCGACCCGCTCACCACACCGTTTGTGGTGCGCGCCCTGTTCGCCGAGCTGCACACCACACCCGACAGCGACCTGTTCTATATCCTCAACTACGATGGCGAGTTCATGCCGTCGGAGCGGTTCGCCGCCCTCGCTGGCACAAGCCATGCGGAGGAACTAACGAGCGATTATCTTCGCGAGTCGCTTGCCAGCACGCCCACCTTCGAGAAGGCAATCCCCATCGCACTGATGGCGTGGGGCATCGCAAAGGAGGCAGCCAGCCAGGAAGAGGCGGAACAGATTGGCGAATCGCAGGCACGCGACCGCCTGCGCGAGGAACTGCAGGACGCCCAGCTGGAGGTGGGCATTCTGGAACGCCAGACCCTGCGCGAGAATCGGTTCCGAATCGTGCCTGCGGAACAGCTGCAGGGCTACCTGCGTCGTCTATAATTTAGAGAGGCTGGGGACAAGGGGTTCAGGCGCGATGGAGCAGGGGTGAACAACAATGATCGGTCGCCGTATCTTTGGGATAGAGACAGAGTTCGGCTGCTTCGTGCGCGACGAGCGCATCGGCACCTCCGAGACGGTGGTGGAAGCCGTCAAAAACTACGCCTTTCACAAGGCGAAACTCGGCTTGATTGACCTCACGGCGCGCGATGAAGCGTTCGAGCCTGCCCGCAGCGGCGGGTTCCTCATTAATGGCGGGCGGCTCTACATCGATGCCGTCGGCAGCCACTTAGAGTACGCCACGCCCGAATGCGCCAGCCTGTTCGACCTCGTGCGCCACGAAAAAGCGGGTCAGCGCATCGTTGTCGACATCCTGCGCGGGCTGGGCTGGGAAGAGCGCGTCAGCTTCCATAACAACAATATCGACCACTTTGCGGGGCACACCTTCGGCTGCCACGAAAACTATCTGATTCGCACCGATGACCGCCTGCCCTCCGACTGGCACAAGACGGTGCTGCCGTTTCTGACCACGCGGCAGATTTTTGCGGGCGCAGGGCGCGTGGGCGGGCACCGGCTCGAACACGCCGGCTTCCGACCCTCCCTCTCCGAGATGGCAGACCACCCCATCGACTTCATCTGGGTCTCCAATGTGTACAATGTGGAGCCGGACCCGACGGTGACCTATCAGCTCTCGCAGCGAGCCGACCATATTGTGCGTGAGAACGCCTCCCGCGTGCGATTCAATCGCGCGATTATCAATCCGAAGTGGGACAGCGTGTACGGCTACCAGAACTATCAGCGTCTGCACCTGCTGTTCGGCGAGGGCAATATGAGCGAGTATGCGATGGCGCTCAAGCTGGGCACAACCTGCCTCGTGCTGGACCTGGCGGAGGCGCGCGCGTTGCCGAACTGGCTACGCCTGCAGGACGCCCTGCACACGCTCAAAAGCGTCTCGCGCGACCCCACCCGCAAATGGATTGTGCAGATGCTCGACGGCAGCACCATCAGCGCGATCGACCTCCAGCGCATCTACCTGCAGCTGGCGCAACGCCGATTCGCAGGGCGCGACCCCGAAACCGACTGGGTGCTGCAGGAGTGGGAGTATGTGCTGGATATGCTTGAAACCGACCCCGAAAAGCTGGAAGACCGTATCGACTGGCTGATCAAGCTGAAGGTGCTGCGCACCTATATGGAGGAGACGGGCGCGCAGTGGGGCGACGACGCGCTCCACTCGATTGATCTGGAATATCACAACATTCACCCGGATCAGGGGCTGTATTACGCGCTGCAACAGATGGGCGAGGTGAAGCGGCTGGTGGACGATGTGCAGATTGAAGCTGCCACCACCACGCCGCCGCAGAACACCCGTGCCGCCGCGCGCGGCTACATCATCAAGCGCCTCGCCGAACGACGCTACAACCGCTACTACATCGACTGGGATATTGTGTATGTCGACCGCAACCGTCAGGTCGATATGCGTGACCCGTTCAGCACCTACACGCGCGAGACGGAACGCTTCGTGAGCATGCTGTAGGGCGGGTATACTGGAATAGGGAACAGCGATGAGATGGAGCAATCTGCTGATTCTGGCTTTGATTGTGGTGGGGCTTGTGTTCACCGTGCGCGCCTTTGTGGAGAACACCAGCCCCTATGTGAAGGTTCGCGATCTGGAGAGCCACCCCCGCAATGTGCATGTCGCGCTCACACCCATCAAAGAGAGCATTCGGTTCGATATTAAGACGATGACGCTCACCTTTGAGGGCAAAGATGAGACGGGCGTGCTGCGGGTGGTCTATCCGAAGGGCAAGCCGAACAATTTTGAGGCGGCGACACAGGTGGTGGTGATTGGCGATTATAAAAATGGCGTGTTTGAGGCTCGCGAGATGCTGGTCAAGTGTCCCAGCAAGTATCAGGGCGAGCAGCGGTCGGCACGGAGGTGAACGGCGTTGCTGACGGGCTATATGGTGGTCTGGCTGGGCGCGCTGTTTGCTTTCGCCGCGACCGTGCTCTATGCAATCAGCGTTCGGCGGGGTGGGGGTTCCCTTCGGTGGGCGCGGTGGGCGTTCGGGTTCGCCTTCGTTTTCATTCTGGCGACGGAGGCGGTTCTGCAGTACGCGCTCATCACGGGGCGCTACGATTTGCAATATGTGTTCAATTTCAGCGAGCGGTCGCTGCCGCTCTGGTACAAGATAGCGGGCGCGTGGGCGGGTCAGGAGGGCAGTTTCCTGCTGTGGGCAATCTGGACAGGGCTGTACGGGCTGCTGCTGATGCGCACGGCGGGCGGCTATGAACGCCGGGTGATGACCGTCTACTCGGCGCTGGTGCTGTGCCTGATGGGCATTCTGGCGTATCAGAGTCCGTTCGCGCCGTTGCCGCCCCCGCCAGAGGACGCGCCCTTTTTGCGAGCGAACTTCCCGCCGCGCGATGGCATCGGGCTGAACGCCTCTCTGGAGAACATCTGGATGACGATTCACCCGCCGATTATTTTTGCGGGCTTCGCGGCATTAGCGGTGCCGTTCGCCTACGCGCTATCGGCGCTCTGGCGGAATGAATATGAGGAGTGGGCGATTCGGGTGCGTCCGTGGGCGATTTACGCGGCGACGATACTGGGCTTCGGACTGGCGCTGGGCGGCTACTGGGCGTATGAGACGCTCGGCTGGGGCGGCTTCTGGGCATGGGACCCTGTGGAGAACACCTCCTACTTCCCGTGGCTGTTTATGGCGGCAGCAGTTCACGGGCTAATGCTGCAGATCAATCGCGGGCGGATGGTGCGCTGGAACCCGCTGCTGTGCGCGATTCCGTTCCTGCTGTTTGTGTACGGCACTTTTCTGACGCGCAGTGGGGTGCTGGCGGAGGTGTCGGTGCACTCGTTCGACGCGCTGGCGAAGAGCGCGCTGAGCATTCTGATAGTGATGCTGGGGGGCGGGCTGCTGCTCACGCTGGGGTTATGGGGCTGGCGGTATCGGCAGATGCCCGCGCCGCCGTCGGCAGTTAAAGTGCGCGGCTTCTCGCGCGAGGCTGCCGTGCGCTGGGGCATCACGCTGCTCATCCTGTCCGCGCTTATCAGTCTGGTGGGCACTTCGTACCCGCTGATTGCCAGGCTCTTTCGCGGGGAGCCGGTCTCGCTGAAGCCGGGCTTTTACAATCAGATGCATGCGCCGTGGGTGGTGCTGGCGGCGATTGTGCTGGCGGCGGCGCCGATGTTGCGCTGGTCGGGGATGAGCCTTGATGATATTCTGCAGCGGCTGACCAGAAGCTGGTTGCTGGCGGTTGCGACGGGCTTCGGGCTGTACTTTCTGGGCTTTCGGGAGCCGCTGACGCTCTTTATTGTGGTGCTGCTCAGCTTTGCTTTCTATTCCAATCTGGGCGCGATCTGGCGGCGGGTGCGGGCGTCGCGCGTTACGGTGGGCGGCTTCCTGACCCACGCGGGGCTGGCAATCGGCGTCATCGGGCTGATCCTGTCCAACGCCTACGAGGGCAAGCAGCAGGTGGTGATTATGCAGGGTCAGGACATGCTGGCGTTCGGCTATCGCTGGCGCTATCTGGGCATGACGGGCGATTCGGAGCGGTTCGGCGACCCGCGCTTCGATAAGTTCAATCGGGTGCGGGTTGAGGTCGCGCGCCATGGCGAGAAGTTCATCGCCGAGCCGCGCTTCTATCTGGATCGGCGCCGCGCCGAGAACAACAGCGTGGTGTGGCCCTGGATTCGCCGCTGGTGGGATCACGATCTGTATGTGTCGTTTTTTGCGCCGCCGCAGGTGGACGCCAGCCCGCTGATTGCCCGCCTGCATGAGGGCGAGCGGATTCAGGTCGGCGATTACACGCTGCGCTTTGTGGATTTGCGAGCGGACGGCGCGGCGATGGGTCAGGAGGGCTTCCGTGCCATCGCGCAGTTGCAGGTTCAGAAGAGGGGCTGGAAGCAGCCTGTGCAGGTGGAGCCGTTTCGGCTCATCGCGCAGGGTGGGGTGGTTCCGATCCCTGCGACTTTGCCCGACGGCGCGATTGTGGTGATTGGCGAGATGGATGTGAATCAGCGGCTGGTGGAGTTCCGACTGCTGATGGTGCCGGGCAGACCGGAGACCGTGCCGCGCTGGGTGATCCCGCTGGAGGTCTATTACAAGCCGTTCACGATACTGGTGTGGTTGGGTCCGCCGCTGGCGCTGGTGGGCGGTCTGCTGGCGGCGGTTCGGCGGGCGCGGGATGCGAAGTTCGCGCTGGCGCGACTGTATGCGCAGCCGTTGCCGATGGTGCAGCCGTGTCGGTGGCGTCCGCGTCGGCGGCTCTGGCGGTGGCTGCGCCCGACGGCGCCTACCGTTTCGGAGCCAGCTTCAAAAGCGCGAGGCGCATAAGCGTCTGCTCGTCGGCGTCGGGGTTCTCCTGCAAAGCGGATTGAACCGCGCTTGCGGCGTCGCGCCGCGAGTATCCAAGCTGAACCAGCCCCGCAACAAGCGCCTCCAGATCGGTCGTGGCGGCGCGTGTGGCAGCCTTGAGCCGCTCGATACGCTCCTCAAAGGCGAGTTCAGCGACCTTTTCGGAGAGTTCCAGCACGAGCCGCTCGGCGAGCTTGGCGCCGACGCCCGGCAGCGTGCGCAGCATGCGGGTGTCCCTGAGCGCAATCGCGCGGGCGAGCGTGGTCGGCTCCGTCGCGCTCATGAGATTCAGCGCGAGTTTGGGACCGACGCCCCCAACGGTGATGAGCAGGTCGAACAGGCGTCGTTGCCAGGCGTCGGCGAAGCCGTAGAGGGTGATGCCCTCCTCTTCGTTGAAGAGCGTGCGCACATAGAGGCTGATGGGTTCGCCGGGCGGGGGCAGCTGCTCGCGCAGGGCGGCGGGCAGGCGCAGCTCGTAGCCGACACCCTGCACCTCGATCAGCACCCGCTCGCCCTCAACCGCCCGCACAACCCCACTCAGCCAGCCAATCATATCAGGAGTCTACCTCTTACAGGGTCAATCCTCGCCGCCTGCCTCACGCACAGGTACGCCATGCTCGCGTTCCAGCCAGCGAACCAGACGCACCATCTCACCACTGTTGCGATAACTCGTCTGGGCGGAGCTGAAAGTGAAGCCATAAGGGTTCGGTTCCTGTGGGTTCGTAAGGGATGGCGCTTTGCTTTTGGTTTAATTCTGTCGCTGGGAGGGGGTATAACTAAGGGGGCTTCTTGCCTTGTGCTGGCAGTCGGGTAATATTCCCCTCGTCAGGAGCGCGGGCATGCGAATTGCGCATATCAGCGATGTGCATCTGGGCTATCGGGCGTACAGTCGGTTGAGCGCGCGTGGGGTCAATCAGCGCGAGCGGGATGTGTTGCGGGCGTTTCGGGAGGCGCTGCGCCTGCTGATGGAGCATCAGCCGGAACTGGTGGTGATTACAGGCGACCTGTTCCATTCGGTACGCCCGCCGAACTATAGCCTGCTGAACGCCTATCGGCTGATCAGCGCGGTGCAGCAGGAGCGCGGGGGCGCACCATTAATTATGATTGCAGGCAATCACGAGACGCCGCGCTCCGCCGAGAGCAGCTGCATTCTGGGGCTGTTCCGCCATATTCCCGGCGTGCAGGTGGTGGACGACCGCATCGAGAGCCTGATGCTGGAATCGTCTGGCGTGCATCTGCTGTGTATCCCCTCGCGCGGGCTGTACCATCTGACCAGCACCCGGATCGAGCCGAACCCGCAGGCGAAAGTGAATGTGCTGCTCCTGCATGGCATTCTGGAGGGGCTGACGCCCTACGCGATTGAGCGTCCTGTGTCGCGCCAGGTGATCCTGAACGATGGCTGGGACTATATCGCGCTGGGCGACTGGCACCTGTACACACAGGTTGCGTCGAACGCCATCTATGCAGGCGCGACGGAGTTCACCAGCAACAACATCTGGGAGGAGGCGGGCAAGCCGAAGGGGTTCGTGCTGTATGAGGTGGAGGCACGCACGCACCAGTTCATTCCTGTGCCCACGCGCGCGGTGTATGACCTGCTGCCCATCGATGCGCGGGAGCTGACCGCAGGGGAGATCAACGAGCAGATTCGGGCGCGCGCCGAATCGGTGGACATCACCGACGCGATTGTGCGCCAGCGGATTTATAATCTGTTGCCTGAACAGCGGTCGGGGCTGGATGGGAACTTATTGCGCGAGTTGCGGGCGCGGGCGCTGCATTACCATCTCGATTTGCGGATGTATCGGGAGGGGCGCGTGGGGCGTGGTGTGCCCGATTCGGACGAGCGCCCCTCGACGCTGGTGGACGAGTGGCGTGAGTTCGCCAGTCGCTATGAGCTGCCTGCGGGCGTGGAGCGTGGCGACTTTATCGAGCTGGGCGCCCGCTACCTGCGAGAGGAGAGTTAGCGCGATGGCATGGGTCTATCTGCTGATCGCGGGCGTGATGGAGATTGTGTGGGCGATTGCGCTCAAGCTGTCGAACGGCTTCACGCGCCCGCTGCCTGTGGCGGTGGTGATTGTGGCGGGGCTGTTGAGCCTGTTGTTTCTGGCGCTGGCGACCCGTCAAATACCGATTGGCACGGCATACGCGGTGTGGACTGGCATCGGCGCGGCGGGCGTCGCGATTATCGGCATCTTCTGGTTCAACGAGCCGCGCACGGCGGCGCGACTGCTCTTTATCGCGCTGATTGTGCTGGGCGTGATCGGCTTGCGACTGGTTTCACCGACAAACGATGGGAAGTGAGACGGGGCAGATGGGCGCGGCGGGACAGGGCGCCCAGCCGACCCACGGCTATAGCTGGGCACGCGCCTCACTGTTGATGATGAGCGCGATTACCCTCAGCCGCGTGCTGGGCATGCTGCGCGACACAGTGATTGCCTACCGCTTCGGGCAGAACGAGTGGACCGATGCCTATCGCGCCGCGTTTCAGTTGCCCGATCTGCTCTTTTTTATGGTGGCGGGGGGCGCGCTTTCGTCTGCGCTGATGCCCATCTTTTCAGGCTACTGGGAACAGCATCAGAAGGAGGAGGCATGGCGCGTTTTTTCCAGCGTGTTCACACTGATGGTGGGGCTGACCACGCTGCTGGTGCTGCTGCTGGAGTTGATCGCGCCGTGGGCGGTCGCGCTGATGTTCCCTGGCTTTGACCGCATGCGTTATGAGTGGACGACGGTTCTGACGCGCATCGTGCTGCCGTCGCAAATCTTTTTTCTGATGGGCGGACTGATGATGGCAACGCTGTACGCGCGTCGCCATTTTCTGGTGCCCGCGCTGGGACCGAACATATACAATCTGGGGATTATTTTTGGCGGGCTGGTGCTGGCAGTGCCGTTCGGGATTGCGGGGCTGGCGTATGGGGCGTTGCTGGGTGCGTTCGTGGGCAGTGTGCTGATGCCTGTGTGGGCGATGGTGCGGCTGGGCAGCGCCTATCGTCCGCTGCTGGACTGGCGCCATCCGGGGGTGCGGCAGGTGTTTCGGTTGATGTTGCCCGTGATGTTCGGTCTCTCGCTGCCGGGCATCTATATGCTGATTTTGCGGGTGTTTGCGTCGTGGTTGCCTGCGGGCGCGATTTCGGCGCTGGATAACGCGAATCGCCAGATGCAGGCGCCGCTGGGGATTGTGGGTCAGGGGATTGCGCTGGCGATTTTTCCTGCGCTCACGGCGCTGGCAGCCACCCGGCGGTGGCATGAGCTGCGGGTGGTGCTGAAGCGCGGTTTGCGGCTGGTCTGGTTTCTGACCGCGCCCGCGACGGTGCTGCTGCTGATTCTGGCGGAGGATATCGGGCGCGTGCTGTTGCAGTATGGGCGGTTCCGCCCGGAAGACACGGCGATGGTGGCGACGGCGCTGCGCGGGTTTGCGATCGGGCTGTTCGCGTGGTCGGGTCAGGCGCTGATTTCGCGGGCGTTTTTCGCGCTGCGCGATTCGCTGACGCCCGTGCTGATAGGCAGCGCCGTTACGCTGGGGTTCGTTCCGCTCTGTTTTGTGCTGATGCGCTGGCTGGACTATGTGGGGCTGGCGCTGGCGACCTCGTTAGCCGCCACATGGCAGATGGTGTGGATGTTGCGCGTGTTGCGGCGGCGTTTGCCTGCCGCCGAGCAGGTGGATAGCGAGCCGCTGGTCAATCCCGTGTTGCGGATTGGGGTGGCGTCGCTGGTGATGGGCGTAGGGGCATTCGGGCTGCACGCACTGATGGGGACGCTGGTGCGGGGCTGGCAACCGAATCTGGCTTCGTTGCTCACGATTCTGGTGGTGGGCAGCACCAGCGCCGGGCTGTACCTCGCGCTTGCTCGCTGGCTGAAATTGCCTGAGTGGGGTTATATTGATCATCTGCAGCGCCGCTGGCGACACAATCAGGATTCAGCCGCGCGGGGGTAGCTTTGGGGTAAGATATAAGTATGAAGCAGCCCATTCATTCGCTGGAGGAGCAGGAGCTGCCGCCCGATCTGGAGTTGCTCTATGCGGAAGAGGTTGACGAGGCGGCTGTGCCCTATGTGGTCAAGCGCGCCAACGACCTCGATGGCGCCACATGGACACGCTATTCCATCTCCATCTGGAGCGACCTTCGCAAAACTGTGGAGGAGGCGGCTCTTAAGCACCCTGCGATGTTCCCTGTCGCGTTGCCCGCGCGACTGATCGAGTGTTACACCCGAAAGGGGATGACGGTGTTAGACCCTTTTCTGGGGGTGGGCAGCACGCTGATTGCCGCCAGGCGATTGGGCAGGCACGGAATCGGCATCGAGCTGAACCCCGAATATGCCCGAATCGCCACCGCACGCTTGCAAGCCCTGACGCTTGAACAGGAGTGGAACGAAGAGAGCGAGTCGGTGGAGTGCCATGTGCATGTGGGGGATGCAAACAATCTGGAGCAGTTTGTTGCACCAGAGAGCATCGATCTGGTGGTGACTTCTCCGCCCTACTGGGATATTCTGCTGGAGAAGCGTACAGCGGATTACAAGCCTGTTCGTCATTACGGCGACGACGCCCGTGATCTGGGCAAAATTCGCGATTATGAGGAGTTCCTGGCAGCGCTTCAAGCGATCTTTCGCAAGGTGTACACGGCTCTCAAATCGGGAGCATATTGCTGCGTGGTGGTGATGGATATTCGTAAGAAGAACCGCTTCTATCCGTACCATGCCGATTTTGCGCAGCGGATGCAGGAGATCGGGTTTATCTATGACGACCTGATAATCTGGGATCGACGGCATGAGTATAACAACTTGCGTCCGCTGGGTTATCCATCAGTGTTTCGAATCAACAAGGTGCATGAGTTCATCCTAATTTTTCAGAAGCCATAGGGAGTCGGCATGGACTACTGTGATGCTGATGTTGCCTATCTCTTAGGGCTGATTGTGGCGCGAGGGCAGCTCGTTGAGCAGAATGATGAGCGCCGCATCATCATTGAGTTTCCTGGCTCCACCATGCAGGTTGAAGGCATACAGGAGGTTTTTGACCAGCCAACGGAGATTAAGCTGGGGCTGGTCGATATTTCGTTTCGTCTGCGTAACCTCCTGGAAACTGATATCGATATTATTGACAGTGGTCAGGGCACTCACAGATTATTAGTGCGCTTTCACCGCAACAACATGATGTGGCGTAATATTCGCTG
Organism: Armatimonadota bacterium; assembly: GCA_037445735.1. Classification (GTDB taxonomy): domain Bacteria; phylum Armatimonadota; class Fimbriimonadia; order Fimbriimonadales; family GBS-DC; genus HRBIN15. The sequence continues at coordinate 88,326 of JBBIJY010000003.1, read as the reverse complement.
GATGCTGGGTGACCCCGCGCACTTTGGGGCTTTCAGGGTTCCTGAGTTTCTGTTGAATGTTCAAACTCCTGCTGAATGGAAGCGCGAGTTTTTGCGTGGCTTTGCGGATGTGGCAGGCAACATTCGCCAGGCGAATCGGTATGTTGATGGACGCAATCGCGTCCGTTTGGATGTTCTCAACTACAGAGAAAACTGGCAATTGCTTGTTCAACTGTGTCAACTTCTTCAGGATCATCTGGATGTGCCTGTTCAGTTGATTACTTGGGGACATCCAAACATGGGCAGGGATTTTCGTGAGCATCAGCTGAACATTTTCGCAGTTCCATTTTTGAAGATTGGCTTCAATTTCAGGCATAAGCAGAGAGTACTGGAGGAGTTGGCAGAGTGTGATCGTACAAATTTCCCGAACGCTCGTTATGCCTCATGTCCGGGCGAGCGACGGGTGAGAAAGCGTAAGCCTGATGATCAGCGTGAAGGGGATTCGAATTACTTGCCTGCAGCGCTTTGCGGAAAACATTTTGACGCCTACTGGCAAATTTGCCGAGAATTAGGTTGTCCTAAGCGACCGTCTCAAAAGGACATAGACTATCTTGAGGATGTTGAGCAGGAGGTGAATGCGCCCTGAGCTATCAGCGAGAGCAGGATATGTATCCCGCTGTGGAGCAATGGCTTCACGCTTATTTACAGGCTCGCTATCCCCGACATTCGATTCGAACGGCGATCTGTTCTGCACAGCGGCTTAATGCCCTTATAAGGCGATCAGGTATTGGCAATTTGCTGCCAGATGAGTGGCTGTCATGGGATGTGCAGGTGGATGTGGTCGGTTTTGCCTGTGGCAATCAAGACATCGCGATAGCCTTGATTGAGTGTAAAAACAAACCTATATCGCTTGCTCATCTTTCGCAGATTATTGGCTATTGTCGCGTGGTGAAACCACAGATAGGAATGATCGTTTCGCCTAAAGGAATCAGTGACTCGCTTAAGCAGCTGCTAATCACTTTTGGACGTTCGGATGTACTAATCTATGAAGAGCATCAGGGGCGGACGCCAAAGCGTGTAATTTTGGCGCGGTGGAATCCTCACATGAACTCGCCTGAAGCTGGTAGTGTGATTCCATCTGGGGAGCTTATCTGAGCTTTGTGAAGGGCTGTGTTTTGCAACGGGTTATGGGAGCGGGTACAATAGGGTGGGGTCAAAGACCGCCGTCAGGGTGGCGGGGGTTTTTGCCCGATCAAGGGGGAGCCGACGATGAAAGCGTATCGGTTGGATTTGAACGATGTGGTCCAGCATCCTGGACGCAGGGTCGAGTACCCGATCGAGATCTGGTTGGAGCGGGAAGAGGCTCCCCCGCTGGCGGAACCTGTACAGGGCGTGCTGATTGCCGAGAGTGGTGGACGCATTCTGCGCATCGGAGGCGAGTTTCGCACGGCGGTGTGGCTGGAGTGCGGACGCTGTTTAACTTACTATCGGCAGCCCATCGAGTTCCGCATCCAGGAGGAGTTCCCGCTGGTGGGCACACCCGCGGGGCTGAACCCTCAGGGCTATGCGGAGGTCGAAGATCGGGACTCGTTCCCCGTGTTCGAGGGCAACGGACTGTATGCCGATGAGCTGTTGCGGCAATATGTGATTGTGCATTTGCCGATAGCGCCTGTGTGCCAGCCCGATTGCAGGGGGCTATGTCCCCGCTGTGGCAAGAATCTGAACGAGGGCAGTTGCAGTTGCCCGCCCCGAAAGGGGCATCCTGCGTTCGAAGCGCTGGCACGCGCCTGGTACGGCGAACAGGACAACGACGAGAACGGGAGGTAAACCGATGGCGAATCCGAAACGACGACACACTCATACGCGCGGGGCGAAACGCCGCACGCATTACAGGCTGGAGGTGCCCGGGCTGAGCCGGTGTCGGCAGTGTGGGGAGTTGCACCTGCCACATCGCGCCTGCCCTGTATGCGGCTACTATCGCGGACGCAAGTATCGACAGGCGATTGTGGGCGTGGATACTGAAGAGTGATGCGCATTGCGGTGGACGCGATGGGGGGCGATTACGCCCCTCAGGAGATTGTGCTGGGTGCGCTGGAGTCGGCGCGGCAGGTGAGCTTCGAGATTGTGCTGGTGGGCGACGCCGCGCAGATCGAGCCGTTGCTGCCGCGCCGTCGCCCGCCGAACCTGCATCTGCAGCACGCCTCGCAGGTCATCACGATGGACGATTCGCCGGTGATGGCGGTGCGGCGCAAGCGCGATTCGTCGCTGGTGGTCGCAGCGCAGATGGTGAAGCGAGGCGAGGCGGATGCGCTGGTATCGATGGGCAACACGGGCGCGGTGGGTGTGGTCGCCAAACTGCTGTGGGGTAGCCTGCCCTATGTGGATCGCCCCGCCATTGCCACTGTGCTGCCCACCTACGCGGGGCGCTGCGTGCTGCTGGACAGCGGCGCCACCGTCGATTGCACGCCGCGCCATCTGCTCGACTTCGCGCTGATGGGTCAAATCTACGCCGCGCAGGTGCTGGAAATCCCCAGCCCGCGCGTCGGACTGCTCAACATCGGTGAGGAAGCCACCAAAGGCAACACGCTCACCAAAGAGGCGTACCAGCTGCTGCAGACCCACCTGAAGGATGAGTTTGTGGGCAATGTGGAGGGCAAGAGCTTTTTTGAGGGCGTTGCCGATGTAGTGGTGTGCGACGGCTTCGTGGGCAATGTGTTTTTGAAGACGGGCGAGGGTGTGGCGGAGACCATCCTCAAGATTGTGAAGGAGGAGCTGACCCGCAATGTGCTCAACCGCATCCCGCTGGCGCTGCTGAAGCCCGCGTTTGACCGCATCAAGCGTCGCCTCGATTATCGCGAGTATGGGGGTGCGCCGTTGCTGGGTGTGGATGGGGTGTGCATTATCGGGCATGGGCGCTCGGATCGGTACGCGGTGCGTCAGGCGATTGCGGTGGCGGCGCAGGCGGTCGCCAATCGGCTGGTGCCCACGCTGCGCCATGCGCTGGAGATTCTGCATCGGGAGAAGGAGGGCTGAGCGTGAAGTTGCGCGTCACGGTGCTGGGCTGTGGCACATCGATGGGCGTGCCGCAGCTGGGCTGCCGCTGCGCGGTCTGCACATCGAGCGACCCACGCAATCAGCGCACGCGCCCCAGCGTTCATCTGCAGGCGGGTGATACCTGCGTGTTGATTGATGCACCACCCGAACTGCGCCTGCAGCTCATTGCCACGCGCCTCGATGAGCGTCTGGACGCCGTGCTGATCACGCACACGCACGCCGACCACATTATGGGGCTGGACGATGTGCGGGGCTTCACACTGCGCACGGGCAAGCCTATCCCCGTGTATGCAGAGGCGACGGCGCTGGACGATTTACAGCGCGTGTTTCGCTATGTGTTCTTTCCGTTCCCGCCGGGCACCAGCACGCCGCAGATAGAGTTCCGCGAAATCACGGGCATACTGGCGATTGGCGCGTTGCGCATCGAGCCGTTGCGCGTGTTTCATGGTGAGATGCCGATCCTGGCGTTTCGTGTGGGCAACTTCGCCTATGTGACGGATGTGAGCTATATTCCGCCCGAAAGCTTCGCGCGGTTGCAGGGGCTGGAGCTGCTGATTCTGGATGCTTTACGCTACGACCCGCACCCGACCCATTTCAATCTGGAGCAGGCGTTGCAGGTGGTGGCGGCGTTGCAGCCGAAGCGCACGCTGTTCACGCATCTCACGCACGCCTTTGACTATGAGCGGGTGAACGCTCAGTTACCAGCGGGCGTGGCGCTGGCTTACGATGGGCAGGTGGTGGAGATCGCGTATGAGGTATAATGCGAATCGGAAGGAGGTAGCGATATGGCAAGCAAGAAAGCTGGTGGCAGCACTCGAAACGGTCGGGATAGCAATCCGAAGTTTCTGGGCGTGAAGGAGTACGGCGGCGAGTTTGTGCGTGCGGGGCACATTATTGTGCGTCAGCGTGGCACGCGCTTCCATCCGGGCGCGAATGTGGGTCGTGGCAAGGACGACACGCTGTTCGCGCTGGTGGACGGCTATGTGCGCTTTGAGGGACCGCGCCATCGCCGTCGGGTGAGCGTGATTCCGGCGTAGCTCCGTGGCACGGCGCGTTGTCGAGTACGATAGTCCCTGGAAAGAGGCTCTGGAACATTTTCTGGAGCCGTGTCTGGCACTTTGCTTTCCCCATCTGCACGCGCTGGTGGATTGGACACGAGGGTTCACCTTTTTGGAGAGCGAACTGCGGCGTCTGTTGCCTGACAGCCGCACACGGCGCCAGATGGTGGACAAGCTCGTGCAGGTCTATCTGAAGGATGGCAGCGAGCAGTGGGTGCTGATCCATGTGGAGGTGCAGTCGCAGTCGGAGGCAGAATTTGCCGAGCGGATGTACGCTTACCATGCAAGAATCTGGCTTCAGTTTCGACGCCCTGTGATAAGCGTTGCGATTTTAGCCGACGAGAATCGCAACTGGCGTCCGCGCGAGTATCGACACGAGTTAGCGGGCTGCGAGCTTCGGTTCCGCTTCCCAATAGTCAAGCTGCTGGACATGGACGAGCAGGTGCTGGAGCAGAGTCCGAACCCGTTCGCGCTGGTGATTCTGACCTATCGGCAAGCTGTGCGGACACGCGGTACGCCAGAGTTACGCCTGAGTGAAAAGATTCGCCTGACGCGCTTGCTGATTGAAAGAGGGTATGATTTTAACGCAGCAGTACAATTGCTGAGGCTGGTGGACTGGTTTATGAGACTACCGGAGCTGTTGGAAGAGACCTATCAGGGCTACCTGCGTCGGCTGCGCGAAGAGGGCGTGCGCTATATCAGCAACTTCGAGCGCATCATTATTCGCGAAGGGTTGGAGCAGGGACTGCAACAGGGGCTGCAGCAGGGGCTGCAGCAGGGACTGCAGCAGGGACTGAAGCAGGGACTGCAAGACGCTATTCTGGGGGTTCTGGAGACCCGATTCGGTGTGCTGCCCGAATCGCTCCAGGACAAGGTGCGTCGGATCAATTCACTGGAGGTTCTGAATACTCTCTGTCGGCAAGCCGCGATAGTCGACAACCTTGATGCGTTCGAGCAGCAGCTGGAACGCCTGTGGCAGTCATCGATACCTGATAGCAGCGCGCCCGACCCGAATCAGTAATCTTGAGCAGGCTTACAGGGCGAACTCGCGCAGCTCGTATCTGCCTGGCTGGAGTCGCACCAGCAGGCAGATGCGGTCGGTATCGCCGTCATAGAACACATAGAACGGCTCCTCTTCCAGCTCCGCCTGCAGTAAGGCTTCTTCGACGGGCATCGGCTTGAGGCTCACCACTCGCCTGCGTACCAGTGTGGGGTTCGATTCCTCTTCTTCGCTGGCTTCTGTGGCGGCGATAGGCAGCGATTCGCGCTCGGTGCGTGTGCGGCGATCGCTGCCGCGTTGCAGGCGCTCTTTATAGCGCGTCAGCTGGTGCTCCAGCCCCTGCACGGCGGCGTCGACCGCCACCCGCAGCTCGGCGGCGCGCTCGGCGTAGTGGAAGCGGTGCCCATCGGCGCTTTCGAGGTGGATGGAGATGCTGTGCTGTCCGCGCTGGAACTCGTGTGTGACCTCAATCCACAGGATGCGATGGAAAAATCGGGTCAATTTGCGCAGTTTGCGTTCGATGTACGCCTTTGCGTCGGCAGGCAACTCATCATGCGGGCTTCGAATGGTAATATCGCCGATTTCGACCTCTTTGCGTCGCTGTTTTGCCATGGTGAACCTCCTCAATCGGCAGGTGTGCGTGGTTGGTAGATGGTGGCGACGGCGTGGCAGGCGATTGCCTGCTGTTTGCCGATAGCGTCCAGCCCTTCGTTGGTGGTCGCCTTGATGCTGACCTGTTCGGGCGCGAGGTTCAGGGCGTGCGCGATTCGGGCGCGCATGGCGGGGATGTGGGGCGCCAGTCGGGGCGCTTCTGCGAGGATGGTCGCATCGATATGGGCGATTTGCCAGCCGTGTTCGGCAAGCATCTGCTGCACGCGCTGGAGCAGCACGAGGCTGCTGATGTCTTTCCAGCGCGGGTCGGTGTTGGGAAAATGTTGCCCGATGTCGCCGAGCGCGGCGGCGCCCAGCAGCGCGTCGCAGATAGCGTGCAGCACCACATCGGCGTCCGAATGCCCCTTTAGACCCAGCGCGTGTTCGATTTCCAGACCTCCCAGCACCAGTTTGCGCCCCTCCACGAGGGGATGTATATCATACCCGATTCCGGTGCGAATCTGCATCGTGCCCTCCACATGGTTGATGAGCCGGTGATAGTCGTCGGGCGTGGTGATTTTGAGGTTGAGCGTGTCGCCGGGTACGGTGTGAACAGGGTAGCCTGCCTGCTCCAGCAGGAAGGCGTCGTCGGGCGCGTTGTCGAGACCTGCTTCGAGCGCGCGCTGGTGGGCGTCGCGCAGCCAGTCGGTGCGGAACACCTGCGGTGTCTGCACGCGATAGACGCCTTCACGCGGAAGGGTTTGCGCCGCCTGTCCGTTTTCGGTGAGGCGTTTGAGCGTGTCGTACACGGGCAGCACGGGGATGGCGGCGCCATAATCGCGAGCGCAGGCGAAGAGGCGGTCGAGCAGCGCGTGCGAGGGCAGCGGGCGCGCGGCGTCGTGAACGGCAATCCATGCGGCGTCGGGCGGCACGCAGCTCAGCCCGTGGCGCACGCTTTGCTGGCGAGTCGCACCGCCGACACCGCAGATTTGCACATGTTTAGCAGGTTGCCCCGCACCCGTACCCTCTCCCCCGAGGGGAGAGGGGGATGTAGGAGTTTCTCCCCCGAGGGGAGACGGGGATGCCGAAACCTCTCCCAACAGAGGAGAGGCTTGGGCAAGTTCCGACTGGAAGCGGGGTTCATCGCCGGGCGCGACGACCAGCGTGGCGCCCGACACCTGCGGGTGGGTGAGCAGTTGCCGAACGGCATGCCACCAGAGCGGTCGCCCGTGCAGGGGGAGCCAGAGCTTGTCGGGCTTACCGTAGCGGGCGCCGCTTCCGGCTGCCAGGATAAGGGCGTGTACCATAGTCGGTGCCACCTTCTGTTGAGTCGCTCCACTGTTTGGGTTCGGCGAAAATCATTTTGCCGCGCGTGGACTGCAGCACGCTGGTGACGACCACATCGATGGCTTGCTGGATGTAGGGTCGCCCGCCTTCGACCACCACCATCGTGCCGTCTTCGAGGTAGGCGATGCCCTGCTCTGGTTCCTGCCCCTCGCGGATGGGGGTGACGGTCAGTTCCTCGCCGGGCAGCACATGGATTCGCACGGCTTCAGCGAGTTCGTTGATGTTCAGCACGCGCACGCCCTGCAGTTCCGCCACGCGGTTCAGGTTATAATCGTTGGTGATGATGTCGGCTCGCAGCGCTTTTGCCAGTCGCACCAGTCGCGCGTCCACATCGTCGTTGGCAGGCGGCGCGAGTCGGTCGTGCGTGCGCACCTCCAGTTCGGCTTCCTGCTGGAGCTGCTTGAGCACTTCCAGCCCGCGTCGTCCGCGGGCGCGGCGCAGCGGGTCTTCCGAATCGGCGATATGCTGCAGTTCGTCCAGCACGAAGCCGGGCACATAGAGGCGTCCTTCCAGGAAGCCTGAGCGCCAGATGTCGCGGATTCGCCCGTCGATAATCACGCTGGTGTCCAGCACCTTGATGCCGCGCGAGCGGCGCGCCATCTGCGCGGTGAGCGGCAGGTACTCTTTCATGCTCAGGAAGCTAACCACGCTGAGGTAGACCAGCACGGTGAAGGCGAGCAGGGTGAGCGCCCAGCCCAGCCGTGCGCCGCCAATCGCGAACAGCAGGGGATAGAGCGCGAAGGTGATAATCGCTGCCGAGATCAATCCCAGCCCGATTGCCAGCTTCTCATCGGGTTCCGCCTCCTCCAGATGTTGCGCCACACGCGACAGCAGTTGGAAGCCGTGATTGCCCACCAGAATGCCCAACAACAGCCCCGCCGTTGTGAACCCAATTCGTGTCCAGAGCGGCGAGATTGCCACATCGCTACCCCACCGCGCGCTCACCATCCGCAAAAAGGGGTCCGTCAGCAAGAAGCCCACTGTGGCGAACAGCACCATCCCGACTGCCACGAACAGCCAGTACATGAAGCGATGGATAGTCATACCGAGCCTCCTTATAGATTATACGCTTCTGCTCCCCCGAAAGTGGCGATCAATCCCAGCGGTGGTAAGCGGGGTGGTCGGGCGGCACTGCCACGAACAGCCCGCGGCAGGTGGCGCAGAGCTGTCCCTTTGCCCACAGCTCGCCTTCCACCACCACACGGTTGCCCTTCGTCTCCACCACGCGCGCGATCAGGCGCACCGGCTCATCGGTCGGCGTGGGACGCAACAGGCGGATGTGGTACTCCGCCGTAACGGTTGCGGGCGGATGAGCCAGTCCCTGCGTCTGCATCAGGTGATAGGCGGCTGCCCAGTTGCAGTGGCAATCGAGCAGGGTGCCGATAACGCCGCCGTTCAGTGCGCCAGGAAACGCCTCGTGATAGGCTTCAGGCTGCCACTCGGCGATCAGTTGCTCGCCCTCCACAAAGCTGCGGATGCGCAGTCCCTTCGGGTTGGCAGGTCCACAGCCGTAGCAGGTGCTGTTCGGCGCGTAGGTCTCCTGCAGGCTCTTTTTCGCGTCCACATGGGATCGATTCGCGCCGACAAAGCAGGAATCCTGCAGGCGGAATGGTATACAAATATCTACCAGATGTCCTTTAACAAACGGAGGGATTCGCTATGGCACTGAAGGAGCCGATGGAGCCGGAGTTTGTGATTGCGTCGGAGCGTAACGGGGAGTACCCGTTCACGCGCGAGGATTCGTTCGAGCGCAAGTTGCGCCGTCATCGTCGTCGGCAGACCGAGCTGGGCGAGCATGTGGCGGTGCCGGATGTGGCGGTGGAATATTTCGAGCGGGTCGAGATCGAGGCGGTGCTCGATCGGGCGGATCTGACGCCGCGTCAGCGCTATGTATGCGAGCGCTATCTGAGCGGCTGGACTCTGCAGGAGATTGGCAAGCAGCTCAAAATCTCCAAGCAGGCGGTGGCGAAGACGCTCAAGTTTGCCATTTCGAAGCTCAAGCGGGCGTGGGAGAACAATCCCTATCGGGGTCTGGCGGAGGTCTATCGCTACGAGGTCAGTCGCTGTGGTGGGGCACGCCGCTGGTGAGGGGAACCCTCCTCACCTGCCCCGCCACCGTGCCAGACGGGTGGAACAGGGTATACTATCGGTGCGTCTAATAAGGTGAGGAGGGAAGCGGAGCCGCTGACGGGGAACTTCTCGCTATCCGCCCTCGTATAACCCTCTTGATGGAGGCGGGAATGGTGACTTATACGGCGGCAGCGAAATGCATGGAAGACGAGATTCAGCGCGAATTTGATGAGCTGGTGCGCCGTCACTATCGTCAAGCCTACAACCTTGCCTACCGCCTCACAGGGAACACCGCCGATGCGGAGGACCTGGTGCAGGATGCCTTTCTGCGCGCCTACCGCTTTTTTGACCGCTACGACCGCAGTATGCCCTTCATGAACTGGTTCAGCCGAATCATGACCAATCTCTATATTGACGAGTATCGTCGGCGTGGTCGGCTGAAGACCGTTTCGCTGGATGAGCCGTTGCTGACCGATGAGGGTGAGGAGGGCACGCCGCTGGAGCTGCCCGATCCGGGTCTTAGCCCGCTGGAGATCGCGCTCGATCGGGAGTATGTGGACGCCATCGAGGAGGGTCTCCAGCAGTTGCCCCCGGAGTTCCGCACGGCGGTCGTGCTCGCGGACAGCTACGGGCACTCCTATGAGGAGATTGCCGAGATTATGGGCACCTCCATCGGCACGGTGCGTTCGCGAATCCATCGCGGGCGCAAACAGCTGCGCGATTACCTGATGAAGAAGTACCCTGAACTTTTCGAGCGAGGTGATTTGAAATGAACTGTCGCTATGTGCAGTCTCACCTTTCGGCGTATATCGACATGGAGTTGACGGGCTGGGAGCAGCAGCGGGTTCGCGCTCATCTGGAGTGTTGTCTGGAATGCTCGGCGGAGTACGAGACCCTTCGGCGCATGAAGCACCTGATGCGCCATTTGCCCACCGTGGTTCCTCTGAGAGGACCCGAAGCGGTTTTACAGCGCTTGCATCGGCAGCGCGTGGTTGAGCAGGGGCGTCGGCGGTTGATCTGGCGCACGCGGTGGTGGCGCTATGCATGGGGTGCCGCCGCCACCGTCGCGTTGCTGTTCTGGTTTTCCGCCTATGACGAAGAGAATCCCATCCGCCCCATGCAAAGCGATGCCCTGAACCCGACCCTTACCAGCACTTATTCCAGCCGAGCTGTCCCGCTCCCCTTACTCCAGCGCTCTCCAAACAGCTCTTTGATTAATACCCGTTATGAGCCTCTGCAGAACCCTGCCCCAATAGAGATATGGATTGCCCCGAACCCTTCCACGCTGTATCCGTCTCAACCGGCTGTAATGCCCACAGGGGCAGGATGGCAGCCTGTGGACTCGTTTCAGCCCGCTTTTGGGCTGCAGGTCAAATAATCTGTTGCAGGGAGGTGAAATATGATGAGACGCTGGTGGTTAATCGTGGGTATCGTGGCTGTTTTGGGCGTGGGCGCGGTGCTGGCGCTGCGCTCGCCGCTGGGCGCGATTGCGCAGGAGCGACTGGCAACGGTCCTGTTCACGCCGCAGGAGCGCACCACGCTGGTGAGCCTCGAATCGGCGTTCGCGCGACTGGTGGAGACCGTTCAGCCGACGGTCGTTCACATTCGGGTCAAAAAGCGCCTGCCGCAGACACGCATTCAGGACGACGATGACCTGCGCAACTTCTTCCGCCGATTTGGTATTCCCGATGACGAGCTGCCCAACCTGCCTCAGTTTGCGCCCCCGCGCGTGATTCAGGGCGAGGGTTCAGGCGTGATTATCCGCAGTGACGGCTACATCCTGACGAACGACCATGTGGTCAGCGGTGCGGACGAGGTGGAGGTCACCTTCGCGGACGGCAGCAAGGCGAACGGCACGGTGCTGCGTGCGCCGAATATGGATATCGCGCTGGTGAAGGTGAACCGCCGCAACCTGCCCGCCGCCGTGCTGGGCGATTCGTCAACGGTGAAGCCGGGTCAGATTGTGTTCGCGTTTGGCAGCCCATTTGGGCTGGAGAAGACCGTTACGATGGGCATCGTGAGCGCGGTTGGTCGCCGTGAGGTGATTGGCGGCGCTGATATGCCCCGCTTCTACCCGGACCTGATTCAGACCGATGCCGCGATCAACGGCGGCAACTCTGGCGGTCCGCTGGTGAACGCGCGGGGAGAGGTGATTGGCATCAACACGGCGATTGTCAGCGGGCTGACGGGCGGCAATGTGGGCGTTGGCTTCGCCATCCCCATCAATCGCGCGAAGTCGGTCGTGCGCCAGCTCATCGAGAAAGGCTCCTATGTGCGCGGCTATCTCGGTGTGGGGCTGGATGACCTCAGCCCGGAGATGAAGCAGGAGCTGAAGGTGGAGCGCGGCGCGCTGGTGGTGCAGGTCGAAATCGGCTCGCCTGCCGACAAGGCGGGCATCCGCGCAGGCGATGTGATTATCGAGATGGATGGTAAGCCCATCGAGGATCAGGTCGCCCTGCGCGATATGATTGCCGAGAAGGGTCCGGGCGCGGAAGCGCGCTTCAAGATTGTGCGGGAGGGCAAAACGCTCACGGTGTCCGCCACACTGGGTCAGCATCCGGAGGATGTGAAGACGCCGCCTGTGCGCGGCAAAGCGGAGCTGACACCGCCCAGCCCGATTGAGAAGCTGGGTATCCGCGTGGGCAGCGTGCCCGACGATGTGCGCCGCGCGCTCAATCGTCAGCAGGGCGCGTTCGTGACGGAGGTCGACCGCGATAGCCCGGCTGCCGAAGCGGGCTTGCAGGCGGGCGACCTGATTATCGCCGTCAACGATAAGCCCGTCAACTCGCCGCGCGACTTCGAGCAGGCGGTTCAGGGCATCAAAGGCGGTCAGACCGTGCGCCTGCGCGTGCTGCGCCAGGTGGAGGATCGCACGGTCGAATCGCTGGTGATGTTCCGCGCACCCGAATAGCGCCTGGAAACCCTCACCTCCTTACCCCCCCCCGCTGCGGGCGAGGGGTTTTTTCCAGGTCCCTCTCCCCCTCTGGGGGAGAGGGTACGGGTGAGGGGGCTACGAGCCTCATGCTGGTAGAAAACCCCTCACTCCAGCCCTCTCCCCAGAGGGGAGAGGGAGAAACGAAACCCCGCTCTCCCCCTCTGGGGGAGAGGGTACGGATGAGGGGGGTGAGGGCTAACACCCGCTGCCGAAGTTGAACAGCACAGTCAACAGGTCGGCGTCGTCCACTGTGCCATCACAGTTGACATCTTCAGGGAGTCCACTGCCTGTTTGTCCAAACGCAAACAGCACTGCCAGCAAGTCAGCATCGTCCACGCAGCCGTTCTGGTCTACATCGCCGCTTGTGCCGGCTTCACTATACTCAACGATATAGCCGCGCGCTCCCCATGACCCATCGGGCGGAACATTATTCCAGCGCCCGGAGCAAAACAACCCAAGCGCAATCACCGTTTCATAACCCCGATTATTCGGCTCGCCTTGCTCCCAGTAAGTGAAGTCCATCGGTTCCCCAGTGACCCAGTGCCAGTTCCCGCTCCCCGCAGGATTCTCATATCCACCGAGATAGAACTGTGATGATACGCCACCACAGGTGTAATTCGTACGGAGCAGATTCCAAACAAAGTCTTGCTCTGCTTGAGAGGTAATCGTTGCCAGATACCCACGACGACACTGGTAAGTCCGCTGTTCCGCCTGACTACGAGCATTTTGCCATGAGATTGAGCTGCTGAGAACAAACTCGTAATAATGCCCGTTTCCTTCCCAGTACACCGGTTGTGCCATCAACGCCGTTAGCGTCATCAGCCCTATCACCAGCACCCCACTCAGTCGCGCATTCAGCGCGACGCGCCCTCGGTTCCATCGCACTGTACGCATCGTCTTGACCCCCTTCCAAAGAGTGTTTCAATGGGGAGGCGTCGCTCCCCCATCGCCTATTATACACCACTTTTGCGCGGAACCGAACAGGACTTTTGTCCCCATTTGCCCCTTTTGGGGCGATTCTGGGGGCTAAGATTCGTCTTCAGCTGCCCGCGGCTCGCGAGCGCGGAACACACCTTCGTAAAGCTCCGCCAGCGAGAGGATGCTGATAGCCACCTGTCAGGTCTGCCCACGCGCCTGCGGTCGCCGTAATGCTTTCATCGGTTCCCGACGCTTCCCCCAGAGCAGGAATCATCACGGTCAGCTCGGCGCCTTCTTCCAGCCCCAGCGGCTCCAGCGGCTCCAGAACGCCACCTCGATATTTCACTTTGACCCACTTGACCATCGCGTTCCCCGACAGGGGTATACCCGCCTCAGGTGCTGTCGGCAACGGCTGGCTCCTTCAAGGCTCCAGTTCCTCGTGCGGCTCTTCAGGGGCATGGTTGACGACGGGCGTGCTGTACTGTGCCAGCATCGCCAGACAGAATACCCTTTTCGCGCGGGCAGCCCGCTTGGGAACGACGCCCTACCCCGTGAAGGGGAAGGGGTTCAGGTAGCCCTCGTCCCAGAGAGGGAAGCAGGGGGTTATTTTTTCGGGTACACTGTACCCTGATGGATCTGGGGGCGCTGAACCCGGAGCAGCTGGAGGCGGTGCTGCACAGGGACGGCCCGCTGCTGGTGTTTGCGGGCGCGGGCAGCGGCAAAACGCGCGTCATCACCTATCGCATCGCCAATCTCATCTACACGCACGGCGTCGCGCCCAGCCAGATTCTGGCGGTGACCTTCACCAACAAAGCAGCCGACGAGATGAAGGAACGCCTGCAACGGCTGCTGGATATGGACATTCGCGGGCTGTGGATAGGCACCTTCCATGCCATCTGCGCCCGAATCCTGCGCGAGAGCGGACGCGCCATCGACATCCCGCCCAACTTCCTTGTGTACGACGAGAACGACCAGCTCGACCTCATCCGTCAGGTGCTGAGCGAGCTGGATTTAGACGAGAAACAGTTCAACCCGCGCTCGATTCGCAACGCTATCAGCCGCGCCAAAGAGCGACTGCTATCGCCCGAACAGTATGTTGCGCGCGCGGTGGACTATTTCGAGCGCATCGTCGCCAGCGTCTACCCGCGCTATCAGCAAGCCTTGCAGGCGGCGAACGCGCTCGATTTCGACGACCTGCTGCTGATGGTTATTCGCCTGTTCAGCGAGCAGCCGCGCGTGCTGGAACGGTATCAGCAGCAGTTCCGCTATATTCTGGTGGACGAATATCAGGATGTGAACTACGCGCAATATGTGCTGGTGCGCATGCTGGCAAGCGAGCATCGCAACCTCTGCGTAGTGGGCGATGATGACCAGTCGATCTATCGCTTTCGGGGCGCGGAGCCGGAGCTGATTCTGCGCTTTGAGCAGGACTTTCCCGACGCGAAGGTGGTCAAGCTGGAGCGCAACTATCGCTCCACCCAGCCGATTCTGGACGCGGCGGTGCGAATCGTGAGCCAGAACAGGGTTCGTGCGCCCAAGCGCCTGTGGACAGAGCGTACGGACGGCATCCCCGTCACGCTCACCCCTGTCAGCGACGAAGAGGAGGAGGCGCGGCTGATTGCCGAATATATCCAGCGGCGGGTCTATCAGGGTCAGCGCCGCTACGGCGACTTCGCCATCCTCTATCGCACGAACGCCCAGTCGCGCGTGTTCGAGGAGCGGTTCCTGCGCGAGCGCATCCCGCACCGCATCGTGGGCGCGTTGCGCTTTTACGACCGCAAAGAGGTCAAAGACCTGCTGGCTTACCTGCGCCTGGTGGTCAATCCCGACGATACGGTGAGCCTGCGACGCATCATCAACACGCCGCCGCGCAAAATCGGGCAGCAGACCCTGCTCGCGATTCAGCTGCATGCCGCCGGGCGGCTCGTCAGCCCCTACCGCGCGATGCAGGACCCCGACCTGCTCCAGCTGATGCCGGCGCAGGCAGTGAAAGCCATCCAGAGCTTCGTCACCCTGATTGAATCGCTGCGAGCGGTTGCCGAGCGCGAGCCGCTGAGCGCGTTGATGAAGCAGATTATCGAGCGCACGGGCTACCTGACATGGCTGGAGGAGCGCAGGGACGCCGAATCGGTGGATCGCGCCGCCAATGTGCGCGAGCTGCTGAACGAGGTGCAGCGGTTCGAGGACGAGATGCTGGCGACCAGTGGCGACGCCTCCCCGATGGCATACCTGCAGCATGTGGCGCTGGCGACCGACGCCGACACGCTCGGCGAGCGGGGCAATCAGGTGCTGTTGATGACGCTGCACACCGCCAAAGGGCTGGAGTTCCCGGTGGTCTTTCTGGTCGGTCTGGAGAACGGGCTGTTGCCGCACGCGCTGTGCGAGACGCCCGCCGATATAGAGGAGGAGCGTCGGCTCTGCTATGTGGGTATGACGCGCGCGATGGACGAGCTGCACCTGACCTTTGCGCAGTCGCGTCGCTATTACGGCAGCCGTCGGTGGAGCGAGCCGTCGTCCTTTTTGCGGGCGCTCAAAGGGCTGGAGACTCCGACGCTCCATCAGCTGATGCTGGGCGCGTACCAGCCGCGCCAGCCCGATGTTCAACCTGCCCATCCGTCGAAGCGGCGCAGCCCGTCGGCAGCGTCGCATTTTCTGCCAGGGCAGCGCGTGCGCCATCCCCAGCACGGGTTCGGAATCGTTGTGCGCACGACCGGGGAGTTCATCACGGTGATGTTTCCGGGCGGCACAGGTATGCTCACCCTGCCCCTGCAGAGCGCATCGCTGGAGGAAGCATAAGGCTACTCGAACAGCTCCGCGACCTGCACCTGAAAGCCCCTTAACACGGGTTTACCCGTGAGCGTGTCGTTCTCGGAGAGAGTTCGCACCTGCCCTTCTGCCTGCCACACCTCCACCACGCGTCGCTGGGGGTCTACCACCCACACCAGCGGCACGCCGCCCGCCAGCCACTCGCTCACCTTCTCCCGCACATCGGCGTACGAATCGCTGGGCGAGACCACCTCCACCACCAGATCGGGCACGATCGGGCAGAAGCCCGCCGGGAACTCGCCTTCGGGCAGGCGCTCTTTGCGGATGAACGCCACATCGGGCGCCAGCACGCTCTCCCCCGCAGGCGTGCGCAGAATAAAACCCGTCTCGGCGGCAAATAGCTCCCCTTCGCGCGTGTTCAGCAGATATGCCCCGATTCGAACCGTCAGTCGGGCGGCGACCTTTCCGTGCTTTGGACCCGCTGGCATATATTCGCGCACCTCCCCGCGCCACAGTTCGGCGCGTTTACCCAGATAGTGGCGTTCAAACTCCGCTACGCTCATCCGCTGACGAACCGCGCTTGCCATCTGTAATCACCCCCGTGATGATACCGCGACAGGCTACTCCAGCAGCGCGCTGACTTTGATCTGGAAGTTCGGCAGGATGGGATCACCCGAAAGCGTGTCGCCCTCGCTCAGCGTCTGCACAGGCTCGCCTGCTCGCCAGACCTCCACCACGCGTCGCTGGGGGTCTACCACCCACACCAGCGGCACGCCGCCCGCCAGCCACTCGCTCACCTTCTCCCGCACATCGGCGTACGAATCGCTGGGCGAGACCACCTCCACCACCAGATCGGGCACGATCGGGCAGAAGCCCGCCGGGAACTCGCCTTCGGGCAGGCGCTCTTTGCGGATGAACGCCACATCGGGCGCCAGCACGCTCTCCCCCGCAGGCGTGCGCAGAATAAAACCCGTCTCGGCGGCGAAAGCCACGCCCAGCTGGTGCTGGCGAGCGAAAGCGTGTATCTCGGCGCCAATATTCAGCGCAACTTTTCCATGTTTGGGGCTTGCTGGCATATATTCGCGCACCTCCCCGCGCCACAGCTCGGCGCGTTTGCCCAGATAGTGGCGTTCAAATTCCGCAACGCTCATACGCTGACGAACCGCGCTTGCCATACTGGCATCACCTGCTCAATTATACCGCTCGCCAGTTGCTGGGCGTGTCCCTGCGCAGCCAGAGCCAGCTCGCTCGCCCGAAGAGAACGGCGAAGAGCGCGGTCGCGCTCGCCAGCCAGCGCGGGTCCAGCCCACCGATGCGCGGCGCGTCCTTCAGCGATTCGGGCGGCAAAAACGGCACGCTGATGAGCGCGAACAGCCCCGACACCATCGTGAAGACCGACATGGTAATCAGGATGAGCCAGCCCGCTGGATGGCGCAGGGAGGTCAGAATTGCGCCTGCCACCTGCAAGACGGCGAAGAACTTGAGGCTGACGGGCATCGGCGTACCCCGCCACGCCAGATAGAGCGTGCTGACACCGATTGCCAGCCATGTCAGCGCAACCAGACGGGTTGCAGGTCTCACGCTTTCACTCCCTCATTCATGCTCGCCTTCTTCCGACTCGTGCGTTTCACCAAGAGCGGGTGGTGCGCCGCTGATTTCGGGATGGCGGATCAGCCCGCCAGAGTGCGCGACATAGCCCATATAGCCTGATGCGAGCAGGCTTGCCGCCAGCGCGACGATGCTCATCGCCACAGGCACCGACTTCCCACGGCTGATGACCAGCCCCGCCAGCCCGATCAGCCCCAGTGCAAGCCCCACATAGAGTCCCGCCGTGCCCAGCTCCTCGTGGGCTTCCAGTGCGGCTTTGTCCACGCCAGCCATACGCTCGACGCGCTCCTCTGCCTGATGCCCCGAAAGATAGGTCGGATACGCCATCAAGCCGACTATCAGCATCGTTGCGAGCGCCACCTTCTGCACGTCGGCGCTGCGGCGGATCAGCCCTCCCAGCATAATCAGCGCCGCGCCAATCGCGCCCATCACAGGAAAATGGTTAATCGCCAGATGAACCAGTGCGCTGTTCAAGTCCATCGTTCTGCCTCCTGCATCGTCAGAAGAATACCTCACCGTTGCGCGTGGAGCTGGCGGGCGAAACAGTCTAAGCGGGCGATGGTCTCCTGCACATCCGTTTCGGTGGCGCGCGGGTTCAGCGTACACATGCGCAGGGTCACGCGCCCGTGCAAAAGGGTGGAGCTGACCATCGCGAAGCCGTCGCTCATCATCGCGTCCACCAGGGCACGATTGAGCGCGTCGGCAGATTCGTCGGGCAGGTCGGGCGGCGCATAGCGGAACGCCACGATGCCCAGCGTTGCCGGCGAGACAATCTGCCAAGCCGCCCGCTCGCGCAGGAGCGATTCGGCAAGGCGAGCCAACGCCAGATTATGCTCCATCGTCTGCCGAAAGGCGTCCAGTCCGAACACCTTGAGCGACATCCAGAGCTTGAGCGCACGGAACCCGCGCGAGAGTTCCACCCCATAGTCGCACAGGTCGATGCCGGGCAGTCCTCGCTCCTTATCCTGCAGGTAGGGCGGCAGGATTCGGAAGGCGTCGCGCAGATGCTCGAACTCGCGGGTCAGCACACAGCCGGCTGCCATCGGCTGATAGAAGCCCTTGTGCGGGTCGATTGCCAGCGAGTCGACCTCGCCGATGCCCTTCAGCAGGCGTCTGCCCTCGTCGGTCAGCACCATCGCCGCGCCGTACGCGCCGTCCACATGGAGCCAGAGCCGCTCCTGCCGACAGAGCTGGATCAGCTCGGGCAGGGGATCAACGGCGCCCGTATTGGTCGTGCCCGCGTTCGCCACGATGCAGAACGGCTGCCAGCCCGCTGAGCGGTCGGCTTCTATCTGCGCCTGCAGCGCATCGAGCGGCAGGCGAAAGTTGTCATCGGCGGGCAGAACGCGCATCTGCTCCCTGCGGAAGCCCAGAATGCGCAGCGCCCGCTCCACGCAGGAGTGGGTTTGATCGGAGAAGTAGACCGTGCCGCGCGTGAAATCGTCGCCCAGCTGATGGCGCCGCGCGGCGGCGAGCGCAACCAGATTGGCGACCGAGCCGCCGCTCACGAACAGCCCGCCCGCCGTTTCGGGCATGCCGAGCAGCTGACGGAGCCAGTCGACCACCACGCGCTCCACCTGCGTCGCGCCCGCGCCCACCATCCATGTGCCTGCAAAGATGTTCGTGCCCGCTGCCAGCGCGTCCGCCAGCGCGCCCACCGGGTTGTTCGGCGCAGGCACGAAGGCAAAATAGCGCGGGTGATCCACATGGATCACATTCGGCAGCACCTTCTGCTGGAACTCCTGCAGGACCGTTTCAAACGGCTGGGGCGCGGTCGGGATTGGCTCGCTCAATAACGGCTCCAGCTCCTCGCGCGGCGGGCGCCGACCCAGCGGCTGCTGCGACAGGCTCTGCCAGTAGTCGACCAGCAGATCAATCACCCGATAACCCATCTGGCGCAGGGTTTCTGCATCGAACTCCAGTCGCCCCACATCGGGAGTGTACCCGACGGGAAGGTATAATCGCTGGCAGGAAAATCAAACGGCAGGCTGAATCGTCGAACGATATGGAGGCAAGAGAGCGAATGAGACGAGCGAGCTGGTGGCTACGGATTGCAGCGATTCTGGTGGTGCCGCTGCTGAGCGGTTGCGGCGGCGGTGGCGCAGGCGGTGGCGGCGGCGTCGTTGTTCAGGAGCGCGTCGCCTACCTGCGCGTGATCGACTCCGTCACGAAAGCGCCGATTGGTGACGCCACCGTGCTGTTTCTGACCGATCAGGGCGATCTGGGTTTTCGGCGCGTCGTGGCAGGGCAGCCTGACTCGGATGAGATCGCGCTCAATATCGCCAGAGTGTTCAACCCGAACGCGCGCGAGGGCGACTTCATCCTGCGCAATGTGCCCTCCAATGTGCGCTTTCGAGGCATCTGGATTCAGAAGCCAGCCAACTACACCGCCATTATCAAACATACCGATCCATCGGGCAGGGTGCGCATCATTCAGTTGCCCGCGGATCCGAACACCAGCGGCGGCTGTCTGATCGCATCGGAGCGGGCGGGCGTCGTCGGCACAGTGTTCAGCTCGCCTGGCTTGATCGATTTCGGCACGGTCGAGATTTACCCGAACAGCTCGGTCGTGCCGCCACCACCGATTGATGAGGATTGTCCCTGAGGGGCTGCCATCGCCCGAAATGGCGCGGCTGGGGGCACCGCTCACACAGCGCGTGCCTCCCTGGATGGTTTTTGTTCGCCTGCTGCTTGCGCTGAGCGTCGCCGTTGCCCTGCTGTGGGGCATCGAACTGCTGCGCCGTCAGGACCCGTTCGCGCGACTGGCACAGCAGATGGCGCAGTCGGGACTGCAGAACATCGAGCTGCGTCTGGATGAAGCGCTGATCACCCTGCGTGAGGACAGGCGCGTGCTGGCAACGCTGCAGGTGGAACGCATCGAAATCGAAAAGAGCCGCATCCACTGGCGAGCCATCAACCTTCAGAGGGGCACTTTCTACGACGAGGCGGGCAAGCCGCTGGGATATGCCACCGCTCGCGAGATACTCTACAATCAGCCGATGCGCCGCCTGCACATTCCTGGCACGCCCACCATCACGCTGCTGCAGAACCCCATTCTGGTCAGCGCGTCGCCCCTGACCATCGAGGCGCCGATGGTCGATTGCGACCTGCGCACGATGCGGCTCACCATCGAGCAGCCGTTCCAGCTGCGCTGGCGCGACGGCTCGGCACGCGCGGAACGGCTCGCCTACAGTTTCCGCGAGCGCTCGCTGCTGATCGAGCGTGGCACGATACGGCTCCAGACGGGCGAGCCGCCCAACCGCCGCGAGGTGGAAGTTAAGTTCGGCTCATGGTACTGGGACGCCAGCGGATTGCAGAAGGGCAACGAGCTGAACTTTCGCGATGGCGACACGACCGCCTATGCGCCCGCCGCCGAAGTGGACAACAAGCGCAAATATGTGATTGCCACAGGCAACCTGTGGCTGAAAGACCCGCGCATCGACCTCGCCGCGAACAAGCTCGAACTCTGGTACGCCGACAACCAGAAGCGGGCGATGCTCAGCCAGAATGTGCGCCTGCTGATCAAACCGCGTGAGCAGCCGAACCAGCAACCCGCCGAAGGCGAGGAAGAAGACAAGTTGAAAGAGGCGAAGCGCTACCCTGTCGAAGCCGTATGCGGACAGATCGAGTATTTCTACCGCAAGAAGGTGGCGCACATCACGGGCGGCATCAGGGCAATCCAGCGGCTCAAGAACGGCAAGCAACGCCTGTTGACTGCCGACCGCGCCGAGTACGACCAGAAGAACGAAATCCTGACCCTGATTGGCAATGTCACGCTGGAGGACCCCGATGGCAGGTTCGTGGTACCGCGCCTGATTGTGTCGGTGAAAGAGGGTGAGGAATGGGTGCGGGCGCCCGAGGGGGGTAGTGGAACCGTCTACTACACCGAAGAGGAGGAAGGATCAGGTGGACAGCCGCCGCGCTGAACGGCGCACGCTCGCGAAGCCTGTGGACATCGCAGGCGTCGGACTGCACACGGGTCAGCACGCCCATCTGCGCCTGCACCCGTTCGAAGGCGGACTGCTCATCCGTAGGGGCGCGAGCCAGTTCCCCGCTCGCTGGGACTATGTGCGCGACACGAACCGCGCTGTCGTGCTGGGCGAGGGCGACTGCACGCTGGGCACGGTCGAGCATCTGCTCGCGGCGCTGTGGGCGCTCGGCATCACCGATTGCCTGCTGGAGGTGCTGGCGGGCAGTGAAGTGCCCATTCTGGACGGCAGCGCGTTGCCCTTTCTGGAGATGATGGAGCAGGCGGGCGTCTGCGTTGTGGGCGAGGAACCAGCCGCGCAGGTGAGCGAACCTGTGTGGGTTCAAGAGGACGATCGGGCAGTGGGTGTGGTGCCAGGCGACCTGCATGCGTTCGGCTACATCCAGTTCCCGCCACCGATAGGGGTTCAGGCAGGTGGGTTCGATCTGCGCCAGTTCCGCGAGCAGATTGCGCCCGCGCGTACCTTCGGCTTTTTGCACGAGCTGGAGCAGCTCGAGCGGCAGGGGCTGGCGCGCGGCGGCTCGCTGGAGAACGCCTTAATCATCGCGCCTGACAGGTATTATAATACGGCACGCTTCGCGGACGAGCCGCTGCGCCATAAGGTGCTGGATGTGCTGGGCGACCTGATGCTATGCGGGGCGCGTCTGAGCGCGTTCACGCTAATCGCCATCAAGCCCGGGCACGCGCTCGATGTGCGCCTGGCGCAGGCAATCGCGCAGCGGCGACCGCAATGGCAGACACGGACGGAGGAGCGCGATGGCTGAATGGACGCTGGATGTGGAACAGATCCGCCGCCTGATCCCGCACCGGTATCCGTTCCTGCTGGTGGATCGGATTCTGGAGCTGGAGCCAGGCAAGCGTGTGGTCGGCTTGAAAAATGTAACGGTCAACGAGAGCTTCTTTCAGGGGCACTTCCCCGCGCGGGCGATTATGCCAGGCGTCTTAATCGTCGAATCGATGGCGCAGGTGGGCGCGGTGATGGTGATGACGATGCCGGGCAATCAGGAGAAGGCGGCGCTTTTGGGTGGGCTGGACAATGTGCGCTTCCGACGCCCTGTGGTGCCCGGCGACACGCTCCTGATTGAGGTGGAGATGCTGTGGATGCGGCGCGATGTGGGGCGCGTGCGTGCCGTCGCCCGCGTGGGCGAGGAAACCGTTGCCGAAGCCGAGATCACCTTCGCGCTGTTAGACCCCGACCGATTCACCACCGATTCACTTGCGCCCAATCGCGCCGCACCACAAACTTGAGGACACAACGATGGCAGCAATTCATCCGACAGCGATGGTGCATCCGAGCGCCGAGCTTGCCGACGATGTGCAGGTCGGCGCCTACGCCATTATCGGTCCGAAGGTGCAGATCGATAGCGGCACGATTATCGAGGCGCATGTGATTATCGAGGAGAACACCTTCATCGGCAAAAACAATCACATCTACTACGGGTCAGTGCTGGGCGCGCCCCCGCAGGATCGCAAGTACAAGCATGAGCGAACCTTCCTGCGCATCGGCGACAACAACCTGATCCGCGAGTATGTGACGATTCATCGTGCCAGTGGCGAGGGCGAGGCGACCATCATCGGCGACGATAACTTCCTGATGGCGTATGTGCATATCGGGCACAACAGCCGCGTGGGCAACGGCGTGGTGATAGCGAACTCGGTTGGCATCAGCGGGCACTGCGTGATTGGCGATGGGGCGAACATCGGCGGGATGACGGGCATCCATCAGCACACGCGCATCGGGCGGCTGGCGATGGTGGGCGGCATGTCGCGCATCACGCGGGATGTGCCGCCCTACATGCTGGTGGAGGGCAGCCCCGCGCGCGTGTACGGCGTCAATCTGGTGGGTCTGCGGCGGGCGGGCATCCCCGAGGAGGTGCGCGCCGCCCTCAAAACCGCCTGCCGCCTGCTGTTCTACGCCGATTTGAACCTCACGCAGGCGATGGAGCGCATCCGCGCCGAGCTGCCCATGTATCCTGAACTGGAACATCTGCTCCAGTTCATGGAGGAGATCCGGCAGGGTCGCAACGGGCGGGCGCTGGATCGCCCCTCACGCAAATAGTTTCACGCTCAGCAGCGGGCAGGCGGTTCAGCCCCTCTGCCCTTGATGGGGGAGAGAGTACAGGATGTTCAGCCCCTCTCCCCCTTCAGGGGGAGAGGGTACGGGTGAGGGGGCATGCTGTGGAGGTGCCTATCGATGCGGGTGTGGATTCTTGCGGGCGAGGCATCGGGCGATCTGTACGGGGCGGATCTGGCGCGTCATCTGCTGGTGAAGTTCCCCGCGCTGGAGGTGTACGGCGTCGGCGGCGCGCGCATGCAGCAGGCAGGCGTGCGGCTGCTCATCGACAGCCGCCACTGGGGCGCGATTGGCGTCGTGGAATCGCTGCGCGTGCTGCCTGTTGTATTCCGTGCGTTCCAGCGGCTCAGGCGGGTGTTGCTCGAGCAGCGTCCCGACTGGCTCATCCCCATCGATTTCGGCGCGTTCAACATCCCGTTCTGTCGCTGGGCGAGGTCGCATGGCGTCCGCGTGTGTTATTACATCCCGCCGGGCAGCTGGCGACGGGAGTGGCAGGGGCACGATCTGCCCCTCATCGCCGACTGGATTCTGACCCCGTTTGAATGGTCGGCGCAGTTGTTGCAGGCGATGGGGGCGCGGGCGGTGCGCATCTGTCATCCCCTGCTGCGACTGGCGCGGGAGTCGATGCCCAAACCCGCCTTCTGCGATCGGCTGGGGCTGGATTCGAACCGCCCGATTGTCGCGCTGTTGCCCGGCAGCCGACGGCACGAAGTGATGGCTCATGTGCCCCTGTACGCGCGCGTCGCCGAACAGGTGAGCACCTATCTGCCCGAAGTGCAGTTTGTGCTGTCGGTCGCGCCGGGCTTCTCGACGGAGTGGATTCATCGCCTGTGGGGGGAGGGTTCACACGGCTGGGTTCTGACCGAGACGCGCCCCGTGTGGGATATGCTGGCACACGCCGACGCCGCGATTGTCTGCTCCGGCACCGCCACACTGGAGGCGGCGCTGTTGGACACGCCGATGCTCATCATCTATCGCGGCTCCAGCTGGATGAATCTGGAATATCGCCTGCGCCGCCGGCGGCTGAACCTGCGCCATATCGGGCTGCCCAATCTGTTGCTGGAGCGCGAGGTGTGCCCGGAGTTCATTCAGGAGGCGGCGACGCCCAGCGCATTAGCTCGCTACCTGATCGGGCTGCTGCGGCAGGACGAAAACTATCGATGTCAAAAAGAGGCTTTCAGCACTCTGCGGAGCCTGCTCGGCGAAGGCGAGCCGCTGAGCGAGGGACCCGAATGGATCGAGCAACTCTTGATCGAATCGACGCAGGCGCGAGCGGACTGACCAGTCTGGTGGTGTGGATTGGGCGCAGGCGCAGTCGGCTCTTTCTGCCTGTGCCCCTCCTGCTGATTGGGCTGGCGGATCCGACTCTTAGCGAGGCAGCGATGGGCAGCCTGCTGGTGCTGCTCGGTTCGCTTGTGCGCCTGTGGGCGGCGGGCTATCTGCAGAAAAATACGCATCTCATCACGGCGGGTCCGTACGCGCGCGTGCGCCATCCGCTCTACGGCGGCATGCTGCTGATCCTCGGCGGCTGGTGTACGATGGTGGGCTGGCTGCCGTATGGTGGGCTGATTGGCGCGTACAGCGCGTTTCTGTACGGGTGCGCCGTCGCGATGGAGGAGCGCCGCCTGAGCGAGCTGTTCCCCCAGCACGACGAGTATCGCCAGCGTGTGCCCCTGCTGATCCCGCTGCCCCATCGCGCCTGGCATACCCCCGAAGGCGAGTTCCGCTGGCAGACCGCATGGGCGAACGGCGAGCATCGCGTCATGCTCTGGAACACCCTCGTAACAGCGCTGATGCTGACCCGCATGGCGCTCGGCTGAAAGCGGTGGGAGTGGCACAAACGGCGCGGCGCCACCCTGCTCATCGGGGAGCTGACCGTGCCGCCTGGCGAAACCGTGTGGGACTACCGCTACCGCCTGCCATAAAACGGGAGTCCGCACGCCCTCTCCCCCGCCTGCGGGGGAGGGAGAAGTTTAGCCCCTCTCCCCCAGTGGGGGAGAGGGTACGGGTGAGGGGGCTAACAAGCCTGGGGAGAGGAGGCAGGGGGGTGAGGGCTAACACCCACTGCCGAAGTTGAACAACACCACCAGCAGGTCCGCGTCGTCCACGATACCGTCCTCGGTGATGTCCTCGTGGCGCGTGGAGCCTGTGCCAGGCGTGCCAAACGCGAACAGCACGGCAAGTAAGTCGGAGTCATCAATGCAACCGTCGCCGTTGGTATCGCCCATGCGCCAGGTATCCAGCAAGTATGCCTCGCTGAACCCCGTCGCCGCATTATAGCCCCAGCCCACGATGTAGCGCCCGTCGGGGCTGATGGCGTGCGCTCTCGTCAGATACGAGCCATCTCTCAACAGGCTGGCGTAGGTCTGGTTCAGGTCTTCCATCCCGCCCGCTGGTGTCCAGCGGAAGGCGCGTGTCTGACCACTGGCGCTGAATGCCCAGCCAACCACCACTGTGCCATCCGCTGATACGCCGTAAGCCCCACTCTGACTGCCGCCCAACGTGCCAAGGTCTTGCATCCCTGTTGCTGGCGTCCAGCGAAAGGCGCGAGTCTGACCGCTGGCATTCCATGCCCAGCCGACAATCACTGCGCCGTCTGAAGAAACACTGCGAGCCTCGCTCACACTGCCGCCCAGCGTGCCGAGGTCCTGCATTCCCCCAGCAGGCGTCCCGCGGAAGGCTTGGTCATAACCGCTGGCATTGAATGCCCAGCCAACCACCACCGCGCCATCCGCCGATACGCTCCAAGCCTCGCTCCCCCAACCGCCGAGCGTGCCCAGCCAGGTCAACCTCTGCGACCAGCCTGCCGTCACCAGCAACGACAGAACGCCTGCGCCAACAAGTGCGTACACCCGAACCAGCCGTCCCATCGTTGTTCCACCATTCATCAGATTGGTCTCCCCCATGCGCTCATCGGGCGCACAGGGCTACCATAATTATAACCCATATCAACGCCTGCGGGGGAGCGGGTACGGGTGAGGGGGCTTTCCTTTTTTGCGAACACCCGCTCGGAAACCCCTGACAGTATAGTTGCAGGAGGTATAATCATACCGTTATGCTCTTCGGTGGCGAAAACCCTGTCAGGGACGCCTGCATCGCCGCAGGCATGGCTCTGGGGAGCGTGATGGGCGGACCCATCGGCGGCTTCGCAGGCGGGTTCATCGGCAGCGTGCTGGGGGAGATTGCAGTGCCAGCGGCAGCGGACTTCTCCAGAGAGCGTCTGGAGAACGCGATTCGCCGCTTCCGACCGCCCCGCAACGCCGACCTGGAACGCGCCCAGCTCGAAGCGCTGCGAAACGCCCTCAACCGCGCCCGTGAGGAACTGCGCCAGCAAACCAGCGACACCAGCAACCTCCCGCGCGGGCTTTCTCCAGAAGAAGAGAGGCTCTTCAACGAGTGGGAGGGGCGACTTGCCGAAGCCATCAGAGGGGGCGACGCGCAGGTGTTCGAAACTGTCGGCGAGCAATCTTTCGACGCGCCCGCGCTCGAAACATCCCCGCGCCCAGCGATTGCCGACTGGCTGCTGAACCTGCTCCAGCGTCTAACAGAACCCACACCTATCCCCAGCAGCCTGAGCGAGTTCCTCAAAACCCGCCTGCCCGACCTCTTTCGGCACGAGTTCGCCCAGCTGCTCAAAGACCCCCAGCACCAGCGTGCGTGGATTGCCTTCCAGAAGCAGATGCTGGACGCGACTCTTCAGGCGCTGCGTGAAACGCAGCAACTCACGCCCGAAATCGCGCAGGGGGTTCAGCTCCTGCAGGAGCGCCACGAGCAGTTCACTCGCACCTTCAGCGAGTGGCTCGAATCGGAGCCTGACCGCTGGCAGGAACGCGCCCGTGAGCTGGCTCACTCTATCACCGAACCCATCCTGCACGCCATCCGCGACACCCGCGAGCGCGTGGAGTTCATCGTCAACCTGCTCGGCGAAAAGCACCGCTACCGCCTGCTCCACGAGGGCACGCTCCGATTCCTGCAAGCCTACACGCAGGAGATATTCGTGGGGCGGCACGATATTCTGGCGAATCTGGAAGCGTTCCTCACGACGCGCTCCAGCGGGACGGCGGTGGTGCATGCGCCCGCAGGCTACGGCAAAACCCGCCTGATGATGAAACTGCTGAACCGATTGCAGGCGCGCGGCGACACCGATGTCGCGTTCCACTTCTTCTCCACGCGCGAGGAGCTGGGCGGGCTGGGCACGCGCGTGGAGTACGCCTATGCCCACCTGCTGCTGCAACTGGGACACATCACCAGTATGCAGGTCTACCTGCCCGATAACAATCCCGACGAGCTGCGTGCGCAACTACTCTATCAGATTCGCGAGTTGAAGCCCCCACGCAAGCGCCTCGTGCTGCTGATAGACGCGCTGGACGAGGCGGACGCGCCCATCCTCTATCCGCCCCTGCCCGATACCCTGCCCGACGGCATATTCGTGATAGTCAGCGCACGCTGGGACAATAGACCTGAGCCGCCGCCCTACCTTGAGGCGTGGCTCCGACGCGCCGACGCCCAGTTCGCGCTGGACGCCCTGAGCGAAGACGACCTGCGCGAATGGGTGAGCAATATTGAACCGCTCCGCGCTTATGCCGACGACCCCGACTTCATCAGCCAGCTTCACCAGCGCACCGAAGGGCTGACACTCTACGCCCGCTACCTGCTGGAAGATCTGCAGGAGTCCCCAGACCCGAAACAGGCGCTTCAGAACGCGCCGAGGGGGATGCAGGAATACATCCAGCGCCAGATTCGCCAGCTGGCGTCGCATGTGTCCAACGCGCAGGGTATCCGACGCATGTTCGCCCTGCTCACCGTCGTCAAAGCGCCCCTGCCTGAAAGCGATCTGGAAACCCTCTGCGAGGTCTCTGTGTGGGACTTGCAGAACCTGCCCCAGCCTGTGCGCCGCTGGTTCCTCTGCTCCGAGGCGGGCTGGCAGTTCGCGCACCCCCTGCTGGCGATAGAGTTCCGTAATGCGCTGGGCGGGGAAGCCGAGTGGATGGAACAGGCGCTGCTGAACCACTGCGCTCGCTGGAAGGAACACAAAAGCGGCTACGCCCTGCGCCACTACTCCACTCACCTGATGGAGCGCGCCCCCCGCGATAAAGCGGCTGCCGAAGCGCTCTACACGCTGGCGCTGGATGATAACTTCCTGCAGGCGCAACGCGAGGCGTTCCCCACCGAGCCAGACCTGCTCCTGAAACCGCTCCAGCAGGCGATTCAGGTCGCCAGCCAGCGCGACGAGGCTGTGATACTGACTCAACTAATGCTCCGCCATGCACAGATTGTCGAAGCGACGCGCAGCACCCGGTCGCCCTACGAAATCTGGCGCACCACGGGCAATCTGGAACACGCGCTGAAAGT
This sequence comes from Armatimonadota bacterium, assembly GCA_037445735.1. GTDB lineage: Bacteria > Armatimonadota > Fimbriimonadia > Fimbriimonadales > GBS-DC > HRBIN15. Next base: position 59,586 of record JBBIJY010000003.1, on the reverse strand, counting down.
TGCCGACATGTATGAAGCCCGCATCCGCACCCTCTGGTACCTCATGCTGGCGGAAGCCCAACCCGACCGCGAGCAGCGCAAAGTTGTTCTTGAGCGTTTGACCGAGTCGTCTGTTCTTTCTCTTGAGAGGCGCTGGCACCAGCTGTTTGCTAGCGCTCTGCTTCAGCTGATTGCTGAAGACATAGAAAAGGGCTTCTTGGAGAAGCTCAAGTCTCTGCTTCCCGACCACTGTTGGACTGATATCGAGCGCTCTTTTACAGAAGAAACTGCGCAGGCTCCTGAAGAAGAATCGGAAGTTGAGCTTGAGACTATCGATTTGTATCAGAGGGCGGAGGCGCAAGTGAAGAGGGTCAAAAGGCTGGCACAGTCAGGGCAACGGGAGGAAGCTCTGCGACTCTTTGCCGAAACGCTGGGAACCACCTCTCGAATTGTCGACGCGTATACACCGATTTGGGCATTGGCAGCGATTGCTGAAGCACGGGCACGATCAGGGCAAAGAGAACAAGCCGAGCAAGTCTTTGGGGAAGCGCTTGCTGCTGCTCGGGTGATTGTGGAGCCTTATTGGAGAGCAAATGCACTGACAGCGATTGCAGAATCACTCGCGTTGGTAGGGCAAAGGGAAGAAGCCCAGCAAATCTTTGACGAAGCGCTGAAGGCTTATCCGAGGATTGAGACGGCGACTTGCCGAGGGGTTTGGGAGTCGGCGTTGAGAGCTGAAGCGCTGGCGCGAGAAGGGCAGAGGGAGCAAGCCATTCAGCTCTTTGACGAAGCAGTGAATGTTGTTCGGGGGGTTCCCGATATAGAAAAGCATATTGGGGCGCGGGTGATAGCGCAAGAGCAGGCGCGGGCAGGACTGTTTGCCGATGCGGTGAACACTGCCCAGCTGCTCGCAGGCAAATATCATGAGGTTTTCCCAAGAGTTGCAAAGGCAATGGTGGAGGCGGGCGACCGGCAGTATTACAAGCAGCTCCTGCTACCGTGCGCCTATTTCAGGCTGTCTGCGCTGAGGATGTGCGCTGTGTTGATTCGCGCCTACCCCGAACAGGCGGAGGCGATTGGAAAGGTGGTGTTAGAGGCAATCGGTGGGGGCGAGTCCTGCTGAGGATGCCGCCATCAGACCCGCTCGCGCATGGGTGTGGAACGCCCGTTTATGGTACAATCCCCCTGAAGATGACGCGGCAGGAGTTTGCGGAGCGATTGGCGCAGGGGGTGCTGGTTGCCGACGGGGCGATGGGCACGATGCTCGCGCTGCGGGGCATCCCGATGCCCTACGATCTGGCGAACCTGACCCAGCCCGAACTGGTTCAGCAGATCCATCGCGCCTATTACGAGGCGGGCGCACGGCTGATCGAGACCAACACCTACACCTCGAACCGCATCCGCCTGCTGAACATTCCTGAACGGGGCAGCGAGTTGCCGCCCGCGCAGAGCCTGCTGGAGCAGTACGGCTCGCCTGAAGAGCTGGTGCGCCGCATCAATCAGCGGGCGGTGGAGCTGGCGCGCGACGCGGTGGGGGGCGACGCGCTCATCTTCGGCTCCATCGGACCCGTCGGCAAACCGCTGGAGCCGTTAGGCGAGATTCGGCTACAGGAGGCGGAGCAGGCGTTCACCGAGCAGGCGCAGGCGCTCATCGAGGCGGGCGTCGACGGCATCGTTCTGGAGACCTTCACCGACCCGCGCGAGCTGGAGGTCGCCATCCGCGCGGTGCGCCGCCTCGCGCCCGACCTGCCGCTGATCGCCTCCAAAGGCTTTATTGAGGACGGCGAGACGCTGATGGAGGGCTTGCCCGAACGGTTCGCCCGCCACCTCAGCACACTCGGCGTGGACGCGATAGGCGCCAACTGCGTGGTGGGTCCCCAGCGCATGCTGGACATCGTTCGCATGATGGCGCATGCGAGCGAGTTGCCCCTCTCGGCGATGCCGACGCCCGGCTTGCCCCAGCTGGTGCGCGGTCAGGTGGTGTACGATATTCAGCCCGACTATTTCGGGCGCTATGCGGCGCGGCTGGTGGAGGCGGGCGCACAGATTGTCGGAGGCTGCTGCGGCACGACGCCCGACCACATTCGCGCTGTCGCCCGTGCGGTGGCGAGCGCGAAGCCGCGTGTCCACCCGGCAAGGAGACCCCCCACCCCGGCCCTCTCCCCAGAGGGGAGAGGGGGCGCCCTGCGCGAACGCCTGCCCGCCGAACTGCCGCTCGCCAGCCCCTCCCAGCTCGCGCAACGGCTGGGCAAAGAGCGCGTCATCACGGTGGAGCTGGACCTGCCGCGTGGACTGACCGTTCAGAAGGTGATAGAGAGCGCCCGCCTGCTCAAAGAGAACGGCGTGCATCTGATCGACATCTCGGACGGGGCGCGCGCCCGCCTGCGCATGAATGTGATGGCAATCTCGCACCTCATTCAGGAGCAGGCAGGGATTGAAGTGATGATGCATTTCGCCTGCCGCGACCGCAACCTGCTGGCGATTCAGTCGGACCTGCTGGGCGCGCACGCGCTGGGCATCCGCAATGTGCTGGCAATCACGGGCGACCCCGCCCAGATCGGCGACTATCCGACCGCCACCAGCGTGTTCGATGTGGACGCCATCGGGCTGGTGCGCATTCTGAAGCGGTTCAACGAGGGCATCGATCTGGCGGGCAACACGATTGGCATGCGGGCGAACTTCACGATTGCCGTCGCCTATAACCCGCTGGCGCCCGATCTGGCGATGGAGCGCGAGCGGCTCCAGCGCAAGGTGGACGAGGGAGCGCACCTGGTCTACACGCAGCCGATTTTCGAGATGCCGATTGTGGAGGCGACGGCGGAGCTGTGCCAGCGGCTGGGCGTGCCGTGGTTTGTGGGCGTGCTGCCCCTGCGCAGTGCCCGCCATGCCGAGTTCATGCATAACGAGGTGCCGGGCATCCGCATTCCCGAAGCGGTGCTGCGTCGGATGGCGGAGGCGCCCGAAGAGCGCGCGCTGGAGGTGGGGCTGGAGATCGCGCAGGCGTTCGTCCGCGCCGCGGCGCCCTGCGCGCAGGGCATCTATCTGATGCCGCCCGCTGGCAACGCCCAGATCGCCCTGCGCGTGCTGGAAGCGCTCGCCTAACACCCATCTCCGAAGTTGAACAGCACAATCAGCAGGTCGGCGTCGTCCACTATACCGTCGCCGTTCACATCTTCGGGCAAGCCGCTGCCCGACTGCCCGAACGCGAACAGCACGGCTAACAGGTCCGCATCGTCCACACAGCCGTCGCCGTTCACATCGCCCTCCTGCCAGGAGGGGTCCGCATAAACGGCATACAGATAGCAATACGGGTCCTGGCTGTTCTGTCCCAGGATGGTGGTCCCGAAGTAGACGATGCGCCCATCGCGGGAGAAGCGCGGGCGCGAGAACAGCACCTGATTGCCGCCGTTTTCGCTGCCCAGCAGCACCTCCCAGAGCAGCTGCCCGTTGCTGGGGTTATACCCGCGTGCCGCGCCTGGCATGCCCAGCTGAGGCTGCTGTCCCGCTACCAGCGCGCGGTTGCTCGGGCTGACGATGGGGTATTTCAGGACGCCCCCATCGAAAATCCGCCATCGGCGCGTGCCGTTGGGCGCATACGCGCTCAAATAGCTCAGCGCATGCGCCACATAGATGGTGCCGTCCACACCCACATCGGGCGCGGACACATCGTTGCCCGGATCGAGGGTGACGACCCAGCGGAACGAGCCGTTCGAAGGGTTCACCGCCTGCAACTGATGACCGGCTGACGACGAAAAGGTTGTGAGATAGATGGTGCCATCGGGTCCCACCGCGGGCTGGCACTGCGGCTGCGAGAACCCGCTCTGGGTCTGCCCGCCTGTGGTAACCGACCATCGTTGCCCGCCTGTCATCCGAAAGGCGAACAGGGACGACATCGCCACCCCCTGCTCATCGAACGCCACATAGAGCTGGTCTGGCTGGCGTCCCGATTGGGAGGCGCCAAACACGATTTCAACGCCCAGAGAGCCATATTCAAACACATTCGGGTTGCCGCGTGCGCTCCAGCGGAGTTGTCCTGCGGGCGTGAGCGAGAAGACGCCCCGCCCGCCGCCCGATGTGGAGGTATTGGTCACCGCGTAGATATTCCCATCAGGACCCACCGTCGGACCAGCGATAATCCAGAGCGCGCCCGATGTGTTGTCCGTGAACTGCCAGCGGAGTGCGCCCGTTGCGCCGTTGATCGCCTTAACGGTGGCTCCCGTGCCCACATAGACCGTGCCGTCGCTGCCGATGGAGGGCGGTCCGTAGGGGATGCCTGCGGCGAAAACCCATCTCAAGCCCCCATCGGGGCTGAGCGCGTAGACATAGCCGCGCGAGTCGTGAACCACAATCGTACCATCGGGTCCCACAGCGGGGCGCTGATAAATATAGTCTGCATCCGCCTGAAAGCGCCACAGCACGCGCCCCTGCGGTGTGCGTGCTGTAACCTGCAGCGGCACCGTGTTGCTCGCGCCTGCGGGCGTCACCACCTGCACGGGATGGCTGCCCAGCGCGAGCGATTCGGGCACATAGGCGGTGATGGCGGTATCCGTCCAGCGCGTCGTCCAGCAGCGCACGCCACCAATCGTCACGAAGCTGCTGGACGAGGGCGCACCGAACCCTGTGCCGAAGATGCGCAGCCGCCCACTGCGGGGCAGGCTCGTGGCGGAAAGCGACTGAATCTGCGGCTGAGCCAGCCCCGACGACCAGCACAGCACCAGACACGCGAGCAGGCTCCACCGCCAGCGGGAACCCGCGCGCCGCCAGCACGCTTCAAACCAGCCGTTGCGCATGGCGATTGCACCTCCTTCTCAACATCCGTTTCCGAAGTTGAACAGCACAATTAGCAGGTCGGCGTCGTCCACTATACCGTCGCCGTTCACATCTTCGGGCAAGCCGCTGCCCGACTGCCCGAACGCGAACAGCACGGCTAACAGGTCCGCATCGTCCACACAGCCGTCGCCGTTCACATCGCCCTGCGGGCGCGTCAGGGAGCGATATTTGATGACGGTCAGCTCCCGCACTTCGGTGTTCAGGTTCCTGAACACGGCGCCCACATAGATGTTTTCGCGGCTGTCCAGCCGCAGGATGCCGGGTTCCACGCCCCAGATGGCGCTGCCGCTATCCACCACGCCGCGATCCTGCTCCTGACCCGTCTGCGCGTTCAGCACGAGCAGAATCATGTCGTTCACATAGGGCGGCGAGCTGGTTCGCCCGACCACCAGCACATGCCCGGCGGAGTCGACGGCGATATCGGCGGGGACATCGAAGCAGTTCACGCAGTTTTGCCCGTAGAGATGGCTCCAGCGGCGCGGCGTGCCCGTCGCGCCCCCGCGCTTCACGGTGTAGAAGTTGTCGTTGAAGTTGCTTTCGTTGCCTTCGGGGTCGACACTGCCCGTGATGTAGACATCGCCCTGCGCGTCGAGCGCGAGGCTACGCCCGATGTCGCGAAGCGCCTGCGAATCGATTTGCTCCCACAGCAGTTGCCCGTCGCTGCCCCGCAGTTTGATGGTGCCGTAAACCAGCGTCGTGCGGGTGGTGGATCCCGTTACATAGATGTCGCCGCTGGTGTCCATCACCATCTTCAGCGGCGTATCGCCTGCGCGCGTGCCCCAGTTCTGCTGCCAGAGGATGGCGCCGCTGGGACTGTATTTGACGACCATATAATCCGGCTGGTTGTCCGCCATCACTGCCCGTATGAGCAGCACGGGGTTGCCCGCTGGATCCAGCAGCATCTGCACGCCGCTATCCTGCGAGTAGGGCACGCTGGCAGGACCGTCCCAGAGTCGCGTCCACTGCAGCTGCAGGCTGGCGTCGAGCTTGAGCAGCAGCACATCGGCGCCATCGCCCGTCGTGGCGCCCATGATATAGAGATTGCCCTGGGCGTCCACTGCCACAGCCCCACCGATTGCGGCGATGCCAGCGCCCCGGCTGTACCGATAGGTCTGCAGCAGGTTGCCCGTGCTGGCGTCGCATTTGAGCAGAATCAGGTCGGAGGCACCTCCCTGACCGGGCGCACTGCCCGCGATGTAGAGGGCGCCATCAGCACCGAGCGCCGCGCCGCCCGCCTGCCCGCTGCTCAACACGCTCGACCAGCGAACCGTGCCGTCGGGATTAATCGCGGCGGCTCGAATGCTGCGATTGCTCGAAGCGCCCGTGGAACCAACAATATAGACCTGCCCCGCGCTATCCACCAGCATGCTGGTCAGGCTATCGGAGTAGCTGGAGGCGATGCGCGTGACCCATTCAGGGGTCAGGTCTGCCCCTGCCATCAGTAAGCTGCCGATGAAACCCGCCAGCAGCCATCCAACCAGTCGGATAAAACGGCTCCCGCTTTGCATGTGTCCCTCCTCCAGAGGTTTCTGGAACGATTCCGCCCCCCCAGAGGTTCCCTGCTGCGCCCCCTGTCAGAGGTCATTATACACCAGAAAGCAGGAGATTGCCCTCCCGTCCCGAAATCCCCTGATGAGGAGGGAAAACGATGCGACTCTACGGGTGTATCGGCGTGCTGTTGCTGATTGGTCTGCTGACGGGCTTCGGGCTTCAGCAGCAGCCCAAACCGGCAGGCAAAGAGATCAAACTCTTCAACGGTAAAGACCTGTCGGGCTGGGACTACTATCTGGCGGACCCGAACGCGAAGATGGAGGATGTGTGGAGTGTGGACAAAGAGCAGGGCATCCTCATCTGCAAAGGCTCGCCGCCCGGCTACATCTACACCCGAAAGGATTACACGAACTTCATTTTGAAGCTGGAGTGGCGATGGGCGCCAGGCAAGCAGCCGGGCAACAGCGGCGTGCTGTTGCGCGTGCATGGCGAGCATAAAATCTGGCCGCGCTCTATTGAGGCACAGCTGATGTATATGAATTCGGGCGACTTCTGGCTGATTGATGGGGCGCCGCTGGAGACCGATCCCGAATATGTCGACAAGAACGCGCCGCGCCACCGCTGGCGCAAGAAGACCGCCGAGAAGCCTGCGCCTGAATGGAACGAGTATGAGATTATCGTGAAGGGCGACCGCATCACGCTCAAGGTGAACGGCGAGGTGGTGAACGAGGGCTGGGGCGCGGAGGTGCGACCAGGCAAGATCGCGCTCCAATCGGAAGGGGGCGAAATCCACTTTCGCAACATCCGCCTGATCCCGCTGGAGTAGCGCTCGCCTCAGCGCCGTTTGAAGGGGTGCCACTTGCGGCGGCGGAGCTGCTCCTCCTGCCGCGTGAGCTGCTTCATCAGGCGGCGCATCTCCATCAGCTGGCGCACCAGCGCGCTCACCTCCTCCAGGCGCGTGCCGCTGCCCCGCGCAATCCGCAACTTGCGACTGTAGTCCAGAATCTCCGGGTGGCGACGCTCCTGCGGCGTCATCGAAAGGATAATCGCCTCCGCCCGCTTGAGCGCACGGTCATCGACCGCCACCTCACCCAGCTGGCTTTTAATCTGCGAGAAGCCCGGCAGCAGCTGGAGCAGCTGTTCGAACGGTCCCATGCGCTGAATCTGGCGGATCTGCTGGAGCAGGTCGTTGAAATCGAGGCGCGCCTCGCGCATCTTTTTCTCCAGCTGGCGTGCCTCTTCTTCCTGGATGGTCTGCTCCACGCGCTCAATCAGCGACAGCACATCGCCCATGCCGAGGATGCGGCTGGCGATTCGGTCAGGGTAGAACGGTTCGAGCGCGTCGACGCGCTCGCCGGTGCCGATGAATCGCACGGGCTTGCCCACCACCGCTTTGATGGAGAGCGCGGCGCCCCCACGCGCGTCACCGTCCAGCTTGGTCAGAATCACGCCCGTCAGCCCCAGTTGCTCATGGAACGCCTGCGCCACATTCACCGCCTCCTGACCCGTGGTGGCGTCGACCACCAGCAGAATCTCGTGGGGTTGGACGGCGGCTTTGACGCGCTGGAGTTCCTGCATGAGCGCTTCGTTGATCTGCAGGCGTCCGGCGGTGTCCAGCACGGCGCAGTCGAGACCGTTCGCGCGGGCATAGGCGACAGCTTGCTGGGCGGTCTGGATGGCGTCGGTGGCGTTGCCCTGCGCGGGGGTGAACACCGGCGTGCCGATTTGCTGACCCAGCACCTCCAGCTGTTTGATGGCGGCGGGGCGCTGCAGGTCGGCAGCCACCAGCAGCGGGTTGCGCCCCTGCGAGCGCAGCCAGCGCGCAAGCTTGGCAGCGGTGGTGGTCTTGCCGGAGCCTTGCAGACCGCAGAGCATCAGCACGGTCGGAGGCTGCGCCGCCCAGTGGAGCGGCTCCGCCTCACCGCCCAGCAGCGCGATCAGCTCGTCGCGCACGATTCGTATCACCTGCTGGTCGGGTGTAAGGCTTTTCAGCACCTCCTCGCCGACCGCCTTCTCGCGCACGCGGGCGATGAACGCCTTGACCACACGGAAGTTCACATCGGCTTCGAGCAGGGCGAGGCGGATTTCGCGCAGCACCTCGTCGACGGTCTTCTCATCGAGCCGCCCGCGCCCGCGAATGCGCTCAAAAATGCCCTGCAGCTTATCGGTCAGGCTTTCGAACATAGGTAAAGTTTACCTGCGTCCCCACGCCTTGAGCGATCCTTCGGGCAGTGCGGTCTGCAGCTGGCTGACTGCCTGGCGGCTCGATTCGGCGAGCGGGCGCGGCACGATGCCCAGCCCGATCAGCCCGATCAGACAGGCAAGCAGGCAGATAACCATCGGCAGGGGCAGGCTCCAGCGGGGCGCGGGCGCATCGACAGGCTCCGCATAGAGGCTGAACAGCAGGCGCAGGTAGTACGCCGCGCCCACCACACTGGTGAGCGCGAGCAGCACCGTTAGCAGCGTCTGACCGGCCTCCAGCGCGCCCAGAAACAGATACCACTTGCCCCAGAAGCCCGCTGTGGGTGGGATGCCCGCCAGCGCGAGCAGAGAGATTGCCATCGCAAACGCGGTCAGCGGCTGGCGGCGCGATAGCCCGCGCAGCGCGTCGAGGGTGGTGGCGTCGCCCGCCCGCGCCATCAGCGATAGCACCCCAAACGCGCCAATCGTCATCAGCGCATACGCCGCCAGATAGAACAGCACGCCCGTCAGCCCCGTCGCGTTCATGCTCACCAGCCCGACCGCGAGGTAGCCTGCGTGCCCGATGCTGGAATAGGCGAGCATCCGCTTGGCGTCGCGCTGGAGCAACGCCGTCAGGTTGCCCACCACCATCGAGAGCGCCGCCAGCCACCACAGGATCGGCGCCCAGAGCGTCATCATCGGCATCGCCGCACTGAGCAGCCGGATCAGCACGGCGAACGCCGCCACTTTGGAGATGGCTGCCATCAGCGCGGTGGCGACCGTCGGCGCACCCTGATACACATCGGGTGTCCACATATGGAACGGCACGAGCGCCGCCTTGAAGCCCAGCCCGATCAGAATCAGCACCAGGCTGGCAATCAGCAGCGCGTGCGCGCTCTCGCCCGGCGCGGTCGCCAGCCAGCGTGCGCCCATCGCGCGCAGGTCAACTGTGCCCGTCGCGCCGTACAGCAGGGCGATGCCGTACAGCAGAAACGCCGACGCGAACGCGCCCAGCAGGAAATATTTGATTGCCGCCTCCTCCGAACGCACCTCCGCTCGCGCCAGCCCTGCCAGCACATAGAGCGCGAGCGACATCACCTCCAGCCCCAGAAAAATCACCATCAGGTTCGTGCTGATGGTCATGGTCATCGCGCCCGCCGTCGCGAACAGCAGGAGCGGATAAAATTCGCCATAGCGAATATTGCGCGCCCGCAAATAGTCATCCGCGAACAGCAGCACCAGCCCGCTGGAGACCAGTATCACCAGATTGAGCAGGGTGGCGATATTGTCGGTGAGCGCAGTATCCGCCCATGTGGAGAGGCTGGAACCCCACAGCGCCGCCTGAAAATAGGCTGCCAGCGCCAGTCCCAGCAAGCCCATCAGCATCAGCGGCGCGTGCTGACCCCGCGGCAGGAACAGCTCCCCAATCAGCACCACGAGCGCCGTGCCCACCACGATCATCAGAGGCGCCAGCACGCTCCATTCGACCTGCGGTATCCCAAATGCCTCCATGCGTTCGCTCCTTCCGCCCGAAACGGGAGTATACCAGAAACGCGCCCGGGAACTTTTTGGTGCCGACCTCCGTATAGGGTGAGTGGAAGGCACTCAAGAGACCTTCCATCAAGACACTCAAATCTGGCGAAGGAGGTGAGTCGACGATGCGTACGCTGGTACGACGCGAGCCGGAGAATGCGCTGATGACCTGGAATCCGTTCCGTGAGCTGGAGCAGTTCCGCCGCGAGATGGATGAGCTGTTCAATCGCTTCTTTGATCTGCGACCTGCACGCGCGGAGGCGCTGGAGTTCTCGCCCGCGCTGGATGTGTATGAGACACCCGACGAGTTCGTGATGTTCGTCACGGCGCCCGGTGTTCACGAGAAAGACCTGCATGTGGAGATTGCTGATGGCACCGTGACGGTGTCGGGTGAGCGCAAGCCGCTGCTGGAGGGCGAGAACATTACCGCGCACTACATCAGCCGCCTGGGTGGGTACGGCAAGTTCAGCGTCTCGTACACCGTGCCGACCGCCATCGACGAGAAGAAAGTGAAGGCGGTGTACCGCAACGGCATTCTGGAGATTCACCTGCCCAAGGCGGAGGCGGCGAAGCCGCGCGTCGTGCAGGTGCAGGTCGAGAAGTAACCGCCTCAACCTCCTCCGTCGGGGTGCACCCTGACTCTTTACCCCGATGACAGCGACCTACGGATTGTGTTGCTTCGGTTCGGTCTCGGTTGCGAGTGAGTCGCCGGGCAGGTTCGCAGGGAAGGTGGTCGCGCCTGGCTGATGCCAGCGGTTATCGCGCCCCGACATGTCCCAGAGCAGGTCGACAGGGCGCACGCCGAATCGGCTCAGGCGCGGGTCGGGGTCTTTGCCGTTCTCGCGCAGGATGTTATTGTAGATGCGGTTGCCATCCGGGAACGGCTCCACATCGAAGCGGGTGTCGCGCGGGAACAGATTGAGCAGGCTCACCACCGCAATCCCGAACGAGCCGTTGCCCACCACCTCGTTCTCGTACACCTCCGTGCGGTCAGCTGCCAGAATAAGGATGCCTGTGCCCTTCAGCACATTCGCCACAATCGCGTTCGGGTCGCCAAAGTTGGGCGTGTTGTTCTCCATCACACGATTGCGTCGCACAACCGTCGTGTCCTGCACTTTGGACGGGTTGAACGGCAGCAGGAACACAAGGATACCGCCCGTGTTGCGATGGACATAGTTCTCTTCCACCAGCGCGTTCACCGAGTTCTCGATCTCGATGCCTGCGACATTTTCGAAGGCTTCATTCTGGCGCACGATAATGTTGCGCGATTGACCCACATAGATGCCCGCGTCCTTGACGCCCGACACGACGCACTTTTCGACCAGCACGCCCTCGCACTCTACGGGATAGATGCCGTACACGCCCGTATTATGGATGCGCAGGTTGCGGAAGGTCACATTGCGGGCTTTATGCACCACAACGCCGTTGCCCTGATAGTTGCGGATTTCGAGGTTCTGCACGGTGAAGTCGTTGCCGAGCGCGGCAATCGCATCGGGCAGGCGATTTTTGCCGTCCAGCACAGGGCGCCTGCCGTTCTGGATCACGCCTTCGATGGTGATGCCGTGATGGATGACCAGCACATTCTCGTGGTAGGTGCCGGGGTAGATGCGCACGATGCCGTTGCGTCCCGCTTTGTCGACGGCTTCCTGGATGCTGTCGCCCGGGCGCACTTCGACGATGCGGGCGCGAGTCGGCTGTGGGGCGGTTTGGGCGCGCGTCGTCGAGGGGCGTGAGAAAGTCCGGCTTTCTGGCGAAGGCTGGCTGAACGCCATCGACAGGCGCGTGCGGCGCGGGGTGGCGCTGGCATCAGCGGTGCGACGCGCGTCGGAGCGCTGCTCCTTCTGCATCGCGCGGATGCGACGCAGCTCGGGGCTGGGCAGGTTCAGGCGCGTGGGCAGATGGGGCGCCATACGCGGCACGACTGGCAACCCCGACGGCACGCGCTCTGGAATCGGTGGCTTCGCGCTCTCGTCGGTCAGCGCCAGCAGAAAGGCAATCAGGTCGGCTTTCTCCTGCGGGGTGAGTGTGAACTTGCGAATCTTGTCATCCTGCAGGGGCACATCGAGTCCGCGTCCGCGCCCGCCGCCGTTCGAGTAAAAGTCCAGCACCTCCTCCAGCGTCTGGAAGATGCCGTTATGCATATAGGGCGCGGTGAGCGCGATATTGCGCAGGGTGGGGATTTTGAACGCGCCGTTGGGTCCGCCGCCGCGTCCGGGTTCGGCTCCCGCTTTCGGCACATCGGGCGGACCGTCGGGCGGATTGGGCACGCCAATCACCTTGAAGTCGCGATTGGCGAAGGTGGGCAGTCCGTGGCACTCATTACAGCGCGTTTTGGGCGACAGGAACAGCTTCAGCCCACGCTTCTCCTGCGGGGTGAGCGCGCTGCCGTCGCCCGCCGCATAGCGGTCAAAGCGCGAGTTGAAACTGACCAGCGTGCGCTCAAAGGCGGCAATCGCCCGCGCGATATTGCCGAAGGTGATCGATTCACCGTTCTGCCCGCCGAAGGCGCGGTCGAACAGTCGCCGATACTCGGGAATGGCTTTCAGCTCGCGCACCAGCGCGTCGGGGTCGGCGTTCACCTCTTCGGGCGTGGTGATGACCATGCGGGCTTGCTCCTCCAGATCGGCGGCGCGTCCGTCCCAGAACTGGCGGTGGTTATAGAGCGCGTTCCAGAGGGTGGGCGCGCCGCGCGTGAGTTCGATGCCCGCCCTGCGATGGATGCCCGCGCCCTGCGCACCCCTGCCCCGTGAACGCGGCAACCCGTCCGAGAAACCCAGATCGGGATGATGGCAGTGCGCACAGGAGAGCGTGTTGTCGTCCGAAAGAATCGGGTCGAAAAAGAGCATGCGTCCCAGCTCCACCTTTTCGGGCGTGGTGGGGTTGTCGTCAGGCTGAACAATCGGCGGGAACGCCTTTTGCAACCCCGTCGCTGGCTCCGTCAGGTCGCTTCCGGGCGGGGCAGGCATAAGCTGCCCGTTCGCCATCCGCATGCCGATATAGCGCGATTCGCCATCGGTCAGCGACGCCCACAGCAACAGCGTCGGCAATAACAGCACACCCGCTATCATCTTTCCCATGCCTCTGCGCATAGCACTAAAGCGTTTCGCGCTCCCGCCCGATTCTCCTGCTGAAAGAGGGGGTACACTCTGTGCGATGGAGTTGCAGGCTATCGGGTTCGATCTGGACGATACGCTGTGCGTCTATATGCCGGTGGCGGTACGGGCGCGGCGGCAGGCGTTCGCAGAGCTGGTTCAGCCCCTGACGGGGCTGGATCTCGACACCATCGATCAGGCGTATCGGCAGGCGTTCTGGCAGATGATGGACGAAATCCAGCGGGAGCCGTGGCGCTCGCGCTATCTGCACAGCGGCGAGCCGACGCGCACCGAGACGATGCGCCGCATGCTGGCGCTGTTAGGGGTTCCATCCGACCGGCTCGCCGAACAGCTTAGCGCCCGCTATCTGCAGCTGCGCGAGCAACAGTTGCAGTTATATGAGGACGCCCTGCCAGTGCTGAACGCCCTGCGCCCGCACTATCGGCTGTTTCTCATCACGAACGGACCCGCGCTGGAGCAGCGGCGCGAGCTGCGTCTGCTCGGACTGGAACCCTATTTTGAGGTGATTGCGATCGAAGGCGAGCGGGGCGTCGGCAAGCCTGACCCCGCGCTCTTTCGGTGGGTTCAGCACCAGCTGGAGGTGGCGCCCGCGCAGATTCTGTTCGTGGGCAACTCGTGGGAGCATGATGTGAAGGGCGCCTTGCAGGTGGGCTGGCGCGCGGCGTGGCTCAATCGCGAAGGCGCACCCGTTCCCGAACCCGATGCGCCAGTGCCGATCCTGCGCACGCTCCATGAGCTGTTGAGCCTCGTGCCTGAACCGGTGAGCCTGTCATGAGCCGTCCGCGCCTGTTGTGCGTGCCGAACTTTTCGGAAGGTCGCGACGAGGCGACCATTCATGCGATTGCCGACGCGGCACGCGCGGCGGGTGTGGTGGTGCATCACCTCTCGTGGGATTATGACCATCATCGGATGGTGCTGGCGTTTTCGGGCACGCCGCGCCAGGTGGCGCGGGCGGTGCTGCACGCGGCGCAGGTCGCCATCGAGCGCATCGATCTGCGCGTGCATCAGGGCGTTCACCCACGCATCGGAGCGGTCGATGTGGTGCCGCTGACGGTGCTGGAGGGGCTGTCGCGCGAGCAGGCGGTCGCCTTCTCCCGTCGGCTGGCGTGCCGTTTTGCGCAACAACTGCGTGTGCCCGTCTATCTGTATGAGCATTCGGCTGCCGAGGGGCGCATCCGCGATTTGCCAACCATTCGCCAGCGGGTGAATGCGGGCGTTGAGCACTATCCGCCCGATTACGGCAGGGCGCAGCTGCATCCGACGGCGGGCGCGACCGTGCTGGGCGTGCGCGACCCGCTGATCGCGTTCAACATCAACCTGCAAACGCCCGATGCGGCGCTGGCGCGGCAGATTGCCCGCCAGATTCGGCGCGAGCGGGCAACCAACCCCGCCCTGCAGGGCGTGCGCGCGCTGGGCTTCTGGCTCCCCTCACGCCAGACAGCACAGGTCTCGCTCAATCTCACCCGTCCCGACCGCACCGACCTCTATCGCGTGCTGGAGTATGTGCGTCAGCAGGCGCGAGCGCTGGGAACCGATGTGCGCGACACCGAGCTGATCGGCGTCCTGCTGACCACCGACGCCGCCCGCGCCCTGCAAGCCGCCCTCCACGCGGTGCAAATCGCGCCCGAACAGGTGGTGCCCCATGCAGGAAACGGCGCAACGCCCGTCGAATAATCCCATGGCAAAGTCGTTGGGTATCTGGCAATTCAGGAGGTATCGATGGAAGAGCGTAATCGCATTCAGGTGATTCAGGCGGTGACGCAGCAGCTGTTCACTGCACTCGATTTCGAGGAGCGCCTGCGCCGCATTCTGCAGGTGGCGATGCAGAGTGTGGACGCGGAAGGCGGCTCGATCCTGCTCTACGACCCGTCGCTCAAGGCGCTGGTGTTCCGCTATGTGGTGGGCGATAAGAGCCATGAACTGCAGGGCATGTCGCTCGATGTGGACGAGGGCATCGCGGGCGAGGTGTTCCGCACAGGTCAGCCCAAACTCACACTCGACCCTGAACATGACCCGCAACACTCGCCGCGCGTCGACATCGCGTTGCGCCATCGCACCACCAGCCTGCTGACCGTGCCGATGCGCAGCGCCGACGGTGAGATGCTGGGCGTGATGCAGCTGGTGAACCGTCGGCAGGGCGTGTTCAGCGAAGATGACCTGACGATGACAGGCATTATTGCCGACATCGCTGCGCTGGCAATCCAGAACGCGCAGCTCGCACGCGACGCCGAGTTAGCCCATTTAGCCGAAACGATGGGCACGCTGGCGCACGACATCAAAAATAAGGTGAATGTGGTGCTGGGCTGGATCCAGACCATCGACCCCTATCTGAGCGAGATTGCGCGCGTTCATCCGGAAGCCTACATGATGATGCAGGAGGCGCTGGGCGCGATCTATGGCGCGACAACAGAGGTCTATCGCGACACCCAGCTGGTCGCCGACGCCATCCGGGGCGCCACCTCCGAAGTGAAACTGGAGCCGCATTCGTTCGCCGAGATTGTCGAATCGCGGGTGGGCGCACTGATGCCGCTGGCGCGCCAGAAACAGGTCTCCATCAAAACCGATATTAAGCCGACCCCGCCCGCCCTGCTGGATCGATTCCTTATCGAGCGCATGGTGTACAACCTGCTGCATAATGCGATTGAGGCGACGCCGCCCGGTGGCGAAGTGATGGTGCGGGCGCATCCGGAAGACAACGGCAGGGGTCATCTCTATCTGGAGCTGGAGGTGAGCGACACGGGCGCGGGTATGCCCGCCTTCCGCGTGCGCGAGATTCTGGATGGACGCGCTACCAGCAGCAAGGCGGGCGGCACAGGACTGGGAACCCGAATCATCCGCAGCGCGGTGCTGGCACACAGGGGTCAGTGGGACGCCACCAGCGCACCGGGCAAGGGCACCACCTTCCGCGTGCGCATCCCACTGCAACCAGCATAGGCAGACGAAGAGGAGATGGTTGTGTGTTTATCCGTTGTGAGGATCGACCCCGTGAGAGGCGTGGTCGCAGTCGGTGCTGTCGCGGGGTGACCAACCTTGCTGACATCGACTTGAGTCGCAAGGTGGCGGAGGAACTGGAGTTGGGTATGCGGGTAATCTTGCGAGGAGAACTGACTGTAAGCGACTCGGAAGCCTCCATAGACAGTCCAGAAGTGCGCCTTGTTAGCTGGAAACTATACCTGCCGCCTGCACAACTGAAAGGACAACTGGTTGAGGTAGATGAAGACACTGGCGGGTGGCAGGGTAAACTGAAATCGGCTGACAGGATTGTGAGGGTGAAGCTGCGTCGGAAGGTTCGCTTGATAGGAGATCCGCGATGGCAGAGAAGCTTTCAGCAGCAGCACTTGCTGGGGCTGAAGTTAGGCATGGAGCTGGAAGTGCGGGGCTACTGGTGTCCCTGGGCAGGACCACTGGATGCTCAGGGCAGAACGAAACCAGACCTTATCTTTGTAGAGCAGATACGGATTGTCAAAAATGGATAGCCCTGTGAAGGAGACCGAGCGGGTTGCGGGGGATAGACCATCCGCGCAGTGCCGATATGAGAATGGGCTGGGACGGTGAGAACCGGTGTATTGGCAGGGTCTGTGTGCGCCGCTGGTGGATGGAGGGTGTTCAAGGCGACGCGGTTGCGGCGCGGGCGGGCTGCTGGCGTTGAGCCTGCTGATTGCCTCCCTTCTGGAGCGATGGGTTCTGCGAACCGGAAAAGCAGGAACAGGCTTCAACTTCGCGAATCAGCAGAAGCGATTCGGATGAGCGCGTTTTCATTTCCGAAGCGGGTTCAGGTGGTGGAGGTTGGCGCGCGCGACGGGCTGCAGAACGAGCCGACCTTCGTGCCGACCGAAGCGAAAATTCGCTTCATCGAGATGCTGGCGGAGGCGGGGCTATCGGTGGTGGAGGCGACCTCGTTCGTCAGCCCGCGCTGGGTGCCCCAGCTTGCCGACGCCGAGCAGGTGCTGATGGGGCTTCGGCGGCTATCAGGCGTGCGCTATCCCGTGCTGGTTCCGAACCTTAAGGGACTGGAGCGGGCGCTGACGGCTGGCGCGCGCGAAATCGCCATCTTCACCGCCGCCTCCGAGACCTTCTGCCAGAAGAATCTCAATCGCACAATAGAGCAGTCGCTGCAGGAGTTCGAGCAGGTGGTGGCGCAGGCGCGTCAGGCGGGTCTGTGGGTGCGGGCGTACATCTCGACGGCGTTCGTGTGCCCCTATGAGGGCATCATCAGCCCCGATAAAGTGTTGCCCATCGTGGAACGGCTGCTAACGATGGGCGTGGACGAGATCAGCCTCGGCGACACGATAGGCGCCGCTGTGCCCACACAGGTCGCCCAGCTGACCGAGCGATTGCAGGGTGTGTTGCCGCTGGAACAGCTCGCTTATCACTTTCACGACACCTACGGGATGGCGCTGGCGAATGTGCTGATGGCGTTGCAGATAGGCGTGTCGATTTTTGATAGCAGTGCGGGCGGGCTGGGCGGCTGTCCCTTCGCGCCCGGCGCAGCGGGCAACCTCGCCACCGAAGACCTGCTCACCATGCTGCACGGGATGGGCATCGAGACGGGCGTCGATCAGCGGAAGGTCGCTGAGGCGGCGCGTTATATTTTGCAATATCTCCAGCGGGGCACGCCGCCGAGCCGATTCCTGCAGGCGTGTCGTTGATGCGCTATGTCTGCTGTTTCGCCTGCTGCCAGAGGGCTTCCCACTCGTCAGGCGTGAGCGATTCGAGGGTGCGTCCCTGTTGAGCAACCGCCTGCTCCATCCAGTGGAATCGCTGGATGAAGCGATCGACCATGCGGCGCAGGCTCTCTTCGGGGTTCAGCCCCGCGTGGCGGGCGATGTTCACCGCCGTGAACAGCAGGTCGCCGATTTCGGCGTCGATGCGTTCTTCCGAGCCGCTTTCGATGGCGCGGCGCAGCTCGCGCTCCTCTTCTTCGAGCTTTTCCAGCACGCCCTGGATGCTCTCCCACTCGAAGCCTGCGCGGGAGGCGCGCCGGGAGACCTCCAGCGCCCGCAGTAATGCGGGCATCGAGCGCGGGATGCCCTCCAGGATCGAGGCGTGCGCTCGCTGCTCGCGCTTGAGCCGATCCCAGTTGCGCAGCACCTCGTCGGCGTTCTCCAGCGCGACATCGCCGAACACATGCGGGTGGCGCTGTACCAGCTTGTCGTTCAGTCGCTGAACCACCTGATAGATGTCGAACGCGCCGCGCTCCTTCGCCAGCTGGCTGTGCAACATCACCTGCAGCAGCAGGTCGCCCAGCTCCTCGCACAGTTTATCGGC
This sequence comes from Armatimonadota bacterium, assembly GCA_037445735.1. Taxonomy (GTDB): domain Bacteria; phylum Armatimonadota; class Fimbriimonadia; order Fimbriimonadales; family GBS-DC; genus HRBIN15. Next base: position 41,191 of record JBBIJY010000003.1, on the reverse strand, counting down.
GTCGCCCGAATCGAGGGCGTCGATGACCTCGTACGCCTCCTCAATCAGGAAGGGCTTGAGGCTTTCGTGGGTCTGCTCCCGGTCCCACGGGCAGCCTTCGGGGCTGCGCAGGATGGCGACAATCTCTGCCAGCCCGTCGAATCCTTCGAAGCGGCGCTGGCGCTGCGGCGCGGGCGGCACGAACAGGCTGGTGAGCGGGTCGTACCGCTGCTGGTCTAACTGCGCCAGCGGCACCGTTTTGACCTCCGTTGCGCCTTCGATGCCCGCGGCATGCACCAGTGTGACGGGGAAGTCGGGCGGGTAGTGGCGCAGAAGTTCGGTCTGCACGCGGCGCACCAGTTCGGGCGATTCTAACTGATAATAAATCTGCGCCAGGTTCGGGTTCGGTTGCACACGGGGCAGGGTGCCAGCGTCCAGCAGTTGCAGTCCGTGGCTCAGGGTGTAGCCGACGGCTTCCAGCACAGGTTCTACAAAGCTGCGGCTGGGCACCAGGCGTGTGGGGATGCCCTCTTGCTGGGCGCGTTCGAGCACGATTCGCACCGAATCTTCGGCGATGAGGGGGTGTCCGGGCACGGCGTAGGCGATGGGGCTGGCTTCCCGCGCGGCGTTCAGCACGAACTCGGCGATGCGATGGGCGCGCGCATTCGCATCCGCATCCGCATCGGGCGCCAGCTCATCCAGCGATTCGAAGGCGATGCCTGCCAGGCGCAGTGTGGTGGCAGCGGGGTGGCTGGCGGTTCGCAACAGCACCCGCTGGGCGCGCCGAAGCGCGCCCAGCGCCTCCGCGCTCATCTCCCGCGCACCGCCTGCCCCCAGCCCCACCAGATAGATCATCGCAAGACCAGCCTGTCAACGAGTCGAGCCTGTCGGATTGGTCTGGCTCGTTTGCTTTGCCTGCTCCTCCAGCGACTTGCGTACCTGCTCCAGGTCTTTTTCGTAGCGCTCTTTCCAGCGCGGGTTGAGAATCTCGACCTTCGCTCTGGCGACGGCGCGGGCAATCTCGACATCGATGTCCCGATTTTTCTGGATGCCCTTCTGCCACAGCAGTTGTTCGCGGATGGTTTCTTTCACCTCCTCGAAGGGCAGCTGGCGACCGGGCAGGCGGGTGATGATCTCATATCGGATTGCGGTATTCCCCAGTTCGATCCAGTCGGTTACCTGTCCCACCTTGGCATTTTGTAAGACACGGCGGGTCTGCTGTTGCAGCGCCATCTGTGCCTGGTTCTGCGCCTGGATGGGTCCCTCGATCGCGATTTCCCCCTCGCCGGCCTGGGTGTTCGCAGCGGGGTTCTGCGCGTACTTTTGCACGATGCTCTGGAAGCTGAAGCCGCGCTTTAGGTCATCATCGATTTGCTTGCGGATGAGGGGGTTCCCCACCGCCACATAGCGCACGCGGACGGAGGCGGGGCGATAAAAGTCGCGCTTGCGCTGTTCGTAATACTCTCGAACCTCCTGCTCGGTGACGGTCACGCCGCGCGTGATAAGGTTAAAGTAAGCCAGATTCACCCGAACCTGCTGCCGATATTCGTCCAGCGTCATGATCTTCTGCTCGGTGATGGCTTGCTTGATCTGGGGATTGTTCTTGAAGTCGCGTTCGACGCGCTCTTCGACCTGTTTATCGGTCGGCATAACACCCTTCTCCCGTGCCATTTGCAGCAGCACCTGCTCACGAATCATAGCCAGCAGCACTGCATAGCCCGCGGGGATTGTGACGAACTGGTTTGGTGCAATCTGCACGGGCAGATTGACTATTTCGAGCCGTCGGTAATACTCCTCACGGGGTATCTGTTTATCGTTGATTGTGGCGACGGACGGCTCGCCTGAACGGCAGGCAGGTAGCATCAGCACCGCTATCAGCCCTGTGATCCAGCAAATTCCGATCGAATATTTCATCATTCCTCCTCCAGGTGTCGGCGTTGCAAGTTGAGAATGAGTTCCACTTCGCCTGGTGCATAGCCCGTTTGATGGGCGATTTCCTGGATGCTCAAGCCCTGTTGCGCCAGCACGGCGACGGTGCCAAAAGCGTGTGGCTCATTCTCGCCTATTTTATACCCGATAGTGGGGGTGGGGGTTTCCACAGGGGGCGATTCGGTGGTGGTCTCTGGCACTGGCTGCGGGGATTGGGCCCCGTTCAGCGTCTGCTGGAGCGTGTGGATGGCGGCTTGCACGCGCGCCTCAGCAGATTCGGCTTCCCGGGTGAGCCGTTGCAGGAGCGCGTCGACGGTACGGCGCAGCTCTTCCATCTCGCCGGTGAGCGACTGGCGTGCTGCCTGCGCCCGCAACTCCGCCTGCGCCCGCAAGAAGAGCAGCCAGCCTGCCACCAGCAGCAGCGCCTGCAGCAGCACCATCATCTCTGCCATCGCAGCACCTCCTCACACTTCCACATCGAGCTGGCGTGCCTCGCTCTCGTCGGGCGGCTGCTCCTCGCCCGATTTCGGGCGTGGTGGGGGACGGCGCGGCTGGTTCGGCTGGTCCCGCACCGGCTGGACCCGCACCGGCTCACGCGGCAGCACCCGCTCCGGTGGGCGAATACCCTCCGCCATGATGTGTTCACCTCATGGAGATTATCGGTATTCTGGTCAAAAAAGTGGAAGGCATGCGTTCATGGGGTTCGTTTCGCCGTTTGCATCGCGCAACTGGCAGGAAATGCGCGGAGAATGAGGTATACTCGAAAACAGGTGGTGGGCGATGTACCGTATCGCGCTTTTGGGCGGTTTTCGTGTGGAGCGCGACCAGCAACCTATCGAGCGATTCCGATCACGCAAGGGGGAAGTACTCTTGGCATATTTGGCGACCTTCCCCAAGCCGCACACACGCGAGCATTTAGCGCAGTTGCTGTTTCCTAAGACAGTGCGCTCCAAAGCCTTATTGAATTTGAGAGTGGAGTTGCACGCTTTGAAGCGCACACTTGCCGATGAAACAATACCCCTCCGCTCTCCGCTTATTATTACACGGCGTACGGTTGCGCTGGACTTTTCACAAGTGGTAGTAGATGTAGCCCAGTTCCTCTGGTTGCTGGAGCAAGCGATCAACTTGCCTGAGACGGAACGAATCCCTCTGCTCGAACAGGCATGCTTACTCTATGAAGGCGAGTACCTGGCAGGTTATGAAGCCTTCTGGATAGGGAACTACCGCTCCATGCTGGAACAACGATTTCAAGAGGCGCTCCATCAACTCTGCTTGCTTTGCTTGCGTTACAAGCATATTCATACGCTTCAGTGCCTGCTCCATAAACACTGGTCATGTCTGCCAAAAGATTTGAAGAAAAAAATAGAAGATTTTTGTTTGGAAAACAAGGAACAAAGCACTGAAATTGTTCATAGTTATTCTAATCCGTATTCGTTACCGATGGGATTGGTAACAGTTGCCGCTGCACGCTTGTCGCCTGCTATCGATGCGCGTGCCATTCGGAAAGCAGCAAGTCAGCATGGAGGCACTTTGGTGCGGACGGCAGAGCGGTCTGTCATTGCCCTCTTTAGCACGCCAGAAACGGCGCTGAAGTGGCTGATGGAGATAGCTTCCTCAAAAGGTGCTGGTGCTCTGCTGATGGGGCAATGGCAGTCCGAGCCGCGCCGTCTACTTCAGTTTGCTCAACAGTTAGCCTTGCAAGTACCGCTTGGGCAGATTATCGCGACGGAACCCGTGGTGGTTTGGCTGAGGCGAACCCAACAGTTTACCTTCGAGCTATTTGGAATTTATGACAATTTAAATTATTCTGAAAATATATTTCTAATAAATGGATATATAAAAAATGAAGGAACATATTCAAGTCCCTTTGTTAAACCCTCTCTGTCATCACTTCGCCCAGTTGGGCATATCTGGGGGCGTGAAAGCGAGCTGGCAATGCTTAGCGACTGGCTGCACCATGGTGCCTCTGACCAACTGCTAACCATTACTGGTCCTGCAGGCGTGGGCAAGACGCGGTTAGCTCAAGAATTTGCTTGGCGCGTTCGACAACAAGGCAAATATGAGGTGTTTTTCATTCCCCTCTCGTTGTCAAGCAGAGATTCTAATTTAAACAGAATAATTTTAAATAATTTAAATTTAGATAATATTAATTTTATTGAAAATATTGGAACTTTAATGAAGAATCGCTCTGCAATCTTGATTTTGGATGGAGCCGACTTATACCTTCAGGAGTTGAGAGAGATGTTGTCGAGTTGGTTTGCTCAATCACCACGGCTACGATGCTTGGTGACTTCGCGCCTGCCGCTTGGTATTGAGGGGGAGGAGATAATAGCCTTGACTCCCTTACCGACACCGCCCGTAGCCGAAACCGAGATGGAGCGGATTGCCATGTATCCAAGTGTACGCCTGTTTGTGGAAGAGGCACATCGTGTGTGCCCTTATTTCACTCTAACAGTACATAATGCGTCTTCGGTTGCTGCTATATGTCGCTGGGCAGGCGGTTTGCCCCTGGCATTAGTCCTGCTGGCGAAGCGGATCGCCGTTTACACCCCTACCCAACTTTATGATAAGCTGAGTCATGGCTCATTTAGCGATGCGCTCGAGGCAGCAGTCGGATGGAGCTATCACCACCTTTCTGCTCCTTTGCAAAAATTACTAAGCGGAATGAGCATCTTTCAAGGGCGGTGGGATATAGAAGCAACGGAGGCTATCTTGGAGGAGCCCTTAGCCCATGAGTATTTGGCACAGCTGCTGGCAGCGGGCTTGGTGACAGCCGAATATGATGAGCAAGTAACTTGGTTCACCGTACCAGCTCCTGTCCGCGAGATTGCTAAAAAATACTTAACTAAAGATAGAGAATCACAAATTAAAGAACGATTTATTGATTACTATTATAATTTATGCAAAATTTTATCAAATGAAAAAGAAGTTTTTATTTTGAAAAATAAACATGTTGTCTCATACAGTGATCAATTTATAGAGGCTATCAACGCTGCGATTCGATCAGGCAAAATTGTAGTTGGAGCAGAGATGATTATACGGCTGGTATCACTATTGGAGATTATTGGTGCCTATGGTGAGGTTCAGCACTGGTATGCAGAACTGTTGAGTCAGTTACCTAATCCTGCGCTTCCAGCAGAGGTTGAGATTCGCTTATGCAGTGCCGTTGCTTATCTAATGCGCCGAGTCGGTGAATACCAGATCGCTTGGCAACTTTATGAATATGCCTATCAGCAAGCCGATCGTCTTGGACTTTGGGAATGCGCAGCTGAGGTATGCAGCGGTCTCAGTGCTTTAGCAATCGATGACGCACAGATTTCAGAAGCGGACAGATGGATTCAACAAGCGTTATCGCTTTGTATGCAAATTGCAGACTCACCCAAGCTCAGGGGCGATCTGCTGCATCGATTGGGTTATGTGCATTGCGCCCGTTTACAGCTTCAAACAGCCGAGCAATGTTGGAAGCAAGCCGCCCATCTATTTGAAATGGCTGGTGATTACCGCGATCTTGGCTTGGTCCTCAATAATCTGGGATGGATTGCAATGCTGCAGGGGCAATTTGAACCTGCCGAGTCGTTGCTACAGCAGAGTCTCCAACTAAGTGAGGAACAACACGATAAAACCTATCGCCTCTACTCCCTCCTGCGTCTGGCTGAATTGCATCTCCTACATCGTAATTTTAGTAAGTCTGAACAAATTTTCTGCAATATTTTAGACTTCTGTCGTCAAACAAATATTATTAAAGTTGAATTAAAGGTACTTTACAGATTAGCATTTCTTTATCTCTTGGACAATAAAAACAAAAAATTTAAAGAAATAATGAATAAAATAGAAAATATCATGATAAAATATTCAATTCGCTTGGAAAATTTGGAAATTACACATGCTTGGCTCGCACTGCTAAGAAAAGATTTGCACGAAGCTGAAAGCTTACTAATAAAATTAATGGAAAAGTTTAAGAATACGGACAATATACGCGCCTTTCCAGAAATATTTGCTGGCTTAGCGACCCTCTTCCACTTGCAGGGACAGTATGCACTTGCAACTTCAATCGCTGAAGCCGCTTTAGCACTATATCATTATGGGCAGCTTCATATTCCCTTCTGGATCGACCACTACTTACAAAAGATATTGAAGCGTAAAAACCTTCAGCGATCAGATACTCAAATTCGAACACCACAAAATATAAGTGAAGCAAATGAATTAATTAAATTTGTAATTGATTTAATAATAAATGAATAGTAGATTAAGATGGACTCTCTTGTGGAGTGGCACTGGCATCAATAAGGGTATGTTGATTGTCCAGCAAAGGTTCTTCAAGCGCCTGCAGGTGTGAGAGCAGCATGGAGCGCAGTTCGATAATCAGCGTGCGCTTGCGGGTTTCGAGAGCCTCGATTTCGTTCAGCAGGTGCTGGATGCGCGCCTCCGCTTCGCGCCGAATCTGCTCGGCTTGCTGACGCGCCGCCTGCAGAATCAGCTCCGCTTCGCGATGGGCGTTCGCGCGGGTCTCATCCGCGCTCTTTTGCGCCAGCACCAGCGACTCCTTGAGTGTGTTCTCCAGAGTGCGATAGCGCTGCACCTCCTCCCGCAAGCCGATCAGTTCCTCGCGCAGCTGCTGATTCTCGGTCAGCACCTCTTCGTAGCAGGCGGCAACCTCTTGCAGGAAAGCTTCCACCGCCGTCGGGTCATACCCGCGCAGGCGGCGGCGGAACTTTCGGGTCTCAATCTCCAGCACCGTCAGCCGTTTTGCCTCGTTCATTCCTCTGCCCGGTGCTGTTTAATTACCTGGTGGGGGTGGAAAGTCCTGCACAGACACGGGCACGCGCAGGCCCACACCACGATTGGCGTCTTCAATCTTCAGGTAGGTGCTACCACTGCGAAGTCCCTGAACGGTGCAGCTGGTCCCGGTGGTTTCGACGATGGTTGCAACGGTGGTGTCCATGATGGAGAAGCGGAAGGACGCTGCGAGGCGGTTGCCAGCGGAATCGCGCACGACGGCGCTCACCTGCTGTCGTTCCCCAACCCACACCGCTATCGGCGCAGGGCTTGCCTCGATGCGAAATTGATTCAGATCATAGCGCACCACGCTCTGGGCGCCAACGCGCACCTGAAACTCCTGGGCAACTATCTGCCCGTTCTCGGCGAGTTCGACCCGAACCGTGTAGGTGCCGGTGGGCAAATCGGTCAGTTCGAGCGGTGCGGTGCCGCGCGGCTGGTTGTTCAGGAACACCTGGGCGCCAGGCGGTGTACCCTCCACACGCAGGCTACCTGTGCCGCCTCCACCGCCACCCGAGCACGCCCACAGGATCAACAGCCCGATGATTCCTAAACCTATCTGGACTCTGGAAACTGTGCCTCTCATGGTTGCCTCGTTAATTAGACGCTCCATCAGAACTCGGCGTTGCCTGGCGTGCGCGGGAACGGGATCACATCGCGAATGTTCTTCATGCCCGTGATATACATCAGCATGCGTTCGAAGCCCAGTCCGAAGCCGGAGTGGGGTGCGGAGCCGTACCTGCGCAGGTCAAGATACCACCAGTAGTCCTCCGCGTTCAGCCCCGATTCGCGGATGCGCTGGAGCAGCACATCGTACCGCTCCTCGCGCTGACTGCCGCCGATTATCTCGCCCACGCGCGGCACCAGCACATCCATCGCCCGCACCGTGCGCCCGTCGTCGTTCAGCCGCATATAGAACGCCTTAATCTCCTTCGGATAGTCCGTTACAATCACGGGCTTTTTGAACACCTCTTCGGTCAGATAGCGTTCATGCTCGGTCTGCAAATCGTTGCCCCACACTGGTGGAAACTCCCAATCGCGCCCGGCTTGTTGCAAAATCTGGATCGCCTCCGTGTAGGTCAGGTGTTCGAAGGTGGCGGTCGCCACATGCTCCAGTGTCGCCAGCACCGTGTTGTCGATGCGCTGGTGGAAGAAATCCATGTCTTCACGGCAGTTGTCCAGCACATACTGGATGATATATTTGAGGAACTCTTCGGCGAGGCGCATGTTGTCGGGCAGCTCGTAGAACGCCATTTCGGGTTCGATCATCCAGAACTCGGCGAGGTGGCGGGGCGTGTTGCTGTTCTCGGCGCGGAAGGTGGGACCGAAGGTGTACACTTTGCCGAAGGCGAGCGCGAAAATCTCGGCTTCCAGCTGACCGCTGACGGTGAGGTAGGTCGGTCTGCCGAAGAAGTCCTGGCTCCAGTCGATGTGTCCATCGGGCGTGCGCGGCGGGTTCTCCAGATCAAGGGTGGTGACACGGAAGAGCGCGCCTGCGCCCTCGCAGTCGGAAGGCGTGATGATGGGCGTGTGGACATAGAGGAAGTCGCGTTCCTGAAAGAATTTGTGGATGGCATAGGCGAGCGCGTTCCGCACGCGGAACACCGCCCCGAAGGTGTTGCCCCGCACGCGCAGATGGGCAATCTCGCGCAGGAACTCGAAGGAGTGCCCCTTCTTCTGCATCGGGTAGGTCGCCGGGTCGGCTTCGCCGTAAAGATGGAGGCTCTCCACGCGCAGCTCGACGGGCTGACCCGGTGCAGGCGATTCGACCAGCTCGCCCGTGGCGGCGATGCAGGCACCGGCGGTGATGCGCTTAAGCAAGCCTTCAGGCACGACGCCCTCGTTCACCACCAGCTGCAGGCTTTTGAAGCGGGAGCCGTCGTTGAGTTCGATGAACGAGATGCCCTTCGAATCGCGGCGGGAGCGCACCCAGCCGCGCACAGTGAGCCGACTGCCGATGGGCATCTGATATGCCTGCTTGACCGACACCACCTGCGCTGCTGCCATCGAAAATATTGTACCCGATTTGTGACGCTCATCCAGACAAAGCCCGCTGGCGCTGGCTTCCGTGGCCTGGGGTGCCCCGCCGGGTTCCAGCACGAGACGCGCTTGCTCCTTCAGCCGACTCAGGTCGGCTTCGTTTTATAGGAACGGCTTTAGCCACCTCACTACGAACAGCATTTTCGAACACCATGCCGCTGCCTGACAAACGCTCCCGAAATGGGGTATAATAGAGGGCGAATCGGGGGAAAACGCTTCTGACCCCTTGACAATCGCCCCAGAAATGGGGTATAATAGGAATCGGTGATGCGGAGAGTGGCACTCTCCCGCACCAGCCATAGGCAATGCGCTGATGCAGCGTAGTCGCTGCAGTGCCGTTTCAGTTTCGCCCTGAAAACGGCAACACCAAACCTCAGAAAGGAGGATGTGTGTGATGCGTACGAACAAGATTCTGATAGCTCTGGCGGCTGCAACCCTGGTTGCCAGCGGAGCAATGGCTCAGTCGAAATTCTGGACTGGTGCCGGATATACATCTAACTGGAGCAACGCAGTCTGGGGCGATGGGAATACCGCCACCAAGGATTTTGCGGTCAATCCTGGTCAGACCTTCTACCTCTTCTTCAAGGCGCAGTTCCAGCCTGGCTTCGGTAATGCAACCGACTGGGCGATTATCAACCTCTTCCTCGACCTGACCCGTCAGTCCAGCGCGTTCGGTCGCAACCCCGACTATACCACTTATGGCTTTACCATCCTTGGTAACACAAACCAGGACCGCGACTGGGCTGACAACCCATCGAATAATCCTAATTGGCAAGGAGGCGGTTACACCCAACAGACTATTCGATCGGGCGATATCCGTGCGAACAGCGTCAACCCCGGCAACACCAACTTCCCGTTGGTGACCAACAAGGGTTTTGCGGCCAAAGTTCTGGTCACGGGCGGAGCTCAGGGGTACAGCGAGGCATTCGTTGTCGCCTGGCTTCGTGTAATAGCTGGTAACGAGCCCGGCAACTTCGAGCTCGGGCTGAACCGGCTCGCTGGTTTTGATCTGGATGGCAACGGAAGCCTGATCGGCAGCGAGGGCGTTACGGTGCGCACCAACTTCGGTACGAACGGCAACCCCAGCTCCGATTACGGTCAGCGGTTCTCGATCACCATAGTGGTTCCTGAGCCGGCGAGCATGATTGCGCTGGGCACGGGTCTGATCGGGCTGGTGGCACTGCGCCGACGCCGCAAGGCGTAAGTCCCGGTTCCAGAGCGTGGCAGCCCCGGATGCATCCGGTGGCTGCCCCGACCCGATGTGAGCAAGGCTGCGCCCCAGTTCACTGGGGCGCACTTTGCTTTTAAAAGCAGGTATACTCCCGCATGGAGGTGAACAGAGAATGGAGCGACCGAACGCTGTGACCTTCCGGGGAACCCCGTTGACGCTGATAGGAGCCGAACTCAAGCCGGGCGACGCCGCGCCCGACGCCACGCTCGTCAATCAGGAGCTGCAAACCGTGCGCCTGCAAGATTACTTCGGGCAGCCGCTGCTCATCAGTGTGGTGCCCTCGCTGGACACGGGCGTCTGCTCCGCGCAAACCCGCCGATTCAACGAGGAAGCCAGCCGCCTGCCCGAGAGCGTGCGCGTGCTGACCGTCAGCATGGACCTGCCCTTCGCCCAGAAACGGTTCTGCGGCGAGGCGAACATCGACCGCATCAAGGTGCTGTCCGACCATCGCGACGCCGCGTTCGGACAAGCCTACGGCACGCTGGTGAAGGAGCTGCGCATCAACACCCGCGCGGTGTTCGTGATAGACCCCAGCGGCACAATCCGCTACGCCGAATATGTGCCCGAGATCACCCAGCATCCGAACTACGACGCCGCGCTGAACGCGGTGCGCGCACTGCTTTGAGGAGAGACCATGCGCTGGCTACCGCTTCCAAAAGCGATCTCCGCAACCGGCGAGCGGCTGCCGTTCGCCGGTTGCCATTCGGTGAAGTATCCGCCGGGCTGGGAGGCGTCGGTGCGCCCACTGACCCGCCTGGGCGAGGCGTACGGCGGCTGGACCGCGTTTGTGGAGCATGCACCTGAACTGCCCGCCGAAGGCTATCAGCTGACAGTGGAGAATGCGCGCATCCGCATCCGCGCTGGCTCGCCCCGCGCCGCCTTCTACGCCTGCCAGACCCTGCTGCAAGCCTGGGACGGCAAATCGCTCCCGCTGCTTACCATCACCGACCAGCCCGATCTGGCGTGGCGCGGCGTTGTGGAGGGCTTCTACGGCGTGCCCTGGAAGCATACCGCCCGCCTGCACATGCTCGAATTCATGGCGCAGGTCAAAATGAACCTCTATCTCTATGCGCCCAAAGATGACCCGTTCCATCGCGAACACTGGCGCGAACCCTATCCGCCCGATGAGGCGCAACAGCTGCAAGAGCTGATCGACACCGCCCGCGAGAACTTTATCGAGTTCGTCTTCTGCATCAGCCCGGGGCTGTCGATGGTCTATTCCGACCCGCAGGAGCTTGAGCGTCTCGTGGCGAAGGTGGAGGCGGTGCGGCAGATGGGCGTGCGCACCTTCGGGCTGCTGTTAGACGACATCCCCGAACAGCTGATTCACGCCGCCGACCGCCAGGTGTATGGCTCGCTGGCGCACGCGCACGCTGACCTCGCCAATCGGCTGAACCGCTGGCTGAAGGAGCGCGAGCCGAACGCCTGGCTGATTGTGTGCCCCACCTTCTATCACAATCTGGGCGAGCCGCCCTATGTGCAGGAGCTGGGCGAGCGGACGGAGCCGGGCATCTCGATTATGTGGACAGGCAAGAAGGTGGTCTCGCGCGAGATCACGGCGGAGGAAGCGGAGCTGTTCGGGCGCGCGATCCGCCGCAAGCCGTTCGTGTGGGACAACTACCCGGTGAACGATTACGAGCCGAGCCGCCTGCTGCTGGGACCCATCACGGGGCGCGACCGCGAGACGCTCGCTCACCTTGAAGCGCTGGTCGCCAACCCGATGAATCAGGCGGAGGCGTCGCGAATCGCGCTCGGCACTTATGCAGACCTGCTCTGGAACGCCGAAGCCTACGACCCGCAACGCAGCTGGGAGGCTGCCATCGCGCATCTGGTGGGCGAGGAGGCGATGCCCGTCATGCTGGAGTTCTGCCAGCAGAACCTCTGGTCGCGCCACTGGCGAGCGGACCCGCCCGCCATCGTGAAAGCCATCGAGGACTGGCAGATGACGGGTGATACCGAGCTGTTGCGTGCCGAGCTGGAGCGCCTGCAGCGCCTGCCTGCCCGCCTGCGCCAGAGCATCAAAAACGAACTCCTGCTGGAAGAGATCGAGCCGTGGCTGGAGCGCATGGAGCAGATTACTGCCGTCGCGCTCCTGCTGATGGAGCAACTGGAAGAGGAGAACGACCTCGACCACGCGCTGATTGAAGAGGCGCTGGAGGCGGTGCGGGCAAAGGAAGCCGTCGTGTGCGACGGCTGGATCGAGCGCTGGATTCGTGAGGTGCTGGACGATACGGCGTGAGGGTTAGCCCTCACCCCCGTGCCCCCTCTCCCACGCTGTGGGAGAGGGGGTTCAGTTTAGCCCCTCGCCCCCTTTGGGGGAGAGGGTACGGGTGAGGGGGCTAAGAGTTTCTCCACATAGCGGGCTAAAATATCGGTCTCGATGTTGAGCCGATCACCGATCTGGCGTGTGGCGAGGTTCGTCGCCTGCCAGGTGTGGGGCACAATCCACACGGTGAACCAGTCCTCGCCCACCTCGACCACGGTGAGGCTGATGCCATCCACGGCGATGGAGCCTTTGGGCACGATATAGCGCATGTAAAACGGCTCCTCTAACTGCAGGCGCAGGATGCGGGCGTTACCTTCTGGCTGGATGGCGACGAGGCGGGCAGTGGTATCGATGTGCCCCTGCACGAAGTGCCCGCCCAATCGGCTCTGCGGGGTGAGCGGTCGCTCCAGATTGACCCTGTCGCCCGCTTTGAGGTCGCCCAGATTGGTGCGGCGCAGCGTTTCGGGCACCAGATCGAAGCTCAGATGGCTGCCCTCAGCGTGCTGAACGGTGAGGCAGACGCCGTTGACGGCAAGGCTTTCGCCAACCGCCACCGGGAACGCCCCGATGGTGAGCCGCGCCCCGCCTTCAGGCAACTGCTCCAGCGCCACCACGCGCCCCACCGCCTCAATCAGCCCCGTGAACATGCGGGCAGAGGGTTCGGTATGAGCCGCGCGACTCCTGCTGGCGTGGCGGGCTATGTTCATAATCCCAGCAACAGCTTCTGCTGGGCAAAAGCAACCGCACAGGGTGCAGGGTATTCCCCTCTCCCATAACTGCGGGAGAGGGGCTGGAGGTGAGGGCAATCGATCGCTTCCCCTCTCCCGCAGCCGCGGGAGAGGGGATGGGGGTGAGGGCAATCTATCTCCTGCGCCGGCGGAGCGCAATCAGCCCTGCCAGCCCGCTGCCCAGTATCAGCATCGACGCTGGCTCCGGCACCCACAGGGTGATTGCCAGATTGTCCTGAGTTCGAGTGGTGTCAAAGGTACGCGCCTCACCAATCTCGATAATGCCGTTGCCATTCGCATCCCGATAGAAGGCATCCGGCAGAAGCCCTTCCGTGCCAGGAGTGGGCAGGCGGTTAACAACCCCTACCGTCACATTGTTGGAGGCGGCGTTGTTCAGCAGCAGCTTGATAACCACGCCCTTGTTCGGGTTCGTGTTCAGTACGATCGGTGTATTGGGAGTGACGGTGATGACAAAAGCCGCCGCACCCGTTGTGGTGATGCCCGACACAACACCGCTGAACGAGCCTGCAAGGTTGCTGAAGGCGGGATCGGTGCCTGCACCTGTGGTTGTCCAGTTGTTGAATACATCAACGGTGAACTGGACCGAGGCGTTCGTTACCGCGGTGGCGACGACCAGGATGAAGTCGAAACGAACCAGTTGAGCGTTGCTGGACAGGCTGACCCCCACGCCGTCGCCCATGTTGTAGCGCGGAGTGGAGCCAGTGAAAACCAGACCGGGCAGATCAAGGTTCGGTGGACCGCCTGCCGCATAGATGGTATCATAGATTCGAGTCTGTGCGCCTGCAATCAGGGTCGCCAGACCAAGTCCCATTGCTGCCGTCATCAATCGCGCCAGTGTTTTGCTCATCGCTTGAACCTCCTTCGGAGCAACTGGAATGCTCCCATCTTATCATGACTCTCGAATCGCCCAAAAGCGGACAGGAGCGGACAGCAAACGGCTCTTGATACGATTTCGCTCCTTTCGCAGGGCATATTCGGTCAGTCGGGGGAATTATAATCCATCTTTCGGCTGGTTGCGCCCAGCAGGATTACCAGTTTTTGGCGGAAGGTGGGGCGGATCGTGCTGCAGATAGCGCTCGATAATCGCGTCGATTTCGGGCTGTTTGCGAAAGGCGTTCAGTTCGGCAAGCAGGTCGTCGGCGAGTTTGAGCGCGCTCGCGGTGGCGTAGAGGTCTTTCAGCGCACGGTAGAGCTGCTCGGCGGCACGAGGGTCATAGTGATAGGTTTGGACCTGCGTGTTGAGCCGCGCCCGAATGAGCGCCCGCACAGCGTCCATATCCACCAGCCTGCCCGGGCAGGTCTTGCTGGTGGGGATGGGCGCCAGCCCGCGTCTGACCAGCTCGTTCACCTCGCGATGTCCCATCACGATCAATCCATCGGGTTCGGCAAGGAACCGCTCTGTGAGACCGTACCGATCCAGCATTTCGATGGTGTGCTGAATGCCGCTTTGCAGTTGCTGGGGCGTGAGCGGCGCAATATCGCCGTGCCCGGAAAAGCAGAGGTGGTAGGTGGTTGTGTTCAGTCCCTGCACGGCGGCGGGGATTTTGTCGGGGTCGCGCCCTTTTTCGATCGTGCCGTCGAATCGGATGACCACATTGTAGCCGATGCCGTCCCAGCCGCGCTCGCGATGCCACTGGTCTATCTGGGCGGCGGTCGTATCGAACGCCATGCCGTTGCGCCCGTGTGCAGCCGTATGCCACACGATTCGTTCCACCCTGCGCATAGTTGTTCTCCCTATCAGCCCCCCTCACCCGTACCCTCTCCCCCGCTGGGGGCGAGGGCTGAATTTACCCCCTCTCCCGAAGCTTCGGGAGAGGGGGCACGGGGGTGAGGGGTTTTCTACGAGCGTGCGGTGCATAGCCCCCTCACCCGTACCCTCTCCCCCCAAAGGGGGCGAGGGGCTAAACTGAACCCCCTCTCCCACAGCGTGGGAGAGGGGGCACGGGGGTGAGGGCTAATCCCCCCTTTAAGCGGTCAAAGCTATCAGATTGGGTAAACTTTTGCTGGGAGAGTTCCAGTCGTGTGGGTGCTGGTGCGCGGGGCAGGGCTGGTGCTGGCGGGCGGGCTGCTGTGGTGGCGCGGCTCCACGATGCTGGTGGCAGGTCTGCTGATGGGCGGACTTCTGCTGCTCGCTGGGCTGTTCGCACTGGAGCAACATGCTGACGGGCGGGGGGCAATCAGGCAGTTCCTGATCACACTCGCGGGGTTGCTCTACGATCTGGCGCTGGTCAGTGGCTTGCTGATGCTGCTGGATGGGGTGGGGCACTCCGGCACCGTGCCTGGTCAGGGGGAGCGGCTGCCGCTGGAGCTGCTCTATCTGCTGCCGGGCGCGTATGCGGCGTGGCGGATGGGGAGCGCAGGCGGTGTTGTGAGCGCGGTGGCGACGCCTGCCGCCTTCTGGCTGACCCACGGGCTGGCGACACGCGCCCTGCTGTTCGATTCACCCGCCGATTGGGGCTGGCTGGGCGGGCTGACCGCCTACGGCTTCCTGCTCGCATGGGTCGCCACACGCCTGCCCGAACCGCCCGACACAGCCCTGATGCAGCAGGTCGTCGATGCCCTCGAAGAGAGCGAGACTGCCCATCGCGAGCTGCGCGTGCGCTATCGGGAACTAACCCATCACTATCGCCAGCTGCAGGATTCGCTGATGGCGGCGCAGGACACGCTGGAGCTGTGGACGGCGATCCGCCCGCTCGCGTCGCCCCAGCAGGTCTACAGGGCGATGCTGGAGCGGTTGCAGGCGCGGTTGCAGGTGGCGGGCGCCGCCCTCTGGCTGATGGAAGAGAACCGCATGCAGATTGTCTCCGCCACTGGCGTGCTGACCCGCTGGGAGCGGTCGCTCAGCGGCGCGGGCGCACGCCCCGCATGGCAGCGCCGAATCGCCGAAGAGACCGTGCAGTATCTGCAGTCGCTGGCGGCAAAAGGCGACGAGACGCTTGCCCATGCCCATCGGCTCGGCATACCGTCTGACCCGCGCGTGCTGACGGTTCCGCTGCGCACGGGCGAGCGCTACTATGGCGTGCTGGTGCTGGTGGCGGACGCGCGGCGCGGTTTCGACCCCAGCGTGGAGGCGCGAGCGCACGCGCTGGCGCCCCACCTGACAACCATCGTGAGCCTCTGCGAGCAGATGAACTTGATGGAGACGCGCCTGCAGGAGACGCAGGTACTCCACGATCTGGATAAGCTGCTCTTCACCGCCACCACGCCGATGGAGATTCCGCAGCGGGCGCTCGCGCTGTTGCAGCCTGTGCTGCGCTTTGAGGCGGCGCTGCTCGCCTGGCGAGCGAGCGCGCTCCACTTTGCACCTCATTCTGGGTCTCCTGCAGGCTCGCCCGAAGCCGAAGCGAGCCTGACTGCCTCCCCCGAAAGCGAGTTCCACATTATCGCCCGCTGGCGCGAGATGCCCGACCTGCTGCCCGCCCTGCAGTTCGAGAGGGGCAGGGGTCTGCAGGGCTGGCGGGCGGCGCGCGCACGCCCGCTGCTCATCAGCGACACGCGCACCGACCCGCACGCCACGCCCGAACTGGCTCAATCGGGCATTCAGAGCCTGATGCTCATCGGGCTGTCCACTGGCACGCGCCTGAACGGATTTCTGATGCTGGGACACTCGCAGCCGGGCTTTTTCACGCCCGCCGATCTGGAGACGGCCCAGGTGATGGCGACGCACCTGACGCTGCTGATGGAGCGTGCGCGCCTCCTGCACCAGCTGGAGCGGCTGGCAGTAACGGACGGGCTGACCGGACTGTATAACTATCGCCACTTCCACGAGCGGTATCAGGAGGAGGTGCGCCGCGCCCGCCGCTATCAGATCCCCTTCGCCGTGATGCTGGTCGATCTCGATAACTTCAAGCAGGTCAACGACGAGTACGGTCATCTGGAGGGCGACGCGGTGCTGGTGCAGGTGGCGGAGCTGATCCGGCGCACGGTGCGCGAGACGGAGATTATCGCCCGCTACGGCGGCGATGAGTTCGCCCTGCTGCTGCCCGCCACCAACCTGCAGGGCGCCCGCCACACTGCCGAGCGGTTGCTCCAAACGGTGCGCAACCACCGTTTCACCACCACCGAAGGCGAGCCGGTGCCGACGCTCACACTCAGCATCGGACTGGCTGCCTACTCCGACAGTAGCGACAGCCCCGTCGAGATTCTGGAAAAAGCCGACGAAGCGCTCGAAACCGCCAAAAAAACGGGCAGGAATCGGATTGTGAGTGGCGTACACTTCGACGGAACCCAATGAAAGAAGACCCGATTCTGGAGCTGGTCTTACGGGATGTGGAGAAGTGCATTCAGCAGGGCAAGGTGCAATATGCCATCTACCTGCTGCGGCTGATGGCGTGCATCTGCGAATCGCCCTCTATTTGCTATCAGAAGATGGCGGAGCTTTATCGCAAGCAGCGGCGTTATTCGCGCGCTATCTGGGCGCTGCGCCAGGCAATCCGCTTTGCCGATAATCCCGACCCGTACCGCGCCGCCCTCATCGAGGTGCTGCTGGAGAGCGGCAGGTGGCGCGTTGCAATCCGCGAGTGCCGCCGCTGGCTGCGCCAATCGCCCGACCATCCCATCCCACTGGAACGCCTGATGGATGTCTACTGGCGACGGATGGAGTTCCAGCGCGCGCTGGAGCTGGCGAACCGACTGGTGCAGTTGCTCCCCGCTTCCGCGCACCACCGCCTGCGCCGCGCCCACCTGCTGGAAGATATGGGACGCTATGCGCAGGCAGCCGAAGAGTATCAGCGCCTCGTGGAAGACGATTCGGCGCCTTTTGAGGTGATGGTGACGGCGAGCCTGGATTTGAGGCGGCTCGATCACCAGCAGCTGACGGTGCTGGTGCCGCTGCTGATGGAAGACCCCGCTTTTCGACTGGAGTTTGTGCGCGATCCGGTCGCGGCGGTGCGCCAGCGCGGGTTCCGATTCAGCCCCGCCGGCGAAGAGATGCTCACCTACTTCCCCGACGAGATGCAATGGATGACACAGCGGACAAGACGGCATGGCGGCTATTCCTGAAGTGCGACAGCGGTTGCAGAACGCGCTTGGTGTGCGCACGCTGGTGATGGGCGTGCTGAACCTCACGCCCGACAGCTTCTATGACGGCGGGCGATACACCACGCTGGAGAGCGCGCTGGCTCGCGCCGAACAGATGATCGCCGACGGCGCCGATATTCTCGACATCGGGGGCGAATCGACCCGACCTGGCTCCGACCCCGTGCCCCTCGATGAGGAGCTGCGCCGCACCCTTCCCGTTATCGAGGCAATCGCGTCCCGCTGGGATGTTGCTATCTCGATCGACACCACCAAGAGCGCGGTCGCCCGCTGCGCCCTGCAGGCAGGCGCCCACATCATCAACGACATCAGCGGCATGCAGTTCGACCCCCGCATGGCGGAAGTCGCCGCCGAATCGGGCGCACTCGCCATCTTGATGCACATCAAGGGCACGCCCAAAACGATGCAGCAGAACCCCACCTACGACGATGTGGTGCGCGAGGTGTGCGACACCTTAAAGCAGCATGCAGAGCGCGTCCAGCAGGCGGGTGTGCCCGCCGGGCATATCTGGCTGGATCCCGGCATCGGCTTCGGCAAGACGCTGGAACATAACCTGCAGCTGTTGCGCCACCTGCCCGCGCTCAAAGCGCTCGGCTACCCCGTGCTGGTGGGCACCTCCCGCAAGTCGTTCATCGGGGCGATTCTGGGCGGGCTGCCGCCCGAAGAGCGGCTGGAGGGCACGCTGGCGACGCTCGCGCTCGCCGTCGCATGGGGTGCCGATGCCGTGCGCGTGCACGATGTGAAGGAAGCCGTGCGCGCCGTGCGCGTCGCCGACGCCATTGTCCGCTTGTCCACACGGTAGCACCCGCTTTAGCCCCCTCACCCGTACCCTCTCCCCCGCTGGGGGAGAGGGACTGCGTTTCTCCCTCTCCCCGCTGGGGTGAGGGGTTGATCGCCAGCGTTCCATTATAGTTCTACGCGTATAGTTCTACGCGCCTCGCGTATAGTTCGCCCGGCTTTCAGGCGAGTTCTCCGAACCGCTTACGAGCCGACTTCCAGCGGTCATGCAGCCACAGCCACTGGTCAGGGTAGCGGCGCACATAGCGCTCTAAAATATCGTGCCACGCCTGCATGATGCGCTGGGCGTCCGCCTGCACATCGCCCGTCGGCTCAAAACGCATCGGCGGCAGGATTTCGATTCGGTGATAGTCGCCGGGCAGGCGCACATTGAAGAGGGGCACAATCGGCGCGCCCGTGCGCAGATGGAAGAGGGCAGGTCCCGCCACGCAGCCCGCCTTTTGCCCGAAAAACTCGATGAACACATCGCCTGCGTTCTGGTCGGGCAGGATGCCGATGCCTTCGCTGGCTCGCAGCGCTTTCAGCGCGGCGCGTGCCGCGTTCCCCCGCGCGTAGACGCGATAGCCGCACCGCTCGCGCACCATCGTCACCAGCTCGGTGGTGGCGGGGTCTTCGGTCGGGCGGGCAATCACCGCGATAGGGTAGCCCAGCAGCACGAGGTAGCGCGCCATCAGTTCCCAGTTGCCGAAGTGCCCTGTGAGCAGCAGCACGCCTTTGCCCTCGCGAAAGGCGGCGTCCAGATGCTCGCGCCCGACCAGCTCGATGCGTGATTCTAACTGCTCGCGCGTCAAGAAAGGCGCCTTGAGGAACTCGGCGAGCGCGACGCCGAAGTTGCGGAAGGTGCTGCGTGCGACCGCGCGGACACGCTTCGCGCTCCAGTCGGGGAACGCTCGCTGGAGGTTGCGAATCGCCACGCGCCGATAGCGAGCCGACAGAGAGTAGCCGAGTAGCCCGATAGCCGCGCCCAGTTTCAGCGCGACGCCCATCGGCAAGCGACGGAACAGTCCCCACGCCAGCTTCAGCCCCAGCCGACCCAGCACCCGCTCAAGCCGTTTCAACATCGTACCTGCTCGCCCCAGTATACCTCGCCCACCATCCCAGAATCGGGTATGCTCTCTTCCGCTCAGTATGAAAACGACGGTGGTCTGGTTCTTCAACGACCTGCGTGTATCGGACAATCCTGCCCTGGCTGCGGCGGCGCAGCGGGGCGCGGTCGTGCCGCTGTTCATCTATGCGCCGGAAGAGCTGGGCGACCGCGCACCGGGCGGCGCCCGCCGGTGGTGGCTCCATTATGCTTTACAGTCGCTGGACGAGTCGCTTCGGGCGCGCGGCGCGCGGCTCATCGTTCGCCGTGCCACCCGCAGCCTCGACGCGCTCGAAGCGGTGCTGACCGCTGCCCGCGCCGACGCGCTCTACTTCAATCAGCGGTATGACCCCCAGCGCCGTCAGCTGGATGAGCAAATCGCTCAGCGGTTCCACCAGCGCGGAATCGAAGTGCGCACCTTCGCCAGCCACCTGCTGCACGATCCCGAATCGGTTCGCACCGATTCGGGTCAGCCCTACACGGTGTTCACGCCGTTCTGGAAACGCTGCCTGCAACAGCTCAGGGTGCCCGAACCCTTGCCTGCACCAGAACGCCTCACGCCTGCGCCAGCCGATTCGCTCATCAGTGAGCCACTGGAGCAGCTGCAGCTGCTGCCCACCATCGACTGGGCGGGTGGCTTGCGGGCAACCTGGCAACCGGGCGAGCCGGGTGCGCATCGACGGCTGGAGTGGTTCCTGCGCAACGCCCTCGACGACTACGCCACCCTGCGCGATCGTCCCGATCTGGACAACACCTCACGCCTGTCGCCTCACCTGCATCACGGTGAGATCACACCGCGCCAGGTCTGGCATGCCACCCTGCGCCATAGCCGCGGCAACTGGACGAAGGGCGTGGAAAGCTTCCTGCGCGAGCTGGGCTGGCGCGAGTTCGCCTACCACATTCTCTACCATTTCCCCGACACGCTCATCCAGCCCCTGCGCAGAGAGTTTCGCGACTTCCCGTGGTCCACTGACCCTTCGCCCGAACTCCGGGCGTGGCAGAAGGGGCGCACGGGCATCCCGATGGTGGACGCCGGCATGCGCCAGCTGTGGCGAATCGGCTGGATGCACAACCGCGTGCGCATGATTGTCGCGTCGTGGCTGACCAGGAATCTGCTCATCCACTGGCGGCTGGGCGAGGCGTGGTTCTGGGACACACTGGTGGACGCCGACCCCGCCAGCAATGTGCTGGGCTGGCAGTGGACAGCGGGCTGCGGCGCGGATGCCGCACCCTATTATCGCATCTTCAACCCCGTTCTTCAGGGGCGCAAGTTCGACCCCAGCGGCAACTATGTGCGCCAGTGGGTGCCCGAGCTGGCAGACCTTCCGACCGAATACATCCATGCACCGTGGGAAGCCCCACCCGAAGTGCTCAGTCGGGCGGGCGTCGAACTGGGCAGAACTTACCCGCTCCCACAGGCGGATCTGGGCGCCAGCCGCGAGCGCGCGCTCGGGCTGTTCGAGCAGTGGGGCAAAAAGCGAGCCTAATCGCCCAGAATGCCCAGCGGACGCAGCCCGCGCACCAGCACCTCTTCGGGCGACTGACTGTTGCGCACCAGCAGATAGTGCGCCCCAACGCGCCGGCATGCGCCCGCTATCGCCTCGTTGTGAGCGTTCAGCCGACGACGATACTCAGCTAACACGCTGCCCGTCGCCGTAATCTCCAGCGTCTCGCTCGTTTCTGCGTCGATCAGCTTCAAATCGCCTTCCAGATCGGGGTCTAACTCGGCTTCGGAAAGAATCTGGATCAGCACCAGCTCGTGACGGCGGCTGGCGAGCGCGCGCAGGGCGTCGGGCAGGCTCTCGTCCAGCCCATCGGTCAACAGGAACACCATGCCCGTGGGCAGGTTGGCGTGGGCGAACCGTTGCAGGCTGCGGTTCAGGTCGCGCCCGTCCGCCTCGCGCGAACGCAACCACTCAACAAGCCGCCGATAGCTGATGCGCCCGCGCAGCGCCCGAATCTCGCTTGCCCGACCATCCAGCGCTATCGGATAGACCGCATCGCCCGCTATCAGCCCGATATAGCCCAGACATGCCGCTAAGGACCGTGCCAGGTTCAGTTTCGGCGGCTCGCCGAACTCCATCGACGCCGAGCAATCCAGCAGCAGAAAGAGGGGCAGCTCCTGCTCATCCTGATAGGTGCGCAGGTAGGCGCGATCAAGGCGTGCCAGAATGTTCCAGTCCAGATGGCGCAGGTCGTCGCCCGGCGCGTAATGGCGATAGTCGGCGAACTCGATGGAGAGACCCTTGCGTGGCGAGAGCCGCTCTCCCCGAATCGCCGCCGCATGCATCTTGCGCGGCTGCAACCGATACCGTTCCAGCCGCGTCAGCACCTCTGCCGGAACCCCTTGCCAGCCCATGCGCTCTCCCATTTTACCCGCCGACGGGAACCGTGAGGTGCCTGCTTCGTTCAGGGAAACGGGAAAGGAAGGCACGGGCGTTGAGAGGGTTGACAGAACAATTCCGGGACACAACCATCCAGCGAGGTCAGCAGATAGCGCTGCTGGGCTGCCTGCTCCTGCTGACGGGCTGTGGGGGCGGGCGCGGTCCTGCCACGGGACCCCACTTCTTTGTGTCGATCCGCAATCCCAGCCTGAGTGCATTACAGGGCGGTCAGGCGACGCTCACGATAGGGCTGGAGCGCGTGGGCGGCTTCGGGGAGCCAATCCGGTTGAGCCTCGAAGGTGTGCCGCAGGGTGTGGAGGCGAGCTTCAGCGTGAACCCTGTGCCGCCCAATCAGCCCAGCACCCAGCTGACCCTTCGCGCCTCGCTGCAGACGCCCGCGGGCACTTACACCATTCTGGTGCGGGCGCAGGGCGGCGCGGTGCTGCGCGAGGCACGCATCCAGCTCAGTATCACGCCCGCCGCGCCCGATTTCAACATTCAGCTCAGCGCGAGCAGCATCGGGCTGGTGCAGGGTGGCAGCGGCACGCTGCAGGTGCTGCTGACGCGCATCGGCGGCTTCGCGAACCCCATCACGCTCAGCCTCGAAAGCGCGCCAGCGGGCGTTTCAGCGGAGTTCACACCGCCCACACTCAGCGGTTCACAGGACACCAGCACGCTCACCGTCCGGGCTGCTGCTAACGCGCCTGTGGGCACTTTTTCACTGACCGTGGTCGCCAGCAGCGGCTCGATTCGGCGCACGGCACAGTTCAATTTGGCGCTTGCCGTCGCGCCCGACTTCACGCTCACGCTGGGCAGCAGCGAGGTGAGCCTGCAGCCAGGCGGTCAAGCAACAGTGGGCATCACCGTAACGCGCATCGGGGGCTTCGCGCAGCCAGTGGCGTTCAGCGCGACGGGCATCCCGGCGGGCGTTACGGTGAGCTTCAACCCGTCCACCCTGCCCGGCGACCAGACCACCGCTCGCATGACGGTGCAGGTCAGCGCCAGTGCGTCGTCAGGCACGCACTCCATCACGGTGCGCGGCGTGGCGGGCAGCCTCACCCGCACGGCGACGCTCACCCTGCGCATCAGCGAGGCGCCCGACTTCTCCATCGGCGTGGAGCCATCGAGCCTGACGGTTCAGCAGGGCGGTGTCGGGAGTGCGACGGTGCGCCTCACGCGCGTGGGCGGATTCAGTGAAACGGTGGCGCTCAGCCTGCAGGGCGCGCCCGCCGGTGTGTCCGCCTCGTTCACACCGGGCAGCCTCGCACCGAATCAGGCGAGCGCAACGCTGAACCTGCAGGTGGCAGCGCAGGTCGCGCCCGGCACCTACACGCTGCAGGTGGTGGGCAGCGCAGCGAGCCGCACCCGCACAGCAACGCTCACGCTGGAGGTGCGCGTCCCGCCCGATTTCCTGATCGCGCTCAATCCCTCGTCGCTGAGCGTGGCGCAGGGCGGCACCGCCACCGTTCAGGTCGCCATCAGCGCAGTCGGCGGGTTCGACGAACCAGTGAGCCTCACCATCAGCGGATTGCCAGCAGGAATCAGCGCGACCTTTAATCCCTCTGCCGTTCGCCCTGATCAGCAGAGCCAGCTCACCCTGCAGGTCGACCCGCAGGTCGCCAGCGCCAGCTACACACTCACGGTGCAGGGTACAGCGGGCAGTCTGACCCGCACCGCGACGCTGACCCTGCAGGTGCTGGTGAGCTTCCAGCACACGATTCAGCCCATCTTCACGCAGCGGTGTGCCATTCGTGGCTGCCACGACCCGCTGGGACGCGCCGCCGATCTCGATCTCAGCGCAGGCAACGCCTATGCCAGCATCGTGAATGTGCCCAGCGTGCAGGACCCGAACTGGATTCGCGTGGTGCCCGGCGACCCGATACATAGCCTGCTCTATCGCAAGGTGGCGGAAGACAACCCGCCTGTCGGCTCGCGCATGCCACTGGGCGGGCGATTGAGCGACGAACAGATTCTGCTCATTCGGCTCTGGATCGAGCAGGGCGCCCGCAATAACTGAAAAACAATGGAGAGACCAACAGTCTGGCGATTCCAGCGGGGTTGCCCCTGGATAATGGGAGCGATACTGCTCGCGTTGCTGCTAATGGCGGCGGCGCGTCAGCAGGCACGCGAGCGCACCTTCCCGCTCAATCTGTTCGCCGAGGCGAAGCGCGAGGACTATCTGGGCGAGCCAGCATGCGTGCCCTGCCACCGCTCCTATGTGATTTCGTTTCGCAACTCGGCACACGCGCCCTATATGGCAGACCCGCACCTGCCGATCGACCGCCAGGGCTGTGAGGGCTGCCACGGACCGGGCGGCATCCACCTGCGTGAGGTGCTGGCGCCGAAGGGGGTCATCCGCTACAGCAAACTCGATCCTGAAGCGGTCTCCCGCGCCTGCCTGCGCTGTCATGGCGCGACGATGCGACCCAGCCAGTGGCATCGCACGGCGCACGCGCGTGCGGGGCTGAGCTGCATCAGCTGCCATCAGATTCATCAGCGCGCCCCACAGAATACGCAGGTCTCGCCCGTCCTGCCGAGCGCGCGCTCGCCCTCGCACCCGCTGCTGAAAGGCGAGGAGACCGCGCTCTGCAGCGGCTGCCATGCACGCGAGGCAAGCGAGTTCCGACTGAGCTTCCATCACCCGCTGCCCGAAGGGCGACTGCTCTGCACCGATTGCCACGATGCCCATCCCAATCGGGAGAGCGTTAAGCGGGAGCGGCTCATCCGCGAGATGTGTACCCACTGCCACGCGGACAAGATGGGTCCATTTATGTACGAGCATGAGCCGGTGGCGGGCTGGATGGGCGACAGCTGTCTGGAGTGCCATCGTCCGCACGGCTCGGTGAACCCGCGCATGCTCAAACTGTTCTCGCGCGGGTTGTGCGCCCAGTGCCACACCGATAAGGGCGTGGCGCATTATCCCGCCCGCAACTGCTGGGGGAGCGGCTGCCATGTGGCTCATCACGGTTCGAATAGCGACGCGCTCTTTCTGCGCCATTAAAGCGGCGGGCTGTCTGCTGCTGATAGCTTCGGCGCAAACACCCCTGCCGCCCGTGCAGGCGCGCACCCAGCTGGAACTGGGCTGGTCGAACTGGGGCTTGAGCGGCAACGCTGCCAGGTTTCGCCACTATTCACAGCCGCTGCGCGGCTTCTTCCTGCGCGCGATCCGCTATGAGCGCGCTGCCATCCGATGGCTCTGGCAGGGCATCGGCGATCAGGACACCCGCGGCGACGCGCTGATGCATCTTGTGCCCGCACGCCTGACCCTGCAGGCACAGCACGCTCGCGCCCAGTTCGCAGACCCTGGCACCGCACCTGCACCGCTGAGCGAACGGCTCAATCGGGAGGCGACCGTGCGCTATCTGATCACGCCCGACTTCGCGCTCACCGTGCGATTCCGTGACGAACTCTTGCGACGACGCTTCGCAAGCGCGCATGTGCCCTACGACCAGACGGCACAGGCGTGGGATATGATGCTGGAGGGCGTTGCAGGCGCGGGGCGGCTCAGCCTGCAATACACGCGCTGGCGCTATCGCGATCGAACCGCCACACGCCCCGACATCACGCTCCAGCGCTGGCAGACAGGCTACCTGTGGGAGCCGACACCCGTGCTGGGTGTGGAAGCCGTCTGGTCGGAAGCGCAGTTCGAGCAGCCACAGCGAACCACCAGCCGCCTGCAGCGCCTCACGCTCGCCACCGACCTGACACCGGGCGACACGACCACAATCGGGCTGACGCTGGAGCGCGAGCGGGCGAACCTGCCACTGGTGCGCAACAACTGGAGCCGTGAGCGACGCACAGGGGCGCTCAGCCTCGTGCAACAGCTGGGCAACTGGCGATTGCAGATAGGCGTCCGCCGTCAGGCGATTGAGCGCGTGGACGGTGAGAGCGGCACGGAGCCAGTGCAGCGCGAGGGTCTCGAAGCGCGGCTGTGGGGTCGGCTCGCACGCACTGTTCGGCTCAGCCTGTACGGCGCGAGCCAGCGCTGGAGCCATCAGCCGACCGATGAGCCATCCCATACGCTCTTCTGGAGCCGACGCGAAACCGCGCGGCTGAACCTCGACGCCAGCCTCGCGAACGGGGTTGTTTACCTCACGCTCAGCCGCCAGCGATGGCTGAACGACCGCCGCGCCACCCGCCTGCGCAGCGACCAGCTGCTCATCGGTGGCAGCTGCACCCTCCAGCCGCAACTGACCCTGATTGCCGAGCATCGCATCGAACGCTGGCATGGAACGGGCGGCGCGGACGAACTGCTTGCCCTGCCACATTTCCTGCCCGATACGCGCTCGTCGATGGTGGGTCTGCAGTGGACGGTCAACTCACGCCTGAACGCAAGCCTGCTCTACACCCGGTTCGTCAGCAGCACCGATAACCCGCTTCTCCTGCCCGATGGCAACACGGAGGGGCGGTTCCTGACCGTTGCCCTGCGCTATCAACTGCCGAACGGCGTCGCATGGTCGCTCACCATCGCCCCCTGGCACTATCAGGATCGCGTCGATTCGCGCCTCGATTATCGGATCAACCTGTTCGCCCTCAGCTGGAGCACGCCGTTTTGAGGTAAAATCGGGGCGTGATGCAGCCTTCACTGCCACCTGTCAATCTGCAACACCTGAATCGGTTGCTGACACCGCTGGGCATCTGGCAGCATACGCGCTATGGGGAGCCATGGGTGGAGCATGGCTTCTCGATAGACGATCAGGCGCGTGGGCTGATTGTGGGCGCGTGGCTGAAATGGCTGCAGCCACGCCAGCCCGACTGGTTGCTGTTGCCCGATGAGCAGTTCCCGACGCGCCTGATCGAAATATGCCTGCGTTATATTGAAGAGGCGCAGCTGCCCGGCGGACGGTTCCATAACTTCCGCGACGCGGAAGGGCGCTGGGTGGATGAGGTCGGCAGCGACGATTCGTTCGGGCGCACCATCTGGTCGCTTTACACGCTCAAGAAGCTGCTGCCCGACAGTGAGTGGTCATCTCGCGCCGACGCACTGCTGCGCCCCGCCTGGAAGCACTTCTATCAGATTAAGCCGCTGCGCTCCGTTGCGTTTTTAATGCTGGAAGAGGAGGAACCCGACCGCCTGCGCCATCTGGTGAGCCATCTAATGGAGCAGTACCAGCTCACGCGCGAGCCAGACTGGCGCTGGTTCGAGCCGTTCCTGACCTACGAGAATCCGCGCCTGCCGCAGGCACTGCTGCGGGCTGCCACCCGCCTGCAGCAACCCGACTGGCTCAAAATCGCCCGTGAGGCGCTGCTGTTTCTCATCGAGACCACCTTCGCCCCCACAGGCTACTTCAGCGCGATTGGCACCGAAGGCTGGTACTTCCGCGGGCGCAGCCGCGCCCTGTTCGACCAGCAGCCTGTGTGCGCGGGCGCAACCGTCGAAGCCTTTCTGGACGCCTATCACGCCTTCGATCGCTACCGCCTGTTCCGCTACTACGCACGACGCGCCCTGCTGTGGTTTCACGGCGATAACATCCACCAGCTGGCGCTGTATGACCCCGAAACGGGCGTGGTGTACGATGGGCTGACACCCGTCGGGCTGAATCTCAATCGCGGGGCAGAATCGATCCTGAGCTATCTGATGGCGCGTATCAAATGGGAGGTCTATCGGTGAATGCTGACGGGGCGTACCTGAGCTGGCTGATGGAGCCTGCGCCGTACCGCGATGTGGTCATTTCCCAGCGGGTACGACTGGCGCGCAACCTGTTGCATCTGCCGTTCCCGCATGTGGCGAGCGACGCGCAGTTGCAGGCAGCGGCGATGCAATTGCGGCAGGCGCTGGAGCCGATGGGGCTGGGCGCAGGCGGCGCAATTGAGCTGAGCCGACTCAGCCCTGACCAGCGGGCGCGCCTGACAGGCGCCCGCATCATCAGCCCCGCCCTGCTGCCCGCATTACCCCACCGATGGGTGCTGCTCAACCCGAACGGCAGCGTCAGCGCCCTGCTGAACGAGGAAGACCACCTGCGCCTGCAGATCACCCACGCTGGCTGGCAACCCGACCGCATGGTGAACGAACTGCAGGGCTGGGAAGAGCGGTTGAACGCCCTGCCGCTCCGCTGGGGCTACTCGTCCCGACTGGGCTATCTGACCGCCTCGCCCATCAATCTTGGCTCCGGCGCGCGACTGGGACTGCTGATGCACCTGATGGGTCTGCAGCGGGCACGGCAGATCACGCGCTGGCTGGAGGCGTTGCAGGCGCTCGGCTGCCACACACGCGGGCTATATGGTGAGGGCAGCCTCGCCTTTGAGGGCTATGTGCAGATTTCCATGCTGGGTCGGCACGACCCGCTGCCAGAGCTGCTGGCGCGTCTGCGCGGCACGCTCCGCACCCTCATCGACGCCGAACTGGACGCCCGCGCCCAGCTCCCCATCGAGGAACTCCATGCCGAATGGGAAGAACTGACCACCACCCTGCGCCACGCCGCCGCGCTCTCGCTGGGAACCACCCTGCGCGCCCTGGCGGTCTATCGCATGCTGGCAATGCTCACCAGCAACCCCGCCCAGCGCGACCGCGCCGACCATCTGCTGTTCGAACTGAGCGTCTACGCCCCACCCGAACCCGATTACGCGCCCGCCCAGCGTGCCACATGGCTCCGCCAGCGACTGCTCCAGTAACAGGTAGCACGGGCATCCCTGCCCGTGAACAATGGAGGGGCGCACGGCAGCGCGCCCTGCATTCAGAATCCCTCTCCCACAGCGTGGGAGAGGGGCACGGGGTGAGGGCATCAACAACACAGGGTAAAATTCAAGCTATGGAGAACGGCAAGCAGGTGGCGGAATGGTTTCGCGAGCGATTCGAAGCCTTGCGCGCGGAAATCGCGAAAGTGATTGTGGGTCAGGAGGCGGTGGTGGAAAATGTGCTGGTGGCGGTCGCGGCGGGCGGGCACGCCCTGCTCGAAGGCGTGCCCGGTCTGGGCAAAACGCTGCTGGTGCGCACGCTGGCACAGGCGCTCAACCTCCAGTTCGCCCGAATCCAGTTCACGCCTGACCTGATGCCCGCCGATGTAACAGGCACAAACATCCTGGCGGAGAGCGAAACAGGCGCCCGCACCTTCGTGTTCCGCCCCGGACCGGTCTTCACCAATATCCTGCTGGCGGACGAGATCAACCGCGCCACGCCCAAAACCCAATCGGCGCTGCTGGAGGCGATGCAGGAGCAGGCGGTGACGGTCGCCGGCAGACGCTACCCCATCGAGCCGCCCTTCTGGGTGCTGGCAACCCAGAACCCCATCGAACAGGAGGGAACCTACCCCCTGCCCGAAGCCCAGCTGGATCGCTTCTTCTTCAAGATTCTGGTGGGCTATCCGTCGCTGGAAGAACTGCGCGAGATTGTGAACCGCACGACGGGCGTGGAGACGCCGCAGGCGAGCGCCGTCGCCGACAAAGAGACCCTGCTGCGCATGCAGCAGGTGGTGCGCGAGGTGCCCATCGCCCACCCCGTGCAGGAGTTCGCCCTGCGCCTCATCGTGGCGACCCATCCCGGCTCGCCCCACGCGCCCCCCGAAGTCAATCGCTATGTGCGCTACGGCTCCAGCCCGCGCGGCGCCCAGGCGCTCATCCTTGCCGGCAAGGTCTATGGTCTATTAGACGGACGCTACAATGTGGCGCGCGAGGATATCGAAAAGGCGCTCAAACCCGCCCTGCGCCACCGAATCCTGCTCAACTTCGAAGCGGAGGCAGATGGCATCACGCCCGACACAGTGCTGGAGAGCGTGCTCCACCATGTGAAGCGGGGCGAGGCGGAGCCAATCCGGGTCTGAATCCACTCGAACTGGTGCTTTTGCAGAGCAGCCACCCCGCCAGAGTTGGTGTATAATAGAGCAGGGAAAGGAGCCGCTATGAGCAGGTGGAAATGGATTGGGCTGATTGGGGTCAGCCTGTACAGTTATGGCTGGGCGCAGCTCCAGCCGAGCGCACCGTGGCCCTCGTTAGGGCGCGATTATCGCAACACGCGCCGCACCATACTGGGTGCGCCGACCAACGGCAGCCTGCGCTGGAGCTATAACGCGGGCGGTCGCACCTTCGCCTCCCCCGCTGTCGCTGCCGACGGTACCATCTATGTGCCGACCGCTATCGGCGTGGATGCGGTGAACCCGAATGGCACGCGCCGCTGGCGCTGGGCGGCTGGCTTCAGCGTGCCCTACTCCACACCCGCGATTGGCGCCGACGGCGCCATCTATGTGATTGGCAATCCGAACGACGCGATGCTGATCGCGCTTAACCCGAATGGAACCCTGCGCTGGAGCCTCTATCTGGGCGGCACCGAAGTGCGCTCCTCACCCACGATCGGACCCGACGGGCGCATCTATGTCACGAACGGGCAGACGCCCGGCGGCTACCTCTACTGCGTCAACCCGAACGGCACGGTCGCATGGCGACTCTATCTGGACTGGGAGGCGAACAGCACGCCATGCTTCGGCGAGGACGGCACCATCTATGTCGGCTCCGCGAACTATCTTAATGCTGTTCGCCCCAACGGCACCATCCTGTGGCGGTTTCCCGTGTTCTATCCCGTCAGGGGCACTATTGCGCTCGCAAACGACCGCCTCTTTTTCGGCTCGTTCGATTTCGCCTTCCGTGCAGTGAGCCTGTCAGGACAGCAACTGTGGATGGTGGTCACCGATAACACGATCGAAGGCGGTCCTGCCGTAACGGATGATGGCGTCTATTTTGGGTCGTGGGACTCGCGACTCAGAGCCTATAGCCATCAGGGTGTTCTTCGCTGGCGAGCCAGTTTTGGCACACGCACCGGTTCGCCTGCAGTGGGAGCTGACGGCACCATCTATGTGGTCGGCAGCGGCGGCTGGCGCGTCTATGCCATTAACCCCGCAAACGGGTTGACTCGCTGGGTTTATTTGCTGGGTTCATCCAGCATTGCCAGCTCGCCCGCTATTGGCGCCGATGGCACCGTCTATGTGCTGGAAACCAACGGTGTTCTGCGTGCTTTCGGTCCGCTCAGCGGCTTTTTGATGGGCGGTACGGAGCTGGAAGGCTGGAACGGCGGCTATGCGGGGCAGGAAGCGGTCGTGCAGTTCTATCAGGATGGCGAACTGAAATACGAAATGATTGCTCCCCTCGACGCCAGCGGCAACTTCTTCCTTGCCAACACGCCCGTCGGCGTCCATGACATCAAAGTTCGCCTGCGCCGCTCGCTGCCGGGCACAGTGGAAAGCGTGCCTATCGAGACCGATTCGCCCGGCTATGTGCATGTGGTGCTGGGCAACGGCGATTTGAATGGAGACGGCATCGTGGACGACAACGACCTGCTCACCATCCTGATGGCATACGGCACCTGGAACACCGACCTGGACCTCACAGGCGACTCCTATGTCGACGATGCCGATTTGCTGATTGTGCTGTTCAACTTTGGTTCCACAGGTGGATAGACGCGCTGCCTGCAGGGTACAATCCAGGCGGGAGGTGCAGCGCTGCTGATAGAGACGTGGGTTCGTCCCGACTGGGAGCGATGGCTCCAGCGCCTGCAGGCAGACACAGACCCGCTGATGCTGCTGGAAGAGGTGCTGGAATGGGTGCGCAAACAGACCGCTGCCCAGACCGCACTGCTATTGTTGCCCACACCCGGCGGCACGGAGGTCGATTTCGCGCTTGCCGTGGGTCAGGGCGCGGAGGAATTGCGCGGATTGCGCCTGCGACCGGACGAAACGGTGCTGGATGACCTGCTCCAGAAACGCACCGTGTGGCGCTTCTATAACGAAAGCGAGCCTGAAAGCCATTCGCGGGGTGTGCGACGCGGCTTCAAAGGGCTGCAAAGCGGCATCGGCGTCCCCCTGCCCGCACTACCCACCAGCGCACTGGTGCTGGTCAACCGCCGCCAGCACGAACCGTTTGATGAAAACGCCATCGCCCTGCTTCAAACAATTGCGCCCCTGTTCACCATCGCGGTCTATCTGCATGGTTTGCGTCAGGCGCTGGAGCAGCATGAGCGCGAGCGGGAGTGGCTGCGCCACCTGCCCGAACCGCTCCGCGAAGAGTTCAGCCTCCAGCGTGTGCTGCAAACGATTGAACCCGTGCTGCGCGCGATGGCGCCTGTCAGCGGCGGTCTATGGCTCTACAACGAGGAGCGCACCCGCCTGCTCTGCACCCTCCACTACGGCGCACCCCTGCTACCAGCCGCTCTTGACCCCGCCACCCTGCCTCCTGACTGGTACACGACGCCGAGCCAGCTGAACACCGAATCGGGTCTGGTTGCCAAACTACTCCCGCTGAACCTCACCGGTCGCCCGCTGGGACTGCTCGCCCTCGGTGAACACGCCAGAGGCGAATCGTTGCCCCGCGCGATTCAGGAAGCAGCAGTAGCAGGGGCATCTCTGCCCCTGCTACACGAGGCAAAAGACTTTTCGCCCCTGCTGGTGCCCATCGCCCTGCTGATTGCCCACGCCATGCTCCATGAGCAGCTCGCCCGCCGCTCGCAACAGATGGCGAGCCTGTACGAGTTCTCCCATCGCATCGGCGAGGTACGCTCGCTCGAATCGGGCTTCGCGCTGATGGCGAACACTGCCCTCCAGCTGGCACCCGCCGATCACGCCGTGATCTACTTTGCGCCTGACGCCAGCACCGAGCCGGAACGGCTGCAACCCGTGTGCGTTTCGCCCCCCAACGAGACCCTTCTGCGCTATATGCCCGGTGTGCCCTATAGCCTGCCGGGATGGGTCTATGCGTTCAACGCGCCGCTGGACGCGCCCGACCTGCCCCATCATCCCCAGAACCTGAAGGAGCCACTGCCCGGCGATTTCCAGTCGGCGCTCGCCGTGCCGTTGCAACGCGCCGAGCAGGTGTATGGCGTGCTGATGCTGGTCAGCTCCGCCCCACGCGAGTTCACGCTGGCGGAGGTGGAATCGCTCTTCACGCTGGCGAACTTCGGCATGCTCCGCCTGCAAACTCTGGAGAGTTAACCCGATGCGCAAGCCCACGCTCAGCCCCACGCGAATCCAGACCTATCTCACCTGTCAGGTGAAATATTACTGGGCGTATCTCTCGCCGATAGGGCGCCGCTACCGTCGCCCGAACCCCGTGCTGACACTCGGCGCGAACCTCCATCGCGTGCTGCAGGTGTTCCATGAGCTGGGCGGGGCGCAGACGCTCACGCGCGAGCAGGTCGCGAACGCCCTCGAAACGCTCTGGAGCCACGCCGGCTTCGAAACGCTCGAACAGAGCGAGCAACAGAAACAGCTCGGACACGCGCTCATCGCCCACTACTACGAGCGCCATGCCAGCCAGCCACCACCTGCCCGTACCCTGTTCACCGAAAAGCAACTGCGCCTCGAACGCGACCTCTATGTGCTGCAGGGACGCCTCGACCGCGTGGATGAATATCCCGACGGCACGCTGGAAATTATCGACTACAAAAGCGGGCGCGAGAGCATCACCGAAGAGCAGGTGGCGAACGACCTCGCGCTCAACTGCTACGCGCTCCTGCTCCAGCACCACTATCCCGACCGCCCCCTGCTCATCTCCATCTATGCACTGCGAGCGGGCGCGAAGGCGACCGTCGCCGTCGATAACCGACAGCTTCAGGAGTTCGCCCAGCTGCTGGACGGACTCGCCGAGCAGATTCTGAACACGCGCTACGAGCCGCTGGAACCGATACGGATTCCGCACTGCGACACCTGCGAGTACCTGCCCCTGTGCGCCCGCTACTTCGGCAGTTCAAACGAACAGGAGGGATAACAATGTGTGGACGCTTCGCGCTTTATACATCGGCGGAGAAACTGACCGCGCAGTTTAAGCTGCCGCTGCCGTTCGCGATTGCGCCGCGTTATAACATCGCGCCGAGCCAGCCTGTGCTGGCGCTGCGCACCCTGCGCGAGCGTGGCGAGCGCGAATGGACCCATCTGCAGTGGGGTCTCGTGCCTGCATGGGCAGATGACCCCCGCATCGGGAATCGGATGATCAACGCCCGCGCGGAGACGCTCGCCGAGAAGCCCGCCTTCCGCGCCGCGCTCCGCTACCGACGCTGTATCATCCCCGCCGATGGCTTCTACGAATGGCAATCGCAGGGCAAGACGAAACAGCCCTACTTTGTGCGCCATCGCGCGGGCAAAACGCTGGCGCTGGCGGGGCTGTGGGAACACTGGCAGGGCGCGGACGGCTCCGAACTGCAAACCTGCACCATCATCACAACCGAACCGAACGCTGTCATCCGTCCCCTGCATAATCGGATGGCGGTCATCCTGCCTGAAGAGGCGTATGAGCTGTGGTTAGACCCGAATGTGCAGCGTCCCGAGCAGCTATTGCCCCTTCTGCGCCCTGCGCCCGACGATATGCTGATCGCCTATCCCGTCAGCCCGCGCGTGAACAATCCCGCCAACGACGACCCCAGCCTCATCGAGCCGATAGAGTAGGCAGGACTCCTGGCAGCGATGCCGAACCGTGCCGACGGTGAGGTGAGACGATGTTCAAACGGCTGTTGGCACTGCTGGGACTCTGGCTGATCGGTGTGCTATGGGCGCAGGATACACCCTATCGCCTGCCAGAGGTGTACGCGATAAAGGGCGCCCGAATCGTGCCTGTGAGCAGCCCGCCCATCGAGAAGGGCACGATCGTGGTGCGCGACGGCGTGATTATGGCGGTGGGCGAAGCGGAGAAGACGCCCATCCCGCCCGATGCCGAAGTGATCGACGGCACAGGGCTGACGGTCTATCCGGGCTTTATCGACGGCTTCACCGCGCTGGGCATGCCCGCACAGGCGAACGATCCCGCCTACGCTGCCTATGAGCGTGGCAACACGGCGTCGAATGCGCAGGTGCGTCCGGAGCGGCAGGCGTCGGTGCTGTATCAGCCCGATAGCGGCGCGCTGGCACGCTGGCGCCGCGCGGGCTTCGTGGCAGCGCTCGTGGTGCCCCCACACGGCATCCTGTCGGGCACCAGCGCACTGGTGAGCCTGGGCGACGGCTCACCCGCCGCGACGGTCATTCGCCCCGACTTCGGCGTCCATATGAACCTGCGCGGGCGTGCCGTTTCGGAAGAGGGTTTCGGCGGCGGCTACCCCAGCTCGCTGATGGGCGCCATCGCGCTGGTGCGTCAGACCTTCTACGACGCCCAGCACCAGGCGCAGGTGTGGGCGATCTATCGCAAATCGCCCGACGGCAAGCCGCGCCCGACACTCAATCGCGCACTGGACGCGCTCCAGCCCGTGCTGAAGCAGGAGATGCCCCTTATTGCGCTCGCCAATAACGCGCAGGACATCCTGCGAGCCATCCGAATTGCCGATGAGTTTAAATTGAAACTCATTATCGCGGGCGGGCAGGAAGCCGCCCGAATCGCCGACACGCTCGCCAGACGCAAAATCCCCATCCTGTTGAGCATGGAGATGCCCGAACCCCTGCGCACCTATGACCCGCTGAACCCGCCTTCGCTCACGAGCCTGCGCAACCGCGCCCTCGCCTACCAGAACGCTGCCATCCTGCACGAGAAGGGCGTGACCTTCGCCTTCACCACCGAGGGACTGAACGATCCCGAACGCCTGCTGCGCAATATCCGAATCGCGATTGCGAATGGTCTGCCGAAGGAGAAGGCGCTGGAGGCGCTCACGATGATCCCCGCGCGGCTGTTCGGCGTGGACGATCGGCTCGGCTCCATTCAAAAGGGCAAGCTGGCGAGCTTTGTCATCAGCGAGGGCGAGCTGTTCGAACCGCGCACGCGCCTGCGCTACCTGTTTGTGGATGGCAGGCGCTATCGGCTGGAAGAACCGCCAGCGAGCGCGGCACCGCCCATGCCCCGATTCCGTCGCCCGCGCGACTGGGACGCCACCGGGACCAGCAGCCCCTATGAAGCCTCCTGCTGCTACGAACATGCGCACTGCGGCGACAGCTGCGACCATCTCACCGCTGGAATCCCGCAGGAACCCGCCTCGCTGGAAGGCGGCACGCGCCCGCAGGAGCAACCCTCCAGCCAGCCGTCGGGCGAATCGCGCCCGGACGAGCCCCCGCGCCTGCCCCGCGTGAAGCTGGAACCCATCATGCCGCCGCCCGCCGATGAGCATAACACCTGGCTCATCCGCAACGCCACCGTGTGGACGCTCACAACCGATGCGCCCCTGCCCAACACCGATGTGCTGATTGTGGATGGCAAGATTCGAGCCGTCGGCAAGAACCTGCCCGCGCCCGCCAGTGCGCGAATCATCGACGCCACCGGCAAGCACCTCACGCCCGGCATCATCGACTGCCACTCCCACACCGCTATCTCCGGCGGCGTGAACGAGGGCACCAATGTCTGCACCGCCGAAGTGCGCATCCAGGATGTGCTGAACCCCGACGATGTGAACATCTATCGCCAGCTGGCAGGCGGCGTCACCACCGCCAATGTGCTGCACGGCTCCGCCAATGTGATTGGCGGTCAGAACGCAGTGGTCAAATGGCGCTGGGGCAAGAGCGCGGACGAGATGCTCTTCAAAGAGGCGCCGCCTGGAATCAAGTTCGCGCTGGGCGAGAATGTGAAACGCTCCAACTTCGGCGGGCGAGCGGGCGCACCCACGCGCTACCCTGCCACCCGCATGGGCGTCGAACAGGTCGTGCGCGAGCGGTTCCTCGCCGCGTTAGATTACAAACGCCAGCAGGAAGAGTATCGCGCTGGCAGGCGACCCTACCCGCCCGCCCGCGACCTGCAGCTGGAAGCGCTCCTGGAGATTCTCGAAGGCAAGCGCCTCATCCACTGCCACAGCTATCGACAGGACGAGATTCTGATGCTGATGCGCGTGTGCGAGGAGTTCGGCGTGCGCATCGCCACCTTCCAGCATGTGCTGGAGGGCTATAAGGTGGCGAAGGAGATGGCGCAACACGGCGTCGGCGGCTCCACCTTCTCCGACTGGTGGGCGTACAAAATGGAAGCCTACGACGC
This sequence comes from Armatimonadota bacterium, assembly GCA_037445735.1. Taxonomy (GTDB): domain Bacteria; phylum Armatimonadota; class Fimbriimonadia; order Fimbriimonadales; family GBS-DC; genus HRBIN15. The sequence continues at coordinate 4,065 of JBBIJY010000003.1, read as the reverse complement.
CATCCCCTACAACGGGGCGCTCATGGCGGCGCGCGGTGTGGTCGTCTCCTTCAACTCCGATAGCAACGAGCTGGCGCGACGGCTCAACACCGAAGCCGCCAAAGCCATCAAATATGGCGGCATGAGCGAGGTCGAGGCACTCAAGCTCGTCACGCTCAACCCCGCCAGACAGCTGGGCATCGACCGCTATGTGGGCACGATCGAGCCGGGCAAGCATGCCGACCTCGCGCTCTGGAGCGATAACCCGCTTAGCGTCTACGCCCGCTGCGAGAAGACCTTCATCGACGGCGTGCTCTATTTCGATATCGAGCGCGACCGCCAGTGGCGCCAGCAGCTGGAGCAGGAGCGTCAGGAGTATCTGAAGACCATGCGCCCTGCATCGCTGTTTGACCGCCCGCGCGAGGAGTCGCGCTCCGAGCGCCCTGCCGAGCCGTCGCGCCCTGCCCAGCGCACCGCCGCAGGCACCTGGAAGGGAACCATCACAGGCGGCGACCCGCTGCCACCCGAAGGCATCGAGTTCACCCTCACGCTGACCCAGCAGGGCGAACGATGGAGCGGCACCATCCAGACCCTGCTCGGCACGGTGAACTTCGCTGACGCCCAGTTCGACCCGACCACCGGCGCCCTGCAGTTCACCTTCCAGACGCCTGATGGCATGAGCATCACGGTGAACGCCACCATCGAGGGCGACCGCATGCAGGGCAGCATCAGCGCGATGGGATTCACTTTCAGCCTGCAGGCACAGCGCGTGCCATAGCGAAGCCACCGATGTTGACCGAGCGGAACCGACTGGCACTTCTGATGCACGAGGGTCTGCGCAGCCCCATCGGCAAGACGGGGCTGGGACTGCTGCGCTACAGTCGCGCCCCGATTGTCGCCGTCATCGACTATGAGTGTGCGGGCGGCTCCATCCCCGCGCTGACGGGCATCCCGCGTGAGGTGCCCATCGTCGCCTCGTTGCAGGACGCGCTCGCCTATCAGCCCGACACGCTGGTGATTGGCATCGCACCGCCAGGCGGCATGCTGCCCGATGCGTGGTGGCAGGAGGTGCGGCAGGCGGTGATGGCAGGGCTGAACCTCGTGAACGGCTTGCACATCCCGATGGCGGAGCATCCCGACCTGAAGCCGTTCCTGCACGGCTGCCAGTGGGTCTGGGACATCCGTCGCGAGCCGCCCGACCTGCGGGTCGGCACCGGCGCCGCCCGCCACCTCGCCTGCAAGCGCGTGCTGACCGTCGGCACCGACATGTCGGTCGGCAAAATGACCGTCAGCATCGAGATGCATCGCGCCTGCCTCCAGCGCGGACTGCGCTCAAAGTTCCTCGCGACGGGTCAGACGGGCATTATGATCGAGGGCGATGGGGTCGCGCTGGACGCCGTGCGCGTCGACTTCGCCTCCGGCGCGATTGAGAAGTTCACCCTTCAGCTGGGGCAGGATGCCGATGTGGTGCATATCGAGGGGCAGGGTGCGCTGTTCAACCCCGCCTCGACGGCGACGCTGCCCCTGCTGCGCGGCGCCCAGCCTACGCACCTCATTCTGGTTCACCGCGCGGGTCAGACCCACATCTGGCGCTATCCTGATGTGCCCATCCCGCCGCTCCCGGTGGCGATTCGGCTCTATGAGGAGCTGGCGTCGGCGGGCGGGTCGTTCTACCCGTCGCGCGTGGCGGCAATCGCGCTCAACACGGCGCACCTGAGCGATTCGGAAGCCCGCGCCACCATCGATCAAACCGCGCAGGAAACGGGCTTACCCTGCACCGACCCCGTGCGCTTCGGCGCCGACTCGCTGGTGGACGCTATCTTCCAGCCGAACCCCGCGCCACCTGCTGAATAAACCCAACCTTACAGATTGCCGCTTAAGCTTCGCTATGGCGGGGGCTTGATATTTAGCCACGCTAAGGGGTATATTTATAGAGAATGGAGGAACCGAGCGATGGAGAGCCACTTTCAGAGGGAGCGGACGGCACTCTTGCCGAACCGCCGCGGGTTTACTTTGATCGAGCTGCTGGTCGTAATCGCGATTATCGCGATTCTGGCGGCGATTCTGTTCCCCGTGTTTGCGCAGGCGCGCACAAAAGCGCGCCAGAGCAGCTGCTTAAGCAACCTGCGCCAGCACGGCATGGCGATTGCCATGTATGTGCAGGACTGGGAGGCGTTCCCACCCTTTTCCTATGTAACGCACGGGCAGCCCGTGCGCTGGTATGACCATGTGTTCACCTACACGCGCAACGCGGGCATCTTCGTGTGTCCGCAGGTTCCGCGCAGATGGGATTTCGGCGCGGCAGGGCGCAACGCGACCTACGGCTATAACTACCAGTATCTGGGTCTCTCGCGGGTGAACTGCTGGAATGTGCCTGTTGTTGAAAGCATGATCGAAACGCCTGCGCAGACGATTGCCGTTGGCGACAGTCGTGGTACGGGCACGCGCCCGTGTAAAAATGACGACCCCAACGACGCCGACTTCACCAATCCCGATTGTCTGCACAATCACGGCTACTCGCTGGATCCACCCGTCTTACCGCCCTGCCGATACGGTTCGGGACCCAACGCGCCGAGCAGTGCGGGACGCTGGTCGCCGCCCCACGAGCGCCACAGCAACGGCACGAACTTCGCCTTCGTGGATGGTCACGCCCGCTGGAGCAGGGTGGATGCCCTCTATCAGGACAACCGCTGGTGGAATGGGCGGTATCCTGATCCCAATCCGTGAGAGTGCAGGTCATTCTGGTTCGCACAGGAACGGCTTGAGCTGCCCCGAAGTAGGGGGCGCGGTGACCGCGCCCCCTACGACTGTTTCGCAGGAACGGTTTTAGCCATCTCGCGAAAAACGGGATGCTCGAGCGCCCCAATCGAACTTGCAATCGTGCGGTGGGGGTAGGGTATAATACCTCCCAGAGCCGACGTAGCTCAGCGGTAGAGCGGCGCACTCGTAATGCGCAGGCCGTGGGTTCGAGTCCCACCGTCGGCTCCACCAATATCCTGTGTCCTGAATACCCCTGCTGCCTATCCCCTTGTGGTGGCATTTTTCGGCTCCTTGCGAGTGCTTCGGTCTTCAGAGGCTTCTCGCAGGTAAGGCACTTCAGCAGGTTTCTGGCGGGCACTGGTACAATCGCCCGCAGCAAGGTTCAGCGTAAGCGTCAGGTAGCGAATAAACTGCCCGACTTCACAGCGATAATTGCGCAGGGTCTTAGGGCTGGCGCCCCATGCGTGTAAGTGTTCGAGCCAGAGTTCAAAGGTTTGCTCTATCTCTGTAGAAGCACCCTCTATCAGGCGGAAGGTCTGCATAGCAATCCCCAGAGGAGAATAGGAGCGCACTTCCGCGATCTGCTGGGCTGGAGGGTTTAGAAGCACAACAGGTTGTGTTCTGGAGCCGGCGAGGGGATTCGAACCCCTGACCTTCCGCTTACAAGGCGGCTGCTCTCCCGCTGAGCTACGCCGGCACCGCTTCGATTATACCTTGCAGGGTATCTATGCTGACACACAGAGCGGTCGCCAGGCGTGGTGTTCCGAATCGAGAATGCGGGTGGCTTCAGGGGGTCCTTCGGAGCCGGCGGGATAGGTGGGGAGCGGACCCGAATCGCTCTGCCACGCTTTGAGGATGGGATCCAGCACGCGCCACGCCCACTCCACCTCATCAAAACGCAAAAAGTGCTGACGATTGCCCTCCAGCACATCCAGCAGCAGTGTGGTGTAGGCGTCGAACCCTTCCTGACCAGGTTCGCGGTAGGGCGCCCGCAGAATCAGCGTGCGAGGCGTCATCTCCAGTCCCACCTTCTTCGCCTGCGCCACGATGTAGATCGCTTCGGCAGGCTTCAGCTCGAAAATAAACCAGTTCGGCTCCAGCCGATCGAGCGGCGTTTCACGGAACAGGTGTAACGGGGGTGTTTTGAACTGGATAGCAATCTCGCTGCGATCCGCGGCGAGGCGCTTGCCAGTGCGCAAATAAAAAGGCACGCCTCGCCAGCGCCAGTTATCCACATAGAGCTTGACCGCCGTAGGTCTCGGTGGTCGAATCGTGCGGGATATTCTCCTCGTCCAGATAGCCGGGCACGCGCTCGCCATTCACCAC
>JBBIJY010000002.1:0-187132 GCA_037445735.1 Armatimonadota bacterium | reverse complement strand
GGGTAGGGGTGAGGGGGCAAAATACCTGCTCGTTGCGCTGGCGCTTACCCTGCTGATCTGGCTGGGCTATGGCATCTGGCGGTGGGTGCAGTGGTCCGCGCCTGCCCTCCAGGGAGAGGCGTTCAGGTTCACCATCATTCAGCCGAATCTTGACCTGACGCGCACCTACACGCCCCGCGAATGGGCGCCCGTTCGTGCACGGCTCGCGGAGCTGGTTCGGCAGGCAGCCCGCGACCGCCCGCAGCTCATCATCCTGCCCGAATCGGTGGAGCCGTACCCGATGCCTGAGGTGGAGTGGGCGTTCGAGTTCTGGCGCCAGCTTGCGGGGCAGACGCAAACGCCCATTCTGGTGGGCGGCTATCGGATCGCCGACCCCATCACGCGCCAGTACGCGAACACAACGCACCTGTTCCTGCCCGACGGCACATGGCGCTATCACGATAAGGTGCAGCTCGTGCCGCTGGGCGAGCGTGTGCCCTTCCGCGAGCAATTACCCTTTCTGGATGCGTTCGGCGTGGTGGAGCGCGATTTAATACCTGGCAGCTCGCTGGAGCCGATTCGGATGGAACCGCTGCGCATCGGCGCGGTCATCTGCATGGAGTCGACCTATCCGTGGATTGCCCGCATGATGACGCGCCACGGCGCGAATCTGATCGTGGTGTTATCCAACGAGTCGTGGTTTGGGCGCACGGCGGCGCTGGAGCAGCATCTGGCGTACAGTGTGCTGCGGGCGGTGGAGACACGGCGGTTCGTGGTGCGCAGTGCGCCGCAGGCGGTGAGCGCGGTGATTGCGCCATCGGGCAGGGTTCAGCGCCTGCCCGCGTTTCGCGAAGCGGTCGCCACCCACACGGTGCCGCTGTTGAGCGTGCCGACACTCTATGAGCGCTGGGGCGACTGGATCGTGCCTGTGAGCGTGGTGCTGGTGCTATTGGGCTGGCTCAGGGGCGTGCGGTCGCCCGCGGGGCGCGTTTCTTCCGCCCGCCCAGAAGCCACTTGAACAGCTTGAGCGCGCCCTGCTCCCACGCCACGCGATGCGTCACGCCCGTGCCAACCTCCAGCCCGCTCGCATGCTCCAGATACCACTGATAGGAACGGATGAGCGCTTCGGCGTTGCTGTAGCGTGCGCCCCAGCCCAGCTTCGCCTTCGCCCGCGCCACCGACACGAACGAATCTTTGTCGGCGGTCTCGTAGACCCACTTATACAGGGGCGAGAGGCGCAGCCACTCCAGAATGCGCAGGATGAGCTTCACCAGCGACGCGGGCGTGCCCATCGGTCGCGCGCCCGAACCCGCGAAGTCGCAGAGCGCCTGCAAATCTTCGCGCACGGTCTGGAACCGCTCCGCACCGATGTTGAAGGTGTCGTTCGCCTGCGCTGCATCGACCGTGCAGACGAGCCAGAACGCTTCACACAGGTCGGACACCTCCAGCAGCTGGTAGCGGTTGCGCCCGCTGCCAATCATCGGGATGCGCGCTCCCGACTCCACCCAGTCGTACAGAATCTGGAACACGCCCAGCCGCGCGGGTCCGATGAAGGTCTTGGGGCGAATGATGGGCACGATATGCCCCTTCTCGCGGAACTCCAGGCACACACGCTCGGCAAGAATCTTGCTCTCGCCGTAGGGACCGACACCGACCAGCGGGTCATCTTCCTCGATCGGGTGCTTGCGCGGCACGCCGTACACGGCGGTGGACGAAACGAAGGCGACACGCTCGGCGCCCGCGCGGAACGCCTCCTCCAGCACGGTGCGGGTGCCGTCCACATTCGTGCTGAAGATGTCCTGCCGTTTCCAGAGGGGGAGCGCAGCGGCGCCATGAATGACCCAGCGCGGGCGCACCTGCTCCAGCACCTGCCGGACCGCTTCCCGATCGCGCACATCGCCCCGATAAAACTGGGTGCCCGGCGGATATTCCGACTCGTCATAGGGTGCGATATCGAACAGAGCAATCTGCACCCCTTTATCGCTCAGATGGTGCGAGAGGTGATAGCCTAAAAAGCCCGCACCGCCTGTGATCAGCGCTCTCTCCATCGCGCCCGAAGTATACCCCCGCCAGGGGGTATCCTATAAGCGACGCGGCGAGCAATTTCTTATAAAACGGCTCGCCTGCCGACAGGAGGGAGGCACCTATGGCGACTTTGAAAGACCTGCTGGAGCAGAGCGTGTTGATGGGGCTGGGCGCGGTCGCGCTCACCCGTGAAACCGCGCAGAAGATGGTGGACGACATGATCAAGCGCGGTCAGGCGCAGCGCGAGGAGGCGTCCGAGCTGGTGGAGAAGCTGGTCAAGCGAGGCGAACAACAGCGCGACGCCCTGCGCAAGCTGGTGCGCACCGAGGTGGAGGACGCGCTGAAGGCGCTCAATCTGCCCACGCGCGACGACCTGCAAGCCATCGAGAGGCGACTGGACGCCATCCTGCAGCGGTTGGAGAATCAGCAATAGGTTCTGAACATCCATGCGTCTCTTAGCGCGGCGTGTGCGGAGCCTGCAACGCTACCGTCAGGTGGTGGGTGTGCTGGCGCGACACGGGTTCGGCTCCGCGCTGGAGTATTTGAGCGTGCATCGGCGGCTCGCGCTCCCTCGCGCCGAACTCCAGCCCGACATAGAGCCGCTCCACTCCCCTGCCGAGCATCTGCGCCTCGCCATCGAAGAGCTGGGTCCCACCTTCGTCAAGCTGGGGCAGATGCTCTCCACGCGCTCCGATCTGCTGCCGGAGCCGTTTATTGAGGAGTTGCGCAAGCTGCAGGACAGTGTGCCACCCACGCCATGGTCCGAGATTCGCGCCGTGATGGAGCAGGAGCTGGGGTGTCCACCCGAAGCGGTGTTCCAGAACCTGGACCCGAACCCCATCGGCTCCGCCTCGCTCTCGCAGGTGCATGCAGCGACACTGCCCGACGGCACGGCGGTCGCCATCAAGGTGCAGCGCCCCGGCATCCGTGACATCGTGGAGACCGACCTGGAGATTCTGCACGATCTGGCAGCGCTGGCGCAGCGCACGCCGATGGGCGAGCTGTATGACGCGGAAGCGGTCGCTGAAGATATCGCTTTTATGCTGCTGAACGAGCTCGATTTTCGGCGGGAGGGGCGCAACGCCGAGCAGTTCCGCCAGAACTTCGCCGACGAGCCGAAGGTGCATATCCCGCGCATCTACTGGGATTACACCACGCCACGCATGCTGGTGATGGAGCGGGTTCACGGCATCAAGGTGGACGAGGTGGAGGCGTTGCGCGCGGCGGGGCACGACACGCGCCAGATCGCGCTCGACGCCTCGCGCCTCATCATCAAAGAGGTGCTGGAAGACGGCTTCTTCCATGCAGACCCCCACCCGGGCAACTATCTGGTGGAGGCGGACGGGCGCATCGGCGTGCTGGATTTCGGTATGGTGGGCACGCTCAGCGAGGACGACCGCATCAATCTCACCCGCCTCTATGTGGCGGTGATTCGGCAGGATACCCACTCGATATTGAATGTGTTTGCGCGGATGGGCGCGCTCTCCTCGCGCACCGATCGCCCGCGCCTGATCCGCGCCACTGAACGGCTCATCGGCAAATATCGCGGGCGCACGCTCAAGGAAAGCTCCTTCGCCGAGTTCTGGAGCGATCTGACCGAGCTGATGCGCCAGCACCATGTGCGGTTGCCGACCAACCTGTGGCTGGTGGGCAAGACGCTGGCGATGCTGGAGGGCATCGGGCGCCAGCTGGACCCCGATTATGACCTGTTTGCGGTCTCGGAGCCGTTCGTGCGGCAGCTGGCGAAGCAGGTGTGGCGTCCGCACCTGTCCACGCGCGACCTGCTGGAGCAGGTGGATACCTGGCGCTACCTGATGCGCGAGTTGCCCGTGCTGGTGATGCAGTGGTTGCAGGGTGTGGAGCGGGGCAAGGTGCCGGTGGAAGCGCAGATTGGCGCGTCGCCCGAAACGCTCGATCGGCTCGACGCGATGATCACGCGCCTGTCGCTCAGTATTCTGGTGGCGGCGTTTATTGTGGGGCTGGCGCTGCTGTTGCCCGCCACCCGCGAAATCCCGTTCGCGCCCGCGCTCACCTTCCTCGGCTTTCTGGGGGCGACCCTGCTCGGCGTGTGGCTGCTTATCTCCATCCTGCGCCGCCGCCACTGAAACGGCAGGAATCGCCCGACGCGCCGACGAACTTTAATCAGCGGCAGGCGTCTTGATGGACGAGACGCCCTTCCGAAACCCGATTGGCGGTGAATCCGTAGTATAATATAGCAGCAGGCAGGTGAGAAGGCATCGAAACAGCGGCAGATGCCTTCGGGTACATTGACAATCGGGTGTGGCAACGAAGCGGTCTCCACTGGCAGTGCACAGGCGCTCCGAACAGCGTTGCAGTTTCGGGCGTGCCTGTGGAATATTTCCCACGGAATCGCACTGGAACCCCATCCAAAGGCAGTTCCGTCGAACCGATAATGGGAGAGGGTTCTGTTGACAGGGCTGGCACGCACCGCCCTTCTGGAATGGGGAACCAGGCAGAGGCAACTGCCATCGGGAGATGGCTTCAAGGACCCATCCTGCCTGATCGTCGTGAACGAGTGGTGGACGGTGAACCCTGTTTCACCCGACGCCACACACAAGGGGGTTATGAACAATGAGCGCAGCGGACTTCCTGCGCCAGATCGAGGAACAGCGACGGCTGGAAAAACAGATCAGCTGGGAAGGCACTTTTCGGGACTATCTGGAGATTGTCCAGCGCAACCCGAAAGTCGCCAATCTGGCGCACGCGCGTATCTACGACATGATTATCAGCGCTGGCGTCGAAGAGCGTGGTGAAGGACAACCCAAAGAGTACAAATTCTTCACCAGCGAGCTGTTCGGGCTCGACCGCACACTCCAGCAACTGGTGGAGGAGTATTTCGCGCCCGCCGCACGCCGACTCGATGTGCGCAAGCGCATCCTGCTGCTGGTGGGTCCCGTCGGCGGCGGCAAATCGACGCTGGTGACGATGCTCAAGCGCGGGCTGGAACGCTATTCGCGCACCGACGAGGGCGCCGTGTACGCCATCAAGGACTGCCCCATGCATGAGGAGCCGCTCCACCTCGTGCCCGAAGAGCTGCGTGCCGACTTCAAGCGCCAGTTCGGCGTGCATATCGAAGGCGACCTCTGCCCCGTGTGCCAGTGGAAACTCAAACACGAATGGGGCGAGAACATTCAGGATGTGCCCGTCGTGCGCATCCGATTCTCCGAGCGCGAGCGCGTTGGCATCGGCACCTTCAAGCCCTCCGACCCCAAGTCGCAGGATGTATCGGAACTCACCGGCAGCGTGAACCTGAGCCTGCTCACCCAGATCGGCGTCGAATCGGACCCGCGCGTCTATAACTTCGATGGCGAACTGAACAAGGCGAACCGCGGCATCATGGAGTTCATCGAAATGCTCAAGGCGGACAAACGGTTCCTGTACGAACTCAACACCGTCGCCGGCGAGCAGATGATCAAAATCGGGCGGTTCGCCATGATCTACACCGATGTGGTCGTCGTCGCGCACACCAACGAGTATGAATACAACGCCTACTTCTCCAACAAAGAGAACGAGGCAATGATCGACCGCATGTTCGTGGTCAAAGTGCCCTATAACCTGCAGGTCTCCCAGGAGGTTCGTATCTACGAGAAACTCATCCGGCAGTCCCAGTTCAGCGACGAGACCCAGGACCTGTCGAAGGTGCATATCGCGCCGCATTCGTTGCGTGTGGCGGCGATGTTCGCGGTGTTGAGCCGTCTGAAGCCGCCCAAAAAGAGCGGACTGTCACTGATGACCAAGATGAAACTCTACGACGGCGAGCGCCAGGTCGGCGATTGGGACCAGCGCCATGTGAAGGAGCTGCGCGAGGAGTACCCCGATGAGGGCATGACGGGCGTCTCGCCCCGATTCATCATCAATCGCCTCTCCGCCGCGATGGTCAAAGGGCGCCCCTGCATCACGCCCATCGATATCCTGCGCTCCATCCGCGACGGATTGACCGAGTACACCAGCAACGAGGAAGAGCGCAAGAAGCTGCTTACCTTCCTGGACGATGTGCGCAAGGAATACGACGAGCAGATCAAAAAGGAGGTGCAGCGCTTCTTCGTCTACAGCTATGAGGAAGCCGCGCACACCCTGCTGGAGAACTACCTCGATAATGTGGACGCCTACTGCAACAAGACCAAAGTGCGCGACCCCATCACGGGCGAGGAGATGGACCCCGACGAGAAGCTGATGCGCAGCATCGAGGAGCAGATCGGAGTGTCCGAGAACGCCAAGCGGGAGTTCCGTGAGGGCATCATGCGCTCTGTGGCGTCGCTGGCACGGCGCGGGCTGCGCTTCGAGATCGGCAGCGACGAACGCCTGCGCGAAGCCATCGAGCGCAAACTGTTTGCCGACCTCAAAGATGTGGTCAAAATCACCACCTCTGCCCGCACGCCCGACCCCGACCAGCTGCGTAAAATCAACGAGGTGGTCGACCGCATGGTCTCGCAGGGTGGCTACTGCCCCATCTGCGCGAACGAAGCGCTGCGCTATGTGGGCACCCTGCTCAACCGCTGAAACCCGCTGTTGAATAACTTGACCAGCACCCTCTCCTCCAGTAGCGGGGGAGAGGGTGCAGAAGTAAGAAGCACCCGGTCAACGCTCCGATTGCCCTCTGACTACCCGTGCAAGGATGCGATTACCGCCGTGCACGGGCACTGTCGCGAATCGCCTGCAGATTAATAATCTCTGCGACCTCGAATTGCGGTGGGGTGCTATCTGGCATGGGACGCAGGCGCACAACCGCAGGAAAGTGCCCCGTGCGCCCATGCAGCTCCGCCAGCAGAATCGCGGCAATCACATTCAGGCTGGGGAGATTGATCAGGATTGGCAAAGTTTGCCACTCTTGCGAACTCAGTCCCACCCTGTCCAGCAGGCTCAGCACCTGCGGTTCGAAGGGCTGCATATTGTCCAGCTGGACAGGCACATCGATAATCCTTTCTATCTGTTTGCCTGTGAGTGTCTCGATCTGGGTGCGTTGCAGCTCCGTTATCGGGTGCGCAAAGTTAATCAGAATCATCGGATTGCCTCCTGCTGTCGCTGGTAAATGTCCCTGAGCCGTTCATAGATGTCGCGCGCCTGCTTGTAGAGGTTCTGCATTCCCTCATCATCCTCCAGTGCCGATTTTACCAGATGGCGCTCCGAACGCCGCGTGCCATGCACAATCGCGTTGCGCGCCTCTCGAAGGGAGCGCAAGACACTCCTCCCTTGCGACAGAGTCGGGTATAATTGAGATTAGTCGGAGGCGAAATCAACATGCAGGCATTTTTAGAGGTGATTGATCGGGTTCGAGGACGCATTCGAAATCACTCAGCCAACCTGGTAAACAACGAGTGGTTGACGCGATATGCTCTCGTAGATCCCGTTTTGCGCGTGCTGGGTTGGGACACGGAAGACCCCCAGCAAGTGATTCCAGAGTTTTCCACTGGTGGAAACCGCTTTGACTACGCTCTTTTGAAGGATGGAAAGCCCTACATTGTGGTGGAGACCAAGGCGCTGAATGCTAACCTGCAGCCTGCTGTGAATCAGGGCGTCAACGGTGCGGTTCAGTTAGGAGCACACTACTTTGTCTGCACAGATGGCAACATCTGGGAGATATACGAGTCGCATAAGCCTGTGCCGCTGCCCGATAAACTCGTTGCAAGGGTGCAAGTCAAGACCGACGCTCTGTTTCGCATAGTTCGTGAGCTGATTTTATTGTGGCGCGATATTGGCCGGACTGATTCAGGAGAAATATCCTTAGATCAGCTGAGCGGGTATTGGCATCCGGGCGCTCCGCCGCCTTCGTCTATAAAGATGCCCGATGGTACAACTTATCCAATCAAGCACTGGTATAAGATTCTGGTTGTTGTCGCTAAATACGCGCTTCCACTACTCCAGCAGAGCGGGCGGCTTCCTTTAAAATCGCCGAAGATTGCAAATAGTGCCAGTGGTTTCCAAAAGCCCGCCAAACTGGATAACATCTGGTACATCGAGACACATGGCCGTGCATTGCAGATAATTCAGAACAGCATTGATATTGCCAGGCAAGCTGGCTTGAACCCTTCTGATATTAAGGTTGTGATATAAAAGTGTGTTTTAGATGGCTATACCTCTATGCTATTCAGGCAGGTTTTTGCGCTAAAGCGCGTATCTCGTCGATAATTTTAGAAGTTTGACACAGAATTGAGTCAACCGATAGCACCTGTCCTTCGGCGCGTCCGAAGCCGCAGTGGGCGAGGTCGTTGCGCAGGTCGCGCACCTTGCTCCACAGTGGGTCTTTGATAGCCTCTGCGTTCAACATGCATTCCATCGCCTTGCGCTCGCGCATATCGCGCCAGTCCTTGCCCTGTTGTTGGAGATTGTAGCTAATCACCCACTCGCGTGCGAGCGTAACTGCCTGTACGATGTGCCCGTGCTGGTAGTACCATTCTATGAGCTTTACCTGTGTGCGCAGGTCGTCTCGGGCGAAGGGGTGGTAGGTTTCGCTAATCTGGTCCAGCAGGGGTACCAACGGAGGCGCCCATCTTTCGATCTCCGCACGCGTCTCAGAGATACTGGCACGCTGCTGGAGACTGGCAACCGATTCCGAGAGCAGTGGCACGCGACTCAGCAGGAGGCTGTTTGACACCTCTTCCAGCGCCTCTGCAAGCCCCTTGAGATGGCGGGGAGGTTCGGGAAGACGCTCTTTCCACGCTTCTTTGTGAATGGCTTTCAGCTTCTGTGCCATCTCGCTCGCATTCCCAGTCGCGATAAACATCTTCACCGCGGTCAGCCAGTCCAGCAGCTCGGCGAACGGGGTGAGGTCGAAGACAGGCTTTGTCTTTTCCTCTCTCGGCACTGCTTCGAATGCACCGTACAACAAGTATCGTATCCGCACATGCTTGACCTGCTTGAGGTATGCGACTGCCAAGAGACCAAGCACAGGTATCGAGCGAAAGCCGTGGGTGATGTCAAACACCAGCTCGTCTTCGTCTTCCACAGCCTCAGCAGTTATCTGCTGAAAGATTATCCACAGCTCCTGCTCGTTCTTGCCGTCGGGGATGGTAATCGGGCAGATTTCCGAGGGGTACCTCTGCGGTTGGGATTCTAGCTCTCTCCAGCTGTCGTCATCACGAACGCCTTGCGTCAGCATGACGCAAACTGTTTTTGGCTGGAGCCAATCCACCAGCGCCTCGGCAAAGAATTTGGTTTCCTTCTCACGCTCGCCCCAGCGGTAGGTAACGAGATGGTACGGTCCCTTACCAAGGAAGGTTATTAGCTTCACGGTTTCACCTCCTCTGGATATAATGCAACCCAGCCCAGTGGTGCGGCAGTCTGGTTGTTCTCATAAGCCAGTCGGCGGGTTTTGGGAAACACATCCGAGTCGCGACGCCCAAGGCTGTAGGCTCGGCGGATGTTCCAGTATTCCTCATCTAACTCTTCTGTGAGCGGGTTAGTAACAGTCTTCATCTCCCAGCCGCCGCCCCAGCCGATGTTGAGCAGGAAGCCTTTTTGGCTTTCTACAGATTTCAGTCGCTCGCCTAAGCCAGAATAGAATCGGGCGATGGCGGGCAAGCCGTAGTCCTCATAGAAGTCCTGCTCGCTTTCGATGATGGCTTGAGCGCGGCTGTTGCAGATGGCGACAAAATCACGAATCGCCTCCACCTGCGCGTCGTTAAAGCCTAAGTCGGAGCGGTACCGAGTTGTCAGCAGTTGCGCATCGAGCTGGATGCTCAGCCGCGCCTGCACGCCTGCAGGGAGCCACTCGGCGAAGATTTTATACTCCTCGCCGTTCACGCGCTTCTGAACCAGCTGATTGTTGCGCAGGGTATGCACCCAGATGAGTCCAATCTGCACGCGGTCAGGGTTTGCTGGTTCCGAGTCGCCCACAGGCAGGACGCGGAGCAGGTCGTAGTTCGATTCGTTGGCTCTGCCAGGCGTTTTGCCAACCAGCAGGTCGCGCTCCAGCACATTGCGCCCCACATAGCGTCGGTCGGGGGGTCTGCCCCGATCGTCGCGCTGGGTGGCGCGTCGTGCCAACTGCTGGCGCTGGCTGTGGCTTGCCTGGGTTACCAGCTCTTCCAAAATGGCGGTTCGGATGGCGCCCTTGAGCGTGCTGCCAGGCAGGTAGGGACGCCAGAAGGGATCACGGATGCAGGCGCGGATTCGGGTGTTGCCAGGGTTTTGCAGGCAGGCAACGCTGCGCTGGGCGACCTGTTCGGGGCTGAGGTTGCGTCGCTGGAGCCAGCCTGCCCAGCTGAAGTCGCTTCGCATCATCGCGTTCGCCAGATTGGTGGGGTCTTCCCTGCTCAGGTTGATGACTTTCTCAAGGTCAATCAGGTGCCAGCGCCCGTTCTGGAAGACGCCGTCGAACGCGGTGTATTCCTGCCCACTGCCGATATGGAGCGGGCTGAGTACCTCCACGCGATAGATTTGGGTCGCCATCTCATTTCACCCCCACGGGGAATGCGTAGCCGTAGCGATAGGCGGGATGCGGCGCGCCGTTGGGCTGGAGGTTCGCCAGCTGCCCGGCACGGAACTCTGGCGGGTGCGCAATCACCGAGCCTTCGCTGACCATCCACACCTCTTTGCGGCGCAGGTTGCTGGCGTGAGGCGAGCCGAGCCAGCCGCGTTTGAGAGTCAGCTCGTAGGCTGAGCCTTCAGCACGCAACCAGCCACGCTGCTCTGAATCCGCAGGCAGCCATGGGGAGAGCGTCACGAAGCGACTGGCGTCGCGGGGCGTCTGGAGCGTCCAGTCGCGTCGTTCGAAGTTGAAAAGCCCGCGTCCTGCGTTACGCTCGCCGCCCAGCCCCGTGTCGCCCAGCAACCGCAGGCACGCCTCAAACGGCTCTCGGAAGCTTTCCTCTCCGAACACCACCACGAACCACAGCCCACAGCCCCGCGTAAAATGCACCTCGCCAAACAGCCAGATTTGGGAAGCGTTCGAGATGCGATCCAGCGTCACACACGGCACGGTAGCAACCTCGTAGACCCGCAGGTCGTCCACCTCGTAGCTCCAGAACTCCTGGAGCGCCTGCCAGTCGTCGGGGTGGATGAGAATCTTACCGTCCTGAAGCAGCAGGCGGCGGGACTCGCCGGGCGGTCGCTGGCTTTCTGCCTCCAGACGGATGGGTTCGCCGTTCAGGTACGCCTGAAACACGCGCTCGGAGACCCAGCGTCGGAATCGGGACTTGATTTTCGGGTTCAGAATGGGGTACAATCGGCGCGTAGTCCCAAAGGACCGCCCCTGCGCAGGGGATTGAGGCTGTAGCAGGGGCATCCCTGCCCGTGTAGCACGGCTTGCTGTCGGCGGATTGCGCCTGTGCAGGGAAGTGAAGCTGTGGGTTCAAGCGCAGGATGCGCTTGCTACCGTAGTTGCGAAGGACCGCCCCTGCGCAGGGGTTTTTGCCCTCACCCCCGTGCCCCCTCTCCCGAAGCTTCGGGAGAGGGGGTTTCTGGTGTGCGAGCGTGTGGCTCCCCTCTCCCCCAGCGTGGGAGAGGGGCTGGGGGTGAGGGCTTTCTGGCAGGCGTGCGGTGCATAGCCCCCTCACCCGTACCCTCTCCCCAGCGGGGAGAGGGATCAGGTTCCCCTCTCCCACAGCGTGGGAGAGGGGCTGGGGGTGAGGGAATTAGAACTGCACCACGCGCGCGCTCTCGACGCCCTCTAACTGCCGAATCTGGGTCAGCACAGCGGGTGGAATGGGGTCATCCACCTGCAGCATCATGACGGCGCGTCCGCCGATGCGCTCGCGCCCCACATGCATGCCCGCGATGTTAATCTGATGGCTGCCTAACAGCGTGCCCACACGCCCGATGATGCCCGGACGGTCGTGATGCTCCGTCACCAGCAGGATCCCTTCGGGTTTGATGTCGACGAACAGGTCATCCAGGTGGGTGATGCGCAGGTCGTGGCGTCCGAACACGGTGCCGGTGAGGCGCTGTTCGCCCTGCGCGGTGGTGGCGATAGTGGTGAGCGTGTCGGGGTAGAGTTCCGATTCGGCGCGGTGGCTCCATTCCAGTTTCAGCCCGCGCTGCTGGGCGATCAGGGGCGCGTTCACGAGGTTCACCGGCGCATCGGTCGTGTGGCTGAACAGTCCGACCAGGGCGGCGCGGGCAATCATATCGAGCGGGATGCCCTCCCAGTCGCCTGCGAATCGCACCTGCAGTTGCTCGACAGGCGCGTTCAGCAGCTGGGCGTGCAGGCGTCCCATGCGCTCGGCGAGCTGCAGGTAGGGCTGAACACGCTCGCGCTGTTCAGCAGGGATCGGCGGCAGGTTCACCGGGCTGCGCGGCACGCCACCTGTCAGCACCGCCACAATCTGCTCCGCCACATCGAGGGCGACCTTGACCTGTGCCTCTTCGGTGGACGCACCTAAATGGGGCGTCAGCACATTCTGGGGCTGGTGCAGCACGCGCAGGTCGCCTGGCGGCGGTTCCTGCGGGAACACATCGAGCGCCGCGCCCGCGATATGCCCCGAATCGATCAGCTCCGCCAGCGCGTCCAGATCGATCAGCTCGCCCCGTGCGCAGTTGATGATCCGCACGCCAGGTCGGGTCTTTGCCAGCCGTTCGCGATTGAGCAGGTGGTGAGTTTCGGGCGTGAGCGGCGCGTGCAGGCTGATAAAATCGCTGCGCTGGAGCAGTTCATCCAGGCTAACTGGCTCCGCGCTCAGTTGCTGGATGTAGGCGGGCGGCACGAAGGGGTCGTACGCCAGCACCTGCATGCCGAACGCGCGGGCCCGACGGGCGACCTCCCTGCCAATCTTGCCGATGCCGATGATGCCGAGCGTCTTTTTGTAGAGTTCGGTTCCGATGAAGGCGTTGCGCTTCCATTCGCCTGCACGGATGGAGCGGTCGGCTTGCGGCACTTTGCGGGCGAGCGCGAGCAGCAGCGCGAAGGTCAGCTCCGCCGCTGCAATCGTGTTGCCTTCGGGCGAGTTCACCACCACGATACCGCGTCGGGTGGCGGCGTCCACCTCGATGTTGTCCACGCCGACGCCTGCCCTGCCAATCACCTTGAGGCGCGTGCCCGCCTCAATCAGCGCGGCGTCCACCTGCGTCTGCGAGCGCACCATCAGCGCGTCGTAGTCGCCGATGATTGTTAGCAGCTGCTCGCGAGTGATACCAGGGCGATATTCTACCTCGCCCGCCTGACGCAGAATCGCCAGCCCCTCCTCGGCTATCGCGTCGCTCACCAGTATACGCGCCATCTCGCTCATTATTATAACTGCAGCTGGCAAGCGGGGCAGGCTCGGCGATGGCTATTCACAGGATGTCGGGCTCCCGCGCCGAGCCTGTCGGGGAAAACTTCATCTCAAACGGAGCCGTTCGAACCTTGCCCAGATTGAAGAAATCGGCGAAGAGTCTGAGCAGCGCCACAAGAAATGTTACGATATCCTGATGTCGGTCTTTCGGTGGCATAAACACAATCACCTCGCCATTCCCCCATTCAGCGCGTGTATCCTCATCCGCCCAGGCGAGGAACTCCTCGTAGCTCATGCACAGGCGGTCAGCGGCTTCTGACTTGTTAGGCGCGGGATGCGCTTTTGCCATTTGTCTTGCCTCCAGTCAGATTGTACCATGCCACAGCCGCGCGACCTCTGAAAGGAGTGGGGCATCTATCCGACAATCAGAGGGTGATGAGTCAGGCGGAAGTGATTGAGCTGGGTCGGCAGGCGATGTGGGTGGGGCTGCAGGTTGCCCTCCCCGTGCTGCTAACAGGGCTGATTGTGGGGCTGCTGGTCAGCATTTTTCAGGCGGTGACGCAGATTCAGGAGATGACGCTGCAGTTTGTGCCCAAGATGCTGGCGGTCGGGCTGGTGTTTCTGTTCGCGGGCGGCTGGATGCTGATGCAGCTGGTGGACTTCACCGTGCGCGTGCTGTCGAACCTGCCGCCGCGATAGGCGAGGTGATGGCGTTAGATACGCAGTGGCTGTGGGCGTTTCTGGTGGCGTTTGTGCGGGCGTCGGCGTTGAGTCTGCAGGCGCCCGTGTTCGGCAGTCGGCTCGTGCCTGTGTCGGTGCGCATCGGGCTGTCGGCGGTGCTGGCACTGGGGCTGGCGCCGATGCTGCGCACCAGCGTCGGTGAACCGCCCGCCGACTGGATACCCCTGCTGCTGCGCCTCGTGTCGGAAGCCTTAATCGGGCTGGTGATGGGCTATGGGGTGAGCCTGATTATCGGCGCGGCGGCGATGGCAGGCGAGCTGCTCGATATGAAGATGGGCTTCGGGCTGATGCAATTGCTGAACCCCGTCAGCAGTTTCCCGACCTCGCTACTGGCGCAGTTCCACTATCTGCTGGCGATGGTGCTGTTCGCGCTGGTGGATGGGCATCACCTGCTGATGCTGGCGCTGGTGCGCAGTTTTGAGGTGAGCGGCGGCGCCGGTCTCACGATGGTGGCTCAGCGGGGACTGGCAGGCATGCTGGAGCTGGCGAGTGGCGTCATGGTACTGTGCATTCAGATTGCGGCACCAGCAGGGGGTGTGCTGCTGATTGTGGACGCGGCGATGGCGGCGGTGTCGCGCGCGGTGCCGCAGGTGCCCATCTGGCTGGTGGGCATGCCCGCCAAAATCGCGATAGGCTTCATCGCGCTGGGCGCGAGCCTGCCCGCGCTGGTGGACATCAGCCTGCGCATGACGGAGCTGGCTGCCCGATTCCTTACCGACTGGATCAAAGCGCTGGGCGGCTGATGAGGCAGGAGAATGCCCGCCCCGCGCGGTATCTGTGAAGGGATGATTTTTGTCAAGATTTGCGGCATCACGCGCCTGCAGGACGCGCAGGTGGCGATTGAGGCAGGCGCGGACGCGCTCGGATTCGTGTTCGAGCCGCGCAGCCCGCGCCACCTGCCTCTGCGAGCGGGCTGGCAGGAGTGGCTGCCCGCGCTCAGGGGTGCACTGCGCGTGCTGGTGATGGCAGACCCTGCCAATCTGCCCGCCGAATGGCAGCTGTTTGAGGCGATCCAGTGCACTCCGATGGAGGGTGGGGACGCCGAATCGCTGACACGCATGCTCCCACCCCTACCGCTATGGCTGGCGTTGCGGGTCAAGCCTACCGACACGCCTGAATCGCTGCTGACGGTGATGCGGGCGTTCGAGCCGTATGTGGAGCGGTTCGTGCTGGACAGCTATCATCCCACCCTGCCTGGCGGCACGGGCGCTGTTCACGACTGGCGACTGGCACAGGTGGTGTGTGCGCAGGCGCCGCGCCCCGTGCTGCTCGCGGGCGGGCTGAACCCCGACAATGTGGCGGCGGCGATTCGGCAGGTTCGCCCCGACGGCGTGGATGTCAGCAGCGGCGTGGAGGCGCAAACTGGCACCAAAGATGCCGAAAAAGTGAAACAGTTCATTCAGCGTGCGCGGGCGCAAGGGGTATAATCGCGCATGGTGGCGATGCGTCGGCTGACCGCGATTGTGCGCGGGCGAGTGCAGGGTGTGGGGTATCGGCTGTTCGTGCTGGAGCATGCGCGACGGCTGGGCTTAAAGGGCTATGCGCGCAATCTGCCCGACGGCGAGGTGGAGGTCGTGGCTGAAGGCGACGAGACCGCCCTGCATCTGCTGATTGCCCACCTGCAGAGAGGTCCCATCGGCGCGATGGTGCGTGAGGTGGAGACCCACTGGAGCGAGCCGACAGGCGAGTTTGAGCAGTTTTTCATCGCGCGATGAGAGGGGCGGTTCCCGCACTGCTGTTGTGCCTGCTGATTTCCGCGCGGGCAGAGCCGCGCCTGGTACTGGTGCTGGTTCACGAAGGATTGACGCCGGAGCAACTGAGTGGCGACATTCCGCACCAGTCGGCGTGGATGCTGTGGAAGCGCGTGCCAGCGGTGCCCGATGCTGCCGAGCCGTGGCAGATGGGGCGTGCGCTGGTGTTTGCGACGGGGCGTCGGCTGCCCGCGCATGCGAGCGATGGGGTGGTGCTGATGGACGGCGCGCCGTTTGAGCGCGGCACGGCGTGGCAGGCGTTTCGGCGACGCACGGGGACGACACCGCCCCGACCAGCTCTGCTGGCGCTTAATGCGGGCAGTTTGAGCCGACGAGAAATATTGCAATACACGCTGGGCGCACGCCTGCAGCGCACGGGGCTGACAGGACTCTATCTCGTCACGCCTGAATCGCCCCCGCCCAGCCCCTGCGCGCTGATTGGGGTCAACAGTCGCGGTTATATGCCCGTGCGTGCCTTCCCCGATTTTGAGAGCCTGCGCGTTGCCCTGCCTGCGCTCGACGCCGACTGGGTACTGATCGAGATGGCACGCTGGGACTACGCCGCGCTGGAGCTGCTGATGGCGGAAGGCATCGAAACCTGGGTGGTGAGCCTTCAGCCGCCCGATGGCGGTCTGGACGGCGTCGCGCGGCTGACCGCGGTTGTGCGCTATGCCGCCCGCGAGCCGCCCGGTCTGCTCACTTCGGCGTCCACCCGCTGGACAGGGCTGATTATAGAGGCGGACCTTGTGCCGACGCTGACGCAAGCGATTGGGGGCGAATCGGCAAACTGGCGGGAAGCTGACGGCACGCCGGCGTTCAACGCGAGCGAATCGGACTGGCACGCCTTCTGGAACGGACAACTGCTGCGCACGGGCACGCGCGCCCTGCGCCAGACGATGGGACTGAGCGACCGCCGCGATATGCTCACCCGGATCGAGGAACACTGGCGCGTTCAGCACGAGCTGGCGCCCGTGCTGCTCATTGCCGTCGCCGCGATTGGCACCGTGTGGGTTCTTGGCGGGCTTGGGCTGTGGTGGCTCCAGCGGCTGGGTGGCTGGCTGCGCTCGCTCTATCGGGTCGGGCTGGCAGCGCTGCTGCTGTTCCCTGCCGTTGCCATCTGGTACAGCTACTGCCCGTTTGAGCTGTGGACAGGCGATCGGGCAGGCGATGCGTCGGTGCTGGTGGGCTGGCTGGTGGCAGGCTGGGTCGTGTTGAGCCTCGTGATGGCAGCGTTCATTCACCGGCTGGAGATGCCACCGCTCAGCGCGGCGGGCGCGGTTGTGTTGCTGGTCATTCTGCTCGATATGTATTTGGCGGGCGGCTATGGCGTCAATCGCTCGCTGATGGGTCTCTATTTATGGGAGGGGGCGCGCCTGTACGGGCTGGACAACACCTATCTGGGGATTGTGCTGCCGCTGGCGCTGCTTGCGCCCGCGAGCTGGCTGGAGAGCATCGGGCGCCATCGCCCTGGCGGGCGCGGGCTGATGGCGCTCACGGCGGTCTACGCGCTCCTCATTCTCACCTTCGGGCTGCCAATTCTGGGTTCGAACCTGGGCGCGTGGGCGCCGATGGCGCTGGCTTTCGGCTGGATGCTGAACGCACTGCTGCCGGAGCGTGTATCGGCAAGCTGGCGCACGCCCCTGCCCAGCCGCTGGGTGCTGCCTGCGTTGCTGCTGCTCGCGCTCATTGCGATGACGCTGGTCGTCTGGCTCGATTCGCGTCAGCACTGGCGGCTGCAGTCGCATTTCGGGCGGGCGTGGCAGTCGATGCTGATGGGCGATTTCGGCATGCTCCTGATGGCGAAGCTGGCGGTGGCGCAGCGGGTGCTGTTCGCCGCGCCGATGCTAATGGCGCTGGCGGGCTTCGGGCTGTTCGCGCTGGCGGTCTGGCGATGGCTGCGTCTGCCACTGGTTCGGCTCTGGCACGGCATCGACGCGCTCCTCTCGGCAATCTACGCCTGCGGGGTGGGCGCGGTCGCCGCCGTGCTGTTCAACGATTCGGGGCTGGTGACCGCTGCGCTGATTGCAGGAGGTGTCGTGCTGTGGCTGCTCGACGCGCTGGTCAGCCAGGTGGAGTGGGTTCAGCTGCCCACCAACGGGCATCACAAAAGATTCTAATGCCCCTGTGGACAGCTGCCCCCTAACGGGAACTTCATCTCTCATGCGCTGTCGTCTTCATCGGCAGGGATGATGCGTTCCAGATGGGCGCGCATCTGCTCCGCCAGCCAGTGTGCCTTCTGGTCATAAGCGGCTTTGTCCTGCCAGGTGTCGCGCGGGTTCAGCAGCTCGGCGGGCACATCGGGGCAGGCGGCGGGCACTTCCAGATTAAAGAGGGGGTCTTTGCGGTAGGGCACGGCATCGAGGGCGCCCTGCATCGCTGCCCGAATCATCGCGCGGGTGTAGCGGATGGGGATTCGCGTGCCGATGCCGTACGCGCCGCCGGTCCAGCCCGTGTTGACCAGCCACGCCTGCGCAGTGTGGCGCTCCAGCCGTTCGCCCAGCATCTGCGCGTAGCGGCTCGGATGCATCGGCAGAAACGGCGCACCGAAACACGCGCTGAAGGTCATCTGCGGCTCGGTGATGCCCCGCTCTGTGCCCGCCACCTTCGCCGTGTAGCCCAGTAAAAACATCTCCATCGCCTGCTCGATGCTCAATCGGCTGATGGGTGGCAGCACGCCAAACGCATCGCACGCCAGGAAAAACAGATGCTGGGGATGACCCGCCACGCTCGGGATCACCGCGTTCGCGATATAGTCCAGCGGGTACGCCGCGCGCGTGTTCTCGGTGATGGAGTCGTCGTCATAGTTCGGCTCGCGCGTTTCGGGATCCACCGCCACATTCTCCACCACGCTGCCAAATCGGATGGCGTCCCAGATTTGCGGTTCGTTCTCGCGCGAGAGCCGAATGCACTTGGCATAGCAGCCCCCTTCGAAGTTGAAGATGCCGTCGTCGGTCCAGCCATGTTCGTCGTCGCCGACGAGTCGGCGTTGCGGGTCAGCGGAGAGCGAGGTTTTGCCTGTGCCGCTCAGCCCGAAAAAGAGCGCGACATCGCCTGAGGCACCCACATTCGCCGAGCAGTGCATCGGAAAGACGCCCTGCAACGGAAGCAGAAAGTTCATCACCGTGAAGATAGATTTTTTAATCTCGCCTGCGTATGCCGTGCCTGCAATCAGCACGATGCGCCGCCGAAAGTCAAGCGCGATCACCACCTCACTGCGCGTGCCATCAATCGCGGGGTCGGTCTTGAAGCCCGGCGCCGACAGCACGGTGAACGCAGGACGAAAATTTGCGACTTCGTCACGCGCGGGACGGATAAAAAGCTGTTTAGCGAATAGATTATGCCAGGCATATTCGGTGATGACGCGCACGGGCAGGCGGTAGCGCGGATCTGCGCCGGCGAAGCAGTCCTGCACATAGAGCGGGCGATTGCACAGGTACGCCGTGACGCGCATCAGCAGCGCCTCAAAGACGGCTGGCTCCATCCGCTGATTGATCGCGCCCCAGTCGATCAGCGACTCATATTCGGGGCGAGCCACCACGAACTTGTCTCTGGGGGAGCGTCCTGTGTATCTGCCCGTGCGCACCACGAGGGAGCCGTTCGAGGCTAACTGCGCCTCCCCACGCATCACTGCATGCTCCACCAGCGCCGCTACCGAAAGATTGTGATAAAGAGGTGCCGCCTGACCCAGTAACTGGTCGATTTGCGGGTTGTCCACCACCTGCGCCATTTCGATCTCAGTTAGCATCGCTCCGTTCCTCCAGTATGGCTCTGCTTTGAGTGGGGGCGAACGCTCCGCCCCACAACGCCTGCTGCCGCCTTGCAGACCATAGCAAGTATACCCCAGCCGAGGGGGTAGACTCTTTGCATGAGCCTTGAGGAGCGGTTGCGTGCGGCAAGCAGCGAACTCGAAAAGAAGCTGCTGATTGTCGGCGAGCTGACCCGTCGGCTGAGCGCGGAAGGAATACAGCCGATTATCGTGGGAGGCACCGCGGTGGAAATCTATTCATCGGGCGACTATCAGAGCCACGATGTCGATCTTGTTGTGCCGCAGCGGGAGCGTGCTGTGCGCGAGCTGCAGGTGATGGGCTTCGAACCGATGGGACGGCTCTTTTATCATCCACACTGGGAGGTCGTGCTGGAGATCCCCGATGTTGCGCTGGCGGGCGATAGCGGGCGCGTCAACACCATCGAGATTGACGGCTATCAGGTTCACTGCATCGGGCTGGAAGATTTGATTATCGATCGGCTGAATGCGGCTGTCCACTGGGGTTCGCGTGAGGACCGACGCTGGGCGGAGACCCTGCTGCGTGCCTACCGTGGCGAGCTGGACATGACCTACCTGCGCCAGCGGGCACAGCAGGAGGAGGTACTGACAGCGCTGGAAGAGCTGTGGCAGGTGGTGCAGAGCGATGGCGACCTACCGCTGGGATGAGTTGAAAGCGCGGCATCGGCAGGTGCGCCAGATGTTGTTGCGCAGTGGCAGTTTGAAGCGGCTGCCCCGCACGCGCCCGCGCGACCCCGACGAGGAAGCCCTGCTCATTCAGATCGCCGTTCAGCGCATTCGGCGTGCCCGCGCCGACGGACGGCTGACCCGATGCGGCGACCGACGCTGGCGCCTGCGCTTCGACAAAAGCCTCCATCAGGGGGTACAATAATCCCCACAGAGGAGAGGAGGACACGGATGAAACTGCAATGCAATCGGAAGCAGCTGGATGATGCACTGAGCGTTGTGGCGCCGGCGGCGGCAACCCGCTCCACTTTGCCCATCTTGAGCCACCTCTATCTGGAGGCTCAGGACGACAGCCTGCGCCTGATCGGGAGCGACCTCGAACAGTGGGTCGAGTGCCGAATCCCCGCGATTGTGGGCGAGACGGGCGCCACCACCGTCAGCGCGAAGCTCATCTCCGACCTGATCGGCTCGCTCAACACCGAGGAGGTCAATCTGGAAACGGGCGATCGCAACCAGCTGATTGTTCAGGCGGGCGAATCGCGCTATCAGCTGGTGGGGCTGCCCGCTGACCAGTACCCGCCCGTGCCAGAGCTGGAAGACAGCACCCAGCTTATTGTGCCTGCGCCGCTCTTTCGTGAGATGGTCGACTCGGTGGAGTTCGCCGTCTCGCGCGAGGAGGTGCGCCTGACCCTGACGGGCATCCGCATGGAGTATAGCGGCTCGAACCTGCGCATGGTGGCGACCGACACGCATCGGCTGGCGGTGCGCGACGCCGAGATTGGCGGCGACGGCGAGCCCGTCAGCGCGATTGTGCCCCTCAAGGCGATTCAGCTCCTGCCCCGCCTGCCCGCCTCCGAGACCTTCACCATCCAGCTGGGCACGCAGCGAGCCGCCTTCTACGGCGAGAACGCCAGCGTCGTCACCCAGCTCATCGAGGGGCAGTACCCGAACTATCAGCGGGTCATCCCGCAGGAGTACACGCGCCGCTGGGTGCTGATGGTCGACGAGTTCCGCGACGCGCTGCGCCGCGCCTACCTCATCGCCAAAAGCAACGCGAACAAGGTCTACCTGCGCACCGAGGGCGAGAAGCTGGTCATCACCGCGCAGGGCGACGCCGGCGAGGCGAAGGAAGCCGTCGACCTGGTGCGCGAGGGCGACGACCTCGAAATCGCCTTCAACGCCCGCTACCTGCTCGATGTGCTGGAGGTGCTGGAGAGCGAGGGCGTCGCCATCGAACTCACGGAGGCATTGCGACCCGCGGTGTTCAAGCCCGCTGACCGCAGCGACTACCTGTGCGTGATTATGCCGATGGCGCTGTGATGGAGCCTGTCGTCGATCTGGGGCGGGTGCAGCGGCTGCTGATCCTGAAGGTTTCGTCAATGGGCGATATTGTGCATGCGTCGCCCGTCGCCGCGGCACTGAAGCGAGCTTACCCGCATCTGATCATCGGCTGGGTGGCGGAAGACCGCCATGCGGGTGTGATCGCCGATTCGCCCTGCATCGATCGGCTCCATATCGTGCCCCATCGCCTGTTGCGCGAGCGTCCGTTTCGCCGCGAATGGTGGCGAGCCATCCGCCAGCTCATCGGCGAGATTCGCGCCGAGCGGTATCAGGTCGCGCTGGACCTGCAGGGTCTGCTCAAAAGTGCCCTCTGGGGCGTGCTGGGCGGTGTGCCCCTGCGATTCGGGGCGCACCGCATGCGCGAGGGCACGCCCCTGCTGATGAAACGCCTGCCGATCCCCGACCGACCCGACTGGCATGTGGTGCTGCAATATCTGGAGGCGGTCCGCTGGCTGGGCGTGGAGCCTGCTCTGCCCGTGGAGTTCCCGCTGGTCATTCCTGAAGAAGCGCGTCAGAGTGCGCGGGCGATGCTCCAGCAGGTGGGCGCGGCGGGGGTGTTTATCTCGCTGAACCCCTCCGCGGGCAGGGAGTGGAAACGCTGGGCGATTGAGAAGTTCGCCGCGCTGTCCGACCGCATCGAAGCCGAGCTGGGTCTGCCCGCCGTGTTCATCGGCGGCGCGAGCGATAAACCGTTAGAAGAGAAACTGCGCACGCTCAAAGATCGCCCGCTGCGCAGCCTCATCGGGCGCACCACGCTCAAGCAGGCGATGGCGGTCGTGACTCAATCGGCGCTCCATATCTGTGGCGACACGGGCACGGCGCATATCGCGGCGGCGTTCGGCACACCCTGCGTCGCGCTCTACGGACCCACCAGCCCCGACCGCACGGGCCCGTTCGGGCAGCGCGAGCGCGTGCTGTACAAACGCCCCCTGTGCCGCCAGTGCCCGCCCGACCGCTGCCTGGCGCACGAATGCCTGCAATGGATCACAGTGGACGAGGTGCTGGAGCGCGTGCGCCAGACACTCCATGCTATCCCCTCATCCATCCCGTAGAGACTATAGCTCGTCCTCCGCCACCCTCCGGGGCGCCTCCATAGTTGCAAGCGCCGATGAGAACGCGGCTTCGGTCAGCGCATCGGATGGTGGCAGCGGCGCTGGAGGGAGATAGCGCCTCCATAACAGCCATCCCGCAACTGGCAGCAAGCCGAAAGGCAGCATCCACACACCCTGCCAGCGAACCGCCGAATCGTTCACCAGCCAGCAATCGGTGATAAAGACCGTTAGCATGCTCAGATAGATAAAAGCAGCCCAGCCGAACAGGTTGCCCTGTAGCAGATACCGCCCCAGCCAGTAGCCCAGCGCCGCGATCATCAAGAAGCCCAGCCCATAGTCGGTCAGATTCTCGCCCACTTCTGTCCACGAGCCAGCGCCGATCAGGGTGGCGGGCGTAAATAGCGCGGCGAGCATCAGCACCCGCCAGAAGGAGCGCAGGTAGCCGTGATAGATGCCCGCTGCCCCGATCAGCACCAGACCGCCCAGCACCGTCAGGAAGGCTGCCAGAGCGACGCCCTCCAGCCACAAATGGTTCGCGTGCAGGTTTGGCACACCGTCAGAGGAGGCATAGTTGAGCAGCCCCGCCGCCAGCGCAAGCAAATAGACCACAATCAGGCTTTCGGACAGGGCGCGTGAATGGCGCAACGGCGAATCGGCAGGCATCTCGCGCCACGCGGACGGCTTCAGCCAGACCGAAAGCGGCACCAGATGCGGCAAGCGCAATCGCCACCATAACGGCTCCATGTTCGCATAGCAGCCGATCAGCAAACCACCGCCAATCAGAATCACCAGCAAGAGCGCCACGCTCATCATCATCAGCTGAACCCCTTCGGGCGTTGAGGTGTCGTAGCCACCCCACATGAACTGATCCCAATTGGCAACAATCAGGAGCAATATCGTTATCGTGCCGAACAGCCCCACCTTCAGTCCCGATGACCACGAATACGAAGCAAAAGTACCATCGCGCCACTCACGCACCAGCACAATACCCAGCAGCACAAGCAGCAACAGCAATAGCCATGCAAGCGCCAGAATCGTCCAGTCTTCGAACTGCTCACGCTCGAACCGCCACTCTTCAGGGATGTGGAGCCAGGTGGCGATGTCCTGTGGCAGGTCGCCCTGTACCAGCACGCGCAGGCGCAGCTTCGCCTCGCCCAGCTGATGCTGGCGATGCTCATAGGTGAACGCATAGTCGAGGCGATGGGGGCGTTCGATGCGGTCGGTCTCGATGAGCTGCCACTCCTGCAGGTTGTAGCCACCTTCTTCCCGAAGGTATTGCTCCGCCCGTGTGCGTGCCTGCGCAGGTGGCAGTCGCCTGCCAGGTGCCTCTTCGGGCAGAACACGCGCGAAGGTCAGCACTTCACCCTGCGGGCTGAGCCAGACCTCCCACTGCTCGCGCTGTAGCGGGCGGAAAAAGCGCACATACCACCATGCCGTGCCCAGATATTCCCGCTGGAGTTGCTGAAACGCCCGCTCCTGATGGATGCTGCGCGCATAGTCGCGACCAGCCTCACCAGCCTCATCCTCAAACTGCACGAAGGTGCGATACTGCCTCACCGCCACGCCTTTCGCCTGCAGATAGCGGCGGGCAATCTGGAGCGCTTCCTGGCGATTGACCGTTACCTGCGGCGCAAGCCTGTCCTCTTCGCGATGGAAAAGAGCTATCGCCACGGCGAGCAACACCAGTGCGCCGAGCAGCGCCCAGTCCAGGCGGCGCAGCGGACGATAGGGCAGAATGGGGCGGCTGACAGTCGGCCCAGACGGCGCAGTTCCCTCTGGCAGCGGCTGAACCTGCTCGATGGAAGGCAGCGTGCGCCGACGCAGATACACCATCGCCGCAGGCAACAACAGCAGCGCGGGTGCCAGCACAGCCAGCGCTGTGGACAGCCACAGATAGGGTGCGTCCATGTGCCAGAACGCGGTCGCCGTCAGCAGCGCATTATAGGTGTAGTGCGAGGCGATCGTGGCAACCAGCCCGTAACGAAACGCCACCCACACCATCAGGAGGGCGATAATCGTCAGCTCCAGCCCGCGCATGTATACAGGTTCCGTCGGATACAGAGTGTGCAAAAATGCCCAGATAACACTGCTGATGAACGCTGCCAGCCAGAAGTGGCGCACCACGCGCCATAACAGATAAATTGCAGCCACGCGGGAGAAGGTCTCCTCCAGAATTGCAGGCTCCAGCCCATAGAACACAGGTTCCAGAAAGGGCAGTGGTGTTGCCACCGCATCGGTGTAAGGCACTATCAGTGGTGTCCACACGCCGACCTGTCGCCCCAGCAGGTAAAGCAGCGTCACATAGCCCAGATGCACCCCTGCAAAGCACAGCCCCACCAGCAGCCCGCGTGCCACCTCACGCGTCGTCCAGAAGGAGCCTGTCGCCATCAGCGCGAGGCGCATTCCTGCAGGCGGCTGCTGACGCGAGAGCGCGTCCGCCGTCACCAGCAACACCAGGCTCCACAGCCCGATTTGAAAAGTCCCACTCAGCACAAAAACCAGCCGCGCCAGCAAATAGACAACCTCTCGCTTGGATGGGTCGTAATCCGCCCACCAGAGCGGCAGATAGTTCAGCGCTGTCAGCAGATAGATTGCAACAAGCAGCAGCACGCCCCGCCAGGCAAACCGCCACGCCAGCGGCACACGCTTCACCAGCCAGTAAATCAGCACACCAAACAACACAGCACGCAACAGCAGATAGGGCACCTCCGCCGCAGTCTGAATCACCCAGCGACGGTTCTCATAGCGATCCTGCTCAAAATGCCACTTCTGGGGCGTCCAGAGACGGTTCAGGCGATAATATCCAACCCGATTCCCCTGCACCACCAGCGTGGTGCGCAGGGTGGCAGGCGTGTCGGCATTCGGCGGATACTTACGGGAACGGTGTTCGTAGGTGAAGGTGTAGTCAACCCGATTCGGACGCTTCTGCTCATATCGCTCCACCAGTCGCCACTGACCCAGCTCCAGGCGCAGCTGCTGGGTCAGGAACCGCTCGGCAATCTGGCGTGCCTGTGCCGCCGACACGGTTGGGAGCCGCGCTTCGTCGGGCAGGCGAATACCTGCGCTGACCACCACACCAGCAGGCGCAACATGCGCAAAGTACTGAAGCCGCTCCCGATGCCGCTTCCAGCGACACTCATAGTACCAGGTGGAAACCTCGCGCTGCATCAGCCGATTGGCTCTCTCCAGCCCCAGCGTCTTTTCCAGATAATGCTTGGCGTTCGAGTCGCTTTCGAACACCACCGCGCTGCGCCAGCCTTTAAGGTTGATTTGCGGATCCAGCTGCTTGAGGGCAGATTCGCCGATTTGCAACGCCTGCTGGGGAGTGATGCGCAGCTGGATGCTGGCTTCGGGAAACGCCCGCGAATAGAGTCGCCAGAACACCAGCGCACCGGATAAGCCCGCAACCAGCCACACAAGCAACTCCAGCCTGCGCACGGCACAGAATATACCCGCTTCACCTGCAGGCAGGTAAACTTTAGCGCAGGATGCGTCTTATCATTCGGGCGGTCAGGGCAAGCTATCGGCAGGTGCCCATCTGGCGAACGGTTTCGGAACGGTTGCCAGCGGAGCCACTGATGCTGACAGACGCGGGCGAACCCATCCCGGCGCAGGTGGTGGAGCGCGACGGCAAACGCTGGCTGGTCTGGATCGAACCCGACCTGCCGCGCGGCAGCCAGAAGCGATACGAGCTGCGCACCGCATCTGAAGCCCCCCAGGGCTTCGAAGTGAAACAGGGCGAGAACGCCGTTACCATCCGCTGGCGCGGGCAGCCCGTCACGGCGTATGTCTATCGCGGCGCGCCCAAGCCCTATCTCTACCCGCTCTACGCACCCAACGGCAAACCCCTCACGCGCCACTTCCCCATGCAGATTGTGCCGGGCGAATCGATGGATCACCCGCACCACCGCTCCGTCTGGTTCACGCACGGCGAGGTGAACGGTGTCGACTTCTGGGCGGAAGGCGCGGGCAAGGGCACGATTGTCCATCGCCAGATCGAGCGCGTGGAGGCGGGCGCCGTGCTGGCGCGGATCGTGGCACACAACGAGTGGCTCGCGCCCGACGGCAAAAAGGTGTGCACTGAGACAACCGAGATTATCGCCTACCGCACGCCCGACTTCGGCTGGCTCGATTACCGCGTCACGCTGACTGCCAGCGAGGGCGAGGTGCGGTTCGGCGATACCAAAGAGGGCACTTTTGGCATCCGCGTCGCCTCCAGCATGGAGGTCAAACGCGGGACAGGCGGGCAAATCGTCACCGCCGCCGGTCAGCGCGACCGCGACGCATGGGGCAAACGCGCCGAATGGTGCGACTACACCGGACCCGTCGAAGGCGAAATCGTCGGTATCGCTGTTTTCGACCATCCCGACAACCTGCGCCATCCGACCTACTGGCATGTGCGCGACTATGGGCTGTTCGCCGCGAACCCGTTCGGCGTCCACGACTTTGTGCCCGGCACGCCGAAAGGCACGGGCGACTACCGCCTCGCACGCGGCGAGCAACTCACCTTCCGCTACCGCCTCTGCCTGCACAAAGGGCGCACCGAGCAGGCAGGCATCGCCCAGCACTATGAAGCCTATCAACACCCGCCTGAATGACACGAGGTATAATCCTCCACAAGGAGGCTAACCAAATGAGCAATCGAGCGATTCTGAGTCTGCTTTTAACCGCAGGGCTGATTCTGGGTGCAGTCGCATATCAGCAGACGAAAAAGGCAGATACGACGGTGAAAAAGCCCGCCATTACCTGCCCCGTTTCGGGCGAGGCGATTAAAAACACCGCCCGCGCCCCGCGCTACACCTATCGGGGCAAGACCTACTACTTCTGCTGCAAGGACTGCCTGACCAGGTTCAAGGCGTCGCCCGCCACCTATCTCAACCGCAAGCCTGCCCCCGCAAGCAACACCAGCAGCGCCAGCAAAGCCTGCTGCAGCGCGGAGAAGGCGAGCGGTGGGAGCTGCTGCGCAGCTGAGAAGGGCACAGCGGCTAACAAAGGCTGTTGCAGCACGCCCTCTGCATCCAGCAAGGAGAGCAGGACGAATCCGTCCGTCAATCCGGGCAATAATCAACCGTCCAGCGAACAGCAAGCTGATCAGACGGCGAAACTGTTCTGCCCTGTGTCGGAGGAGGAGATCACCCCTGACGAGGCGATTGCTTTCGAGTATAATGGCAAGCGCTACTATGTGTGCTGCAGCAGCTGCCGGCGCAAGTTCCTTGCCGACCCCGAAACCTACGCCAGAAAGGCGGAACAGCTCTCCCCGCTCCAGGGCAAGCCCATCAACGAGCGGAAATAGCTCGTCCCCATTGGCAACACCCGCTTGCAGGCAGGCTTCAGCACTCATGGGCTTGCCTGCTTTATTATTGATGGAGTATAATAAGCCAGCCGCTGCGAGAATCGGCGCTTGCCGATGGACAGGAGGGCATCATGCGAGCAGCTGTTGCGAAAGGGTTAAGTTGCCTGCTGATGGCGGGCGTCAGCATGGCAGTGTTGCTGGCGCAGGTGGAAGACCCGCGCCTTGTGTGGAAGCTGGAAGGGCGCTCCACGCCCGCTGGAGCGCTCGCGATCTCGCCTGATGGACAGTGGCTCGCCACAGGCGAAGGACGCTCCTGGTACGAGCCACCCTACACCCTGTTCAAAGTCTGGAACCTGCGGACGAACCAGACCGTTCTGCCCCTCCACTCATGGCGAGTCGGTCAAGCAGGTTTCTATCAGACCAACGGGATAGCCTTCTCACCTGATGGAACCGCGGCTGCCACCATCGGTCTGCAAACATCCCTGGCGCTCTGGTCAGTGCCCGACTGGAATCTGATTGCCCACTAATATGTGTATGGTGTCTCGCTCGACATCTCGCCGCTGGGCTTGCCGCTTGCCGCTGGCAGTGCGAACAACAGCTTCTGGCTGGTCACCCTGTTTGGCGCATCCCAGCAGTGCCTGCCAGGTGGGTGCGGATACAACTTTGTTGAGCGAGTGGTGTTCTCCCCCGATGGGCGGTTGCTGGCGGTGTGCAACGGCTTCGTGAGCGTGTGGGAGGTTGCCACCCGCAGGCTGGTGGATTACTGGCAGGTGCCCGCGCGCGATGTCGCGTTCTCACCCGATGGCGCGTATCTGGCGGTTGCTGCCCGCGATGGCGTCTGGCTCAAGCGGCTGGCGGACGGGCAGCTGTTTCATCGTCCCGACCCTGCCTCGTTGCTTGTTTTCCTGCCTGACGGGAGCCATCTGGTGGCGGACTATGCGCCCCTACCCAACTGGATGGGCAATACGCTGCGCCTCTACACCGTACCCAATCTCTACCCCGCTGAAGAGGGCGGAACCGTCTACCCGATTCGGGGCATGACCGTCAGCCCCGATGGGCAGCACCTTTACACGGGCGGTCCAAACGATCAGATCGACCGCCTGTCCCTGCCGCATCTCCAGTTTGAAGCCGTCGTGGCGCGCCACTGGCAGCTGGGCGCGTTCGACGGCGACAGCCGCAACCTGTGGGTGTGGGCGGTCGGCAGTGCGCAACTGCCCGCGCTGCACGACGGGCAGGGACGCTTCGTGCGAAATGTACCGCTGATGGCGCCCGCCGTGCGCATGTCGCCCGATGGGCGCTGGATATTGACCACGCAGGATGTCGTTCGCTCCGCCGACGGCACGCCGATCCTGACGCTCCCGCCCAGCGCCGACTGGTCAAACGCGACCTTCTCACCCGATTCGGACTATCTGGCGGTTCCCACGGCTGACCCCAGCCAGCTCGCCCTCTATCGCCTGAGCGACGCGCAGCGGATGTGGCAGGTACCGCTTGCATACCCGGGGGCAAAACTGACCTTCTCGGCAGATGGATCGCGACTAACCGTGTACGGTTCAGCGCCGCTGCTGGTGCTGGACACCCTGACAGGCACAACTGTCTATCAGGCGCCTGTTTGGGCGCATATAGCCACGCTCTCCGCCGATGGCACCCTGCTGGCTTACGCCGATACCGACTCCTCCATCCGTCTTGTGGACCTTGCAACGGGCGCCATCCGCTGGCAGATAGCATACAGCGGGGATATCGAAGTCTATCAGCTCGCCCTCTCGCCCGATAAGCGGTTCCTGGCAGTGGCGATACCGAGGCGGGTTGAACTCTGGGATATTGTAAACGGCGAGTTCCTCGTGGACACCCCGTGGTACGGCTGGCTGCCTGTGGTTCAGTTCGTCAAGAACGGGCGATATCTGGCTGTTGGCAGTGCAGGGGTTGATTTTATCCCCGTGCCGCCCGCCACCGGCTACTATCGAAGCATCTCAACGCGCGGGCTGATTGTCAGTCAGCTGCGGGTCTCGCGAGATGAGAGTCGCTACGCGCTTCAGCTCGAAGACGGCAGCCTCATGGTGGCTCGCAGCCCGATTCTGGATGGGGACGCCGATGGCAACGGCTGTGTGGACGATGCCGACCTGCTGATCGTGCTGTTCAACTACGGGCAGTACCGCACGGACGGCGACCTGAACGATGACGGGCGCGTGGACGACGCCGACCTGCTGATCGTGCTGTTCAACTACAGCGCGGGCTGCTGAACAGTGACATCGCCTCCCACAGCGCCCTCCCTCCCTGAGATGGGAGAGAGGGCGTTTTTATCGGGCAGGCGGTGGGTCAGGTAAACTTTTAACGGCATGAGTGCGTTCGTTCCGCTGACAGGGGTGCAACTGCCGAACACCTATCGCCGTCGCAAGACGCGCGAGGTCCGGGTGGGCGATATCGGGATTGGGGGGAACAATCCCGTCCGTGTGCAGACGATGATCACCGCCGAGACGATGAACACGCCCGCCGCCGTCGAGCAGATTATCCAGCTTTACGAGGCGGGTGCGGAAATCGTGCGTGTCACTGCGCCTAACCTGCGCGAGGCGCAAAACCTCGGCGAAATCAAAGCCGAGCTGCGACGGCGCGGCTACGGGCACATCCCGCTCGTCGCCGATGTGCATCACCAGGGCATGGAGATCGCCCTCGAATGCACCAAACATGTGGAGAAGATTCGCATCAATCCGGGGCTGTTCGTGTTCCGCAAGCCTGACCCCAGCCGCGTGGAATACAGCCCGAGCGAGATTCAGCAGGAGCTGGAAGCCATCGAGCAGGCGCTCCTGCCCGTGATCCGCGCCTGCAAGGAGCGCGGCGTCGCCATGCGCATCGGCGTCAATCACGGCAGCCTCTCGGAGCGCATCAAGGTGATGTACGGCGACTCGCCCGTCGGAATGGTCGAATCGGCATTAGAGTATATTCGCATCTGCGAGTCGCACGGCTTCAAAGATATTGTCATCTCGCTCAAGGCGAGCCGTGTGCCTGTGATGCTCTCGGCAAACCGCCTGATGGTGGAGCGCATGAACCAGCTGGGCATGGACTACCCCCTGCATCTGGGCGTAACCGAGGCGGGCGATGGGATGTACGCCCGTATCAAGAGCGCGATCGGCATCGGCACCCTGCTGGCAGAAGGCATTGGCGACACCATTCGCGTCTCGCTCGCCGAAGACCCGCTGAACGAGATTGAGGCGTGCTACGACATCCTGCAGGCGCTGGGACTGCGCAAGACCAAAGTGGAGTATATCGCCTGCCCCTCCTGCGGACGCACCAAGTTTGACCTGCCAACCGTGCTGAACCAGGTGCGCGAAGCCACCAGGCACCTGGTGGGACTGGACATCGCCGTGATGGGCTGCCTGCCACCCGACCAGCCCGTGATGACCGAGACGGGGCTGAAACCCATTCATCGGATTCAGGTGGGCGAGCGCGTGCTGACCGAGCAGGGCACGCTGGAGCCTGTATCCGCCATCGAGAGCCATTCATTCGAGGGCGAGCTGATAGAGATTGTGCCGCGCGGCGCACCGCCCCTGCGCCTGACGCCCAATCACCCCGTGCTGGCGCTCACCCGCTCCTGCACAATTAAAGGCGACCGACCACGCTGGCAAAACATGGCAGACCTCATCAATCGCTGGCAGGAGGCACGCTGGTACCCGGCGCAGGAGATTACCCGCAATCATGTACTGCTCTACCCTGTGCTGAAAGAGAACCAGATATCGGAGCGCGTCCCTGACGAAGCAAAGCAGATTATAGAGTACCTGCAGAAGCTCTGGCGGTGCGATGGCTATTGTGGGGTGGTCAGGGGCTATCCGCGTGCCAGCTATGTGACGGTTTCGCCAGCGCTCGCCTTTGTCGTTCACCAGCTGCTTCTGCGGCTGGGGATACCAGCGTCGCTGACGGTCAGGCAACCTGCAAACCGCCAGCGCACATACATCATCAGCGTCACCAGCGGTGATGGGCTGCGGCGATTTGCCGACCGCCTCGGCTTCAAGGTGGAAGTGCCTGAAAGCCGTCAGCGTACGGGGCGGCTCGTGCTCGATTCACGCTACCTCTATCTGCCCGTTGCAGCAGTGAGGCGCCTTCCCTATCGGGGCACGGTTCACAACCTGGAGGTGGCGCACGCGCACACCTATGTCGGCTCACTCTGCGTGGTGCATAACTGCATTGTGAACGGACCAGGTGAAATGGCGGATGCAGATTATGGCTATGTGGGGCGCGGGTCGGGTAAAATCGCGCTCTATCGCAAAGGGCAACTCGTCAAAAACGATATTCCCGCCGAGCGCGGCGTGGAAGAGCTGATCGCGCTGCTCAAAGCCGATGGCGTGTGGCGCGATCCGCCCGCAACCACTCACAACGATGGAGGTCAATAACGATGGCTCTGTTCGGGTTTCAATCGAAGCGGTTGCCGCGCACCAACCTGCGCGATTTGCGGGCGCGGCTGACAAAACAGAAGGGCAAGGTCGTCCTGCTGAACTTCTGGGCGACATGGTGCCAGCCCTGCGTGGAGGAGTTCCCCGCGCTGGTCAGGCTCTACAACACCTATCGCAAGCGGGGCGTGATGGTCATCGCCGTCTCGGTGGATGACCCTGAAACCGCCGACGAGGTCGTTCAGCCGTTTCTGAAGCGAATGCGCGCGACC
The DNA here is from genome assembly GCA_037445735.1 of Armatimonadota bacterium. GTDB lineage: Bacteria > Armatimonadota > Fimbriimonadia > Fimbriimonadales > GBS-DC > HRBIN15. The sequence continues at coordinate 154,684 of JBBIJY010000002.1, read as the reverse complement.
TTCCCCGTGCTGGTACTGGATCAGGATTCCGACCAGTTCATTCGCGGCTTCGATAGCGAATGGGGCGGTGAGGTGCCGCGCACCTACCTCTACAGCAAGTCGGGCAAGCGTCTGAAGGCGTGGTCGGGTTCGCGCACCTACGCCGAGTTCGAGAAGGAGATCCGGGAGGCGCTGAAACAGCGGTGAGCGAACGGATGCGCCGATTGCGCTTCTGGAAAGTGGAGGCGGTCGGCAACGACTTTGTGCTGGTGGACGCCGATTCCGTGCAGGGCGAGAACCTGCCTGCACTGGCGCAGCAGCTATGTCAGCGTCCGCTGGGTATCGGCAGCGACGGCTTGCTGATAGTCGGCAGGGGCGAGCGCGAAGCGCTTGCCATGCGGATGTTCAATCCCGACGGCACGGAAGACTTCTGCGGTAACGGATTGCGCTGTGTCGCCCGATTCGCCTATGAGCATGGCTATGTGGACACGCCCCAGTTCGCCATCGAGACCGTCAGCGGTGTGGTGCCCGTGCGCCTGAACCTGCACAATGGTGCGGTGGAGTCGATCACGACCGAGCTACCGCCGCCGCGCTTTCACCCGCGCGACATCCCGATGCTGGTGGAGGGCGAGCAGGTGCTGGACTACCCGTTAATCGTGAGCGGGCGCGAGGTTCGATTGTGGGCGGTCAACACGGGCACAACCCACAGCGTCATCTTCACCGACCGCCTGCCCGACGATGAGCTGTTTGAGCAGATCAGTCCGCGCATCGAGACCCATCCGCTGTTTCCGGAGCGCACCACCGTGCTGTGGGCACTGGTGGAGTCGCCGAACCGCTTCGCTGTGCGCATCTGGGAGCGCGGGGTGGGCGAGACGCAGGGCTGTGGCAGCGGCGCGGCGGCGGTCGCCGTGCTGGCGCGCCTTGCTAACTGGGCGAGCAACCCGGTGGAGGTGCGCTCGCGCGGCGGCGTGCTGACCGTCGAGTGGGAGCCTGGCGCCCCCATCCAGCTGACGGGTCCCGCAACCCTGCGCTTTGAAGGTCTCTACCACCGCTCTGCCTGACCGCGCTGTCCATTCAGGACAGCGATTACGCGCTCAAATACAGACTGCAAGCAAGAGCGAGTAAGAGCCAGAAAGCGATCAGCGTGAGGTGCCCCAGCGTGCGCCAGCGGTCGGGCAGCAGTCCGTCCCAGCCCAGCGCGCTGAAAATGGCTATCGGCATCAGCGCGGGGTAAAAATATCGTCCCTGCGCCTGAAAGAAGATGCGCACGAAAAGCACAAAGCTAACACACACCAGCAGGATAGTGAACGCGCCCAGCGCCAGCCAGAAGCGTGCGCACGGTTCCTGAACCGTGCGCAGGGCGCGCCCCACCCCTGCCAGTGTGAGCAGCTGCCACACCAGCATCGCCAGATAGACGCCGCCAAATGGCAGGAAGTTTGGCGCGCCTGTGTTCGCCGTGCGCGGCGTGCCGTAGGCAAACCAGAAGCTGCGGAAAGTCCAGTCCGCCACGAGGCGCAGGTAGTCGCCCCAGCTCATGCCCGCCTGCAGGAAGTCCTGCGCCTTCGCCGTGCCCGCGAACACATTCAGGAAGGTTTTTTGCAGCAGCGGGTCGTCATACAGCAGGGCATTACGGATGAACCACCAGCCGCCAATCAGCAGGGCAGGCAGAAGCGCGAGACCTGCCCGCCTCACACTCATCTGCCAGCCTGCGCCGTCCAGTCGCGCCTGAATCAGCACGCCCAGCCCAACAACAGGCAGGAGCAATATCGCGGTCGCTTTGGTCAGCAGCGCCAGCCCTGTGAGAATGCCCACCCACAACGCCTGACGCTCTGGATTGCTGGAGCCACGCTTCAGCAGTCCATAGAGAACCCCCGCAAAGAGCAGATTGGTGAGCGCGTCGTTGCCCACCGCGCTGCCAATCGCGATGTGCATCGGCAGGAAGGCGACGAAGCCTGTCGCGGTGAGGGCGATCAGCGGTCGGTCGGGCAGCAGGCGACGGGCGCACAGCCATGTAAGCCACACGACTCCCGCGCTGAAGAGGGTTGAAAGCAGCCGCACACCCTTGCCCGCGCCGCCCACAAGGTGATAGAGAACCGCCGTTAGGAAGTAGTAGAGCGGAGGCTGGTGCGCCTCATAGCCAACCCCCGCATAGCCCGCAAAGAGGGGCAGGCGCCATGCCTGCGCCACATATGCCACATACTGAAAGTGCGCGCCCTCATCGGGCGTGTTCGCGTAGCCGTTGTTGCCGAACGGTGTCCGTGCATTATAAAGCAGCGCAAGCGCGATATGCAGCCCCACCATCGCGAGGGGTGCATACCGCCATACCCGCTCTGCTACAGCCCGCGACTGGCGATGTATTTCGCGAGATCGGCGACGCGACACGAGTAGCCCCACTCGTTATCGTACCATGCCAGCACCTTCACAAATCGGTCGCCCAGCACCATCGTGGAGGGCAGGTCCACAATCGCGCTGCGCTCGTCGCCCTGAAAGTCGGAGGAGACCAGCGGCTCGTCCGTGACGCCCAGAATGCCTTTCAGGCTGCCCTCCGCCGCGGCGCGGAACGCCTCATTAATCGCCTGCGCCGTCGCCTCCCGCGCGAGCTGAACAGTCAGGTCGATAATCGAAACGGTCAGCACGGGCACGCGTAGGGCGATACCGTGCATCCGCCCCTTGAGTTCGGGCAGAACCAGATGGATAGCCTTCGCGGCGCCAGTGGAGGTGGGGATGATGTTCGCGGCGGCGGCTCGCGCCCGACGCAGGTCCTTGTGAATCTGGTCCTGGATGCGCTGGTCGTTCGTGTAGGCGTGCGCGGTGGTCATCAGCCCGTACTCGATGCCGAAGGTTTCATGAAGCACCTTGCAGACCGGCGCGAGGCAGTTGGTGGTGCAGGAGGCGTTGGAGATGACGAAGTGGCGGCTGGGGTCGTATTGTTCATGGTTGACGCCTATCACGAAGGTAGCGTCTTCGTTGGTGGCGGGCGCGGTGATGATGACGCGCTTCGCGCCGCCCTTGAGGTGCGCCCGTGCCTTCTCCGCGTCGGTGAACACACCTGTCGATTCGATCACGATATCCGCGCCCACCTCGCCCCACGGGATGTTCGCAGGGTCTTTCTCTGCAAACACACGGATTCGGTCGCCATCGATCACAATCGCGCTATCTTCGGCGCGGACTTCACCGGGATAGATGCCGTAGGTGGTGTCGTATTTGAACAGGTGGGCGTTGCTATAGGCGTCGGTGAGGTCGTTAATGGCGACCACATCGAAGTCGTTCGGGTAGTGCTTGCGAATGGCGCGCAGGGTCAGGCGCCCGATTCGCCCGAAGCCGTTGATGCCGATTCGGATAGCCATTCCTGATCACCTCCTGTGGGTTTTATCGTCCGCCGCCACCGGGTGGGGTCATCGGCGCTCCGCTGGGTCGGGGCATCTGCATCTCGGTGGTGCCCTTCGGTGGGGTGAACTTGAATCGGCTGGCAGGGATGGGCTTATTGAAGCTGATATAGCGGATGTCTGCCTGCAGGGTTATCCGGCTCGGTCGCGCAGGTTGACCCTGCTGACCAGCCGCCTGCTGCAGCTGCTGCTCCATCTCCAGCCGATAGATGAGCTTATCCTGCTCGCCCACAAACAGGCGTATTTTCGCGCTCATGCCCTGACGTGACTCGGTAACCTCCACAATTCGGGTCGGCTTGCCCGCGATGGTGCGCTTGCCCCTGAACACATACTTCGCCCGCGAGTTCGGATCGTCCAGATTCTCGTTCGCAAAGCCGAGCAGCATGCCAAGATAACCGAGCAGGCCGGCGGCTGGACCATCGAAGTTAGCTGGGGCAGGTCGCTTGAGATACTGCTTCATTGCGGGCATGTAGATAAAGAGATCCTTGCCGTCGGAATAGACCTCTTGCTGTGCCATTGGTGATCCGCCCGAAGATTTCATTGCCACCTTGTTCGGTTTTTGAATTGCCAGCGAGGAACGCGCCTGCTGCTTCATGGGGGTGCTGCCGCCGCTGGCTTGAAAATTGATGACGACGGTGGCTTCCATCGACTTCATCTGGCGATACTTTTGCTGCACCTGCTTCAGGAACGCTTTGGCGTCCTGGGCGGGCAGACCGCTGATCAGTAAAGCTGCTGCCATCGCAACGATTATGGTTCGCATTGTTTCCCTCCGCGAAAGAGTATACCCGATGGGGTATACTTGGCGTGGGTGATCGCTGATGGGAACACGCATCCAGATTGATCCGCGCATTCAGCACGGAAAACCGGTGATTGCGGGCACGCGAGTGCCTGTGGCGCGTGTGCTGGGCGCTTTAGCCAGTGGGATGCGCTTTGAAGAAGTCATGGAGGAATATGGGCTGAGCGAAGAGGATATCCGGGCAGCCTTGCAGTTTGCTGCCGAATTGATAGATAGCGAACTGTTCTATCCCTTACAGCCAGCGAAACCGTAGACAGATGCGCTTCTTGATTGACGAAGATTTACCGCGCTCGCTGGTGAACCTGTTCCAGCAGTATGGGCATGAAGCCTTTCATGTGCGGGATGTGGGCTTACGAGCCGCTCCTGACGAGGAGATAGCAGCTTACGCGCAGCGCAATAACCTGTGTTTAATTAGTGGCGATCTGGGGTTTGCCGATGTGCGCAATTATCCCCCAGATGCCTATTCAGGCATTGTGGTGTTGCGCTTACCATCCGCCGTAAGTGCGGCGCAAATCCATCAACTGATTCGGAGCTGGCTTGAATCGGAGTGGATAGATCAGTGCGAGGGTAACCTGACCATTCTTGAGCCGACTCGCGTGCGTATTCGGCGAGGGAGTTCGCCATAGGGGGAAAGCGGGTACAATATACCATCGCAATGGAGGGCAGAAACGATGGCGATTGTGGAGATTCTGGTGCCGCAGATGGGCGAGGGCTTGCAGGAGGTGCGCGTACTGCGCTTTTTGAAGCAGCCGGGCGAGCGCGTCCAGCGGGATGAGCATCTTTACGAGATGGAGACCGACAAAGCCACGCTGGAGGTGGAAAGCCCCTACAGCGGCGTGATTGTGGAGTGGCTGGCGAAGGAGGGCGACATTTTGCCGATTGGCGCGCCGATTGCCCGCATCGAGGTGGAGGGCGCTGTGGAGGCACCCGTTGCGACGCCCGCCGCGCCTGCCGCCGAAGCGAGCGCTGCAGTGGAGACCGTCGCTGCACCGCCCCGCGAACCCCTGTTGATGGGACCCCGCACCGATGTGGTCATTCCGCCTCGCACGCGCGCCTACGCCCGCGAGAAAGGCATCTCGGAAGAGGAGCTGCGCCGTATCCCCGCTGCAAATGGCACCAAGCTCATGCCCGAAGATATCGACGCCTATCTCGCCACGCGCTCCGCAGCGGTCGCCGAAGCCGAATATATTGACTACCCGCTCGCGCCGCAGCAGCGTACCTTCCTCTATCGGGTCAAGCGCAGCAGTCAGGTGGTGGTGCCTGCCACGCTGAAGCGCCCCGCCCGCTGGGATGCCATCCAGCGCGTGGTCAGCCAGCTCAAATCGCAACCGAACGCGCCCGTACAGCCCTCCGAGTTTCAGGTGTTCGCCTACTGCGTGGTGCAGGCAACGCGCAACCACCCCAGGTTCCGCTCCCAGCTGATTGGGGAGGACACCCTGCGCGAATATAAGCATGTGAACCTCGGTATCGCCGTCGCGCGACCGGGCGACGAGCTGGTCACCGCGCTGGTCAAAGAGGCGTCCGCGCTCGACTTTGTGAGCTTCATCCGCGCGGTGCAGGCACAGATTCGGCGCGCGCGGCAGGGCGAGGATCAGGCGGACGCCTCCATCCAGCTGCTGCTGACCTACATGGGCGGCTATCAGATGATCGACGCGATACCGGTGCTGGTCGCGCCCGCGGTGGCAATCCTGTTCGCGGGCGATACCTTCCCCATCGATGGCGTGCCCCATGTGAACCTGGTGCTGACCTTTGACCATCGCCTGATTAATGGCGTGGGCGGCGCGGAGTTCCTGAACGAGGTCGCCCGCAACATCGAAAATGCCGAGCAGCTGGTTCAGCAGGGGCTGATTTAGGGTTGAACCGCGCTGACGACGCGCGGCAGCCCCGCGAGGTCAGCATCGATCTGGATCTGCCGATAGCCGTGCTGCGCGAGCATGGCTGCCACTGAATCTGCCAGCGTCGGGCTGGTCTCCAGAATCAGCACGCTGTTCGGTTTCAGCACCTGTCGCGCCTGCTGGATGAGCTGGCGATAGGGTTGTAGCGGTTCGCGGCGCGACAGCAGCAGGGCGCGTTTCGACTCATAGCGCGTGATCTCGGGCGCCAGCTGCGCCCACTCGTCGGGTAGCACATAGGGCGGGTTCGCCAGCACCGCGTCGACGCTGAAAGGGCGCAGGGCGGTCAGCCAGTCCGCCTGAACCAGCAGCCACCGCCGGCAGAGTCCCAGTTGGGCGCGATTGCGAGCCGCGATACGGAGCGCCCGACGGCTCCGATCGATGCCGATCCCGCACCAGTGTGGCGCGTTCAGCAGGCACGCCGCCGCGATGCATCCGCTGCCTGTGCCCGCATCCACCAGCACGCCCGCCGTGCCTCGCTCTGCCGCCCAGCGCAGGAACCGCTCCACCAGCAGTTCCGTCTCCGGTCGGGGTATCAGCACGCCCCGCGCCACCGTGAGCTCGATTCCGTAGAACCAGCGGCGATGGGTGATGTACGCCAGCGGCTCGCGTCGTGCGCGGCGGGTCAGCCATCGCTCCCAGCGACGCTGTTCAGCGGGCTGAAGCACCTGCTCTGGATGGGCGTGCAGCCATGCCCGATCGCGTCGCAGGCAGGCGGCGAGCAGCAGCTCCGCCTCGCGCTCCGCGTCGGGTATGCCTGCCGCCGCCAATCGCCCTGACCCCTCCTGCAATGCCTCGCCCACCCGCATCGCTGGCTCGGTATAATACCGAACGGGGCGCGCTGCCGATGAACCCCAGAATCGTGTCTGTAGAGCAGCTGCAGGCTGCGGTCGCCGAACTGAAGCAGGCGGATCGGGTCGTGGTGCTGGCTCCCGTGCGGCTGGAGCCGTCCGCAGCGATGACAACCCTTCTGCAGCGAGCGCGCGCCCTTGGCGATTGCCTGATTATCGCCCTGCTGACGAGCGATACTGCCACGGCGGAGCAACTCGCCCTGCTGGACTCCATCGATTATCTGGTGAGGGTGTCGGAAGACGAGCTGGTATCGCTTCTGCAGCAGCTGCAGCCGAGCTACTATGTGCTGCTGGGTGAGTTCACCGAGCGCGACCTGCCCGCTGTGGAGGCGGTGCTGGCGTATGGCGGCTTCGCTGTGGTGCTACCGAGCGAGCTATCAGGCGCGCAGTGAGGGAGTATTTGCCCTCACCCCCAGCCCCTCTCCCACGCTGCGGGAGAGGGGGGTCTGAAGCTCTCACCCCCAGCCCCCTCTCCCAAGGCTTGGGGAGAGGGGGGTCTGAAGCCCTCTCCCCCAAAGGGGGAGAGGGTACGGGTGAGGGGGCTAAGTGTCTCACGCCTGCAGGAAACCCCTCACCCCCAACCCTCTCCACAGGCTTGGGGAGAGGGAGTTCATTCGCCCTCGCCCCAGGCTTGGGGCGAGGGGGTTCATTCGCCCTCGCCCCGCCTGCGGGTGAGGGAGCAAGACTCTCGCGCCGTGAAAAGGGGGCTAACTTAATCCTGCTCGCCTTTCAGGCGCAAAGGGTATAATCCTCTATGGAGGCAATGTCATGGCAACACCAGCTCTGGAACACCTGATGGAGGCAATCAAGCAGCTCAGCCCTGACGAGTTGCGGGAGCTGATGGCTTATCTGCATCGCCAGATTAGCGGGGTGCAACCGCGTCGCAAGTGGGCAGAGATTGCTGGCAAAGCGCCCTATCCGCTCGTCGGTGAGGATGCCCAGCAGTGGGTCTCGCGCACAAGGCGCGAATCCTCCCACAAGCGCGAACAGCTGCTGGAGGATAAAGAGTGCGAATAGCTGACCTGCTTCCAGACCTGTCGCGCGTGTTTCTCGACACAGCCCCCATCATCTACTACGCGGAGAAGCACCCGCTCTATTACGGGCTGGTGTCCCCGCTGTTTCAAGCTATTGACGCAGGTGATATTACAGCGATCACCTCAGTGATTACGCTGGCGGAGTGTCTGGTTCATCCCTACCTTCGGGGGTTAACCGATCTTCAAAGAGATTATTTTGACCTGATTGTGTACGGAGCGAATGTGGAGTTTGTTTTACAGGATGAGCGCATTGGTCGCCTTGCGGCTCAACTGCGTGCGCGATACGGTATAGAATTGCCCGATGCTTTACAAATTGCTACAGCGCTGCAGGCGAACTGCACCGCCTTTCTCACAAATGATACAGAATTGAAAAGAGTACAGGAGGTGTCAATTGTTGTTGTGAAGGAGTTGACTCCCTGATGCAATCCCTCACCCCCAGCCCCTCTCCCACGCTGCGGGAGAGGGGGGTCTGATTCGCTGGCACAGGCACGGCTTTATGGGTTTCCTGCTCACAGGCGGGGGTCGACAGGCTCGGCTTCCAGCGCCAGGATGCCCAGCACGCACTGATGGACGCGCGGCAGCGGCTCATAGCGGACGAATCGCTCCAGCGCCTCGATGCCGAGCGCGAACTCGCGCAGGGCGAGCGCACGCTTGCGACCCACCGCCCGCTCGCGCAGCGATTCGAGGTGCAGGGTGTATTCCGCGCCGTAGATGATGCGCAGGTACTCGCGCCCGCGCACCTTGAGCGCAGGTTGAACCAGCCCGCGCCCGGCGCGAACGGTGAACGCCAGCGGCTTGACCACGATGCCCTCGCCGCCCGACCCCGTGTAGTCCAGAAACCATCGGATTGCCTCTGCCTGGCTGTGGGCGTCGGTGGTGTCCACCTGCTTCCATTCGGTCGGCTGAAGGATGGCTTTGCCCAGTTCCTGCCCGGCGGCGCACAGGCGGGCAATCTGCTCCAGATGCCATGTGTGCGGCTGGTCGGCATAGACCCGTCCCTCGCTCGCCATCAGGTGGAACGGCGCGAGGCGCAGGTCGTCAGGGCTGTTCACCTGCCAGCAGTAGTGGCGATAGGCGTCGCGATAGCGCAGGAGGCACTCCAGTCGCGCCTGCAGGTTGGGCTTCAGCTCGTCAGGCGCTATCGCGAGCGCGTGCTGCAGCGCAGTAATACCTGCGGCCGCCGTCGGCGCGTACTGCTGACTGAGCAGCTCCTGCGCCTTCGCTGACCAGGGCATCAGCTCGGCGTCCAGAATCAGCCAGTCGGTTCGCAGTTCATCCCAGAGTCCCGCCTTCTGGATGGCGTCCTGCAGGTGCTGGAGAACGGCATGCTCCCACGCGCTGTTGTTGAAGAATCGCCGTCCTGTGCGCGTGTAGATGACACCGGGCACCTCGGTCGGGACGCCGAAGCGTCGGCGTGGAGTTGCGCTATCGCGGCACACAATCACCACCGCGCGCGAACCCATGTGCTTCTGCTCGCACACGACCTGCGCCACGCCCAGATGGCGATAGTAGGCGAACGCCTCATCGGGATGCTCCAGCAGGTCGGGTTCGTTCGCGGTGTCGACGGGCGCCATCGTCGGCGGCAGGTAGACCACCCAGCGCGGGTCGACTCCGAATCGGCTGAGCGTCTCCAGGGCGGGCGCGGTCTGCTCCGCTCGCAACAGGATGGTGCCGTGCAGGCGCGTGGCGATATATTGCTTGCCGAGCGCGTCCTCGATGCGCAGGATGGGCATGCGTGCGACCGCGCCCCGATCAGCCGTCGGGCGCAACGGCTGATAGTAGACCTGCGCTGCGGGGATGCTGACCGTCTCCCGTTCCGGGTAGCGCAGGGCGGTCAGCCTGCCGCCGAACACGCAACCTGTGTCGATGTTCACCGTGTTGTTCTGCCACAGCGGTTCAGGGTTCGGCATGTGCCCGTACACCACCAGCGCGCTGCCGCGATAGTCCGCCGCCCAGTTGACCCGTATCGGCAGCCCGAACTCGTCGCTCTCGCCTGTGGTCTCGCCGTACAGGCAGTAGTCGCGGATGGCGGGCGAGGAGCGACCGATATATTCGGGCTTGATGCCCGCGTGCGTGACCACCAGCCGTTCGCTGTCCAGCACGAGATGGCTCGGCAGGTTCTCCAGAAACTGGCGCACGGCGTCGCGAAACGGTTCGGGCTGATGCTCCAGCTCGGCGAGCGTGCGCTCCAGCCCGTGCGAGACCTGCACCTTGCGCCCCCACAGGTAGCGCAGGAGCTTGTTGTCGTGGTTGCCCGGGATGGCGTAGGCGACACCCGCCTCCACCATGCGCATCACCAGCTGCAGCACGCCCACCGAGTTCGGACCGCGATCGACCAGGTCGCCCACAAATATTGCTTTGCGCCCGTCGGGATGAATGGGGCAGTCGCCCTCCGTTCGCCAGCCGAGCGTTTGCAGAAGGCGAACCAGCTCGTCGTAGCAGCCGTGAACATCGCCGATGATGTCGAACGGACCGGCGTCGTCGCGATGGCGGTTGGGGCGCAGAGGCACGCGCACGATCTCGGCGGCGTCCACCTCTTCCGGCGTGCGCAGGATATACACATAGCGGAAGCCCTCCCGCTCCAGCTGGCGCAGCGACTGGCGCACCGCTCGCCCATGCGCGCGAATGACCGCCTCGCGCAGCTGTCGATCCGTGCGCTCGCGATTGCGCTGGAGGCAGACCGATTCGGGCAGCGCCAGCACAATCGCGACAGGGATGGCATGATACCGACGCGCCAGCTCGATGTACGGCTGGCGATCCTCGCGATAAAGGTTGGTGGCGTCGATCACGGCGAGCTTGCCGAACTCCAGCCGCCTGGCGAGGATGGCGTGCAATATCTCGAACGCCAGCGGTGTCGCGCTCTGGTCATTCTCGTTGTCAGCGACCATCGCGCGGCAGGCGTCCGAAGAGAGGATTTCGGTCGGTGCGAACCATCGGCGGGCGAAGGTGCTTTTGCCCGACGCCGACGCCCCCACCAGCACCACAACCGATAGCTCCGGGATTTCTATGCGCATTTTTCAAACACCGCCATCTGTGTGGGACAGCCATATTCGGGATGCTCGGCGCCGATGCCGATGAAGCGCACGCGATAGCCGTGCTGCTCGGCGACCGGGCGCGCCCACGCCTCAAACTCCGCCCGTGTCCACTCAAACTGGTGGTCGGGATGGCGCCGCTGGGTCTCGGTCAGCCCATAGAGCGGGTTATATTCGCGATTGGGTGTGGTGATGATTACGGCGCGGGGCTGGGCGTAGCCAAACAGGGCGTGCGCCATCATCTCCAGCCGCGTCGGCTCCAGATGCTCAATCACCTCCATCAGCACCGCCGCCTCATACTCCTTCCAGCGGTCATCGAGATAGAGCAGCGAGCCGTGCATGAGGCGCACGCGCTCCTGTTGCAGATGGCGCTTGAGGCGGCGCTCAGCGATTCGCAACGCGCGCAGGGAGACATCCAGCCCCGCGATGCGCTTCAGCATCGGCTCGTTGACCAGCTGCAGGAGCAGGTCGCCCTCGCCGCAGCCGAGGTCGATCACGCTCTGGACACCGAGCGCGCGCAGGGTCACCAGCACCGCGCCGACACGCTGCTGCTGAAGGTTCAGGGGCTTCTCCAGCGCCTGCTCCATCCAGTTCGGTGTTTCGGGTTCGAGGCTTTCGGGCGTTGTCTCCTCCCGCAGTATCTGGGCGAGCGCCGCCTCCACCAGCGTCGGGCGATACTTCAGATAGCGGGCGATGATACGCTCGCGCTCCGGGTGGTCCGGCAGCCATTCCTGACCCTGCCGAACCAGCTTTTCGATCTCCGCCTCGTCGATGTAGTAGTGTTTCTCGCCGTCCAGCACAGGGATGAGAATGTAGAGATGGCGCAGGAGGTCGCAGAGGCGGAGGGTGTGGCGCAGGCGCACGCGATAGAGGCGGCTCTCGCCCCACTCCGGGAACCGTTCATCCAGCGGGATGGGTCCGGCTTCCACCTCGTAGCCGAGCGGTTCGAAGAGCGCGCGCAGTATTGGCTCGCCGCCCCTGCACGGTAAGGTCGGCATGAACGCCTCCAGCGGGATGGGCGTCTGCGCCAGCTCGGGTCGATCCTTGCAGCGTCCCGCCATCGCCGAGCGGTAGACCTTCGTGAGCGCGGTGCTCATCATGGAGTTCACTGTGTAGGCTTGCGGGCTGACATACGCGCTCAGTTGCTGTTCGCGCCCGCGCGCCAGCAGCACAGGGTTGATCTCCAGCAGCAGCGCAGCCGTACAGCGCGACTCGGTCGCCTCCGGGTAGAACACGACCGCTTCGCCCCAGTTCAGCTCAAACCGCTGCACCCGCGCGGGATGCTTGCCCAGCAGATAGCCCAGATCGGTCGCGGGACGATAGGTGGTGGTAATGGTCAATAACATCGTGAGGATTATACTGTTCGAATGCTTAAAGGGTTCCTGCAGAGGCGCACGGTGGTGCGCCCCTACGGAAGCCGACGGAACTCGATCATGCCTGCCGAGAGGTCGCCCTTTAGCATCCATTCGACGCCGTTTTGCTCGGCGAGCAGTCGGGAATCGGGCGTTGCCCATTCTTCGCCGATGACGAGGGGAATGGCATCCACACCCGCCTGACGCAGGGTGTCGGCTCGCTGGCGGGCGCGCAGCACATCACGCCCGTCCACCTTGAGCGAGATCTCGATTACTGCCACCCGACTGTCTTTCCACCAGATGAGGTCGGCTAAGGTGGGGTCTTTTTCGCCGTCGAAGTCGTCTTCCATCTCGGCGGGCTGGAGATTGCGTAGCCAGTGGGTCAGTCGCTGGCGCACATGGGGTTCTTCGGTTCGCCCGCCATCGCCGCCGTTGAGCAGGCGTGGGGCGCGTTTGATAATCTGGATCTCGAAGCGTTCGCCCGCGCGTCGTCCCTCCTCGCCCCGCCGCCACTCTCTGAGGTCGTGGACATCCTGACGCAGTTGAGCGAGTTCCTCTTCTATTCGCCGCTGGGTTTCTACCAGCAGAGCCACCTGCTCCTGCGTGCGCCGCTGGGCTTCGGCTAACTCGGCGAAACGGGCGTCCGTCTGTGCCGCTAACTCGGCTAACCGCTCCTCCGTGCGCCGCTGGGCTTCGGCTAACTCGGCGAAACGGGCGTCGGTACGCCGGGCTAACTCGGCAAGCTCCGTAGCTAACTCGGCGAAGCGGGCGTCGGTACGCCGGGCTAACTCGGCAAGCTCCGTAGCTAACTCAGCGAAGCGGGCGTCGGTACGCCGGGCTAACTCGGCAAGCTCCGCTGCCAGCTCAGCGAAGCGGGCATCCGTCTGTGCCGCCAGCTCCGCTAACCGCTCCTCCGTGCGCCGCTGCGCTTCGGCTAACTCGGCGAAGCGGGCGTCGGTACGCCGGGCTAACTCGGCAAGCTCCGCTGCCAGCTCAGCGAAGCGGGCATCCGTCTGTGCCGCCAGCTCCGCTAACCGCTCCTCCGTGCGCCGCTGAACCTCAATCAGCTCCCGAACCAGGGCAGGCAGTTCCAGCAGTTCGTCAGTCAGCACGAGACGGCGTACCGCCTCGCGCAGGTCTGCCCTCTGCTGCAGCAGACGGAGCAGAACCTGCTCGGTCATCAAGCGCTCCTGCAACGCCTCCCGCCATTCGGGATGCTCGTCCAGCAGGCGAATCAGGCTTTCCAGATCGTCAACCGAGAGCCGCATCTGCATGAAAAGTATACCCTGCCGCTCATTCGCTTTTTGCGCGAAACCTGTCGGACTTTGGCTCCAGCAGGGCATAGTTCACGCTGACAGTGCCCGTCTCGTACCAGATGTAGCGTGTGTTTCGAATGTGCTCCACGATAGCAGCAGCATCGGGGAAGTCAGGGCGCACATAGTAGTAGTGGGTATCGCGAGGTGTATCGCCGTACACCGCTGCCAGAATATAACCACGCCGCTCAGCATAGCGTTGCAGAGTGGCAACCATCTGATCCCACCGAACCGCGCGCTGCGCCTGCCGTTCCGCGGGATTTGCGGGCACAATGGGCGAAAAGTAAGCGTGAAACACAATTAGATGCGGGCGATACCGCTCCAGATATGCTTCTGTAATGGCGCCGTGATGGGCAATCCACTGGTCATTCAAGCCCCAGGTGTCGATGGCGTTCCAGCCCGAATAGAAGGGCAGCAAGCCGGCCTCGGTCACTGCCATCCAGTAGCCTTTAGAGCGGTACTGCGCCAGACTTTTCGCGACCTCCGCCCGACCATCGGGATAGAAACTGGAGCGATAGAACGCCTGCCGGGAGTAGGTCAACAGGAGCAGCAGCACGGCGAACAGCATGTACAGATGCACAGGGCGCAACGGCTCATGGCGCGGCTCCGGCTGCAGCTGGCGCCAGAGAACCTGCGCAGCAGGATAGACACCCATCAAAATGAGCGGCAGCGCAGGGTACTGGAACCGACCTGCCAGGTTCATTTCGTTCGAAATCAAAATAAAAGCCGTTGCGAAGCCGACAGGCGGGATCAACAGCCCAATCAGCAGGCGGCGTGGCTCCCTGAAAAGCAAGCCGCCAAGGTAGAGCAGCAGAAACGGCAGGCTGAAGACGCGCAGCATGGTGTAGGAATCGCGAAGCCCATCGAGGTGGAGTGTGCCGCCACCCTTCTTATAGAAGGGGTTCGGTAGTGGATAGCCGAAGTAGTGCCAGCGCCACAGGAAATAGATGGCACCCAGCCCGACCACAAAGATAACCCACGCCAGCACCAGCGCGACCGCCCCGCGCCATCCCCTGAGAATGAGAGCCGCCCCCACCATCAACAGGGTCAGAATGACGCCTTCGGGACGAACAAGCCCCGTAATCAGCGAGAAGAGACCGAAACCGAGCGCGTTCGCAGGTGAACCGCCCCACAGGATAGCCCGCAAAGCAAAAAACCAGCTCAGCGAGGCGAACAACGCGAACACAGGTGCGCCGAAGCAGGTGGTGATGTAGATGGGCCCCGTCGCGACCGCCAGGAAAAACGCGGGCGCCACCGCCAGCCACCACGGCGCACCAAATAGCGACCGCAGGGCGTAATAGACCAGCACCACATTCAGCACATGCGCCAGAAACACCAGCAGCCGCACGGCAACCTCCGCTGAAAGACCCATGCCTATAAGGCCTGCCACCATCACCATGAACAGGAAGTCGGTCGCGCCGTCGACGGGCTTCTCACCGATGTTCCACACAATCCCGTGCCCCTGCGCCAGATGGGTCGCATAGCGCATCAACATCGCGGCATCCTCAGCAGGCGGCGCCGACAACTGTGCTCCACGCGCCACATAGCCCACCGTGATGAGAACCAGAAACAGCATCAGTAGCCAGTCAAACCGATTAAGCCGCCGATTGCCCGCGTCAACGGACCAGAGCGGCGCCTGCTCCACCTGTTGCGTGCTGGCGATACTCATCATCCTGCCTCCTTAGTACATAAAGATTATGAAATTGTACCCCGTCCACGCCATCAGCACCACGACGCCGTTATTGAGCGCGTGAATGAGAATGCAGGGCAGTAGCGAGCGCGTGTGCGCGTATAACATTGCCAGAATCGTCCCCAGCAGCGCCAGGTGCAGCAGCCCGCTCAAAAACTGGGGATGCACAATCGCGAACAGAAAGCCGCTCACCAGCGCGCTGAGCCAGACACGACCCGTGTGCTGCCACAACGCCTGAAACAGAACCCCGCGAAACAGCACTTCCTCAATAAACGGTGCAAAGATGACCGCCTGAAACACCAGCGTCCAGAAGGCGAGCGGATCGGGCGCGCTGGCAAGCTGGTCTGCCACCGGGTTGGTCTGCTGGTCAGGAAGGGCAGGCAGAATGAGACTCACCAGCAGCGCAGCCAGCACCGCCAGCGGTAAGTAGATGCTCAAGCCTGCCAGCGTGGCACCCGCATCCGTTCGCCATCGCCAGCGCAGAGACAACCAATGAGATGGCGCGCGCTCATCGGGTAGCACCAGAAAATCGACCGATAACAGCGCTGCCAGAGAGTAGAGCAGCGCCGATGCCGCCTGCTCGGAATAGTAGCGCCGCCATTCGGGCGTGTGCGAGAGAATGTCGTTAAACAGTGTATCGCAGGTGAACGAGAAGATAAAAAACGCGGCGAGTGCGTGCAGGGCGGTGTCCAGCGCGTCGGGTGGAGCTTCTGGAAACGGTCGGGCGGGCAGCGGAAACCGCTGAACGAGATACCAGATGAACAGTCCGACACCCGCGATGCCCAGCAGTCCGCCACAGCAAAACAGGACGCCTATCAGCCCGACCCGCGCCAAGCTCTGCCAGCCCGCCGTGCGCAAAACTGCCTGCGCTTTCTGGTTATCGCCGACCCGTTTCCACATCACGCTCTCGGCGAGCTGAAGGGCGAGCGGGGGCGCGCTGGGTTCAAGAGCATCGCGCAGCCGTGCCACCCGATCTGCGCTCAGCTCGCTTAGCAGGGCATCCTGCCAGAGCGCGGCGTACCAGCGACGCTCAGGCGCGGTGAGCCGTATCGAGGGCGAATCTGCCAGCGGCTGCAAGGTGCGTGCCGGGTCGCCGAAACCCGCGGACCGCTCCAGCAGCGCCACATAGAGCCGTGCCTCCCACTCGGCATCGGTGCCATAATAGTCCCGAAGCGTGCGGGCAGCTGACTCCGCGCTCGATTTGAACTCGCTCACCAGCAGGGGCGACGCCGTGAGCGCAACTGCCTGACGCACCTCCAGACCAATTTCGAACAGAGCCGCTTTATCGATGGGGGCGACACGGCTCGAACGGGTGAACAGATAGAGAAAGATCAGGCTGTTAAGCAGAATGAAGAGGCAAAAGAGCAGGATCAGCCACCACCAGGTGAACCGTGCCGGGCGCGTCATCTCCCCTGAGTCCTCGGTCAAGATTAGATGGCGGAGGGTCCGGGATTCGAACCCGGGGTAGAGGGCATAACCCCCCTACAACCGCTTAGCAGGCGGCCCCTTTCGACCACTCAGGCAACCCTCCGCCCTGCATGAGCTATTATACCATATCGGCAGCGATTGTCAAGTCCGGTAATCGATCAGTGCTCGACCTGCAGCTGTTCCGCGCCCTGAATGGTGGAATCGAACATCAACACGACGCCTTCTGCTGTTGCCAGCTCGCGGGCTTCGGGCGTCGCCTCCACGCCGACCGCCACAGGATAGGCAGCGTAGCCATAATCGCGCAAAATCTGCGCTCTATCGCGTGCCCGTATCACATCCGTTACCCCAATGCCCCACGATACCTCCACTGCCAGATAGATTTCGCGTCCGTCGGTGCGCCGCAGCCCGCGAACCACATAGTCCAGCTCCAGCAACTGGGTGCGCTGCGGCTCTGGAATCGGCGTCCGATCCTCTATCTCATCACAAATTTCGCCGGGAATATAGACCTGTACCTTGCGCAGGATTCGCCCGAAGTAGGACTTAGCGCGCTGACCCCACTTCATCTCCAGCACATCGCCCTTGAGCCTGCCCATATCGTCCTTGATGGCTTTGATTTCGCTTTCCACGCGCTCAAATCGCTCCAGATATTCGGCACGCTGTTGAGCCAGCTGCATCTGTATCTCTTCAAATCGCTGTTCGAACTCCTTGCGCATCTGTTGCATTTCCAGACGCAGCTCGTCAATCTGCTGTTGCAGCTCCTTGCGCATCTGTTGCATTTCCAGACGCAGCTCGTCAATCTGTTGCTGGAACTCCTTGCGCATCTGCTGTATCTCCAGGCGCAGCTCATCTATTTGCCGATGCAGTTCGCCTATTTGTCGCTGGAACTCTTCGCGCTGTCGGGCAATCTGTTCCTCGATGGAGACGATGCGCTCTTCAACGGCAGCAATCCGCTCTTCGATAGCAGCTATGCGCAGCTCGTGGGCAGCCAGTGCTTCCCGAAGCTCGGCACGAAACTCGCGAAACTCCTGTGGCAGCGTTAGCAGGTCCTGTGGCAGGAGCGCGCTCAAAAGAGCCTCCCGCCACTCCGGATGCTGGCGAATCAGCGCAATCAGTTCTTCAACAGAGCGAATGGGTGGCACAACTTGATTATACCGCAAGGGGACAGCTGTTTATCGAAGGGCGGCAATCGCCTCCTGCACGCCCTGCATGATGGCGTTGCCCAGTTCCGCGCCATTAAAAGAGACGGTCGCCTCATAGCCGCCCTTTTCGTACTCATCGCGGGTGAGAATGTAGCCAATCCAGTCGTTGACCAGCGCGACGGGTGCGACGGTGCGGAAGCCATGCGCCTGCCCGATGCGCCGCGCCTCCAGCCCCAGCGCGGTGATGGGTTCGCCTGGAAAGCCGACCATCAGCAGCTCGCCCAGCAGTATCAGCGAGATGGGCGCCTGAGCGGGCACAATCTGGCGCACCAGCTCGTTCAGCAGGCTTTCGGGCACTTTGTATTCGCGCCCTGCCGATTGCTGGAACTCTGGATGCGGGCGTGCTGGCGGCAGCGACACCCTTACCTGAAGGGTTTTCAGGCGCGGCTTCACAGGCGTCGCCCGCTCCAGCAGGCGCAGCGCGTGCGTTTTGAGCCGATTGCCGTAGCGTTGCACGCGCTCGTGGTCGGTGCTGCCCTCGTCAGCGACAGGCGACACATCGCCCTGCGCCCCGTTCAGGTAGAGCGCAATCGTACCGTCGCCGATGGTCTGCTCCAGCCCGTTCTGCAGCACGCCGGGAAACTCCGCCGACACCTCCATCATCGTGTGTGGGTAGATGGTGGGATGCGCGGCGTAGATGACCAGCAGAGCAATCGGCTTGCGCGTGGGCGTGCTGACGCGCACGACGGTCATCGTCGGGTCGGTGATGCCGCGCCCGCGCCGATTGCGGTTCAGGTTCGGGATCGCTTCGGCGTGCAGGGCGAGCCGGGCTGGTTGCAAGCGGGCGAACGCCTGTTGAACGGCTTCGCTCACCCGCGCCGCCGTGAAACGCAAGAACTCTGGCACGAAAGTCGCCACGCCCGGAATGGGGAACCGCATCCGCTCGTTCATGCCCATCGCGTCGGGCGCGCAGTGCGTGTGGCTGGCAGCCATAAAGAGCTGGTCGGGTTTCAGGCGGGTGGCGTTCAGCACCGCGCGCGTGAGGCTGCCCGGCACCAGCAGGTGATCCAGCGCGACGATTGCCGCCTGCTGGTCGCCATAGCGCAGCGCCAGCACGCGCGCGTAGATGGGGTCGTGCACGCCTGTGGGCGGCATGTTCAGCCGTGCGCCGTAGCCGCCCAGCTGGACCCGTATCTGGCGGATGTCGGGCGTGATGTCGACCTTCGCCGCGCCCGCCTGCAGAACAGGTTGCTCTGGCATCGACGCTCAGCGATTCGCGAGGGACGCCCCTGTTCCTGCCTCTGTGAGAGGCTCGCTGATGGAACTAACGGTCAGTCGCTGATATGCCCATTCTGCATGCTCGCGCAGGAGAGGGTCGGGATGTTGCAGGAAGCGTTCCACCAGTGGCAGGTAGCGCGGGTCGCCGCTGTTGCCTGCCACAACGAGCGCGTTGCGAATCAGCCCGCGCCACTTCGCCCGCCGAATCGGGCTGCCCTGAAAGCGCCGCTGGAACTCCGCCTCGTCCATCGTTAAAATCGTCTCCAGGCTGGGCAGCGGGCGGGGCTGGAGACGCGGCTCGGCGGTCGGCGCCGCCCGCAACGGCTGATGCGCTCGCGGCTGATTAAAGGGGCACACCTCCTGACAGATATCGCAGCCGAAGAGCCATGCGCCCGTCGGCTCGCGCAACGCCTCCGGAATGGCGCCCTTCTGCTCAATCGTGAGATAGCTGATGCACTGGCGGGCGTCCAGCACATACGGCTCGCGAATCGCCCCTGTCGGGCAGGCATCGATACATTTGCGGCAACGCCCACAGCTGCCAAACGCGGGATGGTCATACTCCAGCTCGATCGTGAGCAGCAGCACGCCAATAAAGAAGTAGGAGCCGCGCTGAGTGTTGATCAGGCAGGTGTTCTTGCCGTACCAGCCCAGCCCCGCCAGCCACGCCAGATCGCGCTCCAGCACGGGCGCCGAATCGACGCACACGCGCCCCTGGCAATCGGGCAGCACGGCGCGAATTGCACTGAGCAGCGTCTCCAGCCTGGAACGGATAACCGCGTGATAGTCGTCGCCGAGCGCGTAGCGGGCGATTCGATAATCGGTATCGGGCAGAGCGGCAGGCGCATAGTTGAGACCGACCACCACCGCGCTGCGGGCACCTGATAGAAGCGATTGCGGGTCGGTGCGCTGTTCGGCAGTGCGTTCCATATAGTGCATCTCGCCCGCGTAGCCCTGCTGGAGCCACCAGAGCAGATGATCGGCATGCGGCGGGCGAACCGCGGGCGCTATCCCCACCAGCTCAAAGCCCAGCGCCTGCGCATACGCCTTAATCCACGCGCTCAGCCGCTCCCGCTCCACAGAGGGAAGGATACCTGTCGGGAACCCACTCAGCAGATTGCTGGTCTCAAAAGCAGGGAAGGGCGTCGAGTATGTCATAATAGGAGATGGCGGGGGAACCCTGAAGGGGTTGACCCCTGTCTAATATCCGAGCGGCGAGGTATGGGACAATGAAAAAGGGCTTTACGCTGGTGGAGCTGTTGACGGTGATCGCGATTATCGCGATCCTGGCGGCGATTATCTTTCCGGTGGCGGGCACGGCACGCGAGAACGCCCGCCGCTCGCGCTGCACCTCGAATCTCAGCCAGATTTACACCGCTCTCCAGAGCTATAAACTGGACTACAACGCCTATCCCCCCGTGCTGGGCGCCTATGCAGTGGATAACACGGGCAACTACACATGCAATCAGAACTCGGCTGTGCCGTTTGGTCGCGCGCCAAGCCCGCTACGCTCTTACCTCAAAAATGACGACATCTTCCTTTGCCCGAATAATCCCACCGACGACAAGCGTCTGATCACATCCGCCGTTTATCCTGCAGGGCACGCCTGGGCAGGGCAACCCGTTGTGCTGGATCCGTCAGCCCAGAATTTAATCCAGGTCTGCTTTTATCGGTTTGACAGTTATGATATTGGCAGGCGCCGCGACGGCACTTACGAACTGCGCTACACGCTATTCTGGTCGAATTACCAACTCAATCAGGAGGAGAATCGGCGCCAGGGTCGTCAACCACCCCCTCAAGGTGATGGCTACGGTGATGGCTATTTTGATGGTAGCATAGGCCCCAAGCGAACAGATAACCCTCGCCAGCTCGGTTATCGCAATCCTGATCCGACAACGGTAGTTACATGGTGCAGTTATCATCGATCATATAGAGGTAATCAACCCGAGCGTGCCAGGAACGACCTGGTGCTGTTCCTGAGCGGAGCCGTTAAGCCGATGGATTCGGTGGAGATGGCTCAATATCCCTATCATGCGCGTCCGTAGGCGGCTGGCACGCTGATGCAGTTCGGATGGGGTAAGCGAGAACCGATGATGGCAGGGAAGAAGCGATGGCAGGGCGGCGCCTCGCTCGTCGAGGTGCTGGTCGCGATCATGATACTGGCGGTCGCGATTCTGGTGTTCATTCGGCTCTATCCGAGCGGCTTCCTGGCGTTGAAGCGCTCCGGACAGAGCGAGGCGGCGACGCGCCTGGCGCAACAGGAACTGGAACGGCTCAAGGGGCGGCAGGATAACCTGCCGTATATGATTGCGCCCATCAAATATGAGGTTGTGAACGGGCAGACGGTGATGGTGATTGACCCGACCACCTCGCCCGACGATATGGGCGTCCAGCCGAACCTGCCGCCCGATGTGCCGCCCGAATACGCCAGCGGGGTCAATCGCGTTCGGCGCATTATCGGCGAGCGGGTCAATCTGGGGGCGCCTGCGCCCTATCTTGGCTCGCGCTACACCCTCACCGAAGGGATTCTGTATCAAACCGCTTTTGCGCCCATCGCCGTGCCGCCCCCGAATGTCAGCGGCGATGTGTGGGACCCCATCGCCAGCGGCTACCTGCTGGTGTATGGCAACCCCATGCGCCGATTCGAGATGGATTCGAATTCTGAATATCGCTGGAACCTGCAAACTTACGAATATGGCATCGACTACGAGCAGGGCAGGGTGCTGTTGCGCCCGCTGCGCAATCGCCCCATCGCCTACAAAATCGACTACTCCTATCGCGTGCTGCATGATGGGCACGAAGATATTCGGCAGGTCTCCACCGTGATTATTCTCAACCCGACCTTCCCGCAACGCCCCTTCCCCATGTGGGTGGATCTGACCCTGCCCGTGCCGGGTCAGGATCCCAGCAACTACCCGTCCGTGCGCAACGAGCCGGGCTTTCAGGGTATCGTGCCCGATTCCGATTCGGCGGCGCGGCTGTTTGAACGGCTTCGCCCTGGCGACGCATGGGACCCCAGCTATCCCTATCAATATAAGGTGGTGAACCAGCTGCTGGGGTTGCTGGCGTTCAACCCGGCGGGCACCGGCTTCTACGAGCGCTACTGGGCGGGGCAGCGCCCGCTGGTCGCCAATGTGGACTACAATGTGTACGACTGGTTCATCCTGCGCGAGGAACACACCGTGCCCGGCACAGGGCGCATCCGCCTCGCCTTCACCGACATCAAACAGTACGGCGACCTGTTAGAGGATCAGAGTCAGTATAAAGGGCTGAACCTGCCAGACCTCCCCGACCAGCAACAGCCCGACATTGTGCTGATTGACATGCTGACGGGTCAGGTCGCCTATATCCAGAAAAGCAGCCAGATAGGGGGCGATCTGGCGCTGGGCAGCTTCGCGGTGGACTACACGGCGGGCGTGATCCAGCTCAACAATGCCTACCTGCGCGGGCGCAAGCTGCGTATCCTGTATAAGGCGCACGAGAACTGGGCGCTCGCCGTGCAGAAAGCCGCCCACCGCTACTTTATCAGCCCGGTGCTGAATGGCATGCCCGCCGATGCCTGCTGGTACGACGCTGAAGCGGCTTTCGCAGGTCGCACGGTAAGCAAACTCTACTTCAATCGGAGCGAGGCGGGCAAGACGATTCTGCTGCGCGAATACTGGTATCGTCAGGACAACACGGTTCGGCGGGGCGTGAACGGTGTTCTGCGCATCTCGGAAGTGCCCGATGGCACAGGCTATGTGTATGCCGACCTGACCGAGCTTCACCCAGGTGCCAGCTGGGCGCCCGAAGTGACGGGCGTCGCCATCCGCGGCGTGCAGGGGCTGTCGCTCAAAGTGCGACTCTACTACGAACCCGACGGACGCAAGGTTAAAATCGACTTCGACACGATGCTCACCCGCAAAGATTAGCTCGACTCTCCCCCAGAGGGTACAGGTGAGGGGTCAGGTGAAGAGCGAGGGGAACCTGAAAATTAAATGAACGGTCAGAAATAGGGACGAGCAGGCAATGATAGGACGGACGATACAAATCGGGCAGCGGCAGGGCTTCACACTGGTGGAGCTGCTGGTGGTGATTGCCATCACCGCAGTTCTGCTGGGGCTTCTGCTCATACCCCTGATTCAGGGCTTCCGCTACACCCGTCAGGGTCAGGTGCAATCGCAGGCGCAGACCACCACCCGCCTCGCCCTCGAACGGATTCAGACCGACCTCAAACGCGCCGCCTATGTGTTCGACACCAGCCACCGCACCATCAACATCTGGGTGACAGACAGTAATAATCGCCCCGTCGCGGTGCCGATGCGCAACGCGATGATTATCCTGGTGCCGCCCGCCTACGGCGATCCGTCTCAGGAGTCGAACGACCCCACCTCCGAAATCCCGATTGGTCGGCGCGGCGAACCTGACGCGGAGCTGGCGATGCCGCTCTCGCCCGGACGCACGATTGTAATGTACTTCATCGGGCTGCAGGACAATACCGACAGCAACAACGACGGCGTTCCTGACCAGCCCTACTTCAACCCGGAAGAGGAGCCAATGACCGCCGCCACCGCGAAGGAGAACCTCGCCATGCTGTATCGCGCCGAGTTCCCCCTCTATGTGAAGGATAATAACAATCGGTGGCGGTTGAACCCGAAGCTGTTCGACACAATTGCCGATTTTTATGACCCGAACTTCTTCTACGGGCGCCACTGGCGCGGCTGGCGCGAGGTCGCCAAACCCATTGGACCCGTCGGGCAGGTCGATATGATCAATCTCACGCGCGATTCGCGGGGCAACCCGCAGGTGGTGCCGCTGCTGCAGTTCAAGCCCGCCCAGATCGTGAATCAGGCAGGCTCGCCTGTGGAAACGCAGACCCTCAGCGACGAGATGGGCGCGATTATCCCTATCCAGATTAAGTTCCCACACGGCTTGTGGACGCTGAACCCCGATGTGTTCCGCCTCTTCGTGTTTCGCAGTGCGCCCGACTCGCTCCAGCGCAACCCGCCCCAGCCTCTGCGCTACTTCTACACGCTCTACGACGACACTGTCGACCAGTGGTATCTCTGCTACTATCGGTACGACCCGACCACGCGGCAGGAGATCAACGAGCGGGTATGTAACCTCACGCTGTTCCGCCAGGCGCTTTTGAGCGGCACGCCCGACACCCGCTGGTTCACGCTCACCGATCCGAATAGCACCGAGATGATGGCGTTTTATTTGAACGACGAGGCGGGTCAACTGGAGTTTGCCATCCCCTGGTGGATGGGCGCATGGATGGATCACCCGGTCAATCAGCAGGTGGGGCTGGTCTTCAGCACGGGCATCTACGCCACACCCGCCACCGATCAAAACCCTGACACCAGAACCATCAACGGGCGATTCAACTACCAGTATCGCCTTGACCCCAATAACATCAATAATGTGAAGCGTTATATCAGCCTGATTGACCTCGATAACGATGGACAGGTCGACGATCCGCTGCGCAACTATCTGGCGCTGCCTGATGCTTCGATTGTGGCAGGCTCGGAAGTGGTGATAGGTCCCGATCAGCGCCCTGGACCCAACTACGGCAAGCCCATCCGCTATCAGCGTGTCGCCAGCGCAACCCGCGATGTGGGACCCAATCAGTACCGGATTCTCTACACCGACAGCACGCCGATGCAACAGGTGCTGAATACTCTTGGCTTCGAGCCGTCGCTGCTGCGCGGCTATATCGAGTTCTACTCTGACCCGAACAGCCCACTTCCGCCCGGCGAAAACAATGTGATGGTCACCTTCTACTACCAGTTCAACCAGCCCACCGATTCGGCGGTGGCGGACTACGAGACACGGCGCGTGATGACGCTGCAGGTCGGCATGAAGTTCTACGGCGCGGAGCGCACGGTGAACTACGCGCTCAACACCCAGATCGAGCTGCCCAACATCGTGCAGCTGCGCGGGCAGTAGGGAGGCGAAAACGATGAAACATACCCGGCGTGGACAGACTCTGGTGATTGCGCTGCTGGTCGCCTTCGTGCTGCTGATCCTGGGCGGCGTGTTCATCGTGACCATCGCCCGCAACCTGCTGAATGTGCAGCAGGCGCGCGAGGGGCTGAGCGCGGACTACTTCGCCGACGCGGGCATCAAATACGCGGTCGACCAGCTGGTCAACAGCGAGGACGGCGCGGACTGGCGCCCCATTCCCGACAATATCACCGATCCAAAAGACCCTGACTACTTCTGGCTGAAGCCGTATAACCCTGCCGATGGCACAGGCGGCTTCACCCGAATCAACTTCACCAAAGGGCGCGCGCTGATCCGCGTGAGCTATCAACCGTCAGGTCCCATCCACCGCCAGCCTGTGATCAAGATCGAATCGGTCGGGCGACCGGGGCTGGTGGATCCGAACGATCCGACCACGCTGGGCGGGGCGGACATCACGCGCCGCCGCGAGAAGGTCGCCTATGTGCAGATTGGCACCATCGATTACCTGCGCTTCGTGATGAATCGCGATCAGCGGGCGACGCTGATGGAGTTCGGCGCGGAGGATGTGGGGCTGGGCATGCCCTACCGCCTGATTCTGGGCAATCCTGTGCCCGACAGCAATAACCCCGATCCCACGCGCCGCGAGGTCGGCTTCGCGCCCATCTATGTGAACGGCAATCTCCGCTGGAGCGGCAATGTACAGATCGCACTGAACCCCGACAGGGGCGAACGGGTCTATGTCGCCGGCGAGATTATCCACAACGATAACACCACCGTTTCGGTCATCACGCCAGCAGGGGCGACGCCCGTATTGCCCAGCCGCGACCCCGATTTCTTCACGGTCGGCGGGCTGTATCGCGACGGCAAGCCGACCACTGCCATCGACGGCTTCCCGCGCTCCATCGCCTATCTGGAACCGCCCCGCATGGATACCGTTGACACCGCCACCGGACGACCCCGCTATGTGTCCGCCACGCGCGAATCGGGCATCTGGCGCCAGCGCCCCAGCGGCACCTGGTACAACACGGGTCAGTACGGCTACGGGCGCGGTATCTACATCAATAACGCGCAGGACATCCAGCAGGAGAGCCGCGGGCTGATCGGCGGCTACAGCCTGCGCAGCGACTGGCTCAAGCCCGGCGGCTCCCGCTACTGGAACGGTCCCTTCTATGAGCCGCCCGGCGCCTATATCGAACTCTATGAGGTGCGCAACGGCAACCAGATTATCGAGCAGGGCTTCCGCATCACGCGCAACCAGAGCGTGCCCAACGATGTGTGGTTCGACCCCTACACTGGCACGCCCACCAACCGCAAAACGCTGCGATTCTTCTTCCGCAGCGCCGATCCGGGCAACCCGAACTTCAACTTCCTGACGAACGAGCTGATCGAAGTGCCCGGTCGCAGCGAGCAGGAGCGGCAGGCGCTGCGCGTGCCTTTCAACGGCGTCATCTACGCGGAAGGCAATGTGCGCGTGCGGGGCATCATCCCATCGGGGCGACAGATTACGATTGTAACGAACGGCACGGCGTACATCGAGGGCAACCTTGTGAAGGGGGACGCCCGCTCCACGCTGGCAATCATTGCGAAGGACTATGTGTGCGTGAACACGACGCAGTTTGTGCGGCGCACATGGCAAAGCCCGTCGGTGGCGGAGGGCGACCCCACCAACCCCGAATCGCCCTTCTATTTTGAGGTGCTGCCCAACCGCCCGATGCAGCTGCAGTTCAGCTTCGGGGTTGACCCGCAGACCTACACGGGCAACTTCGGTGGGCTGAAGCTCCACCTGCGCCATGCCTCCGCCAGCGTCGGCTCGTTCATCAACCTGCTGGTGAACCCGTCGTTCAACCAGAACCCGTTTTATAATTTCAATCTGCTGGGCTTTCCGCCCGCGATGTACCCGCTGGGGCGCACCACTTTTCAGGTCTATCCGAACTATGAGAAGATAGCCTTCACGCTGGTGCTGACCCCGGCAGGCTCGAACTATCCGCTGGACGCGACGCCCGGCGTGGAGAATCTGTTGCAGCTGCAGCTTCAGCCGCTGGTGAATCCGAGCCAGTTCCAGCTGCCGACCGATAACGCGCCCTATCGGTTGAGTGCGGCAGTTGTTCAGCCGCTGGATATTCGCATCGAGGCGGTGCTGTTCGCGCAGGAGGGCTGCTTCTTCGTGATACCGGGCTACTGGTTCAACACCAACCCGCGCGACACACGCGCGAACGCGCAAGCGAACAACGGTCGGCGCCCTGCAGGGGTCGCTTCGCCAGAGTTTCCCTTCTATGGCGAGCCGCTCGACATCAAAATCACCATCGTGGGCGCAATTGCCGAAAACTTCACCGCGCCCTTAGGCGACCAGACCGAATGGCTGCGCAAATGGGGCTGGATACCCATCGAGTACGGCAACTCGGGACTGACCATCCCCGACCAGCATCAGGAGTTCTTCCACGATACGCAATCGGGGCGCGGGCGCTATGCGGTCAATCTCTTCATGCGCTATGACCCTATCCTGCGCGACCCGCGCGTGAACAATCAGCCGATTCGCGTCGCCTATGACAGCACGCAGGATCCGTCGGGGCAACATCCGGGGCGCATCCTGCCGCCTATCCCGAAACTGCCCGTGTGCCCGAAACCGATTTATGCAGGCGAAGCTCGTCCGTAAGGAGTGGTGGCGATGAAAATGGCGAAACCGATTGGCAGGCTGATGGCGATTGGCGCTGCGCTGAATCTGTGGCTGGCGAGCGCGCTGGCGGATGGGCGCAACTACGACCCGCGCGTGGCGCCCATCTACGCAGGGGTCATCGCGTTCAACGATCAGGAAATCGCTTCCGTCAGCAGCCGGAATCCTGTTTCTGTCGTGCGCGATGTGTACACCTTCTACGCGATGGATCAGCGCAACGACATCAAGCCGCCAGGGCTGTCGTTCCAGAACCCGCTGGCGCCCGCTGGCACAGGGCGCCATCAGGCTGCCTACTGGCTGGTCAATCTGAGCAAGGTGAGCGATACGCAACTCGCCCGCTACCGGATTCTGCTGTTGAGCCGCACGACTCTGAACGGGATGACCATCGAGATGCGGGAGAAGCTGCGCCGCTTTGTGGACGGGGGCGGCATCCTGTGGATTGACCTGCCCGCGAATGGCAGCACGGGCGAGCTGTTCTTCCCGCGAATGAATTTCAGCGCGGGCACTGGAGCAATCAACTTTGTGAATCTGAACCATCCGCTTCTGCGAGGCTATTACACACTTGCGCCCGCCGAGATTGCGCGAATCGGGGCGCGCGGGCGCGGCTTCGGCGGCGGCATCATCAATGTGCAGGAGCCACTGCTGCAACCGGTGGCGGGCGTCAGCGCGTCGCAGCTTGTGATTGCGGCGGGCACTTACGGCGCAGGGCGCATCATCGTGAGCGCGGCGGGCATCGCCGCCGCCATCAATGCGCCGATGGTGCGCATGGACAACTCCATCCCCGATACGGCTCGTGCCGACCGCATCGAGGCGGTGCCCACCCTCGAATTGAAGTTCGCCTATAACCTGCTGCGCTGGGCGAGCAACAGCACCAGCGATATGCTCAACATGCGACGCGCCAACTCGACACCCGAACGATACGGCGCACCGTTAGCCACCTTCTGGAAAGACGCACAGGTTAACCTTACTCGCCAGAACGGCGGCGTGGTGGTGTATGGCGGGCTGGTGTTAGCAACGGTCAACGACAAGCTCATCTGCTACGATGCGAATCCGAACCGCGATCTGGACGGCGACGGGCGCACCGATGACGGCGTACCTGACCTGGAGCGTGGCGAGCGATTCGATAAGGTGTGGGAGTTCAATCTGGGCACCAGCAAGGTGTCGCCGCCCGTCATTGTGGAGACTCAGAAGGGCACGCAGGTGGTTGTGTCCACGGGGAGCGAGGCGGCCGGCTTCTGGCTGCTGCCGCGCGACCCGAACACAGGGCGGATTGTACCCCAGGGGCAGCGCGTCTGGTCGCTCTCTGCGCCAGGCGGTGCAAATGCCACCTCGCCCGCTCTGCAAAACTATCCTGTGCCTGCGCCAATCGCGGTGGATAATATGCTGATCGTGCCCACGACGCTGACGGTCAGCACGCGCCCCTCGGCAGGCTTCTGGGCAATCGATCTGGGCGACGGCACCGAACCGCGCTATATCATTACGGATGATCGGAACCCCGTGATGAATCCCGAGTGGTATCAGCCGCGCAACAGCAGCATCGGCGACTGGCTGGTGCCGCCGGTGGCGGGCTATGTGCCCAATCGCGGGCAGGGCGGCGGCAGCGATCTGGTCATCTATCTGGGCACGCAACGCGACATCAGCGGACAGGGCACGCAAACGCTACAGGGCGTGCAGGCGTTCTGGCTCGGCGCCAAAGGCGAGCAGCTCATCATAGAGCGCGATGCGAACGGCAACCCGACAGGCTACCTGCGCTGCCGAATCACGGGTCAGGCACGAATCTATAATAATTCCAATAGCCCTCTGCGCCCGCGCGTGTACGAGCTGAACCCGCAAACCGGTCAGATTACGGAAATCACCGACCTGTGTACCTTCAACTTCGGCTCGCCAGGGCGTGTGGCGTATGCTGGCGCAGTTAATACTAACCTCTATTACATCGACTATTACATCGACTGGGCAACGGCGAATAACCCCAGCACGATGATGCGCACCTTTATGAGCCTGCCCGCCTCCCAGACAGGCAGCCCGATGCCGCCGAATAATCTGCAGGGCTTCACACTCGGCGCCAACGGCGTCCTGTATATCACCACGGGCACCCTCACCTCTGACGGCGGCTCCAGCGATCCAAACACAGACAACGGCAACCTGATTGCCGTGCTGGAGCAGTGGAGTT
This sequence comes from Armatimonadota bacterium, assembly GCA_037445735.1. Lineage (GTDB taxonomy): Bacteria > Armatimonadota > Fimbriimonadia > Fimbriimonadales > GBS-DC > HRBIN15. The sequence continues at coordinate 124,730 of JBBIJY010000002.1, read as the reverse complement.
CCGCTGGCACGCGCGGCGGTGGCTCCGTCATCCTCTGGCGCTGGCAGTCGCACGGCGGCTACCAGCAGCGCGTGACTGCAGGCGGACAGGCAAACATGGTTTCGGTGCCCGGTGCCACCATCTGGAACGAGCCGAACCGCTATCTGTCCGACTTCCTGGGTCCGCTCCTGAATTTCAGCCATAGTTTTCCTGGCGGCGCGCCGCTCGCGATGAACTTCTCCTTCATCGAGGCGCCTGTGTACGCGAACGGCGTTGTTTACGCGCTGGGGCTTGGCACAGTGCGGCTGGGCGGCTTCCTTCCGATACCCTACACAATCGTGCTGGCGTTCGATGCGGAGCCGGAGCAGTTCATCATCGATCTGGGCGCGCCGATTGCGACCGATGCGCCCATCACGCTCACCCAGCGCGATTATGCACGGTCAGGGGCTAACCCGTCGCTCTTCACGCAGGTGAGCCTGACCTACTCGCCGCAGAGTCCTGACCCGCTCATCACGGTGGACTATGCGACGGGTCAAATCCGGCTGAGTGGCTTCCGTCAGTCGCAGGCGGGCGGCTCGCTGGAGCTGTTGAGCGCGCTCAGCATCTCGCAGCCTGTGCTGGTGTCGGTCGGCGCCTACAACGCGCTGATCGACCCCGACCGTGACCCGCTCGATCCCGGCAAGAAGCTCTACGCTGGCAAGTGGGACAACCTGCTCTGGTACGCGGTGCTGCTGGGCGAGGTGCCGAAGGGACCGCCAGTGGTGGCGGGCGATATCCTCTATTTGCCCATGCGAGTCGCACTGCCCCCGAATGTGAGCGATCGGCAGGAGATATACGGCGTGCTGGGTCTGGCAACCGACCCGCGCCGCTACCAGCCCGATATTGGCACGCGCCACGCGCAGGCGGGAACCATCCCGTTCCCCAACCTCGGCTACGGCTCGGTCATCCGCTGGCCCTTTATTGACGATTTGGTCAACGATGTTCAAATCTCGCGCAACCCGTTCGCCTTCCTGCGCGAGTTCTTCCGTCGATTTATCGTCAGTCTGCCCTATACAGCCATATCGCCTGTCAGCATCGGCGATGGCGTGCTGGTGGTCGGCACGAACGAGGGGCTTCAGATTTACAGCCGCCAGCTGACGGTGATCGCCGACGAGGGTCGCCTGCTGGAGGTGGACAGCGCGGGTCAGGTGGTGTGGTCGAGCGAGAACAGCCAGCTGGAGTTTGCGACAGGCTCGTTCGTACCCGCCTTCGCCAAGTACCCGCTCACGCCGAACGCGCGCGTCTACCGCTACGGCGAGAACCAGTTCCTGATTGTGGAGCCGGAGCGCAATCGTCTCGCGATTTTGAACCGCGCGGGCGAGGAGGAGCGCACCATCACCGGCTTCCTGCCCGACCTGCTGCCGTTGCGCGATGCCAGCGGTAATGTCACGGGCACGCTCAACCTGCGCGATCCGAACCGACAGGGGCTGCTCGGCTCCAACTACATCAGCGGCACGCCCGCCACCCTGCGCAATCCGACCGATGTCACGGTCTGGACCGAGTTCGTGCCCGATGCACGCAATCCGTACGCCGTCCGCAGCAGCACGGGCTGGGAATACTGGATCCACTACACCATCGCCGACACGGGCAATAACCGCGTCGTCGATATCGTCGACCGCTTCGTGGTGGACGCGAACACCTACGCGATTGGCGAGCCAGTATGGCATCCGCAGCTGAACCTGCCGATGACGGGCGTGCTCTACTGGATGACGCCCACACTCAAAGAGGGTCAGACCTATCGCTATGTGGGTGCCCAGCGGTTCGAATACTGGGACGGCAACATGACCAAAATCGGCTTCGCCACGCTGGTGCAGAACGCCTCCGCGCGCGGTGCCGACCCCGCCACAGAACCCGCCACGCCCGAAGCGGGCATGATTATTCTCCAGCTGGCGGAAGGCGGTGCGGATCGCACGCTCTACATCACCAGGATGCGCCTGCCCGATGGCACAGTCGTGCCCATCCTGGCGCCCGTCGCCATCGACACCTCCAGGGTCAGCCTTGTTAGCAGCGGCGGAGGTGGAAGCGCTGTCGGGCTGTTCCTGCTGGTGACCACCAGCACGGGCATCTACGAACTGCAGGTGCCGCTCACAGGCACGATTGGCGACACGCTGCCCGTCACATGGATGCTCACCAATGAAGCCTACAGTCTGGGCATTCGCCGCCGACTGAAAGGGCTGCGACTGCAGACGGTGGACGGCGCCCCTGAAAGCCCGCCCCGGCAGCCAATCCTCTTCAAGCCGCGTCAGGCACGCTACCTGTTCAACGGCAATGTGCTGATTGTCAACGGCTACAGCGGCTACACCACCCTCGTCAACGCCAGCGGCGCCGAAGAGCCGATGGAGTTCCTCGGCGAGGTGCTGGAACTCAAGGCGAGCGATTTCAATCCAAATGACACGAATCCGAGCGACGGCAGCCTGCTGGGCTTCAGCTACGACTCCATCGTCTGGAGCACGGCGGATCGCCCGGCGATGAGCGGCTCCTATCAACTGCGGAAGCCCAGCGCCGCCGATCGCGCGTTCTAACCATGAAACACCGACGGGAGGATGAGTGAGATATGAGAGCGGTACGGTTCGTATGGGTTATAGCCTTGCTGATGGGCTGGACGGCGATGGCGTTCGCCCAGGATAGCTGGGCAACACATCGGGGCAGCAATCAGCGCACGGGCGTCACCAGCAACTCGCGCGATAGCAAGGTCAAACTGTTGCTGGGCTGGACCTATCCGTTTCTGCCGTTTCCAGGCGAAACGCGCCAGCCGCAACTGCGGGAGCCAATCGTTGTCGATAACGACGGCGAAAGCAATAACAACGGCGCGACGGCGACCTTCACAGGCACCTGGATTGTGCCCGCCCTGCAGGAGCAGGCTGGTGATGCCTGGCTTCAGAACCCGCAGGCGACCGAACCGTACCGCTACGCTGTCGGCACGCTGGGGCGACCGAACGCCACCTTCACATGGGACAGTGGTCCGCTGCCCGCTGGCGTCTACAAGATTTTCGTGCATCTGCCCTCGTCGGGCACGCGCGTGGGCGGTCAGATGCGCAGCAACCTCCGGCGCGCCCACTATCGGGTTGCCGACTCCAGCGGCGTCGCCGATCTCTATCTGGATCAGACGGGCGGCGGCTGGCAGCAGCTGGGCAATCTGCCCTTCATCGTGCGCAACAATAACGAACGCATCACCATCACGCTCGACAACGGCATCGACCCGCAGGGTCCCGATGCAGGGGAGCAGCCCCTGCCGATTGCGGTGGCGGACGCCGTGCGATTCGTGCCCGACTACGGCATCATTCAGGCGTCGCCGGTGGTCATTCGCAACCCGCTGAACGCGAATCAGCACCTTGTGTTCGTGGCGAACGGCAACGGCACCATCACCTGCCTGGAGCATGTGCATAACGACGCTGCCCGCGATGTGCGCATCCGCTGGCAGTTCCGCGTCACACCCACAGGTCAGACGGGCGTAATCCTCGATGATCAGGACCCGGACTTCACGGCGAACGGCTGGGAGCGGCGCACTGATCTGACAGATCAGTACAACACTTCCTACTACCGCACCACGCCGACCGCGAACCAGTTTGAGGAGCGTCGTGCTGTCTGGCGCGTGTCGGTCAGCCAGAGCGGGCAATACTATGTGTACGCATGGTTCCCCAGCAGCGATCAGCATGCGCGCCGCGCCCGCTATGTGGTTGAAGACGACCTCGAAACCGCCACGCTGATTGTCAACCAGACGCGAGGCGGGAACTGGCTGCTGCTGCGCTCGTCGCCCTTCACCTTCACGCAGGGGCAAACCTACGAAATCTGGGTGAGCAACTTCTCGCCCGAAGATGCGAACGAGCGCTCGCGCTATGTGGTCGCCGACGCCATCAAGCTGGTGCCAGCGAACCTGCAGGCGGAATCGGTCTTCTCCACGCCGGCGGTCGGGCAGGTGCGCGTGCGCGACGGCAATAGCGTCGCGACGCGCTGGGTGCTGGTGTTCGGTGCGCAGGACGGCTTCATCTACTGCATCGACGCGCTGGGCGATGGCCAGAACGGCACCAATCCGGGCGAGACGAAGCTCTACTGGCGTATCAAGCCCGCCACCGCCGCGCCCTTCAGCTACGCCTCGCCGCTCATTCTGGAAGACAAAAACCTGGTGATAATCGGCAACCCCAGCGGCTCGGTGTACGCCATCAAAACCGATCTGGACCCGGGCAACCCCGCTACATGGCTGAAGTGGGAGTATCGGGTTTTCGGCGCGTCGTTCGTGGGCGCGCCTGCGTATGATGGCAACACGGTGTTCATCGGCAGCGTGGAGGGCAACTTCTACGGGCGGCTCTACGCGCTGAACCCCGACGCGACCAGCAGCGCGACCGCCCTGCGCTGGGCATATCCCCCCCTGAACTCCACCACAGAAGTGATTGAGCCGATCACCGCCACGCCTGCCGTCGCGCTCGGCAAGGTGTTCATCAACACGGGCGGCATCGATGGCGGGCGCACCTACGCCATCAGCGCCAGCAGTGGGCAGCTCATCTGGCGACAGCCTGACCAGACCAACTCCATCCTGGCGTTCAACTACAGCTCGCCACTGGTGGTGCAGGGGCTGGACTTCGATAACAATTCCAGCACACCCCCGATCAATGCCGTCTTTGTGGGCGGCAGTCTGGGGCGCGTTTTTGCCTATAACGCGGACACGGGCGAGGAATTGCGCGGTACCGACGGCTCCTTCTTCAGCGAGCGGCTCAGCGGCGCCATCTTTAGCTCGCCCGTGTTCACAGGAGTGAATGATACCGATCCCGACGGCAACGACTTTGGCGCCAAGCCCGCGATTGTGGTGGGCACGAACGCGGGCGAAATTGTTGCCCTGCACGCCACGAACGAACGCAATCGGCGCAACGGCTGGCTGTTCGAGGGCTGGAAACTCTATGCCGACACGCTGTTCGCCTCGCCCGCCGTGCTGGACGACTGGCTCTATATCGCCGACGACGCGGGCGTGGTGTACGCCTTCAACACTTCAGGACTGGCATATAGCGAGCTTCCCCCGGGAACGGGCATTGGGGGCACCACTGGTCCTGAAGGACGCCAGGATGACAACACCGACATCTCCCACACCAAGGTGACCGTCACGCTCAAGAAAGAGGAAGCCGATGCGGTGCTGACAGGTCAAAAGGCGCCCAACGAGGTAGTACCCGAGTGGCCCGGGGTGCTGGAGTGGGGTCAGACCTTCTATGTGATTGTGTGGGACTTCAAGCTATCAGGCACCGAGACCCGTCGCGATCAGGTCGCTGTGCAGGTGGTCGGTCCAGGGGTCTCGCGTGTGCAGTATGTGCTGGCACCGCGCACCACCGAGCGAGCGCCCAACCCGGAGCGGAACTGGATTGCCGTGCAGAGCATCACCGTGCAGGCGTCTGGCAGCAACTACTGGACGCCCGGACCCGAATACGAGCTGCAGCTGCGCATGCCGGGCATGAGCTTCACCTCCGACCTCAATCTGGAAACGACTGAGATTGACCGTTACGGCGGCGGTGAAAGAGGCGAGGGCTGGAAGTTCAGCATCGCGCACCCGCTCAAGCTCTGGAGTCCGTCGGGAAGTTTTGTGGGCGACGAGAACAATCCTGGAGATTCCCAGAATCTGGTGAACGGTAACGGTGGTCGGCTCGTGCCTGCCCAGTTCGAATCGAACGGAAGCGCCAAGCATGGCACGCTCATTAACGGTCTTTTCTCGGTGGCGGATCGGCGCAACATCGCGCTTAACAGTTTGATCCCGCTCACGCTGAATGTGCGTGCCTGGACGGGCGGACTGTACTGGCAGGGCGGTCCGGGGGCGGTTAACTACCCGCTGCCGTGGGAGCAGCCGCCCACCCTCCCGAATCGCAGCCCCGACTATCCCGATATTGCCGCCCGCAATGTGCGCATGCTGTTTGAGGGCGGCACCGACCTGCGCCAGACCGCCATGCGCATCGAGAACATCTTTGCCAACCGCAACGGCGACCCCATCGTGGTGCAGGTGAATGTGCCGCGCTATCAGCCGCCGAACCGCTACAGCTCGCTGGTTCTCCGATCCAACAGCCCGGCTGTCCACACGAACTTTATCTACATCGATTCGAACAACAACGGGCGCTTCGATGGGCTGGAGAACGCGCTGGCGCCGCGAGCGAACCAGGTCGCGCAGGAAGCCTATCGGGAGGTCGCCACCGAAATCACCGTTGAGCCGGATGCGCGCTTCCTGATTGAGGAAGAGACCATCGATTTCGGCGCGTTGCCGGGCGGGTTCGGCTTCAACTTCGACGCGCTCTCGCCCTATGCTCCCACTTCGGCGTTCCGCCCCGATAACGCGCTCTTCGCGCCCTACTGGAAGCCGTTCCGCGTGCGCAACGAGGGCAACCTCAACCTCTACCCGCTCTATCTGGGCAAAGCGTTTGGCAATCCTGCCACAGGCGGCATCTATCTCTTCTCGGATATGGTCAGCACATTCGCCGGGATGCCCGCGTGGACGACGGTGGTCAGCACGCTCGATCCGCGCTTCTGGAGCCGCAACGATCCGCTCAAACTGTATGATAATCCCTACTGGGCGAATGTGGGCGGCTGGGCGCAGATAGGCGCGATTGTGCCGGGCTACCAGCCCTATGCGGTGTTGCAGAAGCCGCGCGCGGGCGATATGGCGGGCACTTACCTGTCGCTGCCTGCCGTGCCCTACGGTCGCACGCCCGATGTGAACGGTGACGGGCGCAACGATTTTGAGCCGCGCCTGCCTCAAATCAGCATTGCCATCCCGCCCTTCCAGCCGATGGGCGTCTACTCGCAGTGGATTGGCGTCTACCGCGACACAGCAGCTGGCACAGCTGGCGTGGTGGAGCCGGGCGATCCCATCACCGTGCCGTCGATGCGCATCGTGGTGCGCGTGCGGGAGACCCAGCTCACAGGCGGGGTCACGCGCGGCTCCCAGGCACAGATTGACCCGTTGCCTGCACCGGGCACCCCCATCGTCAGCAATCACACGCCGACCGCGTTCCGCGATCCGCAAACAGGACGACTGCATCTTTACTGGAGCAGCAATCGCGATCCCAGCAATCGGAACCGCTTCTTCCTCTATTGGGCGTCGCTCAACTGGGACGGCACCCGCATGCTGCTGAACGGCATCCCGCTGGCAGGCGGCTGGATACCGACAGGCATCAGTGGGCAGTGGTGGCTCGGTCCGTTCGGACCCTTCCCGAACGACCCCGACGGCACGCTCTTCGTGCAGGCGCTCAATCTGGGGCGTGCGCTGACCGATGAAGAGAAAAGCACCATTCGCCACCATCAGCCTGTGGTTCATCTGACGCAGGGCACGCGCGGCGCGGTGCAGGCGTGGCTCTTCTGGACAGGCGAGGTGCAGATCGCGGGCACCAACTACGCCGTGCTGTTCTACACGCAACTCAACCCGCAAACGGGCGAGCCTGTGGGGCAAATCAGCGTTGTGCCGGTGGATCCTGCACTGCCGCGCACCCGCCCGCACATCACCGGTCTGCCCGGCATCGGCAACTGGCTCTTCTATGTGTCGGCGCCTGCGGGCAGGAACCAGATTTTCTATCTGCCGTCCGATGGCGATAGCTTCAATGGCTGGCGACGCGAGCAGTCGCTACCGCTCTCCCGTGCCATTCGCAGTGTGGATAGCGTTGCAGCGCAGGTCTATCGTGTGTCGCTGAACCCGAGCAGCCCTGACTCGCCCTTCGTGCTGCTCACCGATGTTGCCATCACAGGCACGGTTGGCGAGCGCAACGAGTCGGAGCTGCTGCTCGCCCGCTACTATGTGAACCCGCGCAACGGCAATCTGCTACCGCTGGATAGCCGTCAGGTGGAGCGCGCGCTCGGCGATATTCAGGATCGGCTGCTGCCGCGCATCATCGATGAGGTCGCCCAGAAGGACGCGGAGCGCAATGTGTGGCGCACGCGCCACCTCGACTGGACCCGCCTCGAAACGGTCTGGAACGAGGACGGCAACCCGCTGGAAGCGGATATCGACATCAAGGTGAACGGCGTCTCCGTGATTGTGGATCCCACCAATCCGAGCCGTTTGCAGGAGCCGATTGAAGACGAGGCGACAGGGCTGCTCACTTTCCGCTATATTGTGCGCAATAACCAGAACAACATGCTGATCGATTCAGGCACAATTGTGGTGGATCCACTGAACGGCACCATTCGGTTTGTGAATCGGGCGCCGCGCCTGAACGATGTGGTGACGGTGACCTATCGTCCGCGCCTGTTGCGACTGATCCCGTACGCTTCGGGTCAGATAGGTGGCTACTCGCAGGTGTTCAGCGTGTTCCAGCGCACGCTGAACCCGCGCCACAATCTGAACAATCTGGCTGCATCGCCTGTGCGCAAGGGCGCCCTGAACGGTGTCTGCAGCAGCTCCGACCGCCCGCCTGTGGATCGGCTCTGGGTGCTGTTCCGTCGGGGCGGCAGCGCACCGAACAGCCCGGGCAACTTTTACTACAAGACGCTGCGTCCGGGCGTGCGGCTGAGCCTGCCCATTCTTAGCTGGCGTGGCGGGATTCCTCTGCGTGAGGGCGCCACTGCGCTCGCCATCGGGGAGAACCACGCCATCGTGCAGCTGACCCCGCGCAACCCTGCGGGCAGTGGGCTGGGCTTCTATGAGTATGATCCCGTGCAGGGCAGAATCTACTTCACGACCGGGGATATCGGCAAAGAGGTGGAGGTGCGCTACCTCACACGCAATCCGCAAACCGGTCAGGTCGTCGAATGGAGCGAGGTGGCGGTTATCGGCTGGCTGGATGAGGGTCAGCTGCGCGGCAACCTCACCGAATATGTGTCGCCTGTGCCCATCAACCTGCCGACGAACGAACTCTATCTGTGGGCGATACCCAATCTGGAGTATCGGCTGGCGCCGTCGCCGCTCAATGTCTTTGGCGGGTTCGATGAGTCGCTGTTGCTGTTCTGGAGCAGCACGCGCAATGGGATGACCGACATCTTCGCGGGGGCGATCCAGCCGCGCTTCACTGTCAGCCCGTTCGACCCCGACGCCGACTAACGGCTGGTGACGCGCTTTTGGCGGTTGCGGCTGGCTCGCCCGCGCTCTCAAACAGTGTTTTGGGCAGCAACACCAGATCGGGCAGCACGCGCGATGGCAGCGGGGTCTCGCCGGAGAACCAGCCGAGCGAGCTGTAGCCATGCTCCTCGCGAACATGCACCTCGATCTCGCCCTGCTCAATATCCACCAGCCACACTTCGGGCACGCCCAGCGTGTAGTAGTCGTGCAGCTTATCGCGCCACATGCGCAGGGTGTCCGACGGCGACAGCACCTCAATCACCAGATCGGGTGCAAACTCCAGACGCGATTGATCCAGCAGCGCATTCAGATTGCCGGCGCGAGCATAGGAAAGATAGAACAGGTCGGGCTGGCGCGTGCGCAACGGCTGACGCCGAATCACAAGGTCGAAGGGAGCAGGGAAAACCTGCCCCAGCCCGCGCTCTTTCACGAAAAGGCGCAGGCGCACCAGTAGCTCACTCAGCACATTTTGATGTCTCAAAGTTGGCGTTGCCAGCTCAATCACCTCTCCGTCGATAATCTCATAGGTGGTCAGCGGAAGGTTCAGATATTCCTCCCAGCCAATCGTTCCCGGTTTCTCAAGTGCCTGCACTGCCATGCGCGCTCACCGAACCGATTATACCTCTCACGGTCGGAACAGGAGGGGCGGCAGGCGCGTCGAAACGAATATAGACACAACCCTATCGGGAACAGCACGGTTTTGACCGAAGATAGGGTATAGTATGGATGGAGGCGATAGGGATGAAGAGCGTCTGGAAATATGCGGTTGTGGCGACTGGCGCCATCGCTTTGCTGCTGGGTTTAACCGCTCAGAGCAAGCAGCGCACGGAGGTGGCGCTGTTAGGCATTCGGCTGTTCAGCCCTGCGGTGCGCGTGCTGCAGAAGTTTGGCAATCCGCGCCAGATTACCTATGTCTCGATAACTGTGCAACGGTTTGATCAACAACAACAGCAGCAGCAACAAACGGGCACAGGTGGCGAGATGCCTGGTCCTGGCGGACCGCCCGGCTTCGGTCAGCCGCCTGGCACAGGTGGGACGCCGGGCGAGCAGCGCGTCGAGATGGAGACCACCTACATCTACAAGGGCAAAGGTGGTAGCACCTATGCGTTTGTCGTGAACAAAGATGGGCGCGTGGTGCAGATCAGTGCGCATGGTTATAAGCCTGACCCGAATGTTCGCACGGCGCGCGGCATCACGCTGGGTGACCCTTACAGCAAAGTGGTGCGTGCCTATGGCTATCCACAGGAGCACCAGTATTATGGCGATGTAATCCTGGCACGCTATAACAAGCTGGGGGTTGCTTTCCAGATCGACACCAAGACTAACCGGGTGATGGCCATCGCCGTGGCAGCGGGTATCCCGCTCAGCGGTCCGGGCTTCATCGGCACGGGCGGTGGTCAACAGCCAGGGATGCCAGGCGGTGGTCCTTCACCGGGTGGGCTGGGTGCTCCGCCCCCAGCTGCGGGCGGTGGCGGTGCCGGTCCCAAGGGTGGCGGCGGCGCTATGGGTGGTCCCGCCATCTGATTATCGAAGCGAGGCGACCCTGTTGCATGCGCGACCTGCGTGAGGAGATCCGTGAGCGCATCGATCTGGTGGAACTGGTTTCAGGCTATGTGGCGCTGGAGCGAGCGGGCAGCAACTTCAAAGGGCTATGTCCCTTCCACACCGAGCGCACGCCCTCGTTCTATGTTAGTCCAAGCCTGAACCGGTTCCACTGCTTCGGGTGCGGGGCGTCGGGCGACGCCTTCGCCTTTCTGATGCGCATCGAGGGCATCTCCTTCCGTGAGGCGTTGCGCCGACTGGCGGCGCAGGCAGGCATCGAACTGCGTCAGGAACCACAGGAACCATCGGAAGCCCCCGACGAGCGCGACCGTCTCCATCGGGCGCTGTTCGCCGCCCACTTCTATTATCGCCAGTGCCTGCGGCGTTCCGCCCGCGCCCAGCGCTACCTGCACCAGCGGGGACTGACCCCTGCCACCATCGAGCGGTTCCAGCTGGGCTATGCACCCGACGGCTGGGATCACCTGCTCCGATTTCTGCAGCGGCATCAGGTCAGCCGCGAAGATGCGCTCGCCGCCGGGCTGGTCCGTCAGGGCGAGCAGGGGTTCTATGACTACCTGCGCCACCGTATCGTGTTCCCGATTCATGACCCGTCGGGGCGCGTGATCGCGTTCGGCGGGCGCGTGCTGGGCGACGAGGAGCCCAGGTACCTCAACACGCCTGAAACCGCGCTCTTCCAGAAGCGCGACACCCTCTACGGCTGGCATCTGGCGCGGGGCGCCATCGTGAGGCAGCGCAGCGCGATTGTGGTCGAGGGCTATATGGACCTGGTGATGTTGCACCAGTTCGGGTTCGACCATGCGGTCGCGACACTGGGCACAGCGTTCACCGAGCAGCACGCGGCGCGGCTGCGGCGCATCGCCGAGCGCGTCTATCTGCTCTACGATTCGGACAGCGCCGGGGTTCGAGCCGCGCTGCGGGCAGCCGAGATTCTGGAGGGGGCAGGCATCACGGCGTTGATTGTGGAGCTGCCGACGGGTGAAGACCCCGATAGCCTGTTGCGGGCGCAGGGCGCCGAGGCGCTGCAACAAGCCATCGAGCGGGCACGCCCTGCGGCGCTGTTCGGGCTGGAGCAGATTATGCGCGAGCATCTCCAGCAGGCGGGTGTGGCGCGTGCGGAGCAGCTCAATCTCGCAGCGCGCACGCGCCTGCTGCGGGAGGCGCTGGTGTTCGTGGCGCGATTGACCAGCCACACGGATCAGACCGCCTGCCTGCAACAGCTGGCACCGCTCAGCCCCGCTTATTTGACCAGTCCCCAGGCTGCGATAGAGTCGCTCTGGCGCGATGTGCGACGCCTGCAACGCGCGCAACGCCGACCTGCCCACGCCACGGCAACGCAGGCGCCTGCCCCAGAGGTGCCCACGCTCTCCGTTGAGCTGCCGCGCGCCGTGATCGATGCCGAGCGCACGCTTCTGCGGGCGGTGCTGTCGCCCGAAACCGCTGCCTCCGCATGGGAACAGCTGCCCCAGATCGAGTGGAGCCTGCCCGACCATGCCGCGCTCGCCAAAGCGCTCCAGCAACTCCCTCAACCGCCCTACCGATACACCCCGCGCGAGCTGCTTGAGACCCTCCATCAGGAGCCGTTGCAGGCGCTTTTGACCAGCCTGCTGATGCAGACCGAGCCGCCGCTGACGCCCGCCACCGTCGCCGACTGCATCACCTACCTCCGTCGGCGCCAGGAGCGCGCCCGCCGCCTGCAGCTCCTCCATGAACTCACCCACAGCGATACGCCACCCGACCCCGATAAGTGGCAGGAATACTGGCGCCTGCGCGTCGAATCTTAAATCGTGAAAGGCAGTTATGGAGGACGGCAATGCACGAGATACCATCGGGCTACGACTCGGACCAGATGCTCGCGCTCATCGAAAAGGGGCGTCAGCAGGGCTACATCACGGTGGAGGAGCTGATGGAGAGCCTGCCCGAACTGCTCGAACCCGAAGCCATCGAGGAGGCGCTCGCGGTTCTTGAGCAGGAGGGCATTCCTGTGCTGCCGGGTAGCGAGGCAGCCGAGCAGGAGCTGCACCTGCTGGCAGAAGAAGCCGACCGCGCCATCGAGCAGATGGAGAGCGAAGTGCTCGATGACCCGGTGCAGTGGTGGATTCGGCAGGCGGTGCGTGCCCCGCGCCTGACGCCCGATGAGGAGCAGGAACTCGCCCGTCAGGCGCGTGAAGGCGACGAGACCGCCCGCGAACGGCTGATCGAATCGAACCTGCGGCTGGTTCTCTCCATCGCTCGCCACTACACGGGACGCGGATTGCCGCTCGCTGACCTGATTCAGGAGGGCACGCTGGGGCTGATGCGAGCGGTGAGCCTGTTCCGCCCGGAAAAGGGCACCCGCTTCTCCACCTATGCTGCATGGTGGATCCGCCACCAGATTGGGCGGGCGCTGCAGGTGCAGGCGGTGACGGTACGCCTGCCCGAGCACCTCATCAAAGCGCTGCGCCGCGTGCGTCAGACCGCTGCCCTGCTTCAGCAACAGTTCGGACGCCAGCCCACTCTGCACGAGATCGCCCAGCACACCGGCATGAGCGTCGAACAGGTCGGCAATCTGTTGAACGCCGTTGCGCGACCCATCTCCCTCGAAACGCCCGTCGGCGGCGGTGGCGAGGAGGCGACCCTGCTCGACCTGATTGCTGAAGAGCCGCCGCCCATCGAAGAAGAGTTCGATCTGGAGCCGTTGCTCGGCGTGCTGAACGAGAAGGAACGCACCGTGATCGAGCTGCGCTACGGGCTGGGAGGGGCGCAACCGCTCACCCTGGCGGAAATCGGGCGCGCGCTGAACCTCAGTCGCGAGCGCGTGCGCCAGCTGGAAGCCCGCGCCATCGATAAGATGCGCAAAGCGGCTGGCTTATAGGGCAACAACGGCGATGCCATCGGGCAAGGTGCATGACTGGGTGACCGTCGCGACGGCGGCAGGAGCGATCCCGCTCTCGACGATCTATCTGCCGCCGGAGACGCGCCCGCTCGCCTGGCTCGCCATCGCCAGCTACACCTTTTCGGGCATCTGGCTCTCCAGCGATCTCGACACGCGCTCCAGCGCGTACTACCGCTGGGGACCCCTGCGCGTGCTGTGGTATCCCTATCAGAAGCTGGTGCCCCATCGGAGCTGGATTTCGCACGGGCTGGGCATCGGTCCGCTGCTGCGCGTCGCCTACCTGATTGCGATGCTGGTGCTGTTCGTGAGCGTTATCAGCTGGCTGCTGACGCGCATCGGACTGGCGTTGCAGGTGGACGCCCAGAGCTGGCTGCTGCACGCCACCGACTGGATGCTCACCTATCGGCAGGAGGTGCTGGCGCTGCTGATCGGGCTGATCGCCGGCGGCGCGGTTCACTCCCTGCTGGACGCGGTGCATACCCGCCTCAAAAAGGCACTATAGGTGAACGATGGAACCGACAACCTATACGACTATTCGGGAGCTGCCCGCTTCGGAGCGCCCGCGCGAGAAGCTGGCGACATGGGGCGCGGCGAGCCTGCGCGACCATGAACTGCTCGCCATCTTATTGCGCACGGGCACACGCCAGCGCTCCGCGCTGCAGCTGGCGCAGGAGCTGCTCCAGCGGTTCAACGGCTTGCGCGGCGTGCTGAACGCCACCGTGCGCGAGTTAGCCGCCATCAAAGGCATGGGGCTGGCGAAAGCGACCCAGATTGCCGCCGCGATGGAGCTGGGACGCCGCGTCGCCATCAGCACCTTCCAGGAACGCCCGCAAATCCGCTCGCCCGAAGATGTCTACAACCTGCTTTATGCAGACCTGCTGTTTGAGAAACGCGAACATTTTATTGCCGTGCTGCTGGACATTAAAAATCGGGTGCTTCGCGCGGAGACCATCTCCATCGGCACGCTGGATAGCAGTCTGGTGCATCCGCGTGAGGTGTATCGCGCTGCTATCCGCGAAGGCGCCGCCTGCTGGATTGCCGCCCACAACCATCCCAGCGGCGACCCCACCCCCAGCCCCGAAGACATCGCCATCACCCGCCGCCTGCGCGAAGCAGGCAACTTGCTCGGCATCGAACTGCTCGATCACATCATCATCGGCGACGGCAGATATACCAGTTTCCGCGAGCAGGGGCTGCTTTAAGGCACATCTGTGCTATAATAGAGGCACGGGAAAGGAGCCATGCGAAGGGAAACGATACTGATTGGGATGCTGGGACTGACATTGATGCTCGCGGCTGCGCAAACGCCGCGCATCGAGTTTCTGACCGAACAGGAGCTGAACGATACCATCGCGAATGCCCACAATGTGGGTGTTGTGGGACGCGATTCCACCAACCAGCGCGTGATGAAGGTTATTCGGGGCTTGATCAACCCCGATGGCGACCTGGACTACTTCCGCTTCCAGGTGCTGCAATCGGGCACCTACACCTTCCGTGTGGACACCACCTTCGACTCGGTGCTGGCGCTTTATAACAGCAGCGGCGGCTTGATAGCGGAAAACGATGACGATGTGCCCAACGACAGCACACGCGGCAACCGTGATACCTCTTTCACGAACGCCGATTCGGGCATCACCATCAGCCTTTCCGCAGGCACCTACTATGTGCAGGTACGCTCGATAACTGCCTCGGGTGAGCTGGCACGCTTCCGCTACACCCTGCGCCTGTTCGATGGCAGCACCGCGCCCGACTATGACCCTTACGAGGTGAATGGCACGAACAATACCTTCGCCACCGCCACCGATGTGGGCAACCTTGCCGACGATTTCACGCTAATCTTGAATGCCTTCCTGACCTATCGCCAGACCGATTTAGACTACTACCGCGTCGAAATCGGCACCGGCAACCTTACTGTGCGCACATTCGGCGCGACCGATACCGTCGTAACCGTTTATGACTCGGCGTTCAACCCGCTCGCCGCCAACGATGATGACCCCCATGACCCCTTCAATCCCTTCACCTCGCGGGTCGTGCTCCAGAATCTGCCAGCAGGTATCTACTATATCCTGGTCGAGGGGTTCAGCTACGCGGGTGGACGAGCAGGGGGCTGGTATGACATCATGCTCACCGACTACACCCCTGTGCGGCGATTTATTTCGGGACGCATCAATTTCGATCGGCAGGCGTTGCAGACGGTACCCTTTACGCTGGAGATTCGGGAGCCGAGCAGCAATCAGGTACGCCAGCAACGCACCCTCAACACCGATTCGAACGGCAACTTCACCACCTACACTTCGCTGATGTCGGGCACTTACAATCTTGCCTGCCGTGCGCCCACCAGCCTGTGGCGGGTCATCCGCAATGTATCGCTGAACTCCGATGTTTCCGGGCTGGTGTTCAACCTTATCAACGGCGATATTAACGGCGATAATGTGATCGACGATGCCGACCTGCTGATGGTGCTGTTCGCCTTCGGGCAGACGGGTTCTGGCTTGTCGGAGGACCTGAACGGCGACGGCGTGGTGGACGACGCCGACCTGCTGACCGTGCTGTTTAACTTCGGCACAGTGGGTGATAATTAGCGCATGTCGGCGATCGCCCTTCAGTTCGGCGCGGGCAGGATTGGGCGCGGGCTGTTCGCCCAGTTGTTCACCCGCGCGGGGCTGGAGGTGGTGTTCGTGGAGGCGCGCCCGGAGCTGGTGCAGAGCCTGCAGCGCCATCGCGCCTGCTGGATTGAGTGGCTCGATGGCGAGCGGGAAACGATTGCGCCCGTGCAGGCGTTGCACACAGCAGAGCGCGAGGCGATTGCGCAGGTGTGCCTGAACGCGGTGATTGGCGCGACGGCGGTGGGAGCCAGCGCCCTGCCTGCGATCGCGCCCCTGCTAACGGAGGGGCTGCGCATGCGTGCCGCCCATCAGCGCCCGCCGCTCCACCTGCTGCTGGGCGAGAACGAACAGCATGCCGACCAGATTGTGCGCGACGCGCTTCGAACCGCGCTGCCCGATGTGGCTCTGGATGAGGCGGTGGCGCTGGTGCGGTGCGTGGTTGAGCGGCAGGTGGTGGCGGAACTGCCCGGCGATCCGCCCGGCGTGCGAGCCGAGCGCCACGACCGCCTGCTCATCGACGCTGACGCGATTCGCGGCGAGCTGCCCCCCATCGAAGGCGTCCATCCCGTGCGCCCTTTCGAGCACTATTTCCTGCGCAAGCTCTATGTGCATAATGGGCTGCATGCGCTGGTCGCCTATCTGGGCGCACAGAAAGGCTACGCCACCATTCAGCAAGCCCTCAACGACGCTTCTATTCGCGAGCGGTTCGAGCGCGCGGCGGCGGCACTGGAGCGGGCGCTGCTGAAGGCGTTCGCGTTTGATCCGGACGAGCATCATCAAACGGTCGCCGACATCGTGGCTCGCATCCAGCATCCTGCGCTGAACGACCCTATCGCGCGGGTGGCACGCGAGCCGTTGCGCAAGCTGCGTGCCGATGACCGACTGGTGGGCGCGTATCGCCTGCTGCGCGAGCATGGTGAGGATAGCGAGCCGTTCCGGGAGGCAATCCTTGCCGCGCTCCACTACCATGACCCGAACGACGCCGAGTCGGTGCAGTTGCGCGATTGGGTGCAGCAGCGTGGTGTCGAGTGGATTTTGCGCCAGTGGTGCCAGATCAGCCTCGTTTGAGGAAGCGGCGGGTGGTGATCAGCGCGGGCACGGCGCGTCCGCGAATCTCCACCGCGCAGGGCGTGCCTGCCTTCGCCCATTCAGCGGGCAGATACGCCATGCCGATGCCGCATTCGAGCGTGGGCGAGTAGACGCCGCTGGTGAGCTGCGCCACCGCCTGCCCCTCAATCAGCACGGGGTAGCCCTCACGGGGCACGCCGCGCTCCTGCAGCACGATCCCCATCAGGCGGCGCGCAGCGCCCTCGGCTTTGACCCGCTGAATGATGTCCGCGCCGATGTAGTCGGTGCGCTCGCTCACGAGCCAGCCCAGCCCCGCCTCGATGGGGTTCGTCTCGTCGGTCAGCTCGTGTCCATAGAGGTGGAGTCCCGCTTCCACGCGCAGCACATCGCGGGCGCCCAGCCCGCAGGGTGTCGCGCCCGCCTGCAGCAAGGTCTCCCAGAGTGCCTCACCCGCCTCCGCAGGCACAATCAACTCAAAACCATCTTCACCCGTATAGCCTGTGCGCCCCGCAAAAACGGGCACTCCGCGCCATTCAAACGCGAGCGCCCCAAAACGCGGCACATCGGCGAGGCGCGGCGTCAACAATGCCGTCAGATGCGCCACCGCTTCGGGTCCCTGAACCGCAATCATCACCGTGCGCTCAGTCTGGTCCTCGATGGTGGGTGGCGGATTGAACCGTCCCTGCCAGTGCTGGAGCCACGCGAGGTCTTTGGCGTGGTTGGCGGCGTTGAACACCATCAGCCACTGGTCGGGCGATTGCCGATAGAGAATAATATCGTCCACGACGCCGCCGCGCTCGTTGGTCAGTACGGTGTAGAGCGCGCTGTTGTCGCCCAGCTTGCCCAGATCGCTGGGCACTAACAGGTTCAGGAACGGGATGGTGTTCTCACCGCGCAGGCAGGCGCGCCCCATATGGCTCACATCGAAGATGCCCCAGCGGGTGCGCACGGCGCGCGCCTCGTCCAGAATGCTCTGGTACTGGATGGGCATCTCCCAGCCCGCGAACTCCACCATGCGCGCGCCCAGCTGCCGATGCGCCTCATATAAAGCCGTGCGTTTCATCCCCTCCTGAGTTCAGCAGACAGGCGCCCTTTCCTGCCAGCAGGTATACTTCGGGACGGTGCCGATGGAGTGCGCATACAGGCGGGCAGGGTCAAGCTGGACGAATCGAGGGGGTTCGCCCGACGGTGTATAGGCTGGCGATTCAGCCTGATGAGGATGCGTTTTGCCGCTGGCAGTCAGCGGGTCTGATGGCGCCTGTCCATCAGGCGGTGCTGGCAGACTGGGAGACGCCCCTCTCCGCGTTCTACAAGGTGGTCGGTGATGAGCCGTATGCCTTTTTGCTGGAGAGCGTGAGCGGGGGCGAGCGCATCGCGCGCTACTCCTTCATCGGCTTTGCACCGACGGCGATTGTGCGTTCTCAAGGGCGCATCGTGCGCCTGTGGGAGCGCGACACAGGCTGGCGAACGCTGGAGCTGCCCCCGAACCAGGACCCGCTCGACGCCGTGCGCGCACTGCTCTACCGGTTCCGCTATCGGCGCGACCCGCAACTGCCCCGATTCACCGGCGGCGCGGTCGGCTATATCGCTTACGACTATGTGCGCTTCCTCGAACGCCTGCCTGACCAGACCGCAGACGATTTACAAACCGACGACTGCTGCCTCATCTTTCCCGAAGTGCTGCTGATTTTCGACCATGTGTTGCATCGCATTCAGGTGCTGGTGAACGCGCCGCCGTGCGCCGACCCGTCGAGCGCGTATCGGCGAGCGACGGAGCGTATCGAATGCGTATTGAACTGGCTCAATCGCCCGCTGCCGCCCCCGCCGCCGTTTGAGGACCCCGCTTTTCAGCTCAATCCGACGCCGAACATGACGCGCGAGGCGTTTCTGAAGGCGGTGGAGCGCGCGAGAGAGTATATCTATGCGGGCGACTGCATTCAGGTGGTGCTGTCCCAGCGGTTCAGTCAGCCTGTGCGTGCGCCCGCGCTCAACATCTATCGCACTCTGCGCTCCATCAACCCATCGCCCTATATGTTTTTCCTGCGCATGGACGACATGACGCTGATTGGCGCGTCTCCAGAGGTGCTGGTGACGGTGGAGGGGCGTCAGGCGACCACGCGCCCGATTGCGGGCACACGCCCGCGCGGCGCGAACGACGCCGAAGACCAGCAACTCGCGCAGGAACTGCTCGCTGACGAGAAGGAACGCGCCGAGCATATCATGCTGGTCGATCTGGGGCGCAACGATCTGGGGCGCGTCTGCGAATATGGCACGGTGCATGTGCCCGAGCTGATGGTGATTGAGCGCTACTCGCATGTGATGCATATCGTGTCGGAGGTGCGCGGGCAGCTGAAGGCGGGCGTGGACAGCTTCGATGTGTTGCGCGCCTGCTTCCCCGCGGGCACGGTGGCAGGTGCGCCCAAAGTGAGGGCGATGGAGATTATTGAGGAGCTGGAACCGACCCGCCGTGGACCCTATGCGGGCGCCGTCGGCTACTTCAGCTACACGGGCGACATGGACACCTGCATCACCATCCGCACCATCCTGCTCAAGGATGGCGTCGCGCATGTGCAGGCGGGGGCGGGGATTGTCGCCGATTCGCAGCCTGAACGCGAGTATCAGGAGTGCCTCAACAAGGCGATGGCAGCCCTGCGAGCCATCGAACGCGCCCACCGTTAGAAGCCTGCGGTATAATCTGCTGGGATGGAGTGGTACGCGCTGCTTGGAGCGATGCTGGTGGCGTTCGGTATCGGCTCGCTACCGTTCGGCTACTGGGTGGGGCGCCTGCGCGGGGTCGATATCCGCCAGCATGGGAGCGGCAATATCGGCGCAACGAATGTGTTCCGTGTGCTGGGCGCGAAGGCAGGCGTGGCGGTGCTGCTGCTGGACGCCTTCAAGGGCTGGCTGCCCACCTTTGTGGTGGCTCGTGCCACCCAGAGCGATGTGGACGCTTTGCTAATCGGCGCGGCGGCGATACTGGGGCACACCTTCTCGCCCTTTATGCGCTTTCGGGGCGGCAAGGGCATCGCGACGGGGCTGGGCGTGCTGTTAGCCGCTGCGCCTGCGACCGCTGGCGTCGCCTTTGTCGTGTGGCTGACCGCCTTCGGGCTGACCCGCTGGGTCTCGCTCGGCTCCATTCTGGGCGCGATCACCGTGCCGATTGCCGCCTACTGGTTCGGGCACTCGCCCGCTGCCGTCGCGATTCTGGCGGTCGCGGCGGCGATTGTGGTGTTCCGCCATCGCGCCAACATCCAGCGCATCCTGCGCGGTCAGGAGCCACGCCTCACATGGCGCAAAACGGAGCCGTCGCTGGAGACGGCTTGCCTGCAGCTGGCACAGGCAGCGGTGGAGCGGTTCGTGCAGGAGGGCACGCTGATTGAGCCTGACCTGCGGCGCCTGCCGAAGGCGCTGCGAGAGCCAGGCAGTGTGTTCGTCGCGCTCTATCAGGACGAGCAACTGCGTGGGCTGATGGGCAGCCTGAAACCGCAGAAGCCGACCCGCGCCCACGAGATTATCCACCATGCCACACGCGCCGCCCTGCTGGACCCGCACCGCCCGCCGGTGGAGCCGCATGAGCTGCCCACCCTGCGCTATGTGGTCTATCTGGTGGAGTCGTATGAGCCGTTGCGGGAGGGGGCGCAGGTGGATCCCCAGCGCGACGCCGTGCTGGTCGAGTGGCAGGGTCGCGTCAGCGCGATTGTGCCGCCCATCCCCGACGCGCGAATCTCGCAGGAACAGATCGAGCGCGTGCTGGCACGCGGCGGCATCCCGCGCGAGGCGTCCGCCCATATCTATCGCGTGCGCCTGAACCGACTCGGATAAGCCCGTGCGGGCAGGACAATTGATGGCGCAGGGCGAATCGAAGCGTACATCGATGCAAACGAAGCCCTCATCGGAGGCGATGGTCTCCGCTGTGAGCGAGGTGGCTCCATCGGAACAGGCGAACCCGATTCGGTTGCGAGCGCTGCTGATCGGGTTCGCCCTGTTGCCGTTCACCACCTACTGGGCGGTGGAGAGCGTGGTGAGCGTCATCTTCTCGCTGATTATCCCGCCTGTCTCCGCGCTGATGGCGGTTGCCCTGCTGAACGCCATCGGCTACGGACTGACCCGTCGCTGGTTTCTGCGCACGCCCGATCTGGTGCTGCTGTTCAGCATTCTGTTTGTGGGCACGGCGATGTCGGCGGAGTGGATGGCGGTCGTCTCACCGCTCTGGCACGCCTTCGGGCTGTATGCCGACCAGAACGACACCTACAAGACGCGCGTGCTGCCCCATGTTGCCGGCTGGCTCTTCTTCAAAAGCGGGGATCCGCTGCAGGATTACGGTCAGGGCGGGCACGGGATGCCCTATGTGCTGATGAAGTTGCCGCTGTGGTTGCCCATCTTTCTGGGCTGGATGGGGCTGTTCGGCTCGGCGGCGCTGGCGATGCTCTGCATTAATGCGCTGATGCGGCGGCTGTGGACTCAGCAGGAGCGGCTGGCGTTCCCCATTCTGCAGGTGCCGATGCTGCTGTGCCAGCCGCAGGCGCCGCTCTGGCGCAGCAAATATCTCTGGGGTGGCTTCCTCGTGATGGCTGCCATCGACACGCTGAACGCGCTCAACTTCTTCTATCCGTGGATCCCGCCCATCAAGGTGCGCTTTCTGGCGCGATTGAACGAGTACCTGCAAAGCCCGCCCTGGAATCAGGTCGGCTGGATACCGATGGGGCTGTTCCCCTATATGACGGCGATTGGCGTGTTCGTGCCGAATGACCTGCTCTTTTCGTGCATTCTGTTCTACTTTGTGCGCAAGGGGATGCAGGTGATTACGGCGGCGATGGGCTACGAGCAGGGCGTGTTTGGTGGGGGCTATCTGGTACCGCAGCCACCCTATTTCAGCGAGCAGTCGTGGGGCGCATTTCTGGGGCTGTTCGTGAGCGTGGTGTGGGCGTCGCGCGGCTACCTGAAAGAAATCTGGAACGAGATTCGCACAGGGTTCAATCCCGACGCGGGCTACGCGCTCTCCGCGCGCTGGGCGTTCATCGGGCTGATTCTCAGTCTGGGTCTGCTGATCGGGCTGGGCGTGGCGGTGGGGCTACCCTGGTGGCTGGTGACCATCTATGTGGCGCTCTATATGGCGTTCAGCGTGATTGTGACGCGGCTGCGGGCGCAGCTGGGCGCACCCATCCACGAGATGGCGTTCATGGGACCGCACCAGCTGATGATTGCCTTCACGGGCACGCAGAATCTCTCCGAATCGACCATCGCTCGCCTGATGACCACCTTCCATTTTATGAACCGTTTGCACCGCACGCATCCGATGCCGTACGAGCTGGAGGCGATGAAGATGGGCGAGATTGCCCGCCTCAATCAGCGTGGGCTGTTTTTTGTGATTACGACGGCGGTGCTAACGGGCATCTTTCTGGGCGAGCTGTTCAGCGTGAATCGGTTCTATCGGGACGGTGCACCGGACTGGGCGGGCGGCATGGCGGGCGTCATCACGCAGTTAGCCGATAACCGCTACCCGCCGAATGTAACGGCGATGGCGTTCTTCACGGGCGCGTTCTGTTTCGTGCTGCTGCTCGATTTCGTTCGCTATCGCGTGCCGGGCTTCCCGATCCATCCCGCGGGCTACGCGCTCTCGATGAACTTCGGCATCGACTACATCTGGTTCGGGCTGCTAATGGTGCTGATTATCAAGCTGTTTGTGAACCGCTACTGGGGCTTACCAGGCTATGAGAAGCTGCGGGCGATTGCGCTGGGGGTGATCCTGGCGGAGTTTGCGGTGGACACGCCATTAGCCGTCTATCGGCTGGTGACAGGTCAGGCGGTGTACACCATCTCCATTAATGGGCATTTAGGCTGGGATCAGTGAGGTTCAGCCCCCTCACCCGTACCCTCTCCCCCGCTGGGGGAGAGGGGCTTGAACGACGCCCTCTCCCCTCTGGGGAGAGGGCTGGGGTGAGGGGTTTTCATCCACACGCTGGCACGCCTGCCCCCTCACCCGTACCCTCGCCCCCGCTGGGGGAGAGGGGCTAAACGGATTCGGCGTGCGATAGCGCCTGGGCGATGGCTTCGCGGGCGTGGCGGACGGGGAACGCGCTGAGCGGGAGCCGTTCGTGCGGGCGCTGGAGATTGCTGTGGGGCACGAGCGCGTAGCGGAAGCCCATGCGAGCCGCTTCGCGCAGGCGAGCCTCCATGCGCGGCACGCCCCGCACCTCGCCGCCCAGCCCCACCTCGCCAAACACCACCAGATCGGGGCGCAACGGCTGATCGCGCATCGCGGAGGCGACCGCCACCAGCACCGCCAGATCCGCCGCCGGCTCCTGCAGGCGCAACCCGCCCGCCACATTCACAAACACATCGTGCGAGATCATACGGTAGCCCAGTCGCTTCTCCAGTACCGCCAGCACAAGACTCACCCGCTCGTAGCTCAACCCCGTGATGACGCGGCGCGGCGTGTTCAGAAACGAGGGCGTGGTCAGCGCCTGAATCTCCATCAACAGGGCGCGACTGCCCTCCAGCGCAGGGAACACCACCGAGCCGGGCGCGTCGGTAGCCCGCTCCGCCAGCAGCAGCTCCGACGGGTTCGGCACGGGAACCAGCCCCTCCGCCCGCAAATCGAACACGCCAATCTCGTCGGTCGCCCCAAACCGATTCTTGGTCGCCCGCAGAATGCGGAACGCGCCCTGCGGCTCGCCCTCAAAATAGAGAACCGTGTCGACCAGATGCTCCAGCACCTTCGGTCCGGCGATCGCGCCCTCTTTGGTAACATGCCCGATCAAAAACAGCGTGATTTCGTGTGCTTTGGCGCGCTGTTGCAGCGCGCTGGCGCAGGTTCGAATCTGCGAGACGGTGCCCGGCACGGCGTCCACAGCGGGCGTGTAGAGCGTCTGGATGGAGTCGATAATCGCCGCGAAGGGCAGTTCACTCTCCAGAAGCGCCAGAACACTCTCCAGCTCGTTGCCTGCGGCGACCTTCAGGTTCGGATGCTCGGTCTGCAGGCGGCGGGCGCGCAGGCGCAGCTGGCGAACCGATTCCTCACCTGTGATGTACAGCACGGTTCCATACTGTGCCAGCCGATGGGCGATTTGCAGCATCAGCGTGCTTTTGCCGACGCCCGGCTCGCCGCCGATCAGCACCATCGCGCCGCGCACGATGCCACCGCCCAGCACGCGGTCGAACTCCTCCAGCCCGGTGGGGATGTGAGCTTCGGTCTCTTCAGGGAGGGCAGTGATGGGCATGGCGAGCAGGGGCTTGACCACCGTCTGACCGCTGCCGCGCCGGGGCGACCGCTGTACGACGCCGACCGATTCCTCCTGCAGGGTGTTCCACTCGCCGCATTCAGGGCAGCGTCCCACCCAGCGCGGCGCGGTGTACCCGCAGTTCGCACACACATATTGCACTCGTGCCCTTGCCATCGTTGATACACTGTACCTCTTCCGGGATACCCTCAATCTGGCGCACTGCTTGCTCAAATAGCTGGCTGTGCGCGCTCAGGTATGATAGCCATCGCATCATTCCTGCCTGATGCCGATGGGTGCGAATGCTCGCAGCAGCACGCGGTTCGCGGTCGCCTGCATCACCAGCAGGAGCAGTTTGCCCTCGTCTTTCGGGTCGCCCATGCGCACGATAAGGGACTGCTCTTTGCGCGATGTGCCAATGCTTTCCAGGCGCATCGACCAGCGCGGGTAGGGTCGCCCGCTACGCAGCTCCAGCCATGCGATTCGGTTCGGCGCCACCCCATACACGCGCAGAGGCTGCTTCTTATCACTCCGCAACAGGCACACGAAACGATAGCCCGCGCTGTAGAACGCGCTCCACGCCCGCGCCAGGCGCGGAATCGCCATCACCGCGCTCAGCACCCTGCTACCAAACAGATCATCGGGCGTGAACAGCAGGGTGTCCTCCAGTTCGAGCTTATCCGGGATGTAGTAGACGGGCGACTCCTCCTCATGATCAAAGCCCAGGATGCGTGTGCGACCCTCGTCGTCCACCAGGCGTCCGATGGGCACGGTGCGCGTCGGGATGATGGGCGTCAGCGCCTTCTCGCCCCATTCGAAGCCCCTGCCGTCAGTGTAGATAATCGGCTTACCCCCAGGCGGGTTGGACAGGCAGAAAAGCTCGCGCTGGAGCCGGCACGGCTCGGTGCGCACCTCCTGAAACGCGCCGGAACGCCACTGATGGAAGCGGATGCGCTGCTCGTCGAGCGTGACCAGCATTGTCGGCTGACGCGGCAGCGCCAGCACATCGAAGCTGAGCGTGTCGGCAGGCAGCGCCTCTTGCCAGACCTGAGTGAGTTGCATAGCGAGATTCTACCGCGCCATCTCCTGAATCAGCGCCGCATATTTCTGGGCGACCACACGCCGTTTGACCTTCAGGGTGGGGGTCAACTCGCCGCCTTCGATGGTAAAGGGGTTGGGCAGCAGCCGAAATGCCTTCACCCTCTCGAAATCCGCCAGCTCGCGGTTGACCTTCTCGATCTCCTGCCGATAGAGCCGCAGAACCATGTCATGCTCCAGCAGGCTGCGGATGTCGGTGGTGTCCAGTTCCTGCTGATGGGCGTACTCTTTGAGGCGCTCCATATCGGGCACAATCAGCGCGACGGGCGCGCTCATGCCGTCGCCGAACACGACCGCTTCCTGAATGTAGGGGCTGGCACGCAGCAGGTTCTCGATGCGCTGAGGCGCCACATTCTTGCCGTTCGCCAGCACAAGGATGTCTTTCTTGCGGTCGGTGATGTAGAGGTAGCCCTGCGCGTCAAGATAGCCGATATCGCCCGTGTGGAACCAGCCGTCGGGGTCGATCACGGCAGCGGTCGCTTCGGGCTTTTTGTAGTAGCCCTTCATGATGTTCGGACCGCGCGCCAGAATCTCGCCGTCTTCGGCGATGCGAATCTCCACGCCGGGGATGGGCTTGCCCACACTGCCGAATCGGGGTGCATGGGGCGGGTTCACGGTCAGCACGGGGCTGGTCTCGGTCAGCCCATAGCCTTCCAGAATGAGGATGCCGAAGGCGTGGAAGAATTCGGCAATCTCTCCGGGCAGGGCGGCACCGCCCGAGATGAACATGCGCAGGCGTCCGCCCGTGCGCGCCCGAATCTTCTCGCCCACCAGCCGATCCAGAACGGCATGCAGCAGGCGGGTGAGGAAGGGGCTTGGTCGCCCCTCACGCCAGCAGCGGGAGACCACCTTGCCCACTGAATGCGCCTGCCAGAACAGCCGCTGTTTCAGGGGCGTCTGCTCCCGAACAGAGTTGAGAATCCGATCGCGCACCGATTCAAAGAAGCGTGGCACGCCCAGCATCATGGTGGGGCGCACCTGCAGCATATCGGCAGCCAGCGTGAACAGGCTCTCCGCATAGGCAATGGTCAGCCCCGCATAGATGGGCAGAAAGTGCCCGCAACACCGCTCGAACACATGGCTCAACGGCAAAAATGAGAGCAGGATATCGTTCGGCTGGATCGGGATCACTTCCAGGCACGCCTCAATATTGGAGATGAAGTTGCGGTGGGTGAGCATCGCGCCTTTCGGCTCGCCAGTGGTGCCCGAAGTGTAGATGAGGGTTGCCACCTCGTCGGGTTCAATACTGCAGGCAATGCGTTGAAACTGCGATTCGGTCAGCTCGCCGGGCAGCTGGAGCAGCTCCTCGAAGGTGGTGGCGGTGCCCGTTTCGTCGGGCTGGATGCTGATGAGTTTGAGCGTCAGTCCCGTCTCTTCGAGCGCCTCGCGCGCTTTGCGCAGCTGGCGTTTATCGCTGACCAGCATCGCGACAGGTTCGGCATCGCGCAGGATGTCAGCCACCTGCTGGGCGGTCAGGGTGGAGTAGATGGGCACAGTGAGCACGCCCAGACACAGGTTCGCCCAGTCGGTGATTGCCCATTCGGGTCCATTTTCGGCGAGGATCGCCACGCGGTCGCCCGCGCGCACCTCCAGCGCGTGCAAGCCGCGCGCACAGGCGAACACGCGCCGATAGAGTTCCCGATAGGTAATGGGGTGATATTCGCGGTCGCGCTTGACCAGCAGGGCAGGTTTCTCGGCGTGCTGCTCCACACTGCGCAGAAACGCCTTCGGCAGGGTGTCCACCATCATCGATCGCACCTCCAGTTGCTATTTCTATGCGCAATCGCGTTCTCCTGTTTTTATGAGGAGATGGCATTGTACGAGCGCGGGGGCGCGATGGCAAGGGCGTGATTGTACGGGCACGGTGACCGCCCCCTACCAGTGGAGTGTTAGACAGTCTCTAACCTTGAAGAAGAAAGGAGTGAGGAGCAACCCCCCTCTCCCGCAGCTTCGGGAGAGGGGGAAGGGGGTGAGGGACGATTTAGCACCCGCTGCCGAAGTTGAAAAGAACCTCCAGCAGGTCGGCGTCGTCCACCACGCCGTCGCAGTTGACATCCTCGGGACCGCCCTGCCCGCCGAAGGCGAACAGCACAGCCAGCAGGTCGGCGTCATCCACACAGCCGTTGCCGTCCACATCCCCGCCGCTGGGCTGGCAGCCTGCTGCCTGCGCCCAGAACGCGATTGTACCACCCAGCAGGCTCGGGTTGGGACAGCCAGAGCTGCTGAGGTTAAAGGTGTAGTCATAGCATTCAGTGGGAGATGTATGGTTGCCGTCCGTTGGGTTGTCATCGTCAAATTGGGTGCTGGTGGAACTGCCATTTTGAGGGTTGTTCAGGGCGGTATGCCAGAGAAACGGCTGAGCCCCTGATGCCAGCGTCAATTGATTGGCGTTAGGATCGTACGCTTGTCCATAAACAACCAGATAACCACCCAGCACCTCCGTGCCTGTATCCCCATCATCGGCAGGCGTAGCAGGCAACTGGAGACCACCAACGGCGCTCAAGCAAACTGAGGAGATGTAACCGCCTGCGTTGAGCGTGCCGTAATCCAGCAGTATGGCGTCAACAACCGAGGTCTGATGCACCACCTGGCACTCGACATCAAACTGCTCCGCTGTGGCGATCAAAATGAAACACTGTTGAGAACCACTGGCTGGATCCGTCAAGTTAGGGTTCCAGAACCAGAGATGGGTTAACGAAGTAGCGGTTGCCCCATCGAAAGAGGAATCCACCAGCGATTCGATGTCGTTCGCGTAGTAGGGGTTGTGATAGGTTGGTCCAAAGTAGAATATGCTTCCTGGGATGCAGACCTGCACGCTGGAATCAAATGAGCCTGTGTTGGCGTTAACAGGAGCATGGGAGAAGACCAGCGTTTCGGTTGCTCCGGATGTATCACAGGGTCCGGCGGGCGCATAGTCGCCCAGCTCAATCCACGGGGTGACGGGCACGATTCGCCCGTTCTCCCAGCGCACCTTCATCATGCGCTTGGGCATAACCATCTGCAACGAGTTCGCGTCGAACAACTGGAGTTGTTCGGACTTCCGTCCGTCCGCATACGCAAAAGTGGCGCACAGAATGGCGCCTGCCGTACAAGCCATTAGCCATCGATTCATCATATCACCGTTCCTCCTTTCGGCAGGTGTTTCTGGATTGGGAGCGCATCCTCCCGAACACCTACCACACCTATTATACCACAGGCGCGGCGAGCATGTCCAGAGCGCCCCTCGAACACCTGCACAGGACTATTATACCCCATTCGACGCCCAAATGTTCGGTTCCTGTTGCCTTTTTGGGAGAATCGGCTGGGGGTATAATCGCTTGCCGATGGGTTTGCGCTCTCTACTGCTGAGCTGGCTCTTTCTGGGATGGCTCCCCTCGCTGCTGGCGCAATCGTTGCCCGATTCGGTATCTCTGGTGCGGCGGCTGGGGCTGGAGGGGCGCGTGATGTGGGTCGATGCGACCGCCAATCTGGACTGGCTTGTTGACCGCGAGCGCGTGCGCGCCTTCGTTTCGAACTGCAGGCGCGTCGGCATCAACACGATTGTGCTGGATGTGAAGCCCGTGAGCGGTCATGTGCTGTATAAGAGCCAGATTGCACCGCCGCTGACGGAGTGGCGTGAGGTGCGTGTGCCGCCCGATCTGGACATTCTGCAGATGTTTCTGGAGGAGGCGCACGCGCAGGGGCTGGAGGTGCATGCCAGCATCAATGTGCTCTCGGAAGGGCACAAGATGTTCCACACGGGCGTGGCGTATCAGCATCGCGACTGGCAGATGGTCGCCTATTCGCGCAGGCGCACGCTGGTTCTGCCCGATGGCACGCGCTACCCGCTGGATCGGTTCGACCTTGCGCCGCCGCCCGATGGCATCTCGGCTTATCGGCGTGCGAACGCGCCGCCGCCACCCGCCGGGCGCAGCTGGGCGTACGCCCTGCTGACGGACGACCTGCGCGTGCAGGCGATTGTGGACGGCATCTTCGTGAGCCAGCCGATTCGCCCGCCCGAAGACGGCTGGGTGCTGGTCGCCGATGGTCAGGCGGCAGCTCGCCTGGAGCGGCTTGCCACGCTGGGCGTCGCGCTCCGACTGGAAACGCAGCCGATTCTGCAGCCGATTGCCGAATCGGACACGGAAGGCGTCGCGGTGTTTGTGAACCCGCTGCATCCGGAGGTACGCTCGCGCCTGCTCGCACTCGTTCGCGAACTGTGCCAGAACTATCCCATCGATGGGCTGGTGCTGGATCGGATGCGCTGGGCGAATGTGTACACCGATTTCTCGGATTTGACCCGCGCGGCGTTCGAAGCGCGCTATGGGCGGGTGGCAAACTTCCCCGACGACATCCTGCGCCCGCCAGAGATGCCCCGCGAGGCGTATGAGCGCGGACCCCGCTTCGGGCAGTGGGTGCAGTTCCGTGCGGAGGTGATACGCGACCTGCTGCGCGAGATTCGGCGCACGGTGGAGTCGGTGCGCCCGATGCCCATCGGCGCCTATGTGGGCAGCTGGTACCCCCTCTACTACGAACTGGGCGTCAACTGGGGCAGCGACGCGCTCGAACGCCCCTACCCCTTCATCGACAGCGACTATCGGTTCAGCTCCTACCTGTTCGATCTGGACTATCTGATGCCCGGTTGCTACTTCGATGTGCCCTTTATGGCGGAGGCGCCGCTGTACGATGCCGACGAGGTGCGCACGGTGGAGGGTATGACCCGCCGCGTGATGAGCTGGACGAACGGCGAGGTGCTGGTCTATGCGGGCATCTACACCGACGACTATGTTCGCGACCCGGCAGGCTTTGAGCGGGCGATTCGAGCCGCGCGGCTCAACTCGCATGGTGTGATGATCTTCGATGCGAGCCAGATAGTGGCGTGGGACTGGTGGGAGGTGGTTCGGCGTGGGCTGGGCACGCCCGACGGCACTGAACCGCCCCTCGCCCCACACCAGCTGCCCAGCCTGCTCCCCAGCCTGCGACAGATGCAGCAGAGCGGGTATACTCCTTAAAGGCGAGTTAGTGCGTTCACTGCAGGAAGATGCTGGAGTGAACGCTTTGCCCGATCAGGTTCAGGTATAATCCTGTAGAGGCAGACATGAGTTTCTCAGGCATAAGTGTGGAGCAGCTAATCGGACTTGTCAAAAACTTGCCCGATGACCAGAAACGGCGGGTTTTTCAGGAGCTGGCAAAAGAAATGCGCCAGAAGCGACAGCGGCTCATGCAAAAGGCGCAGAAGCACATCCGCGCGCTGGCAGCGTCACGAGGACTGGACCGGGACACCATGAATGACGAAAAACGTCTGCAGTTTATTGACGACCTGATCCATGAAGAAAGAGGATGCTTATAGTCGCTGTCTTCGACACCAATGTGCTTTTCTCCAGCACGATATGGGGTGGTAAACCTGCACAATGTGTGGATTTAGCAAGGCAAGGGCTTGTTCACGGACTGACATGTTTCACTATTCTACAAGAGCTGGAAGCCGTCCTGAAAAGGAAAACCAACTTCACACCTGCAGAGGTTGAGGACACCATTAATGATCTTACAGCTTTCCTTGAGATAGTTCCAATATCAGGCAGCTTGCAGGTGATTTCAGAGGATGCAAGAGATAATCAGGTCTCGAGTGTGCAATAGTTGGGCATGCAACCCATCTTGTAACGGGGGATCGTCGCCATCTATTAAGGTTGGGAGCATATGGTGGCGTCCAGATTGTCGATCCCGGGCAGTTCCTCGAAGTAGTGGCTGGCTAAGGGTATATTCTTGCTGGCGAGGGAGCCGCTATGCCGTTCCGAACGATTATTGAGCCGTTCCGAATCAAGGTGGTGGAGCCGATTCGGATGACCACCCCTGAAGAGCGCGAGGCGATTCTGCAACGCGCCCACTATAATCTGTTTCTGGTGCGCTCCGACGATGTGCTGATTGACCTGCTGACCGATTCGGGCACGGCGGCGATGAGCGCGGATCAGTGGGCGGGCGTGATGCGTGGCGACGAATCGTACGCGGGCAGCCGCAGCTTCTACTTCTTTGAGTCGGTCGTGCGCGAGATTTTCGGATTCAAGCATGTGATCCCCGTGCATCAGGGTCGCGCCGCCGAGCGTATCCTGTTCTCGCTGGTGTGCAAGCCAGGCTGTGTGATCCCCAACAACACCCACTTCGACACCACCCGCGCCAACATCGAATATTTGGGCGGCACGGCGGTTGATCTGCCCTGCGCGGAAGCGAGCGACACGCAAACGCCCCATCCCTTCAAGGGCAACATGGATACCAGTGCGCTGGAGCGGCTCATTCAGGAGGTGGGCGCGGAGCGCATCCCGCTGGTAATGCTCACTGTCACGAACAACTCGGGCGGCGGTCAGCCCGTGTCGATGGCGAACATCCGCGCCGTGAGCCAGATTTGCCGCCGACACGGCATCCCGCTCTATATCGACGCCTGCCGCTTCGCTGAAAACGCTTATCTGATCAAGCTGCGCGAGCCAGGCTATCAGCAGAAGAGCGTCCGTGAGATTGTGCGTGAGATGTTCTCTTACGCCGACGGCTGCACCATGTCCGCCAAAAAAGATGGGCTGGCGAACATCGGTGGCTTCCTGTGCACCAACGATGACCAGTTAGCCCAGCAGGAGAAGGAACTGCTAATTTTGACCGAGGGCTTCCCGACCTATGGCGGGCTGGCGGGACGCGACCTGGAGGCGATGGCGATCGGCTTGCAGGAGGTGCTGGACGAGCATTACCTGCAGTATCGGCTGGCGTCGGTGCGCTATCTGGGCGAGCATATCGCGCGTGAGGGCGTGCCCATTGTGCAGCCGCCTGGCGGACACGCCATCTACATCGACGCAGGGCTGATGTTGCCCCACATCCCGCCCCTGCAATATCCGGGTCAGTCGCTGGTGGTCGAACTCTATCGCGAGGGTGGCATCCGCAGCAGCGAGATTGGCTCCGTGATGTTCGGCAAAGTGGATCCCGAAACGGGTCAGGAGATTCCTGCCCGCAAGGAGCTGGTGCGCCTCGCCATCCCGCGGCGCGTCTACACCCAGAGCCATGTGGACTATGTGGTGGAGGCGATTCTGAATGTGTATGCCCGACGCGACCAGCTGCACGGCTATCGCATCACATGGCAGACGCCCTTCCTGCGCCACTTCAGCTGCCATTTTGAACCACTGGGGAGCTAATCTGCTGGTTGCAGATAGAGCATAATGGCTTCGCGAATGTTATTGAGAGCCTCCTCCTCCGTGTCTCCTGCTGATGCACAGCCTGGCAGCTCAGGGCACCAGGCAGCCCATTCGCCAGTTTCAGGGTCTTGCTCCAGCACAACGCGCCATCGTCGCTGCCCAACGGTCGTTTCCATCGGCGTCATCCTCCACCACTATTTTACCCGACGCGCACCTGTCGCCTGTGGCGCAGATACTCAATGAGGGCAGGCATCAGCGACAGGGCGATAATCACCAGAATGGCGATGGAGAAGTTGTTTTTGATGAGGGGAATGCTGCCGAAGTAGTAGCCGGCGAGGGTGCAGATGGTGACCCACAGGAACGCGCCCAGCAGGCTGAACATCAGGAATCGGGGGTAGGTCATCGCGCCCAGCCCCGCCACGAAAGGCGCCATCGTGCGCACAATCGGCACGAAGCGGGCAATCACCAGCGTCTTGCCACCGTACTTCTCAAAGAAGGCGTGCGTTTTATCTAAGTGCTCTCTGCGAATCAGGCGCACGCGCTGGCTCTGCACCAGCCGATGCCCGATCAGCCGCCCAATCCAGTAGTTCACATTATCGCCGCACAGGGGCGCAATCAGCAGCACGAGATAGAGCGTGCGAATGTCCAGCATGCCCTTGCCCGCCAGCGTGCCCGCCGCAAACAGCAGGGAATCGCCTGGCAAAAAGGGCGTCACAACCAGCCCCGTCTCCATAAAGACGATCAGAAACAGAATGCCATAGGTCGCGCTATGATACTGGCGCACCACACTCTCCAGATGGCGATCGATATGCAAAAAAAACTCGAGCACCTGCGTCAGCGTGTCCATCGGGGGGATTGTACCACGAATCGCCTGAAAAAGTGAACCCCCAGAGATTAACGGGGCGTTCTGGCACGCCAGTTGCTACGCATAAGACAAACACCTGTCCGCTTCTGGACACTTTCTGAGTCGATATTATATGGGCAGCTGCCATCAAAGGCGCTCCCAAGGAGGACGAGATGAACAAACTGGGGCTTTTTCTGGGACTTTGCGGGTTAATGGGTCTCGCGCTGGGTCAGACGATTAACTCCGGCAATGTCGTGCTGGGGGGTTCACCGCCATCCGACCTGCGCGCCGATCAGTTCGAGGACAATAATGTCGCTTACCTGTTCACGGAGCATCTCAACCACACCGTGCCCCGCGATGTCACTGTGGATGTGGTATCGCCGGGGCTGTACGATGCTGAGAGCGACCTGGGCACCTTTACGCTCTTAGCGGGCACGCAGGTGAATGTGTATCTGCTTCACTCAGACCCGATTGGGAATGGTCCGCGCGACTATTATGGCAGCATCACCTTTCCGTTCCCGATTCTGGCGGTGATTGCGCGGGGTCGTCGCCTGCGCCTGAGCGATGACGAGCTGGGCGTGCCTACTACGCAATACTCGCAATCCGACAACTATCGCGGGTACGAGCTGGACACTCAGGATGTGGAGCAGTTCGAGGTTCTGAGCGACGGTGTGACCCTGCGTTTTTATGCTCGCACGACCGATGTCGTGGACGAGCTGCGCATCATCACCGCCATACCGGAGCCGGGCACGCTGACGGTGCTGGGCGCAGGTCTGATGAGCCTGATGGCAGTGCGTGCCCGTCGCCGCCAGCGCTGAATCCCCATCCGATCTTCTGCAGGCAGGTAGC
The DNA here is from genome assembly GCA_037445735.1 of Armatimonadota bacterium. Taxonomy (GTDB): domain Bacteria; phylum Armatimonadota; class Fimbriimonadia; order Fimbriimonadales; family GBS-DC; genus HRBIN15. The sequence goes on along the minus strand of JBBIJY010000002.1, from coordinate 90,431 downwards.
CTTGGAGCTGACCGCGCTTGCCAGCTACCTGCCTTTCATCCCCTCTGTGCCTGTCAAGCGTCTACAATATAGGCGCACGGATGGGGACTGTTCGCTGGATAAGCGCGCTATGGCTGGCGGGCGCTTTCGCCACCCTTCTGGCGCAGGATCGGGAGCCAGTAGAGATTCTGCGCATGGAGGCTTTCCGCTGGCAGGCGGATGGCACGCTGCAAGCGGAGCGGATCGAAGCCCGCTGGCGCGACTATCTGCTCTCGGGCGCCCGCGCCGAAGGCTCCACCCGCTCCGGCAACTATCTGTTTCAGGGCGCTGTGTCGCTGACAGGCAACGGCGTCCATGCAGAGGGCGAGCAACTGCTGCTGAACACGCGCGAACGCTACTGGGAGCTGTGGCGCGGCAGCGCACGGCTGGAGCCTGCCTTCCTCAATCATCGCCTGTTAGACAGCCTCTTTATTCGCGGCGAGCGGCTGCAGGGCGAAGAGAACACCGTGCAGGGCAGCCACCTGCAGGCGACCACCTGCAATCTCGATCATCCGCACTACCAGTGGGAGGCGGAGCGCATGGAAGCGACGGCGGGTCAGCGCGCTGTGCTGCGCCATGTGCGCCTGCAGGTGTTCGGACGCACCCTGTTCACCCTGCCCTATGTGGTTGTGCCCCTGCGTGAAACGGGCGAATCGTCGCCCCTGCCCGAAGCGGGCTTCTCGGAAGAGGAGGGACTCTACCTCAAATATGCGATTGCCTATCTGCTGATGCGCGGGGCAATCGGTAGCGTGCGATTTGATTTGATGCAGCGCAAGGGGCTGGGCATCAATCTGCTCCAGCAATATTCGCGCGGCTCGCTGAACCTCTACTTCCTGCGCGATCGCACGCTCAACACGAACAGCCTCACGGGACGGTGGCAACATCAGCAGGCGTTCGGGCAACTGCAGACCAGCTGGAGCGCCGATTACCGCCGCAACAGCTATCTGATTTTTGCCGACAGCACGGCGTGGTCGCTGCGCACCGACTGGGTGCTGCCCAGCGTGAGCGGTCAGACCCGCCTGAGCTTTAACGAGAATCGGAATCTCATCGGTGCGCTGGAGAGCATCAATCGCGCGTTGAACCTGAGCGATTCGCGCACGATGGGGCGACTGCGCTGGAACCTATCGGGCGACTATCTGGAGACGGCGAGCCTGTCGGAGGGCGTCTCCACCAGCGGTCTGCGCCAGTGGAACGCCCGCGCGTTGCTCGATTATGACCTGTTGGGCGCACGGTTACAGATGGAGTATCAGCGGCTGATGCCCGTCGGCAGTGTGCCCGCCTTCTCTGGGGGTCTGGAGCGGTTGCCGGAGCTGAGCCTGAACGCGCCCGCACGCTGGTGGGGTCTGAACGGGCTGGACGCCAGCCTGCGCCTCAGCGTCGGGCGATTTGCCGAAGGGAGCGCGACACGGCTCACCCGCGAGCGCGTCGGCTTCGAACTGCAGGGACGATTTAACCCCTCACCCCAACCCTCTCCGCAGAGGGGAGAGGGGGTTCAAAATCCCTCTCCCCCTGAAGGGGGAGAGGGTACGGGTGAGGGGGCATCTCACCCTGCGCCTGCAACTAACCCCTCACCCCAACCCTCTCCCCAGCGGGGAGAGGGAGCCAATCTCACCCTCTCCCCCAGCGGGGGAGAGGGTACGGGTGAGGGGGTCTCACGCTGGAGCTTGAACTGGCTCTATGGCTTTCGGCAGACCTTTTACAGCGACCAGACGGCGCAATATCTGTTGCAGTCGGCATTAGAGGGGCGTTATGAGCTGGACGCGCGTTCGAGTCTCGCGCTGCGCTGGAACTATCTGCGACCGTATGGCTATTCGCCGCTCGGACTGGATCGAACGGGCAGCTACAATCTGCTGAGCGCCGATCTGCGCTGGGCGCTGGGCGGCGGCTGGAACCTCGCCGCGCTGACCACCTATGACCTGATGGCGCGCGAGCAGGGGCGCGACGCATGGAGCCCCCTCAACCTCAATCTGGAATATAGCCCGGCACAGTGGTTGCGCTGGCGCACGCAAAGCAGTTACGACCCCAATCGCGGGCGGTTCACCAGCCTGCTGACCGACCTGCTCTGGCGGTTCGGCGCCTCGCAGCTAACGCTCTCGGCACGCTATGACCCGCAACGCCATCGCTGGGGCAGCGTCTTCGCCCGACTGGACGCCCTGCAGTGGGGGCGACTGCGAATCTCCAGCATCCTGCAGTATAACGGCTATCTGAACCGCTTCGAGGGGCGCCACCTGCTGCTGACCTACGACCTGCACTGCGCTGAGCTGGAGATTCGCTATATCGACAATCCGTTCGGCTTCCGTCGGGATCGGAGCCTGCTGATATTGGTGCGCCTGAAGGCGTTGCCGTCCTTCTCGCGCTTTGGTTACGGGCAGTTCGGTCAGCCGTTAGGTGGAATCGGGAGCGATCTGTGATTGGCTCCACAGCCCGCCGATAGCGAGCGAAAGCCAGTAGACACCGAGCGCCCAGCCGAACAGCGGGATCCACACGACCAGCGGGATAATTGCGCAGCCCAGCACGCTGCACCAGCCCGCGCTCAGGTCGCGCCAGCCGAACAGTTGCGCCACCGAATCGCCCACCACCACCGCCACACTGCCGAAGCCCAGCAGCGCCAGCAGCAGATACGCCAGCACAATCACGGCGGCAATCAGCCCGACCAGCTGAGAGGCACGGGTGTCGCCCGCCTTTTTGAGGCTCTCGTTCAGTGCGCCCAGTAGCAGGATCAGCAGGGCAGCGGTGATGGTCACCGCGAACCCGCGCCAGAAGAGCGTTCGACCCTGCTCGCGAATCGCGCGGATGTGCGCCTGCGCACGCGCACCCCGCAGCATCAGGCTCACCAGCGCGACCGCCACCAGCGACAGGTAAAGCACCACCAGTCCTATCCAGTCGGCATCCGATTTCAACTCAGCACCTCCTGAATCAGCTGCCATCCTGTCTGGAGCGCCTGTTGCGCGTCGTGCAGCAGTCCCTGCCATGCAGGGTAGGGCGTCGCCTGAAACGCCGTTTCAGCAGGCAGGTGGGGCGAGACCTGTGTCAGCAGCCATGCTGTCGGCAGCAGTAGCAGCAGCCAGAGCATGATGAGCAGCGCATGGTTCGGCGCGACGCTTGCCCGCAGGCGGGTCACGGGCAGGATGCCCGTGCTACGGAGGTGTGCTGGCGCGGGCAGGGTCGGCAGCTCGCGCAACAGTTGCTCCACATCAATCGGGTCGATAGGGTTCATCCGCGTTCCTCCTCGATCCATCGTCGGAGCTGCTCGCGCCCGCGATGGAGCCAGGTTTTGACCGTGCCGACAGGCACGCCGAGCTGTTCGGCGACCGCCCTGAGCGGTAGCCCTTCGGTGTAGTGTAGTAGCAGGGCGACCCGTTGCTCGGCGGGCAGGCGCAGCAGCAGCCGCTGGAGCGTGCGCTGACGCTCGCGCTCATAGAGCAGCTCCTCAACGGTTGGCACAGGCGGCATCGCTTTGGCTGCCCGTTCCAGTCGCTCACGCTCCACACGGCGGTCGCGCAGCGCGTTCAGGCACAGCCGCGCCGTCAGACAGAGCAGCCATGTGGCGAACGGCTGGGACGCATCGTACAGCCCCAGCCGCGTGTAGGCTCGCAGCCACGCCTCCTGGCTGACATCTTCTGCCAATGTCGCATCGCCCAGCATGCGGAACGCCAGCGAGAAGACCCGATCGCGATACCGCTCCATCAGGCGGTCGAACGCCGACGAGTCGCCCTGCAGGCAGCGTGCCACCAGCCATTCGTCGGAAAACATCGTTATCGCTCCAGTTTGACCTCCCGCACCAGCCAGCGGTTGGCAGGTTGGGCTTCGCCGGTCAGCACGCCCATATCGATGAGCGAGAGCAGTTTCGCTCTGGCGGGTGTCAGTTTGCCGTCGCCCTTGCCTTTCGTGTCGTCGGTGATGGTGAATGCGCTCCATTCGAATCGGAGCGTTTCGGGTTTGTCCTCACCGCCCACGGGTCGGCTCGCCACCCATCGCTCGCCATCTTCCTCTTCCAGCCCCACGGCGAGCGTGGTGGCGTTCTTGACCTGCAGGGTGATCTGCAGTCCTCTGGTGTCAGCGAGCACGCCTTTCGGCAGGGGACGCGCCACCGCCAGCAGCCACGGGTTCTCCTGTTTGTATTCCACCTGCATTCCGCCAGCTGTCGGCTTGATGCGCACGCCCACGGTGGCGAACCACATCAGGTAGTCGCGCTGGAAGTCGTCCAGCACCTCGCGGCTCGCTTTGCGGGGCGGCGGCTGCGCCAGGAACTCGAAGTCGTCCATCCAGAGCATGCGCGTGCCGCGCATATCGCCCAGAAACGCGGCGGCTTCGGGCGTCGCGGCGAACAGTGCGCCCGCATCCAGCAAGCCGATGCCCTCCGCGCGCTCCATATCGAGCTTGCCATTCTGGGACTGGCTGTCATCCGTTGGGGAGAAGTCGCTCAGCGCGAGCGTCACCTGCTGCCACTCGTTATTTCCGCACCAGAAGGGCGCCTGCCAGCGTTCCCCGCCCTCCTCCGACACCATGAACATCAGCATCGTGGGTCGGTCGGTCTTGACCCAGAATCGGAAGCCCTGCGCCCAGCTCTCTGGCTCCAGCCGCACAATCGCGTTGAACTTGCCCTGCGCGACGGTGTAGGTGTATTGCAGGGCGTACTTCCCGTTTTTGACATCGTTCGCGTTCGTGGTGCGTTCCACCTTGCCATCCGCGCCCGGTAGCACGAACCAGCCATGCTCCTCGCGTTCGAAATCGATCACGCTTCTGGGCGGCTGCTGACAGATTGCCAGCGCGACCAGCCCCATAAGCCATATCTGCGCCATCCGCCGTTGTGTCATCGTAACCTCCATAACAGTCTACACGGCAGATGGCACAACGGTTTCAGTGAGCCGTACCGCTTGAGCATCTGGCTCGTTCAGCAACCTTGCCCGAAGTTGAACAGCACCAGCATCAGGTCGGCATCGTCCACAACGCCGTCGCCGTTCAGGTCCTCCATCAAGCCGTCGCCTGTGCGACCGAAGGCAAGCAGCACGCTCAGCAGGTCGCTATCGTCCACACAGCCGTCGAAGTCCACATCGCCCGGGCGCGTTTCGCACTCGTCGGGAATCTGGTTGCGGTTGCGGTCGGTGGAGCGGCGGGTGGCGATGTCCAGCGCGTCGTGGACGCCATTCTGGTTGCAGTCGCCCACGCGCACGAAGTAGACATCCTGCTCGCCGTTGAAGGTGGCGGCATAGGCGATGAACGCCTCCGCCTCCAGCGACGCCATATCGATGTAGTCGCCGATTTTGTTCTGGTTCGGCCAGCCGATGTGCGGGTGGAAGGCAGGGCTAACGGGGATAGAGGGCATCCATGTTAAACCGCCATCGAAGGAGCAGGTGTAGCGCAACTCCGACAGCAGCCCGTTGGGGTCGTTGCGCGTGTCGTACCAGATGACATCCACACGCCCGTTGGGCGCCACCGATAGAGTGCCGAACCATTGCCAGGCGTTGCTGGCGGGTGGGTCATCATTCACGCGAATGGGCGCGCTCCAGGTGGCACCCCTGTCGGTGCTGAACGCCAGATAGACATCCAGCGGGTCATCGCCAGGCGGGTTGACCGAACAGAGGAAGTAGAGCCGCCCGTGATACGGACCACTGGAGCGATCCACATCGATCCAGACCTGACCCAGAAGCCCGCCCGGATTGGGTCCTGCGCCGTACCGCAGGGTGCCGTTCAGATTCACGGGTTGGTTCAGGTCGAAGGTGGGTGTCTGCGTGCGATCGCGCGCGCTGGAGGAACGCACGAGATAGAACTGGGGCCACTGCGGGGAGGAGACGCCCCCGATATAGAGCGTGCCGTCGGAGTCGACCGCAAGCGTGCCCCAGATGGGAGAGTTCGGAATGCTTATCGGGTTAAGCCATGCAATGCCCGCGTTAACGGAACGGGTGAAAGTGCGGTTGCCTGTGCTGCTTGCCGCTGTGCTCCATGCCAGGTAGAGATTGCCCCGCCCAATGCTATTGGTCAGGTCGATGGTGAACCACTCCTTATCGCCGCCGTAGGCGTCGTAGCGCTCCGGGAAGGTTACGCCGCCATCGAAGGAGCGAAACACCTGACAGGTGAAGTCGCCGCGCAGGCTCATATAATAGAACACACCGTTCGCGTCGGCACGCACCACCGGGTCACTGCGGAACACGCCTGGCTCCAGCACGCCAGGAAATGTCCAGGTCAAGCCCCCATCGTGGCTGTATGCCCGTCCCGCCTGACGGAAGTTGGAGGTGATGGTATCGAACTGGCGCCACGCAATCACGATTCGGTTGGGGTTCGTCGGATCCACGGCGATTGAGGGTTCGTTGGCGGCGTCGCCCTGAATGTTGGTGCCCGCCGCGCTGACATTCACCTGCCGACTGATATAGGGTCCGCGCTGCACAGTGCTGCCACCTGCGGGCGCAAACCCGCCCGCGCCAGCCCGATGGGGGTCGTCCGGCACCTCGTGATGAATCGCAGGCGGTTGACCCCAGCTGGTTACAATCGTCCCGCTCAGCGCCCATACACCGATCGCTCGGCACAATCTGTGCATAGCCATGCCTCCTCGCTATTACATTATAACCCACCTGCAGGCGGGTGGGGTATCTTTATAGTTATGGAAACTGTGCATGGCGAGGAGGCGGCACAGGCGGAGGCGCATGTCAGCGTGGGGCATCCCCTCAGCGTGGAGGATGTGGTGCGTGTGGCACGCGAGTATGCGCCCGTGCGATTAGCGGACGAAGCCCGCGAGCGCGTGCGTGCGGGTCGCCGCTATGTGGAGCATATCCTTTCGGAAAACCGCACGGTGTACGGCGTCACCACCGGGCTGGGCAAGCTGGCGAACCAGCGTATCAGCCCCGATCAGACCCGCGCGTTGCAACGCAACCTGCTGCTGTCGCACGCGATTGGCGTGGGCGAGCCGTTCCCGACGGAGGTGGTGCGGGCGATGATGCTGCTCCGTGCGCAGAGCCTCGCGCTCGGCTACAGCGGCGTGCGCGAGCAGGTGATTGAGCTGCTGCTGGAGATGCTCAATCGGCGCGTGCATCCGATAGTGCCCTCACAGGGTTCGGTCGGCGCCAGTGGCGACCTCGCCCCGCTCGCGCACATGTGCCTGCCCCTCATTGGCGAGGGCGAAGCCGAATATGAGGGTCGCATTCTGAACGGTGGTGACGCCCTGCGAGCCGCAGGGCTGAAACCCATCACGCTGGAAGCCAAAGAGGGGCTGGCGCTCATCAACGGCACGCAGGCGATGACCGCCGTCGGTGCGCTGCTGGTCTATGACGCCCTGCAACTCTGCACGCTTGCCGATATTGCGGGCGCGATGAGCCTCGAAGCGCTCAAGGGCAGCCTGCGACCCTTCGATTCAAAAGTCGCGCAGGTGCGACCCCATCCGGGCGCCGCGCAGGTGTGCGCGAACATCCGCCAGCTGTGCGCCGACAGCGCCATCCACAAATCGCATGAGTTCTGTGAAAAGGTGCAGGACGCCTACTCCCTGCGCTGCATTCCGCAGGTGCATGGCGCCTCGCGCGACGTGCTCGCCCATGTGCGCGAGGTGATCGAACGCGAGATGAACAGCGTCACCGATAACCCGCTCGTGTTCCCCGACAGCGATGAGGTTATCTCCGCAGGCAACTTTCACGGTCAGCCCGTCGCGCTGGCGATGGATTACGCCAAAATCGCGATTGCGGAGCTGGCGAACATCAGCGAGCGGCGCGTGGAGTATATGCTTGATCCCGACCTGTCGGGTCTGCCCGCCTTCTTAGCTCGCCAGAGCGGTCTGCATTCGGGGCTGATGCTCTCCCAGTATACCGCTGCCAGCCTCGTGTCGGAGAACAAGGTGCTGGCGCATCCCGCCTCCGTCGATTCGATCCCCACCAGCGCGAATCAGGAAGACCATGTGTCGATGGGTGTGACGGCAGCCCGTCAGGCGCGCATGATTCTGGAAAACGCCCGCTGGGTGATAGCGATTGAGCTGGTGAACGCGGCGCAGGCACTGGAGTTCCACAGGCCGCTGGAGCCGGGCGTTGGCGTCAAAGCGGCTCTGCAGGCGATTCGCAGGGTTGTACCGCCGCTGGAAGCGGACAGGATTCTGACGCCCGATGTGCAAGCGGTGCGTGCGCTGATGCTCTCTGGCGAGCTGCGCCGCGCCGTCGAGTCGGCAGTCGGCAAACTGCATTAGCGGATCAGCAGAGGGCAGCATCGACAAAGGGCAATCGCTCCGTCGATATCGGGTATACTGCTGGGGCGTGTGGCGGACTGCCGCGCGACATCGTACCGTGCCCGACGCGCTGGGGTGCCCTGTGCGGGCGTCAGGCACCGCAGGCAGAAGCGGGATACTTCTGATACCCAGGGGTGGAAAGCGCGGATGACGGCACGGGTGGAAACTAACCCGGAGGAGGTCGTGAAAACCGATGGCAACGCTAACAATGCGGGAACTTCTGGAAGCAGGGGTTCACTTCGGGCATCAGACCCGCAAGTGGCACCCCAACATGAAGCGATTCATCTACGGCGCACGCAACGGAATCTATATCATCGACCTGCACAAGACGGTCGAGATGTTCGATAAAGCGCAGCAGGCGATCAAGCAGGTAGTGAACGAGGGCGGGCATGTGTTGTTCGTGGGCACGAAGAAGCAGGCGCGCGACGCCATCAAGGAAGCCGCCCTGCGCTGCCGCCAGTACTATGTCAACTACCGCTGGCTGGGCGGCATGCTCACCAACTACCGCACCATCCAGCAGCGCGTCCGCCGCCTGAAAGAGCTGGAACGCATGATCCAGGAAGGCGAGCTGGAGCGTATCCCCAAAAAGGAAGCCGCCCGACTGCGCAAAGAGTATGAGAAGCTGGAGCGCAACCTCGAAGGCATCAAAGATATGCCCGGACTGCCCGCCGCGCTCTTTATCGTCGACCTCAAAGAGGAGCATACCGCCGTCGCCGAAGCCAATCGGCTGGGTATCACCACCGTCGCCATCGTCGACACCAATTGCGACCCCGACGAGGTGGACTACCCCATCCCGGGCAACGACGATGCGATTCGGGCGATTCGGCTGATTGCCGGGCGCATCGCCGACGCCATTATCGAGGAGAAGCAGCTCGAATGGCAGGGCGCCGAAGTGCTGCCCACCGAAATCCCCGAAGTGCAGGAAGAGGCGCCGCTCTCGCCCGAACAGGTCGCCGAGTACGGCAAAATGTTCGGCGAAGAGATCGAGGTTGTTCGCAGCGCATCCGAACCCACGCCGCCCCCCTCCGACGAGGAGATCATGGGCAAAGAGTGGGAGCTAATGCGCCGACACCGACTGGACGAACTGGAGGAGGACTACTGATGAGCATCACACCACAGATGATTAAAGAACTGCGCGACGAAACGGGCGCAGGGTTTATGGACTGCAAACAGGCACTGGAGCAGGCGGGCGGCGACATGGACAAAGCCCGCCTCATCCTGCGCGAAAAAGGCGCGATTATCGCCACCAAACGCGCCAGCAAAGAGGTCAATCAGGGCGTGATCGCTGGCAAAGTGACCAGCGACCTGCGCACTGGCGCCCTGATCGACCTGCGCTGCGAGACCGACTTCGTGGCACGCAACGAGGAGTTCCAGGCGCTCGCCAGCGAACTGCTCGAGGGAGTGCTTGCCTTCGGGCAGGAGGGGCAACTGGACGCTTTGCTCCAGCAACCTGCACCGAGCGACCCCTCCCTCACCCTCGAAAAGCGTATCGAGCTGGCGATGGGCAAAACGGGCGAGCGCATCGCCCTGCAAAACTACGCGATTGCCCGCGTGCCCAACGGCGAGAACGGCGTGGTCGATGTCTATATCCACCACAACCGGCTCGTCGGCGTGATGGTGGTGCTGACCGGCAGCGCGGAGACGCCAGCCCTGCAGAACCTGGCACACGAAATCGCCATTCAAATCGCATGGAGTGCACCGACCTACCTCACGCGCGACGAAGTGCCCGCCGAAGCGCTGGAACAGGAACTGCAAATCGAAAAGCAGCGCGCCATCAACGAGGGCAAGCCAGAGCAGATCGCCGAGAACATCGCACGCGGGCGCGTGCAAAAAGGCTTCATCCAGCGCGTCGTGCTGCTGGAACAGCCCTACTACCGCGATGAATCGCTCACCATCGGCAAACTGATCCAGCAAACAGGCGCCGACATTCAGGTGCGCCGATTCATCCGCATGGAAATCGGATAGACCAGGCAAGGGTGCGGTTCCCGCACCCATTCAAACAGGGAGGAGCAACGATGGCAAATATCGGCAAAGTGGTTCAGGTTATGGGACCCGTTGTGGATGTGCGCTTTCCAGAGGGTCAGCTGCCCGCCATCTACAACGCGATTAAAATCAGGGACGAATCGCGCGGGATCGATCTCACCTGCGAGGTGGCGCAACATCTGGGCGACGATACCGTGCGCACGATCGCCCTCTCCTCGACCGACGGGCTGGTGCGCGGGATGCCCGCCCTCGATACGGGCGCGCCCATCACCGTGCCCATCGGACGCGCCACGCTCGGACGACTCTTCAACCTGCTGGGCGAACCCATCGACGAGAAGGGTCCGGTGAACGCCGACCGATTCGCGCCCATCCACAAGCCTGCCCCCGCGCTCGAAGAGCAGAATGTGCGCACCGAGATTCTGGAAACGGGGCTGAAGGTGATTGACCTGCTGTGCCCCTTCAACAAGGGCGGCAAGATTGGCATGTTCGGCGGCGCGGGGCTGGGCAAAACGGTGCTGATCCAGGAACTCATCCGCAACATCGCCACCGAGCATCAGGGCGTGTCGGTGTTCGCGGGTGTGGGCGAGCGCACGCGCGAGGGCAACGACCTCTACCTGCAGATGATGCAGACGGGCGTCATCAACCAGACCGTGCTGGTGTTCGGGCAGATGAACGAGCCGCCGGGCGCACGCCTGCGTGTCGGGCTGACCGCCCTCACGATGGCGGAATATTTCCGCGATGAGGAGGGTCAGGATGTGCTGCTGTTTATCGACAACATCTTCCGATTCGTGCAGGCAGGCGCGGAGGTGTCGGCGCTGCTGGGGCGCATGCCGTCCGCCGTCGGCTATCAGCCCACTCTGGCGACCGAGATGGGCGAACTGCAGGAGCGCATCACCTCCACCAGACGCGGCTCCATCACCTCCGTGCAGGCAATCTATGTGCCTGCCGATGACCCGACCGATCCCGCGCCCGCGACCACCTTCGCCCACCTCGATGCCTATGTCTATCTGGAGCGGCGCATCGCCGAGAAGGGCATCTACCCCGCCGTTGACCCGCTCGCGTCCACTTCCAAGAACCTCGACCCCGCAATTGTGGGCGAGGAGCACTATCAGGTCGCCCGCAGCGTGCAGCAAATCCTGCAACGCTATCGCGACCTGCAGGATATTATCGCGATTCTGGGCGTGGACGAACTGTCGGACGAGGATAAGCTCATCGTGGCGCGGGCACGCAAGATCGAACGGTTCCTCTCGCAGCCCTTCTTCCTCGCCGAGCAGTTCACGGGCAACCCCGGTCGCTATGTGCGCATCGAGGACACCGTGCGCAGCTTCAAGATGATTGTCGAGGGCGAGATGGACGACTACCCGGAGCAGGCGTTCTACATGTGCGGCTCCATCGAGGATGTGTTCGAGAAAGCGAAGCAGTTGCAGGGGGCGGCATGATGCGGGAGTTCCTGCTCTCGATTGTGAGTCCGGAGCGTGTGGTGCTGGAGGAGCGGGTGGTGCATGTGCGCCTGCCGGGCAGTGAGGGGCACTTCGGCGTGCTGGGCGGGCACACGCCGATGGTGGCGGAACTGACCTATGGCATCGGCGAGTATCGCCGCGCGGATGGCGTCACGCGCCGTTTCACTGTGCTGGGCGGCTTCGCGGAAGTGCTGCCCGACCGCACGATCGTGCTGGCGGACGCTGCCGAGTTAGCCGAGGAGATCGACCCCGACCGCGCACGGGTGGCGCTGCGCCGCGCGATGGAAATCCTCCAGCAACCGCTCTCGGAAGAGGAGTTAGCCGAAGCCCGACTCGCCCTCGAACGCGCCCGAACACGCCTGCGCGCACTCGGCGAACAGGTGTGAAATATAAAAAGCCATCGACAGGGCAATCGATCCCGCTCCTCGCAATCGGAGGAGCGGGATCGAACCTTTTTCCCACCGCTTTCCAGGCAGGAAACCGATTTCTGGTTGCGAACTCCATTAAAGGAGGTAAGACGATATGCGAACAGTGGCACTTCTGCTTGCAGGCTGGCTGCTGACGGTTGCATGGGCGGATCTGTCGTTGGGCGGTAATGCGACCCGAGGGATGGGGGGTGCAGGGCTGGCGGTGCTGCGCAACCCCGCTTCCCAGGCTTATCTGAACCCCGCCGCGATTGCCTATGTGCGCGGTGCGCGTATCGGCATGGGCAACTTCGATCTGGGCGCTCAGGGCGCCAGCCTTGAGGATGTCTTCGATGCCATCGAGCTGCGCCAGGGCAGCTCCATCAACCTCGAGGAGGGCGCTGCACTGTTGCGCCGATTCGCTGACGAGGACACACGCCTGAGCCTGCTGGGCGACTTCGGGCTGATGATGAACGGTGTCGGCGTCTCAGTCGGCGGGGTGGTGGACGCCCACTTCCTGCCCAACGAGCCGCTGCGCACATGGGCGCGTACCAGCGGCGACCGGAATAACATTCCCGACGATGCGCGGGGCGACATTATCGCGATGGCAGCGGTGAGCCTGCCGGACATCACTGGCGGGCTCCGCCTGCCGCTGCAGGGTGGCGAGCTGGCGGTCGGCGCACGGGTGCGCACCATGCGCGTGTTCTACACCCACTACTTCGCCGACGCGAACACCCTGCGCACGCGCAACGATGCCGAGCGTGCCCCCGAACTCGGCGGACGCAACTTCATCGAGCGGCGCACCACCGGCGTCGATCTGGGAATCATCTGGAAGCCCGATAGCGCTATCCCCTACACGCTCGCATTAGTGGTGGAGAATGCGATTGAACCAGACCTGCGCATCGACGCAACGGATCGGAACGGCGCCGATGTGCGGCTGAAGCCGTTCCGACGCGCGGTTCACCTCGGCTTCGCCTCCGAGACGCAGGCAGGAACCCTGATTGCGCTCGATGTGATCGACATCGGCAACCGCACGGGTCGCGGTGAGCTGCGCCTCGGCGCGGAGCAACGGCTCGGACCCATCCGAATCCTCACGGGCTACGCCTCCCGCACGGGCTGGACCGCCGGACTGAGCCTCGGCGGCTTCAGCTTCGCCTACTCGCGCGAGTTCCCGCTCACCGTCTCACGCACGCTGGTGTTCTGATTGCGCATGACCTGCGAGATTATCTCGGTCGGCACGGAGCTGCTGCTGGGTCAGATAGTGGACACGAACGCCGCTTTCCTGTCGCGCGAGCTGACAGCGGTCGGCGTACAGGTGTTTCGGCGCGTCACGGTGGGCGATAATCTGCAGCGGCTGACCGACGCGCTAACGGACGCGCTCTCACGAGCCGATGTGGTGATCACGATTGGCGGGCTGGGTCCGACCGAGGATGACCTCACGCGCGAGGCGATTGCCGCCGTGCTGAGCGAGCCGTTAGAGTACGACCCTGCCCTGGGCGAACAGCTCCAGCAGCTGTTTGCCGTGCGAGGGCGCACCGTAACGCCCAGCCAGCTGCGTCAGGCGCACCGACCGCCCTCTGCAACGCCCCTGCCGAACCCCAACGGCACCGCGCCCGGACTGAAAATCGAGCGTGACGGCAAGCTCCTCTTCGCGCTGCCGGGACCGCCCAACGAGTTCCAGCCGATGGTGCGCGAGCAGGTCATCCCGGTGCTGAGGGAGCGCGCGGGCGGAGCGGTGATCCGCTCGCGCGTGCTGCGCCTGTGCGGGATCGGGGAAGCCGACGCCGAAGCGCGCGTGCTGGAGCTGGTGCGCTCCACCAATCCCACGCTGGCGCCATTAGCGCATCTGGGCGAGGTTCACCTGCGCATCACCGCCCGCGCACCCTCCATCGCCGAAGCCGACGCGCTGATTGAAAAAATGGAACACGCCGTGCGCGAGCGACTGGGCGCCTATATCTACGGCACGGACGACACCCCACTGGAGCAGGCGGTCGTGCAACTGCTCCGCGAGCGCGGGCAAAGCCTGGCGACCGCCGAATCGTGTACAGGCGGACTGCTGGGGCATCGCATCACCGAGGTGCCAGGCAGCTCCGATGTGTTTCTGGGCGGGATTGTCGCCTACAGCAACGCCGTCAAAGAGCGGGAGCTGGGCGTGCCGCGCACGATTCTGGAACAGCATGGGGCGGTGAGCGAGCCGACCGCCCGCGCCCTTGCCGAAGGCGTCCGCCAGAAACTGGGCAGCTACTGGGGCATCGGCATCACGGGCATCGCGGGACCCACAGGGGGCACGCCCGAAAAACCTGTCGGGCTGGTCTATGTGAGCCTGAGCGACCCGACCGCCACCCTCGTGGAGCGCCACCAGCTGCTGGGCGACCGCTCCACCATCAAGTGGCGAGCGTCGCAGGTTGCGCTGACACTGTTGCGGCGGGGTATCCTTGAAGGCGGATGCGCCTCTTTATTGCAATCCTGATACCGTCCGAAGTGAAGGCGGCGCTGGAGCGATTGCAACGCCAGCTGCGGGCGCAACTGCCCGATCCGGCCCTGCGCTGGGTCGCGCCCGATAACTTTCATTTCACCCTGCTCTTTCTCAGCGAGCAGCCCGAAGAGCGCCTGGCAGAGATTGAGCGCGCGATGCACGCAGCGGTGCAGTCCATCGCGCCCTTCGAGGTGGCGGTTGGCGGGCTGGGCGTGTTCCCGAACTGGCGACGCCCCGCCGTGCTGTGGGTCGGCACGCAGGCAGGCGCGGAGCCGATGAGCCAGATTGCCGCCCATCTGGAGCGCGCGCTGGTCGGTCGCGCCGATAAACCGTTCCACGCCCACCTGACACTCGCCCGAATCAAGCCTCACAGGCAGGAGAAAGCCTCTTCACCGTTGCCGACGCGCCTGCAGACGGTGGTCGATACACTCCAGCCCGCACCTGTGGGGCACTTCACGGTGAGACAGATCAGCCTGATGCGGAGCGAGCTGCACCCTTCCGGCGCCCGCTACACCGAGCTGCGAGCCGTGTCCCTTGGATGACCACAATGCCCCTCGCCCCTCTGGGAAGAGGGTACGGGTGAGGGGTCGGGATAAAGGAGAAATCGTTATCGCACCACGCGCCGCCCGTCGTAGCTGGGCGAGACCGTCCGCTGCCGACGAATATAGTCTGCCACCACATCTAACATTACCTGCTTCGTGTCGATCAGCGTGATGCCTGATGGCTTCAGGTAGCGCTCGGCAAAGTAGGAGTTGGTCGTGCCGCGATAGGTGGCGTCGTCGCGGATCGGCTCGCCGTTCAGCGTGGCTTCTATCAGGCGTCCATTTTCGACGCGATAGCGCAGATTCGCGCTGCAGGTCGGGCGCTGACGCTCCAGTATCTGCTTGAGCGCGCGACCCGTGATTTCAAACCGCACCACCGTGTTGCCGAACGGCATCATGCGCGCTAAGTCGTAATAGGTGATGGCGCCCTTCGCCAGCTGGATGCGGATGCCGTAGAGATTCTGCAGGTCAAAATCGCTGTTCATCATGGCGCGCACGGCGTCGCTGACCAGATAATATTCGGCGAGGTCATCGCCGCGCTGCACGAAGTCGTCCGCTGCGTAGCCGACCACACGCCCGTAGCGCGCCGCGAGCGGCTTCCAGTAGCGGGCGACCACGCGGGCGACCTGCGGGTCTTCAGGGATGGCGCGCGTGATGGGGATCAGTTGCCCTTTGTATGCCACCACGCGCCAGCGTCCCGTGTCGGGGGCGCGATAGCAGATCAGATCGAGCCGTCCCAGCTCGCCGCCCCACTGGTGCGCCTGCACCACCAGCGTGCCGTTGAGCGCGAAAATCTCGTTCGTGCCCCACGCCACGAAGCGGGGTTCTGGCAGGCGCGTGTGCGAGTGCCCGCCCACAATCACATCGATGCCCGGCACGCGCCGCGCCAGCTCCAGCTCGGTCTCTATCCCCAGGTGTGAAAGCAGAATCACCACATCCGCCTGCTGGCGCAGCTGGGGCACCAGCTGCTGGGCGACCTCGAAAGGGTCTAAAATATCCACGCCCTCCCGCGCGCCGCGATAGTTCTGCGTGTCCTGCACAATCAGCCCGAACAGCGCGATTCGCAGCCCGTTGCGCTCGATAATCACAGACGGCGGCACCAGCAGCTGACCCGTGCGACGCAGGCGGGCATTGGCGCACACGAAGGTGAACCGCGCCATGCGAATCAGCTTCTGCACCTGCGCGAGCGTGTTACTGAACTCGTGGTTGCCCAGCGTGGCATAGTCGTAGCCGCAGGCGTTCATCGCGGCGACATCCGCCTCGCCAAAGTAGTGCAGGGAGAAGGGCGTGCCGTCCATAAAGTCGCCGCAGTCGACCACCAGCGTCTGATCACGGTACTGCTGGCGCAGCTGCCGGATGAGGGTGGCGCGGCGAGCGATGCCCCCTATATCGTGTTTGTATGGCAGCTGTGCCTCCTGCGAGTTCGGGTCAATCCCCTGCGGGTAGCTGAACGGCAGCAGATGCCCGTGCGTGTCGTTGGTGTGCAGAATCACTATCCGCGCCCAGCGTTGCCCCGAATCGACGGCGAGGGTGATCTGCAGGGTCAGCCCCACCAGGCTCGCGACGACGCCGGGCAGCCACCATCCTTTGCTTCGGCTCATGGCACGAAAGTATACTCGAAGCGGGGAACCCCTGCAAGCGTTCAATCGTTCCCTGCGATAAGCAGAGTTTCCTCTCTGATTGCATCATGGCGGATAACGGGATAGGCAGGCGAGCGTTTCTGGAGTGGGCAATCGGGCTGTTAGGAGGCGCAATTGGTGTGGCGCTGGGCATCCCGATTGTGGGCTATCTGCTGGCGCCGTTGCGAACGCGCCGACGCCGCCAGCTCATTCCGCTGATGGCGGAAGCGGACCTGCCGCTGGAGGGCGAGGTGGCGGAGGTGCTGTACACGGTGCCGATTCAGGACGGCTGGCGTCGGCGGCGCGAGGTGCGCATCGCCTATGTGGTGAACCGTGGGGAGCAACTGCTCGTGCTGTCCAACCTCTGCACGCACACGGGCTGCGGCGTGCGCTGGGAGTCGGAGCGCCAGCGGTTCGTCTGCCCCTGCCACGGGGGCGAGTTCGACATGGAGGGGCGCGTGATGAAAGAGCCGCCGCCGCGACCGCTGCGCCGAATCGCCCATCAGCTGCGCGACGGCGCCCTCTGGATCGAGGTCGAGGCATGAACGGGCAATGGTTCTGGCACTGGCTGGACGACCGCAGCGGCTACCGCGCCATCCTGCACGCCCTGCTGCACGAGCCGTTGCCCCGCAAAATCGGCTGGCTGCATGTGCTGGGCAGCGGCGCACTGTTCCTGTTCCTCGTGCAGCTGATCACAGGCATCCTGCTGGCGATGAACTATGTGCCTTCCACCGCCGAAGCCTACGATTCGGTGCAGTATATCACCCGTGAGGTGCCGTCTGGCAGGCTGGTGCGCGGGCTGCACTACTGGGGCGCGTCGCTGATGGTGATTGTGGTGGTGCTGCACATGCTGCGCGTGTTCGTTATGGGCGCGTACAAGCGCCCGCGCGAGCTGACCTGGATGGTGGGTGTAATCCTGTTCGTGCTGACGCTCGCGTTCGCCTTCACGGGCTACCTGCTGCCGTATGACCAGAAGGCGTACTGGGCGACGCGCGTGGGTGTGAGCTTCGTCGGTTATGTGCCGTTCGTGGGCGAGCATCTGAAGCGCATCCTGTACGGGGGCGACGAGCTGGGCGCGCCGACGCTCACGCGCTTCTACGCGACCCATGTGCTGGTGCTGCCGCTGCTCATGATGTCCCTGATTGGCGTCCATCTGATGCTGATGCGGCGCAAGGGCGAGATGCCGCCTGGCACCGAAGCCGATGAGGAGGCGCAGGTGGAGAAGCCGCTCCGTTTCTACCCGCATCAGCTCTGGAAGGACATGGTGTTCGCGGGCGTGCTGCTGGGACTGCTGTTCGGGCTGACCCTGCTGTGGGGCGTGCATACGGAGCCGCCCGCCGACCCGACCGACAACCGCTACCTGCCGCGCCCAGAATGGTACTTTTTACCGCTGTTCCAGCTGGAGAAAGTGCAGATAGGCGGGCTGGTGCTGTTTGGCGGCTCGCGCGTGTGGCTGGGCACGGTGCTGATCCCCGTGCTGTTCGTGCTGCTGTTGCTCGCGCTGCCCTTTATTGAGCGCAATCCGTCTCGCCGCCCGCGTCGGCGACTGCTGACGCTGGTGAGCGCAGGCGTGCTGCTCGTGCTGACGGTCTGGCTGGGCGTCGATGCGAAGATAGAGACGGACCGCGAGCGGGCGCGACTGGCGCAGCAGGCGACCGCGCCGCGCTTCCGCGGGCTGGCAGCCATCGGGCAGCGGCTGGTGATGGATCGCTGCCTGCGCTGCCATCGAATCGAGGGGCAGGGTAGCCGCAAAGCGCCCGAATTCGTGCGACTCGCGCCCAGCGAACCGCCCCACTGGACCAAAGACCAGCTGATTTTCTATCTCATCAACCCTTCTGAAACCCATCCGGGCACGGTGATGCCCTCCGCGAAGGAGCTGGGGCTGACCTCGCTGGAGCAACTGGAAGCTGTCGCCGAATATATCCTGCACTACAAGCCCCTGCCGCGCCCGCGCCGCTGATACCCCGCAAAAATACCAGATTTCGCCTTTTGCAGGGCGCTCCTCTTGACGTCCGCTCCCGAATGGGGTATAATAGGGATGACTCGATGTCCGCTTTTGGGCAGATTTCGAGTCATTAATGGGTGGACACCCTATCTGCATCCGCAATGGGTGGACACCCTATCTGCATCCGCAATGGGTGGACACCCTATCTGCATCCGCGTGATGGAGCAGAAAGGGCGCCCCCCAGACTCTAAAGAGAGGAGGTACAACGATGATGAGACATGCGCAACTCTGGTTGAGCAGTATCGCGATTGTGGCGCTGATCGCAGGCGCCAGCGCCCAGACCTGGGACGAGACAACAAACGGCGGTGGAGACGCCGGGGATCTGCCAGCAACCGCGCAGGTGGTTAGCGGCGACCCGAACCAGTCCCTGAGCGCCATTACGGGATCCATTGCCAGCTCCACCGATGTGGATATGTTTCAGATCATTATCTGTGCTCCCGCCGCTTTTAAGGCGTGGACAACGGGTGCGCTGTCTGACACTCAGCTCTGGTTGTTCGACAGCAGCGGCAACGCCCTGTGGCACAACGACGACCGACCCGGCGATGTGGTTCAGCCCGGCCAGGGAAGCTACCACTCTTACATCGGTCCTGGCTCGGCAGCAACTAACTACTACATGTCTGACGCCACTAACACGGGGAATCTGGGTGCAGGCACTGCCACCTGGGGGTTGCCGGGTGCGGGCATCTATTACATTGCTATCAGTGCCTACAACCGCGATCCGCGCGATTCAGATGGCGGCAATGTAATCTACAGCGGTTCGCCCTTCAGTGGTATCTACGCCTCTAACACGGCTGACCCAAACCGTGTCGTTGCCAGCTGGACCGGCTCGGGTGGTACAGGTACCTACACGATTAATCTGGCAGGCGCCTGTTTTGTGCCTGAGCCGGCGAGCATGCTGGCGCTGGGTGTCGGTCTGGCAGGCTTGCTGGGTCTGCGTCGGCGCAAGAAGTGAGAGGGGTTTTGCCCTCACCCGCGTGCCCCCTCTCCCCAGGCTTGGGGAGAGGGGGTTCTTATTTGGGCTGAGCGGATTTAGCCCCCTCACCCGTACCCTCTCCCCCAAAGGGGGAGAGGGCTGAATGAACTCCCTCTCCCACAGCGTGGGAGAGGGTTGGGGTGAGGGGTTGCTTCCACGCACAGGGAATCTTAGCCCCCTCACCCGTACCCTCTCCCCCAAAGGGGGAGAGGGGTTTGGTGTCTTCCCCTTTTTGATAAGGGTACAGTTGCTGACCTCAAATGGGATGGGCAGCGCCCCAATCCGGGCAAAACAGTGCCCCCCTCCGTGGGGTTCCCCCCGCAAGCAGGGGGAACCGATGCAAGCCCGCGCTTGCAAAGGAAGAGTCTCGTGCCGGGCACGGGGAAACCCCGCTTCGGTTCCCCTCGCGAAGCGGGGGAAACCTGCAGGAGGGGGCATTCAGCCTTTGCATCCCCCTTACGGTATACTGGGCTGTGGAGGGTCTGGTTGCAGAGTGAATCGGCGCTGCTGCTTCTGGATGCTGGCGCTCGCCGCGGGCGGGACGCTGGCGACGGCATCACCCCAGGGCTGGAACCTGCGGGTGCGGGGAACCGTGCTGGAGATTTTTTACCAGAGTGGCGGTTCCGCGCCGCAGTATGCCGCCCTGCACCTCGATAGCAGCTACTTCCGCATGAACTGCGGTCCCGGCTCCAGCTGGGGCACTTCGGTGATTTTGATGCCCGCGTTCTGGTCGGGCGGTCGCTACTATCAGGGAGCGCCTGTGAGCTGGAGCCACCGGGTCGAAGGCGCCGATCTGGTGCTCTTGCTTGCCGGCACGATGGCTGCCCTGCGGGTGAATCTGCAGGTGCGCCTCCTGCCGCCCCGCCCGAACGAACTGATTGCGTTCGTGAGCGCGTCGGTCAGCGGCTCCATCCCCATCGATAACCGCCCTGGCGAGGCGTTCAAGCCCGTGATGCTCTCCTCGATGCATGTCTCCAGCACGCTGTGGGACGCGCAGTTCGCCTATGCCGATTGCAATCGCTATTCGATTCCTGCTTCGGGCTGGATGATCTATCCGCCTGTGAGCGGGCGCATGCTGGGGCTGCAGGGCGGCAGCTCGGCATGGCAATCGAACACGCCCACCATCGAGGTGATGCTGCCTTACCCGCTCCCGATCACGGGCTGGGTCACCTATAGCACGAACCCCAATGACGATAATGTGGGGTTCTGGGCGGCGTCCAGCCAGCTGATGCCGTCGTGGAACTATACTCTGCGCGCTGCGCCTGACCGTACCTACCGCCTGTCAGGGCAGATCACCCTGGAGCAGTATCAGGGCAGTCCGGGTGGTCAACCCATCCGCGTGGAACTGCGCCCGCCGGGCAATCCGAACCCGCTGCGAGTCGAAACGGTGGTGCTGCAGGCGGATGGTCGCTACTTTCTCTATCAGGTGGCGGCGGGCACTTACGATGTGGCGTTTCAGGGCACACACTGGCTGCGTAAACTGGTGCGAAATGTGAGCGTGAACGACTGCCTGATGAGCCTCAACGCCACCCTGATCAACGGCGATGTGAATGGCGACAATCGCATCGATGATGCCGACCTGCTTGCCGTGCTATTCGCCTTCGGCAGCCACAGCCCAGCCGAAGACCTGAATGGCGACATGCGCGTGGACGACGCCGACCTGCTGATCGTGCTGTTCCATTTCGGGCAGACAGGAGAGTAGCCCAAGGACGCGAATCGCTATTGCTGGAGGTAAGCGATGCGGCACTACGGTCTGTTCATCGATGGCGAATGGCATCCGACTGCGGAGCAGTATGAAGTTCGCAATCCTGCCAGCGGCGAGGTGATCGCGCTCTGCGCCATAGCAGGCTCAGCCGAAGTGGACGCGGCGGTTCAGGCAGCTCGCCGGGCGTTCCCCGACTGGTCTGCCCGCTCATACGAGGAGCGGGGCGAGATTCTGCGAGCCGTCGCCACCGCGCTCAAAGAGCGATTTGAAGAGTTCGCCTTCACCGAAAGCCAGCAAACGGGGCGATGCATCCGCGAGACGATGGCGCATGATGTCCCCGCCACCATCAGCGCCTTCGAATACTTTGCGGGGATCGCGCCCGCCATTCATGGTGAGACGCTGCCGATACCGGGCAACTATCTGAACTACACACGGCGGGAGCCGTACGGCGTGGTGGCAGCGATCACGCCATGGAACTTCCCGCTGTGGCTGGCGGCGATTAAGATCGCACCCGCGCTGGTGGCAGGCAACACGATGGTCATCAAGCCGGCGCCCACCACCCCGCTCACCACACTGATGTTAGCCGAGCTGATGGCGCAGGTGGGCGTGCCCGCCGGTGTGTTCAATGTGCTGACCGACCCGACGCCGGGCACCGTCGGCGATTTATTGACGGCGCACCCGCAGGTGAACAAGATTGCCTTCACTGGCTCCACCGCGGTGGGTGCGCGGGTGATGCAGCGTGCCGCGACCAATGTGGTGCCCGTGTCGCTGGAGCTGGGCGGCAAATCGCCCTTTATTGTGTTCGCCGATTGCGATTTTGAGCGCACGCTCGCCTACGCGCTGTTAGCCAACTTCTTCGCGCAGGGTCAGATGTGTACCGCTGCCACCCGAATCTTTGTGGAGCGTCCGCTCTATGAGCGGTTCCGCGAGGCGTTCGTGGCGCGCGCTGCCCGCCTGCAGATTGGCGACCCGTTAGACCCTGCCACCGAGTTCGCCACCCTGCACAAGCGCGAACAGCTGGACAAGGTGGTGCACTATCTGGAGGTGGCACGGCAGGACGGTGCAACCGTGCTGACGGGCGGTCGCCCCCTTACCGATCCGCCCTTCGATAAGGGCTTCTACTTCCAGCCGACGGTGCTGGAGCATGTGCCGCCCGATTCGCGCGTCGCCTGCGAGGAAATTTTCGGACCCGTGGCGATGCTGTTCCCGTTCGAGAGCGAGTCGGAGGTGATTGAACGCGCGAACGCCACCGAGTACGGGCTGGCGGCGGGCATCTGGGCGCAGGACATCGGCAGGGCGCATCGCGTCGCCCACCAGATTCAGGCGGGCAAGGTGTGGATCAACTGCTACAACATGATTCCGCCCGGCGCGCCGTACGGCGGCTACAAAAAAAGCGGGTTCGGACGCGAACTCGGATTGCACTGCCTGCTCGACCTCTACACCCAGCTCAAAAACATCCAGATTGATCTCAGTTCTGACTACTTCGAATGGTTCAGCTGAGAATCGCTTATGCCCGCAGCCAGAGGCATTTCAGGTAAAGGCTTTCGGGGAACTGCATCAGGAAGGGGTGGTCGGGCGACTGGAAGGAGACATCTTCCAGATAGAGCGGGCGCTGCCTGTCGTGCGCGGCGAGGCGGATGGTGTCCACCATCAGGCTCAAATCCAGCGCGTAGGTGCAACTGCAGACCAGCAATCGTCCGTTCGGTTTCAGGATGGGGAGCGCGTGATAGACCAGCTTCCAGAGCGCCCAGCGCAGCGATTCGCGCTGCTCGCGCCGCTTGGCAATCGCAGGCGGGTCTAAAATTACCCAGTCATACCGCTCGCCACGCTCGGCGGCAGCGGGCAGCCATTCGAAGGCGTTCGCCACCACCCACTCTGCCTGCAGGTGGTTCATTTCGGCGTGCTGGCGGGCGAGCGCAATCGCTTCGGGGAGGATATCGACGCCCGTCGCTTGTGCGCCCGCACGCGCAGCGTAGAGTGCGAACGCGCCCGTGTAGCAGAACAGGTCCAGCACGCGCTCCTCTGGCTGAACCATGCGCGCGAGTTGCCGCCGATTCTCGCGCTGATCCAGATAGAAACCCGTTTTCAGCCCGCTTCGCGTGGGCACAAGGAACTGCAGCCCGCTCTCCGTGATGGGGATCAGCTCTGGCACTTCGCCGTGCAGAACGCCTGTGAAGGGGGTCAGCCCCTCCTCCTGACGCGATTCCATCTCGCTGCGCTCCAGTATGCCTGCAGGCTGGAGCACCTCGATCAGCGCAGGCAGCCAGAGCGGTTTGAGCCGCTCCATGCCCAGCGTGCGCACCTGCACCATCAGATAGTCCGCGTAGCGATCCACAATCAGTCCCGGTATGCCGTCCGCCTCGCCGAACAGCAGGCGATAGGCATTGGTGTCGCTGACCAGTCGCTGGCGCAGTTGCAGGGCATGTTGCACTCGGCGGGCGAAGAAGACGGCGTCGATCGCCTCGTCCTGCAGGGTCAGCACGCGGGCGGGAAATCGGCTGTGGCTGTTGTAAGTAGCGATGCCGAGCCAGCTGCCGTCGTGCGCCCGCAGATGAACCAGACTGCCATCGGTGGGCAAGCCGTCTACCCGTGCAATCTCGCCACGTTGGACCCACGGGTAGAGATGGCGGATCTTCTTCTCGCGCCCCGCCTTCAGCCAGAGCGTGCCCTCAATCACGCTTTGAGGATACCTCTCTCAGCCCACAAACAGGCGCGATTTGCTCAGCTCCATCTGCATCGTGACGAGGCGATGGTACACGCCACCCTTCTCCATCAGGTCGTCGTGCGTGCCCGTCTCCACGATGCGTCCGCGCTCCAGCACCACCAGCCGGTCGGCGTTGCGCAGGGTACTGAGTCGGTGCGCAATTGCAATCGTGGTGCGGTTCTGCACGAGTCGCTCCAGCGCTTCCTGAATGAGGCGTTCGGTCTCGGTGTCCACGGAGGCGGTCGCCTCGTCCAGAATGAGGATTTTGGGGTTGCGCAGGATGGCGCGGGCAATCGCGATGCGCTGGCGCTCGCCGCCCGACAGCCGGTGTCCGCGCTCGCCCACCCATGTGTCGTAGCCGTCGGGGAAGCGCATGATGAAATCGTGCGCGTTGGCGGCTTTGGCAGCGGCGATAATCTCCTCCTGGGTGGCTTCGGGACGCGCATAGGCGATGTTCTCCCGAATCGTGCCCGGAAAGAGGAAGGTGTCCTGCAGCACCACACCGATGTGGCGTCGCAGATCGCGCATGCGCACCGCGCGCAGGTCGTGCCCGTCGATGAGTATCCGCCCGCGCGTGGGGTCATAGAAGCGGCACACCAGATTGATCAGCGTGCTTTTGCCCGCGCCCGACGGACCCACCAGCCCAATCATCTCGCCAGGGCGAATGTGTAGATTGATGTCGTGCAACACGGGATGATGCTTCTCATAGCCGAAGGTAACATCCTCAAAGATAATTTCGCCCTGGACTTCGGGCAGGGGTCTCGCGTCGGGTTGGTCGCGCACTTCGGGCTCGGTGTCGAGCAGTTCGAACACGCGCTCGGCAGCCGTCACGGTGCGCGACGCCCAGTCCATGATGTTGGTGATGATGCTCAGCGGTCCGAACAGCATGCCGATGTAGGAGAGGAAAGCGACCAGGGTGCCCAGTTCGAAGGTGCCGTTCAGCACGCCGCGCCCGCCCACATACCAGATGACGAAGGAGCTGGACATCACCAGGAAGGAGATGAGCGGGAAGACGCTGGCGTTGATTTTGCCTGCCATCTCGCCCGATTCGGCGATTTCGAAGTTGCGCCGATTGAAAGCGTTGATTTCGCGCTCTTCCTGCGTGAAGGCTTTGACCTCGCGAATGCCTGAAAGCGTGCCGCCCAAGTGCGCGGTCAGGCGCGACCAGCGATACCAGTGCCGTCGCCAGATGCGGATCACGCGCTGCCACGCATGGCGCGAGAGCATCACGATAAAGGGCGCAGGCACCAGCACCAGCAGGCTCAACTGCCAGTCCATCAGCACCATCACCGTGCCGATGCCCAGCACCATCAGCAGGTTGAGCGTGATGGTGGGCGCGCTATTGACCAGGAAGTCGTAGAGGGCGTCGGTGTCGCGCGTCACGCGGCTCATAATCGCGCCCGTCTGACGCCGATCGAAATAGCTGAGCGAGAGCCACTGCAGGTGTTCAAACAGTTTTGAGCGCAGTTCGAACGCGATGCGACTGCCCAGCCAGGCGTTGAGCCGCCCGCGCGCGATGTTGATGCCTGTCCCCAGCAGGCGCAGCCCCACCAGCCCCAGCAGCAGCCACACGAACAGGTGCGCGTTCGCGCGGGGCACCAGCACCTCGTCGATCAGCACTTTGGTCAGATAAGGTGGGGTCAGCTCGATGGCGGCGCTGAGCATCGCCAGGAGGCTGGCGAGCGCCATGTAGCGCCAGTAGGGTCGCACGAGCTGCATCAGGCGCACCAGCACCTGCTTCTGCGAGCGGCACGCAGGGCACGACAGCGAATCGTCGGGGATGGGGCGCCCGCACCGCTCGCACACCGACTGCTTTTTCTCGAACGGGGGCGGCTCCTCATTATTGAGCCGCGCCTCCAGCCGCGTCTTGACCTGCCCGAACAGATTGGTGAGCGCGTTGCTGAATCGGATCAGTTCGATGACCCGCTGATCGGGCAGCACCACCTCCAGCGCGGACGCGCCCACCAGCTGCGTGATGCGCACCGATTCGACCTGAGCCAGTGGCAGATCAAGATAGAGAATGGCGCGGGTCTCCTCTTCGTCCGAGGGTGTTTCACGGCGCAACCAGGGCAGGCGTGCGCTGGTACTGTTCGCAATCAGTGCATGCTGGACACCGATAACGAGCAGCAGCGCGTGCTCGATGGAGCCGAGCTGCTGCTCGGACGGGTACGCCAGCACCAGCCATGTCTCCCCGAAGCGCCCTTCAGGCGTCAGGTCCGATGCAAACCCGAACTCAACGACCGCCGCTGCGCCCAGCCGCTGTCGAACGACCGCAATCACCGGTGGCGGCAGCCGTCGCTCTCCATCCTCCATGATCGGTTCACTCTGCCAGCGTGTCGGCAATCACCTTGAGGATGACTTCCTCGTCCTCTTCGGAGTAGCCCACACCCGCGTAGCGGATGACGCCCTTCTTGTCCACGATATACATCGTGGGGTAGCCATCGATGCGATATTTGCGCTGCACCTCAGCCTCGTTTTTGGGCACACAGATGGTGTAGGTCATCTCGTTGTGCTCCACGAAGCTGCGCACCTCCGCTTCGGAGCCAGAGTCGAGCGCGATGCCAACGACCACCAGCCCGCGCTTGGAGTATTTATCGTGCAGCTCCTGCAGGAAGGGGATGGCGGCGCGGCACGGACCGCACCAGGTCGCCCAGAAGTCGATCAGGTACACCTTGTCCTGCTTACCGCCAAGTTTCACCGTGTTGCCCTTGAGGTCGGTGAGGGTCATTTCGGGCAACTTCTGGCGCACGCGCAGCTCTGCTCCAGCAGGCGCTGCAAATAGCAGCAGCAGTGCCACTCCGAACAACAGCCCTGGCAGAACCCACTTTTTCATTGCGCGAACCCTCCATTGCTATTATACCCCATGTTTCGCGTTTTGCAAGCCCTCCAGAGGCTGTTCGAAAAATCCAACCAGAGGTAAGGATGCCCCTCACCCCTACCCTCTCCCCAGAGGGGAGAGGGAGAAAATAACCCCTCTCCCCCGCACGCGGGGGAGAGGGTACGGGTGAGGGGGCTTCACACAGGCGGATAGGATGCCCGCGTATTTTCGGACACCCTCAAGCCCTCCACTGAAAGAGAAAGCACGGGTGAGGGAGTCGAGCTGGCTACCCGCCGAGCATCTCCTCGATGATGGCGTTGATCTCGCCCTGCAGGCGGTCGATCCAGTCGTTCACATCATCCACCACGCGCGCAATCGAGAGCATCGTCTGCTGGGAACCGGCGTTGAACTGGATGTAGAAGTAGGCGGGGTCATTGAAGAGCGGTTCGATGCGCAGATCGCACACATAGGGCGACTGCTCGAAGGTAATCCGCAGCCCCAGCCCGCGCAGACCCGGAAAATACTGGCGCATGGTGATGGGCGGCAGCGGCGTGAAGGCGTCGACGGTGCGCTCGAACGCCGAGCCGTTCGCGTCCTTGTGTCCAATCACCTGCAGGATGAGCGGGAAGCGGTCATCGAGCAGCAGCCCATCGCGGATGCGGGCGAGCAGGTCCTCCACGCGCGCGGGCGAGAAGTGAACCTCGCCTTCGGCGGTGTACTGCAGCTGGGCGTCGGTCAGAAAGAGTGCCTCGCGCGTGGCGTGGTTCACCACGGCGAACGCGCCCTGAAACGGCACGGGCTGGGGCACGAACGCGCCCTCCAGCGCCTCCAGAACCCGCTGGCGCCGCGCATCGGTCAGCACCCCGACGGGCGCATTCAAAGTGATCTGTACCTGACGCAGTTCGATCGGTGTCATTCACACAACCTCCGCTTTGGTGATGGGAGTGGTGGTCAGCACAGGCTCGGCGAAGGCGAAGGAGCGTCGCACCTCGCTGAGTTTGACCTTGCTGGTCGGCTGGGCGGGCGGCTCCGATTCCCACAGCAGCAGGTAGCCGCCCGCTGTCCACGCAACCTTTTGCTCCTCGTCCAGCGCGGAGCGCTTCAACTGGCATTCGACCACCTGCAGGGGTCGATAAGGCAGGTACTGGCGCTTCAGCCCGTCGAGCGTGCCCGCCTGAATCCGATACTCTTCGATGGGCATTTCGGGTCGGGCGCGGGCGAACAGGGCGCACTCCAGCGCGTGTTCGAGCAGTTCGATGTTCACGCCGTCCTCGCCCACCAGATGCTCAATCGCGTCGGGGTGCGCCTCGATCAGGTAGGCTTCGGCATGCTCTTTATGGGCGCGGGCGGTCAGCTCGCGCTCGATCCAGAGGCTCACCGTTTCGGGCGAGGGGATGCGCCCGCGCCCGTGGCAGATGGGGCATGGCGCCGATAGACCCTCCGTCACCGATTCGCCTGTGCGTTTGCGCGTCAGCTCCACCAGCCCCAGCGAGCTGATGCGCCCGATACGGAACCGCGCACGGTCACGCTTCAGCACGCGCTGCAACGCCTGCATCACCTGCCGATGGTCGCTCCGACGCGCCATATCGATAAAGTCAATCACAATAATGCCGCCAATATCGCGCAGGCGCAACTGGCGCCCAATCTCCTCCACCGCCTCCAGATTGGTCTTGAGGATGGTGTCCGCCAGCGAGGTTTTGCCCGTGAACTTGCCCGTGTTCACATCGATGGCGGTGAAGGCTTCCGTTTCGTCGATGGTGATATAGCCGCCCGATTTGAGCCACACCTTGCGCCGCAGCAGGCGCTCCATCTCCTTCTCCACATTGAAATATTCAAACAGCGGGGTCGGCTTATCGTAGAGCATCACGCGCGAGCGCAGGCTGGGCGCAATCATGCGCAGCACCTCATGCACATTTTCGTACTCTTCGGGGTCATCGATCCAGAGTCGGGCGACCTCGGCGGAGAAGATATCGCGCAGCACGCGATAGAGCAGGCTGGCGTCGCGATGCACCAGCGCTGGCGGGTCCACCTCCTGCGCCCGCTGGCGAATCGTCTCCCATAGCTCGGTGAGGTAGTCGATATCCTGCTTAATTTCCTTCTCGGTTTTGCCTTCGGCTTCAGTGCGCAGGATCAGCCCGAAGCCGGGCGGGTGCAGTTTCTGTCCGATCTGGCGCAGGCGTTCGCGCTCGGTGCGGTCTTCGATCTTGCGGGAGACACCCAGATGGCTGCCGTCGGGCATCAGCACCACATAGCGTCCGGGCAGGGTGAGTCGGGTGGTGACGCGCGCGCCTTTGGTGCCGCGCGGCGCCTTGATGACCTGCACCAGGATTTCCTGCCCGATTTTGAGCAGCTCGCTGATGTTGCGCTTGCGCAGGTCGGCGCGTTTGAGCGAGGCGGGCGCCTCTTCGCCTTCGGTCGCCTCCGGAAGGATGTCGCCCACATACAAAAAGGCGTTGCGTTCCAGCCCGATATTGACGAAGGCGGCATCCATGCCAGGCAGCACATTCTGCACGACGCCCTTATAGATGTTGCCCACCACACGCTCGCCCCGCTCGAAACGCACCTCCATCAGCTGCCCGTTCTCCAGCACGGCGATGCGCGTCTCACGCGGTGAGACATTGACCAGAATCTCCCGGATGATGTTCTCGCTCGCGATGGCTGTCGCCCTCCGCTGGAGATTGTACCCGATGTGCCATAATAGGCGTGTGGGTGTGATTCGTAAAGCGATTGTGCCGATGGCGGGGCTGGGCACGCGCCTCTACCCTGTCAGCATCGTGTTGCCAAAGGGGTTGATGCCCTTCGTGCTGCGCGACGGGCGCATCACCACAGGACTGCAGCTGATTGCGACCGCGCTCATCGAAGCGGGCGTGGAACAGATTGGCGTGGTGGTCTCGCCCGATCAGGAGCCAGTCTATCGCCGCTTTCTGGAGGGCGATACGGCGCACTATGGCGATGCGATCGCTCGCAAGCCTGACCTGCAAGCCGCCTTTGAAGCGTTGCGACGCCTGCAGCGATGCATCGCACTGATTGTTCAGTCGGAGCCGTACGGGTTCGGGCACGCCGTCTGGTGTGCGCGTGCGTTTGCGCAGGATGAGCCTGTGCTGGTGATGCTGGGCGACCATATCCCGTTGCGCACGGGGGCGCGCTCGCCGATTGAGCAGGCGCTGTCGCTGTTCGAGTCGCTGCGGGCGCCGCTCTATGCGGTCTATCGCGTGCCGTTGCAGGTGGTGGAGCGGTACGGCATCTTGCGGGGTGAGCCGACGGGGCAGCCGCGCCTCTATCGGCTCCAGCAGGTGGTGGAAAAGCCCACACGCGAGTATGCCCAGCAGGCGCTGTGCACGCCCAATCTGCCCGAAGGACAGTTCTTCACCCATTTCGGCATCTACTGTTTCCCCGCCGAACTCTGGCAGGTGCAGGCGGAGATTGCCGACGAGTACCGCCCTGGCAGGGGCGAATGGTATCTGGTGGATGCCCAGCAGCGCCTGCTCGCGCGCATGCCCGCCTATCTGCTGGAGGTGGAGGGGCAGATGCTCGACTTCGGCACGCCCGACGAGTACGCCCACGCCTTCCGCACCCTGCTCAACAGTGAACTCAGGGTTTCGGATCAGGAACATACCGCTTGAACAGCTCTTCCATCTCTTGCTGCTCCTTGCGGTACTCAGCGAGTTTCTTCCTGAACGCTTCGGGCAGGTCGTCAACCGAGCGGATGGGTTTAGCCTCCTTAATCAGGCGGTCGTCTCCAAAGCGCAGGTCGCCCATCAGGTCGTTCACGGGCAGGTAGACCGCGTGGTTTTTGCCGATTTTGACCTCCACAATAAAGGGTCTGTGCCAGCCCGGCATACATGCCAGCGGCGCATTGTTGGTCCGAATCTGTACCGTCTCCAGCTCTTTACCAGGTGGGCAGGCAGCCATACTGCGGAGGGACAGAAAACTGCCCCACACGCCTGCCCTGCATTGCGCAAAGATGCCCGGCACCTCCTGGGCGTCGGCTAATCGAATGGTGGTTTGCGCGGGCAGTCCGTCAGGATACAGGATGTGAATCAGGTCAAAGCCGATAAAGGGCATGTCGTCTTCTGTGTCCGCCTCGATAATGATGGTGTCGGTATCAGCGGGCGGACGCGGCGAGTCAACTCTGGATTGACCTGAATACAGGTCCCGGATTAACTGCTGGCGCTGGGCGGGTGCAAGGTCTTTCAGGGCGAGGGAGCGCCCCGCCTGCAGAGCCGCTATCTGCTGGGGCGTCAGGCTCTGAATAAACTGAAAATCGCCGTCCCACAGCCGCCACAGCTCATCCATCGGCACGCATAACTCCAGATAGGAGGCGTATAGCGAGTCGAAGCGGAAGCGATCCCGAACCATGCGGCTGAGGATGAGGTAGTCGCTCAGCTGCATGTGCCCGCGCTGAAGAATCTGGCGCAGCAGCTGGCTAAGTGCGGCGCGGTCAGTGCGCTGATCCCACTGATAGGAAGAGAACCTCGGCTTGAGCAGCAGCACATGCTCGGTCTCGATGAACTCCGTGTCGTGTCTGAGGTGAGCCTCAAACTGGGCGAGGGCAGTTTCGCCATTCAGCGCGAGCGTTGCTACTCCCATCACGGTATCAGGCAGCAGGGCGACAAGCGATTTGCCGCGCTTGTGTGCGCAGGCGCGCACCACCTCGGTCGGGATGAGACTCAGCGGCTCGGTCTGCGCTGGGTCCAGAATCGCGGGCAATGCGACAGGCTCGCAACTGCTTTGCAGCTGGCGGAAGGTTTCCAGAAACTGGCGCGAGCGCTCGCTCCACTCCACACGCTCGCTCCCACCCTGCACCGCCGCCTCTTCATCTGCACTGAGCGCGAACAGCGCAATATCGGTTTGCTGAGGGATTGACAGAACACCCAGCTCGCTGGTGGTGACCTCCGTGGAGCAGGTGAAGGCATCGGGGTTCAATCGCTGCACAATTAGATAGACCTGCGTGAGGGGACTGGTGGGATACATGGGAGCCAGCCAGGAGCCGTCCACCAGGCCATAGCGCTGATGGAACTCGCGCACATGCTCGGCTGGGATACCCTCCGTGGGGCTGTTCCACACCTGATGAACCATCTGAATCTCCTGCAGGTACTGCTCCAGCAGGGGTCGAGGCGAGAAGCCCAGCGGCAGCAGATAGGCTCCCTTCACATTGCTGAACACGCGCCGCTCACCCACAGGGATTTCAAGCAGGCGATTCAGCCCAAGCTGTTGAACCAGCCGCCAGGTCAATCGATAGCCCACTGTCATGGAGCGCTGCAACTCATAAAACCTGCTGGGATAGTTCGTCTCAAATAGATTGCTCGGATTCTCCGACTCGACGGTTCGCATCAGCTCTTTCAGCTCGTTCAATCGCTGGCGCACCTGCTGTCGGGTAAGCGGCGCGATCAGCTCGCGAACCTCCTTGCTCTGCAGCGTGCGCCTGAGCGCCTCCAGAATGCGCTCGTTATCCTGCTGACGGCGCTGCTGCACGACGCGCGGCGTGCGCGTCAGTGTGTAGCAGCCATCAGGGCGCTGCACCCATTCGCCGTCTGTCACGGTTGCCAGATGCGCCATCAGCTCCTTGAGGGGCATCTGCCTGACAGAGACCAGTACAATCTCCCTGCCGATAGGATTGGGAGCGAACAGTTTCACGCCCGTCTGCTCCGAGAGGGTTCGCAGCAGCTGGCGGATGGTCTGCGCGGGCTGGTCAAAGGTAATGGGCTGCTGGAGCGGGTCATCCAGCGCCCAGCAGAGCGTCCCTAACAGCCACAGAAAGCCGCCCATCACGACCGTCTGGCGTCGCATTGCTTTTCACCCTGTGCCGATTCTACCCCACGCCCCTGCTGACGGGTACAATCGCTCCAGGAGGTGCGGCATGCGACTCTATTACATCACACTGAACACAACCGAAGAGGCGGAGCGAATCGGGCGCGCCCTGCTGGAACAGCAGCTGGCAGTGTGCGTCAACTGGTTCCCCATCACCTGCGCCTACCGCTGGGAGGGCAGGATTGTGCAGGAGCCCGAGGTGGCGCTGATTGTCAAAACGCGCGAGGGCTACTTTGACGCCATCCAGCGCGTGCTGCAGGAGCATATCACCTACACCAACTTCGTCGCCGAGCTGTCGCCTGTTCAGGTGAACACACCCTTCCTCAACTGGCTCCATGCCGAAGTACCACCTACACCGTAAGGGGGTTGGCACCGCGCCGATTCGGTCTCATCGAAGTAGCAGGCGCATCCCGTGCCTGAACTCGATGCAACTCAAGCCGACCTGCCTCCTTTGCTTCAGCTGTGAAAAAAACCAGAAACCCTCTCCCCTTTGGGGAGGAAAAAACCCAAAAGCCCTCTTACAGGAACTGCGTCGGTTCATTTTTGATGACGCCCACTGTCTGGTGCTCCAGATAGGCGGTGGTGCGCAGAAGATAGAACAGGATGCTGTCCTCTTCGGGGTTGATAATCTTTTGCAGGGCGCGTTGCAGGCGGGCGAGCTGCGCCTCGGTCAGCTCGCCTTCGAACACGGAGTTCTGCACCCATGTGAGGTATTTGCGCCCGAGTTTGAGAACCTTCTGCACTCGCGCCACATTCACATCGTACACCATAATTACATACATTGTTCACCTCGGCTTGAACGGCTCGTAAGGCTTCTCACCGATCAGGTGCTTCTCCAGTTTATACAGATCCAGGCGAATCGCCATACGGTAGGACACATGGCGCTTGAGTCGCCGATGCTCGAAGGTGCTTTGCAGGCGCTCTTCCCATGCTTTGAGGAAGATGGTTCGCCCCTCCTCGTTCAGGTAGATGCCCGCCATCTCTTCGGCGAAATGTTCGGGGCGAATCTGGCGCCTCTGGATGAGCGTCAGAATCGTGCGGTCTACTAAAAGGGGCTTGAAGACTTCCGCGATATCGAGGTTGAGCGTGAATCGGCGGAAGTTAGTGGTGTGCAGGTAGCCGATTCGGGGGTCGAGGTGAGTCTGATAGATTTCCGAGAGCGCGGTGGTGTAAAGCAGGCTGTTGCCGAAGGAGAGGAGCGCGTTCAGGCGGTTGCGCGGCGGTCGGCGCGTGCGCTTGCCAAACGCGAAGTCGGGATTCTGGAGGACCTGATCGAAGAGAGCGTAGTACGTCTCACGCGCTTTGCCCTCCACCTGCATCAGCGACTCGATGCTGGCACAGCCAGGGATGGCGTCGCGCAGGCTCTGAAGGCTGTTCAGCGTCTCGCGCAGGTCGGTCTGGCGGTTGTGGTAGTAGCGTGCCACAAATGAGAGGTTTGTGAGTGCGCCCTGCACGATTCGGCGGGCGATGTCCAGCCGACGCGCTTCGTCTATGTAATGCTCTACCTGTTTGAGCAGCATATAGCCCGAATTGAAATGCTCGCGCGGGTAGTAGCTCCCTGTATAGTAGCCGTAATAGTTATAGAAGTGGACAATCACCTGGTTCTGGCTTAAAAACTCCAGCACGCGCTTATTGAGGTTCACCTCACCGAAGATGTGCAGCTCGCGGACACCTTCGATGGGCAGGTAGCGCTTTGTGCCGTCTTCCATCTCCAGCAGCAGAGTGTTCTGGTCGCGCTGGAGCGTGCCGTGGCTGTTGACATAGAGCGTTTGTTTCATGGGTTGTCGTCCTCCTCACACCAGCAGAGTTCCTGATAGGCGCAGGTGCGACAGATACTCATCGGGCGCGGCACTTGCGGCGGGAGCCGACTCTGGCGCAGTTGCTGAAGCGCCTGCAGGGCGTTCTGGAGGGTTTGTATCGCTTCATCATCCAGCTCTATCACCTCGCGGCGGTTCTGTTCGGGGTAGAGCAGCACGCCCTTGAGGTTCAGCCCGCGTTCGCGCAGGAGGTAGAGGTAATACAGCAGTTGCAGGCGGTGGGCTTCCTGCTTGCGGGGACTGCGCTTGATTTCATACACCAGCTCGCCTGCGATTTTGTCGATGCGAGCGAAACCCTCGATGGGCACTTCGGTGAAGGCAGGTTCACGGCTGGGGCGTTCCTGCAGGGCTTCCTGGTGCACCAGTCGTCCCAGCTCCACATAGGGCGAGTGCGGCTCCATCATCAGCTGGCGCTGCAGGAACCAGCACTTTCGGGGGCAGATAACCCATGCATTCAGCTCATACCCCCGCACCGCCAGTTCGTTCCATGTCTCTTCGGGAAGAGAGAGGAGTTCCAGGCTCATATAATCCATTCCTCTGATTGGTCGGCTGTACCATCAACCTGGAGGGGATGCAGCAGTCCCTTCTTGCTATCGTAGGGTAAGTCCGTTACGAGTATGTTCAGGTCTGAAACAGGCGTGAAGTAGTTTGGAAATCGGTAGTACCACCAGTAGGGAATGGAAACAAGCAGATTGGGCAGCTTCCAGAGAGCTTTCTGTTCGCGCAGCTGATAGGCTTCCTGCAGGAAGGCTCTGGGAAGCGCCTCAATATGAATATCGCCCTTGCGGGTGGTGAATTTCTGGCGCATCTGCTCATCGCTCAGGTCGATAGTGTAGCAGCCGCAGATATGCTGGACTTCTTTCAGGGTTTGATATCCTGCCTGCAGCTCGCGCTGGAAGTCGCTGCAGTTCCAGAGCGACTGATAGAGAGCATCTGTCGCCTGTGTCAACTCGCGCGCTGTGGGTCGAGCAGGTAGGGCTTGCAAGTGGTTGAGCGTTGCTTGCAGGGTATCTTTCCCGTAGAGATGCTCTGAGCGCGGATCATAGCGGAGCAAGATGTGAACAGGCGCGGGTTGAGCCCGTTCACCGCGCCGATTCACACGCCCCATACGCTGGACCAGTGCATCCAGCGGTGCCAGCTCTGTATAGAGGCGGTCATACGAGATGTCGAGGCTTACCTCCACAACCTGTGTTGCTATCAATAGTGTGCCAGGTGAGGGCTTTTCGATGGCTTGCTCTTTCTCGCGTCGGTCGCGATAGATGAAACGGGCGTGAAGCAGCTGAATGTGGGGTGAACATTCCATACACTGGGCTTTCTCAACGGCTTGCTGATAGAGTGCCTGTGCCAGCGGCACGGTATTGACCACGAACAGCACGCGCTCGCCGTTAGCAGCATTTCGGAGAGCGTTGTCAAGAGCATCGTCTGGTGTGCGCCCTTCAGGGAGAAGATGATGGCGCTGCTGGTGCCAGAGCCTGTCTTCCGCTTCAATTATAGGGGCATCGCCCAGAAGCGTGCGCAGCGGGCTGGGTAGCGTGGCACTGGCAAGTGCCAGGCGAGCAGGTGGCTCGCTCTCTATAGCCGCCTGTAGCAGCCCCAGCGTGTACGGCTCGTAGGCGTGAATCTCGTCCATCAGCATCGTTGCGTGCCTACAGAGCGCTCGCCGTATCTCCCAGTGGCGTCCGTGCAGGTGCGCTAAGAGAAACTGATCCAGAGTGGCTACCGTTACGGGTTTGGCGAACACACTGGCGAAGAGGCGCACATCCAGCGGTGGCTCCTCATGCGTGCCAAGTTCCAGCAGGGCACGGCTGTGTGCAATGCCTACGCTATCTTCTCCGTAAACTTTCTGCAGGCGCCGCCACATTGCGTTCACGGTTGCCTGCGTGGGCAGAAGATAGACGATTCGCTGGCTATTGCCCGCCCAGAGCAACAACGCTTCGGTTTTGCCCGTGCCAGTGGGCGCCTGTAAGTAAAGCCGTTCACCCTGGGCATCACGCGCTTGACACTGAAAAGCATAAAGCGATTCTGATGACAAACCCTTTTCGTTTCGCAAGTAGTTCTGAACCTGTTGGGAGCCGTTGGACAGGAATACTATTGCGGGGTCTTTATGTGCTGAGGCGAGCCAATCGGCGAGGCAGAGGAGCGCCTTGACCAGCGCAAAATCTCTTGCGGGAAGCCGCATGAAATGTTCCATCAAAGTACGGCTCCCATCGGGGTTTTGCATATCCTGATAAAGCCACACACCAGGCTTGCATCCGCAAACGCGCTGAAGCAGACTTTGCTCATTCTCATCGGTGAACCATTGTGCCAGCCAGTCGCGCAGGGCGTCTTGATCGAAGTCGGGTTGCTGCTGGATGCCTTCGTAGAGCCGTGGGTGCAGTGGGGAGTGGTGGCTCAGCACCACAGCGGTAGCCAGTTTAGGGGTTTGTGAACCGAACCTTCGACTCTCTATTGCCAGCACGAACGGGAATGAAGCCAGCGCGTGGGGATAGGCGCTGGGCTGATGTTTTGAAGCCTCGCGCACGGCTTTCATCCGCTTCTGGAACGCGCGCGTGGCTTTGCCCACATCGTGCAAAATGCATGCCAGCTCCACTCGTTGTGCCAGTGAATCTGGCAGATTCAGACGCTGTGCCAGCCAGCGCCCCACCTCCACCACGCGCTGTGTATGCTCGTCGAGTGTTTCGTCAGGTTTCCCCCAGAGGCTCATGCTAATCTTCCTGCAACCACACAAATTGTCTATTCTCAAACTGGTAAACGGATATGCTCATCTGGATTAGTTCCACCTGCATCGAAAAAGGGACAAAAGTAAAGGTTCGCCGATTTGTTGGGTGGCGTTGCCCTTTGGCATCTACCTGGAAGGCAGTGGGTAGCGTTTCAACCACGGCAGGCTCAAGGACAGCGCCTTCCTGAAGGACAGGACGCGCATTCAACAACCGCAAATCGCCAGGCAAAATCGTGCCGTAGAACTTGTATGGTGGTGTTGCTGTTGAGCATTCGACCAGATCGCACGACTCGATCTCCACCAGCTCATCCTCGCGTCCCAGCGAGAGGGGATAGAAGGGTCGTTGAAACGCTGCATGGAGCGTTTCGAGGAGCTGGTCACTACCCACATAGAGCAGGGTGAACCGCGCGCCAAAGAGCAGCTCGCGCAGGTAAGGCGAGCGCTCCATCTTGCCCGATTTGATTTTGAGCAGAGTCCAGAGGTCGGTGGCGCGTGCAGGCGCATTTTCCGCCAGCACCTGCACGCGCAGGTTTTTGAGCGGGCTGGTTGATCCCCACAGCTGTTCCGCACTGAAGCCATACGCCGCGCCCGCCAGTCCGACCAGCGTTGTTGGCGGCGGTAGAGGCAGCGTGCGCTGGTAAGTGTGATCCAGCGGGCGTCGGAACGACGCCACAGGCGCATGCACCCGAACAGCCAGTACCCTCATTCGGTCATTCCCTCTTCGATGTCCTTGAGGATTGCAGGGATCAGGTCGGCGATGGTCATTACGGCACCCACGCTTGAGAGCGCCTCTTTTAAAGCGTCCTCGTTGGCAAAAAAGCCAGGTGTGTAGCCGAAAAGCACCACAGGGCGCCACTCGGCAGGCAGGCGATGGGCGGCGTGAACAATTGGCTCGATTTTCAGCAGGTAGCGT
Source organism: Armatimonadota bacterium (assembly GCA_037445735.1). GTDB lineage: Bacteria > Armatimonadota > Fimbriimonadia > Fimbriimonadales > GBS-DC > HRBIN15. The sequence goes on along the minus strand of JBBIJY010000002.1, from coordinate 52,264 downwards.
CCGCGCTCGTACTCCACCTGAACCGCCTCCAGAAAGAGCGGCGTTTTGACGGTCAGTCGAGCATAGGCGATGAACCATGGCGAGAGGTCAGTGAGCATTCGTGCCGTGCGTCCACCACCCCACAACAGCCTGAGTGCCTGTACTAACGCCTGTACACGGCGGCGGCGCTCGGCAGGGGGTAGTTCAAGATCTGTCGCCCCCTTACCGCGCTCGCTAGCGCGAAACACGCCCACCCGATCCAGCTCCACCAGCATCGTGCCCCGATAGATTGAGTGCGCCAGCTCCGTTTCGAACATGTTGCCGCCTTCCGCAGGCGTCTGCCCAAACTGCTCAAAGGAGCGTGTGCCCAGATCACGGTCTCCCCAGTAGGGGAATAGCCCTATAAGCGTTGAGACGCGCGTGGGCGAGGTGCGCCGTTTTGCCCCAGAGGCATCCATGTAGCCGAACAGGTCTTCGTCTATATACTCCTCGGGTTTTGCAGGGGGCGTAACCTCTTGCTCCTTCACCTGTGCAAATGGCTCAGAGAGCTGCCAGCCAAGATCTGCCAGCCGATCGCGTAGCATACGGCGCACCGCCTGACCCGATATGTAGGGCAGCACGGTTCCATCTGGCAGGGTGACGCGCTTGATGGTCTGCACATTGCCTTCCGTATGGGAGGCGTTCACATTCGCTGCCGACGCTTTCACCAGATAGGTGAGTGTAATCGCTTTACTCATCGCTTCCCTCCTGTTGCGTTTGAGTGGGGTACTTCGTGCGGAGATAGGCGTTCATCGCGTGGATAGCCAGCAAGGTCTTCACACGGTTCCATGGCGCTCCCGCAATCCGTTCGCCTGGCTCCACGCGAAGCAAATCCGGGTTGATGGTCCTCTCCAGGGTGAACTGAGTCTGGTTCAGCACCTCCAGGAACTGGTCGAGGTTTTTCGCATTGCGCAGGGCATACAGCAGCCCCATTTCCGACTTCTCAGCGGCTATCCTACCCAGCTCATAGCCGAAGCCGCGGATAATGTTGAGCAGCTTCTCGTCCATTTTGAGAACCTCCTGCAGATAGATGTGTAGCACTTCCAGTGTGCCGTATCTGAGCGCGCGCCTGGTCTCCACGCTCACATCGTAAAGGAACGCCTCTATAGCGGGCGCAGGGTCTGTCTGCCTGAGCATGGCAGAACAGACATGCTCACGCCACAGGGTCTCCGTTTTCTTCTGGCGACGATGCTGAAACTGGCGGAACACCCGCGCCACTACTTCGTGGGAGCCGTTTGCCTCAGAGGGCACCGCTATCCAGCGGGTGTAAAGCCGATAAAATCGCTGAAACTGATCAAATGCTACCAGTGCCCTCATAGAGAAGCCTTTGCCACGCTCCCCACTGATAGCGTAAACCACTATAGGGCTGCCAGCGATAGGCTTTGCCCCCATCAGCTCGGCTAAAAGCGGGTCTGTTTCCCCCGTCGATTCGCGTGCATGCAGGGTTCTGAAAACGCTCAACAGCAGGGCAAAGAGGCTCTCGTAGGGATACTCGCCTGAAAAGGGCACCGCAAAGTTGCCTCCCTTCGCCTTTGCTAAGCGCATAGGTGCTATCAAGCTGTTGTACAGGGAGCGCAGGCGTGGCAGGTCGGTATGGAACACAAAAAGATGATAGGTATCGCCATGGCGGCGCCATAACACACTTTGAAACGCAGCGAACCCCGCTACTGCACAGCGGGCACAAACCTTGACGCCTCGCTTAGCCGCCGAATAAAAGTTCCCGAACTTGCCAGGGTCTACGACGAACGGGAAGAGATACTGCCGGGCGTTTTCTACAGGACCCTGAGCGCCGCACAGGTCGCATTCGGCATTCCCTTTCGGGTTGATACGGAGCGCCGAAAGCGCATCGGGAGGGCGCGTGTAAAGTTCCTTATCCCCAACACGCTTCTTGGGGGGCGAGTCAACAACACTGATAAACAGCCCCACAGGTTCCTGCCAGTTACGCTTTTGATAGGTTTGAACCCGCTGGCTCTGCTCATCCCAGTATTCCGCTGTCTTGCCAGTCTCTCTGTAAACTTGCTTCGCTAACTGCCGCAACAGGGGATTTACATCTTCTGCAGGTAGATCGCCACCGCTCAGGAGGCGCTCCAGTACCACCAGCCCGTTATCGATCCAGAAGTTACCCGTACCTTCTTGCCAGTGTTCCATATCCATTCTCCTATTACCTCTATGTCCTGCCTTACTGAACCTTATGTTCTATTATACCAGGACTTGCGGAACTACCTGAGTCAACCACTCGATACACCGCCACGCAGCCGAATCCGCCTGAGTTGCGCTCGCCGATGCCGGCGTCCAGAGCTATCTCAAAATATTCTGGCGGCGCGTGGAACCGATACAGCCCGCTCCAGCCCTTGACCCATGTGTTCTTGAAGTTAATCATGTGAAAATTCTTCTGCATGTCCACCGCATAAGGCACGCAATAGGCATCACCAGGCGGAATGTCGCGCCCGTACCAGATGCGCACCTTCTCGCGCAGATTCGAGATAATCCGCTCGCTGAAGTCAGGCTCTATCGGGCTGTAGTAGTAGGTGTATTTCTCGCCCGTTTGACGCAGGGTCTCGCGCAAGGTAATCGGGGAGAGCGCCTTCAAAATCACTTCGGGATGGTACTCGGGCTGCGGCTCCACGGTGGCTTTGTACAGCGGCACGCGCTGTTCGCCTATCGGCAGCTCGCTCTGCATGAGCAGGTGCAGCGCCAGCGACTCCAGAAATGGGCTGTTGGGTGAGGCGATATAGAGAACCGCGCCGCGCGGGAACATTAGCCGCTCGCCCCGACGCTCAAAGTCGCCCATCAAACGCGAAAAGGTGAAAAACCGAAACCGCTTGCTCCCCTCGCCAAAACCCTCGTTGTGCAACCGCTGTGCCAGATGCGCATCTAAATGGCGATAGATCAGCGACTGCAGAAAATAGTTGTAGTGCAACGGCACTTCGAACGGCTCACCCCGTTTGCCCAGATAAATTTTCAGTCGCATGCTCCACCTCCCACGCAGGAGGGTTCAATCGCCATCGCTCTCGCGCTTAGCCCCCTGCCTCCGCACGCAGCACCTCTGGCTTAATGATACCGATATACGGCAGGCTGCGATACTGCTGGCGCCAGTCCAGCCCGTAGCCGACCAGAAACTCGTCGGGCGCGTCGAAGCCCTTGTAGTCGATGGGAATGTCGATCAGGCGGCGGTAGGGGCGGTCTAACAGCACGCACACCTTCAGGCTGGCAGGCTTGCGACGCTCCAGATTCTTGAGAATATAGGCCAGCGTCAGCCCCGTGTCCAGAATGTCCTCCACCACAATCACATGCCGACCTGCGATGGGTTCATCGAGGTCTTTGGTGAGGCGCACCTCGCCGCTGTGCGACTGGGCGCCGTAGCTGGTGATGGCAAGGAAATCGAGCGTGTGCGGAATGCGCAGCTCGCGCGCCAGATCGGTCAGGAAGAACAGCCCGCCTTTCATCACCGTTACCAGATGGGGCACCTCGCCCGCATAATCGCGCTCGATGCAGCGGGCAATCCGACGCACCTTCTGCCGAATCTGGCGCGGCGTGAGCCACACCCGCTCGATAATCGGCGGGATGGGCTGCGGAATGTCGGGCGTCAACACCGGTTGCCTGCTCATCGCACCACGCTACCTGGCGGAACCGCGCTGTCGGGCTGAATCAAAATCGCCTTGCCGTCCACATCGGCGGCTAACAGCATGCCCTCGGACACCACACCGCGAATCACCGCCGGCTGAAGGTTCGTCACCACCACAATCTGCCTGCCGATGAGCTGGTCAGGGCTGTAGGTGTCGGCGATGCCAGCCACCAGCGTGCGCGTCTCCCCTCCCAGATCGATCGTCAACCTGAGCAGCTTGCTGGTGTTGGGCACAGGTTCCGCGCCCGTGATGGTCGCCACACGCAGCTGGATCTTCTTAAACTCCTCTATCGTGATGAACGGTTCCATAAAGCCGCCTCCTGTGCAGGGGATTTTACCCGACAGGCGACCGATTGCAGGGGATTGGCTCCGCATGGCGAATCGTCGCCCTGAGATGGGAGGTGTATGCCATGCAATATGTGCATCTTGGTCGTTCAGGTCTGCTGGTGAGCCGATTATGTCTGGGCACGATGAACTTCGGTCCGCATACCAGCGAGGAGGACTCGCATCGCATTATGGATCGCGCCCTTGAGCTGGGCATCAACTTTTTTGACACGGCGAACACCTACGGCTGGCGCAAGGGCGAGGGCTGGACGGAGCAGATTATCGGGCGCTGGTTCGCTAAAGGAGGCGGGCGGCGCGAGAAGGTGGTGATTGCCACCAAAGTGTACGGCACGATGGGCGACTGGCCCAACGAATCGCGTCTGTCCGCCCGACACATCAAACGCGCCTGCGAGGACAGCCTCCGCCGCCTGCAAACCGACTGGATCGATCTCTATCAGATGCACCATATCGACCGCGAGTGCCCATGGGAGGAAATCTGGCAGGCGATGGAGCAGCTCTACTATGAGGGCAAGATTCTGTATGTGGGCAGCAGCAACTTCGCGGGCTGGCACATCGCGCAGGCGCAGGAGATCGCCAAACAGCGCCACTTTATGGGGCTGGTGTCCGAGCAGTGTTTATACAATCTGAACGCGCGCATGGTGGAGCTGGAGGTGCTGCCCGCGTGTGAGGCGTACGGGCTGGGCGTGATCCCGTGGAGTCCGCTGGCGAGCGGTCTGCTCGGTGGCGTGCTGAAAGCCATCAGCAACGGGCGGCGCGCCTCCGAAGGCGTGCAGAAAGCGCTGGAGAAGTATCGCGACCGCATCGAGGCGTACGAGCGCCTCTGCGACGAGCTGGGCGAGGAACCCGCCAATGTCGCCATCGCGTGGCTGCTGCACCAGCGTGCCGTCACCGCGCCCATTATCGGTCCGCGCACCATCGAGCAGCTGGATCGCATCGTGCGCGCGCTGGAGATCCGGCTCGACGAGGCAACCCTCAAGCGGCTGGACGAGATATTCCCTGGTCCTGGCGGTCCCGCGCCCGAAGCGTTCGCATGGTAGCGGTTCAAACATATCGAACCCTGTTTCAATCGATCTGTTTGCCGCGCAGGCTGACGGCGTAGCGCAGGTCGCGCAGGCGGCTGTAGCGGGCGAAGGCGCGGGCAATCTCGGCGTACATCTTCCAGCGGGCGAGCGTGCCGCGCAACCAGCCCAGCTTCTCCTCCTTCATCGTGTGAGTGATGCCCGTCAGCACCACCTGCTGAACAGGATAGCGCTGGCGCAAGAAATGGAGCGTGAGCGCGATCTCCACACCCGAGCGCGTGCTTTCGATGCCCGGCACCTCCAGAAAGAGGTCGCGCACCATCGCCCGCTGACCACTGATGAACGGCACCAGAATCTGCGCCAGGTCCGTGCTGAACCGCCCGCCGCGAAACACACCAATCGACATGGCGACCTCGCCCTCCCGCAGGGGCTGGAGCAGCCGCTCCACATGCTCTGGTTTCAGCCCGATCAGGTCGGCGTCGAAGAAGACAATCACATCGGCATCGGTGGCGGTCGCGCCGGCGAACATCGCGCCGCCCTTGCCCCGATTCACAGGCAGGTTCAGCACGCGCACACGGGGGAACCGCTGGGCGACCTCGGCGGTGGCGTCGGTGCTGCCGTCGTTGACCACGATAATCTCGTGCAGGCAGTCGCAGGCGGTCAGCACCTGCAGCACGCGCGGCAGGCGCGTCGCCTCGTTGTACGCAGGCACAACCGCTGCCACCTTCACCGCCGCGCCTCCTGCGGAGATGTGGTCAGCTTCGTGATCTGCTCCTGAGCGCGTTTGATGCGGTTCTCGGTCAGCGGGTGCGTGCGCAGGTTCGCCAGGATGCCCTTATCGCCCTCTTTTTGCTTCTGCAACATTTTCTGGAAGAATCGGATCATCCCGTTCGGGTCGTAGCCCGCTCGGTAGGCGTACTCCAGTCCCACCCGGTCGGCTTCATACTCCTGATTGCGGCTGTATTTGAGCTGGAGCAGGGCAGCGGAGATTTCGGCGACATCGCGCACGCGCCCGCGCGTGCCCAGCGCGATCAGCACGCTTGCCCATGCGCCGCGTGTCGCCTGCCGCGCAGCATGGCGCTTGTTAATATGCGCCAGTTCGTGCCCCAGCACGCACGCCAGCGCGTCGTCGTCATCGCCCACCATCTCCAGCAATCCGCGCATCACATAGATAGGTCCGCCCGGCAGCGCGAAGGCGTTCACTTCGTCCGAGTCCAGCACTTTGAAAGTGTATTCGTACGGTTCCACGCGGGCGACAACAACAAGCCGCTGCCCAATTCGCTGCACCCGTTGCTGGTGCGCGGGGTTCTGGTCGAGCTTGTAGGCTTTTTCGACATCCGCGCTCACCTCTTTGCCGATGCGCACCTCGTCCTGCTTGCTCCAGATGGTGCCTTTGCAGCCGCTGAGCGCGATTGCCACCCCCATCAGCATCAGAAGGTGCCATCGGTTGCCCGTTCGAGTTCGCCTCATCATCCAACCTCCAGACGCCTGTATTATACCGCTTCCCGAATGTTGCTGTCAGCGAGGGGAGCGCGTGCCCTCGCTCTGAAGCGGCAGGGGAATTCGCAGGTGGCTGGGAGATTTCAGGCGCGGGCCCACTGGAGCAGGTCATCGGTGGCGCGGTTCTGCGATTCGGCTTCTAACTGGGCGCGGGTGGCGGCATCCAGTGGCAGGCTGGCAATCAGCGCGAGCGCGTAGTCCCGATTGGGCGAGTCGTAGCGCTGGAAGAGCTGGGCGGCGGCGTGGAGATGGCGGGCAGCCTCCAGCGGTCTGCCCTGCAGCATCAGCACCTCACCGATGTTGCACAACCCGCGCGCGATGCCCAGCTGGTGATGGAGTTGAATCTCGCATTCGAGCGACTCGGTGTAATGGCGCAGGGCGGCATCCAGCTCGCCCTGTTGCAGGCAAACGGCGCCGAGATTGGTCAGCGTTTCGGACAGCCCGCGCGCGTCGCCCAGCGTGCGTTGACGCTGGATCGCCTGCTGTAAAAAGCGCGCCGCATCCTCCAGGCGACCCCGTTCATACTCCAGCAGTCCGCGATTGTTCAGCACGAGCGCCATCCACACGGGTTCGTTCGCCCGCATAAAGGCTTGCAGAGCGTTCTGCAGATGGGTCTCTGCCAGATCGTGCTGTCCCATGCGCAGGGCAATCAGTCCCAGCAGGTTGTGGGCGCGCGCTGTCCCTTTGAGCGAGCCGAGCGACTGGAAGCGTTCCAGCGCGTCCTGCGCCGTGCGCAGCGCGCTCTCCCATTCGTGGCGCTCATACTGCAGCGCGGATAGTTCCAGTTGCAAATCGGCGTGCAGCTCGCCATACTCCTCGCCTAAAAAGAGCGCGGAGTCGAGCGCGTCCTGCAGGTAAGCGTTCGCGCTGGGCAGCCAGCCGAGTCGGTCGCACAGTTGGGAGAGCGCGAGCGCGAGCTGCGTTCGCCGCACCCAGTCGCCTTGCTCGGTGAACCATTCCAGCGCGGCGCGCAGGTTGTCCATCTGCCACTCGGCGTTCCGCAGGGCATCGCTTTCGAAGGGTGTTCGCACCTGACTCAGGCAGAACTGCGCCACCCGCAGGAAATGCTCCGCGTGACGCTGGCGCAGGGCGGCGTACTTGTCGGGCTGCTCGCGCACCATGCTCAGTGCGAACAGGCGCATCGGGTTCAGCAGGCGGAACCGCCGCTCGTCCTTGAAGTGCAGCTCAACCAGCATTGCGCGCTGGCGCAGCTCCAGCAAATCGTCGAGCGGGCTGGGCGATTCGCACACCGCCTCCACATCTTCAATCGCGAAGCTGCCCGCGAACACGCCAAGCTGCTCGAAAAAGGCGCGGGTGGACGGCTCCAGCTGGCAGTAAGACCATTCGATGGCGCTTTGCAGGGCGCGCTGGCGCGGGGGCATGTCGGGGCTGCGCGTCTGCAGAATCTGGAACCGTTCATCGAGCCGTTTGAGCATTTCGGTGGGTGTCAGCAGCGCCAGTCGGGCGGCAGTCAGCTCCAGTGCCAGCGGCAGTCCGTCCAGCTGGCGGCACAGCTCAGCGATGGCGGGCGCGTTCGTGGCGGTCAGCTCGAAGTTCGGCGCGTGCCGACGCGCCTGCTCCAGCAGGAGCTGCACCGCGCCGTAGCGCTCCAGTGCCGCAGGGTCGTGATCTGCAGACGGCGGCGGCACGCTCAGAGGCTTCAGCTCGTACAGATACTCCACCCGCAACTGCAACGGGTTCAAACTCAGCACCAGCAGGCGCGTGTGCGCCGCGCTCTGCACCAGCGCCCGCACCACCGGCGTCAGCGCCGATACCGACTCGATTCCATCCAGCACAAGCAGCATCGTGCGCGCCTGCGCGTAGGCGACCAGCTGCTGGAGCGGGTCCACATCGCCCCGCGCCTGTATGGGCAGCTCCTGCAGGATGCGCTGAGCAATCGCGTCGGGTGTGGTCAAGCCGTCCAGCGGGATGAACCACACGCCGTCCGCGAACTGCTCCAGCAGCGTTTCGGCGACCGTCTGCGCCAGGCGCGTCTTGCCCACACCACTGGGTCCGATCAGCGTGACGAGCGGATGATTGGGCGATTGCAACAGCGCGCTCAGCTCCTCCACCTCACGCTCGCGCCCGATGAGCGGCGTGTCGGCAAGCGTCAGGTTGTGCAGCTCGGCGCGGGGCGCGTTCGGCGGCGGAAAAACATCTGGCAACCCCTCCCTCCACACCTGCCAGAGCCGCTCGCGCCCCACGCCCTTCAGCCAGTACTGACCCAGCGGGCGGAACTGAACGGGCTCGGACACAGGGCTCGACTCCAGCACAGCCATCATCAGCGCGTGCGTCGCCGACGAGAGCAGAATCTGCCCGCCATGCGCTGCCGAGCAGATGCGCGAGGCGCGATTCACATCGGGTCCCACATAGTCCACCGCGCCATCGGGATGGACAATCGGCTCCGGCTCGCCCGTGTGCATGCCGATACGGATGCGCAGGGGTACCTCCACCGATGCACCGTCGGGCAGAGCGATGCGCCATTCAGCGTTCAGAATCGCGCTCTGCGCTTCCAGAGCGAACCGCACCGCCTCCTCGGCGCTTTCGAAAGCAAGAAAGAAGGCGTCGCCAATCACCTTCACCTCGTAGCCGCCATGATGCTGGCTGATTGCCCGCAGGAGCTGGTTATGCTGCTCCAGCACGGGTCGGAACGCGCCGCGATAGCGCTCCGACATCTCCGAATAGCTCTGGATGTCGGTGAACACGAGGGTGACCACCCCACGCGGGGCGTCTCCTTTAAGCTCGCGCGACGCCCTCTCTTCCATCACCGTTAGATCCCATCGTATAGCATACCCTTCAGTGGGCAATTTTGTCCTGCTATGGACGGAGTAGCCGTTGCAGTGTCTGTTTGCCGATGGTGCGGCTCCAGTTCCAGTCGCGCCAATCACGGGTGTGAATCCAGCTGGAGCGCCTGCGCAGCTGCTCGCGAACCGCCTGCTGCTGGTCTGCGGGCAGGCGCGGGAGCATCGCCTCAATCACGGGCAGTGCGTCCGCGCTTCGCGCCGTGAGGTAGTCCACATCGAGCCGCCGACCCTGCAGGGCGCGCTGCAGATTGACCCGCGCAATCAGCGCGTCGGGATTGACCAGATGCAGTCCCAGCACGACGGCGGCAATCAGCGCCGCCGCGCCGAAGCTGAACCGCTCGCGCCGACCCGGTAGCACAGTCAGCAGAAACCAGATGAGGGTCAGCCCCAGCCACACCATCGCGGCAGCCGCATAGACGCGCAGCTCAGTCAAGCCGTACGCCTGCTGATAGAGCAGCAGCCGATGCCACGCCGACGCCATCACCACACTCAGCAGCCCGATCAGCAGCACCGCCATCACCTGCAGGGTGCGCCGTGCAACCCGATTCTGCCGATCGGTCAACCAGTCGAACAGCAGCAGCATCGGCAGCACGAACAGCGACGCCAGCACCAGCTGCCCGAAGCCCTGCCGCGCATACTCCGCATAGGTCAAATTCGGCGTGACCTGTACCAGCGACGCGCCACCGAACAGATAGCGAATCTGCACCGCGACAAAGCTGATAAACAGCAGGTTAATCAGCCCCAGCGCGATGCCCATCTCGATCGCGCCCACGCGCGGCACCTCCTGATCCACCCGCATCTCGATTTCCTCCCGCCACAATAGCGGCCGCAGCAGCCCACCTGCCAGCCACGCGAACAGCGCGATCAGCACCAGATGGCGCCCGTCAAACTCGAACTGGAACAGGTTGCGCCACAGCTGCAGATAGACCGCATCGGCGGAGGTGAACAGCACGCCGAACAAAATGAGGAACGGCACGGCGAGCAGCAGCCCCGTCAGCACAAGGCGCAGCGACTGCATCGGACGCAGATGCGAAAGCTCGCGCCAGCGAATATCGCCCAGCACCAGCGCGAGCAGCCCCGCCATCATCAGCCCGAGCAGATAGAGCGGCATCAGCAGGCAATACTCCACGATGCTGCCCCGCAGGGCGTTCTGTGCCCAGGGATAGATTGCCAGCCCCACAAGCAGCAGCGCGGTGCCAGTAGCCAAACAGTTCAGTGCAGGCGAATCGCGCCAGGCAATTAGCAGAGTGAACAGCCACGCGCCCGCAACGAGCGTGAGCGTCAGCCGCTGCAGGGACATGTGTGCCACTCGCGCCGTCAGCAGCTAGCTCAGCACCACGCCGGCGCTCCACAGGGGCAGGTTCAGCCCGACGCCCGCCTCAAAGAACAGCCCGTCGCCGAGCAGCCCCAGCAGCAACACGCAGCCCACCGCAGCCAGCCCTGCACGGGTGCGCCCTTCCACCGACGCCACCGCCTGCTCCAGCGATTGTGCATCCGCCATTCATTCCACCTCCCGCGCTCTATTTTACTCACTGCGACTGTTCGGCGGCGGCTGTGCCGTAGCGACTGTAGAGCCACGACACAATCAGCAGCGTGATGCCCAGCCCCGCGAAGGTGAAGGTGCGATAGGGCATCTCCAGAAAGCCCAGATCGAACAGGAAGAGCTTGAAGGCGGTGACGGTGAGCATCGCCAGCCCCAGCAGGCGCATGCCGCGCGAACGGTTCAGCACGCCGCCTGTTAGCAGCAGCACGCCTAACAGCGTCCACTCCAGCGACACCAGCATCGGCGCCAGCGGGCTATCGGGACGATTAATCAGCTCAAAGTAGTAGTAGGTCTCCATCGTGACCAGCCCGACCGCGCCGAACAGCGCCGCCAGCCCTGTCAGGATGCCGAGCGCGTCGCGCGGGAAAAGACGATCCAGTGGTGAATCGGCTTGCTGAAGGGCATTCGCGCGTGCCATCAGCGCGTTCACCATCATGCCCAGTGTCCATGTGAGCAGGGCGACGCCGCGCTCGTTGAAGAGGATCCGCTCCAGATGCGGCGGCTCGCTGAGCGCGACCAGCGTGCGCAGCGACGCCAGCACCCACAGCCCCAGTCCAAGCCCGTACAGCAGGCGGCTGCCGTACCCAAGCCCCAGCGCGACCAGCAGCATCGCCTCAAGGTTCCATAGCGGCGCGGCGACAGGCGTGCGGAACTGCACCGGGATGGCAATCGTCAGCAGCACGATGCCGAGCGTGGCAAACCCGCCCATGAGAATCTCATCCGCAGGCACCAGCCGGAACACCACCCACGCCAGCAGCAGATAGACCGCGCCCAGCCCCATCAGGAACAGCCCCGGATAATCGCCCAGCAGGGGCGCAATCGCGCCCTGACCCGCGGGCACATAGAGCAGGGTCGCAAACGACAGAAAAGCGATGTCGCTCTCCGTCGCAGGCTGACGCTGACCGAACACGCGCACCAGCACAGTGAGCAGAAACAGCGCGTAATAGAGGGTGAGGAAGCCGAACACCATGCGACGCACCGAGTCGTTGAAGTTATCAGCCGCCCAGCCCATCAGCAGCAGCCAGGTGGCAATCAGGCAGAGCCATCGCTGAACTTCCCAGCGGTTGCGCGCGGCGACGGCGAGCAGCCCTGCGTTCAGCACCGCGAGATAGGTGAAGAAACCGAGCGGCTTGCCCGCGCCACCCTCCGATTGCAGCACTATCGGGGTCAGAAAACCGCCCGCGACGGCGAGCGTCGCCAGCAGTTGCGAGTTGCGTCCGACCGCCAGCCCCATGCCGAGCGCGGTGGTCGCCACCATCAGCGCGAACGCCAGCTCGAAGCGCATCACGCCGTAGCGTTGCAAGCCCGCCCAGGTCGTCAGATAGAGAATCGCCAGCCCGGCGGCAATCGCGCCGTCCACGAACCAGCCAGCGGAGCGTCGGCGCGAGAGCCAGCCAAGTTCGACGAGCGCCAGCCCGCCCGCGTAGCCCACCGCCAGTCGCGCCCACGGTCCCAACTTCGTCCACGCCCAGCTCAGGAAGAAAACCGACGCCAGAAAGAGCAGCGCGACGCCAATCCAGAGCGCGATTTGACCGCCGAGCGTCTGCTCCAGCTCGCGCGCCATCGCGTCCTCCTCAAAGGCGAAGGGTCGCGCGGGTGATGGGGGCGGGGATGGCGGTCGCCTCGCGCCTGCCGCGGGCTGTGCCGATGGCGCCGATTCGGGCGCCGAAACAGGCGGCACTTCAGGCGCAGGGGGCACTTCGGGCGAGGGCGGCACTTCAGGCGGAGGCGGCAGAATCGGCTCCGGGGCGGGCGGAACTTCCGCCGACTCAGCACGCATCGGCTCAGGGGAAGCCTGTGCCGCCTGCCTCAGGCGCGACTCCAGCCGAATCACGACCTGACTCAACGCGCCGAGCAAACTCTTAATCTGCTCCAGCTCATTCAATACTTCATCGGTCTGTTCAGAGCGTGCCATGGAAATGCACCTCCGCAGTATTATACGAAGGCGCGGCACGCCCATGATAGGACTTTAGTCCCAATCGCTTCAGAGTCGCTCCCACAGCAGGCGCACAATCTGATCCTGCAGGTTGCGTGCGTCGCTGCCGGAGGCGGTGTAGTTGTTCATCAGGATGGCGAACACCAGCTCGCGCCCGCTGCGGGTTCTGAGATAGCCCGCGATGGTGCTGACGCGATAGAGGCTGCCTGTTTTGGCGAAGGCGTTGCCCTGCACGGGTGTGTCGCGCAGGCGGTTGCGAAGGGTGCCATCGACGCCGTACACGGGCAACGAGGCACGGAAGGCTTCGGCGTTCGGTGAGCGTGCCATAAAGGTCAGCAGGCGCACGAGGTTCTCCGCGCTGATGCCATTGATGCGCGACAGCCCGGAGCCATCCACAATATTCACCGCGTCCATCTCCAGCCCCGCCTGCTGAAGAAACTCGCGCACGGCTTCCAGCCCGGCATCGGTCGTGCCGCGCCCGCGCCTCTCGCGCCCGATCGTCTTCAGCACCGTCTCGGCTAACAGGTTATCACTCGGCTTGTTGATGAGCGCAACGATTTCGCGCATCGGGGGCGACAGCTGTTCGGCAATCAGCTGCTCGGCGGATGGGTCGGCATTCAAAAGGGGCGCGATTCGGTTCGAAATCACCACTCCCGCCTCGTGCAGCGTATCCCGAAACAGCACCGCTGTGAATCGGGAGGGGTTCTCCACCGAGTAGCGCCCGATCAGCACCTCATCGGAGCCGAGCGGGATGGTGCCCGACACAATCAGCCGATTGAGCGCGTGCAGGCGTGTTGCCGAAAGGCGTGCAGGCGAGCCGCGCTCGGTCGTTCGGGTCAGGTTCACCACCTGCACATAGTCGGTGGGCGGGTCGAGCCGAAGCTGGGACGGCTCGCCCAGCTGGCGGGCAGGGCGGGCATAGAGGCGCACCGCGTTGCGCTCCACGCAGAGCGCGCTCATCTGCGCCTGATACCCGAACGGCTCATCATCGATGTTCCAGCCGAAGCCGTAGCGCTCGGCATCCAGCCACGAGTCGTCGTACAGCAGCAGCCCTTCCACCCGTTGCACGCCTGCCGCGCGCACCTTCTGCGCCAGTTGCTTCAGGTCGTTGAGGGTCAGTGTGGCGTCGCCTCCACCTCGCAGAACCAGATCGCCCTTCAGCGTACCGTCTGTTTCCAGCCGCCCGCGCATACACACCTGTGTACGATAGCGATAGTCGGCGCCCAGCAGCTGGAGCGCGGCGGCGGTCGTGACGAGCTTGGTGCAGGAGGCGGGAATCAGCAGCCGTTCCGACTCGCGCTGGTAGAGCGTCTCGCCCGTGCGCAGGTCGCGAACCACAATCCCGCAGAAGCCGTACTTCAGCCATTCGACGCTCAACAGTCGATCCATTTCCTGCTGAAGACCGGGCTGCTGCGCCAGCCCCAGCCCCCAGCAAAACCAGAGCATCAGCAGTATCCACTGGCGTCGCATGGAAGGCTGTTTCGTACCTGACAATAGTTATTCCTGCCTTCAATGGACGGTGTTCCGGGTGGGGTAAAATAGTGGTGGTGATCGAAGCACCTTTGATGTTCTGGTGGGATCACCGGTGTCCGTATTGCGTCGACAGGGGACGGGAGCTTGAAGCGCTTCTCGATGCTTATTTGCTCCTGCCGGGATGGATGGTCGATCGGTCGAAGGTTGAAGAGGCGATTGTCCAGATGCGCGATTCGCAGCTAAAGCCCTTTCTGGAGTGGGCAGGTCTTGGTGAAGAGAGCGCTAATCTGGATGAAGAGCAGTTTCGTGAGCGCGTTCTACGCCTGCGCTGCTACCTTGCTGAACCCGATAAGCCTTCCAAAAAGCTGCTTCAGCGACTGCAGTTCGTTATGGAACTCCATCAGCAGCTCATGCGCTTTCTGGAAGGACAGCAGAGCGCACTTGGGCTGGAGCGTGTGCTGCACCCTCTCTGCAAAGAGCTGGCGATGGTCGCGCCTGAACTGCGTACCCTGCTTTATGCAATGGCTGAGCAGATGTCGCTTGTGGGCGAGCGTTCGCCGGAAGACCCTGCGCGTCTGCAAGCGGAGCTGCACCAGCGCTGCCGCGAGTGGCTCTGCCGCTTGCATGGCTACTGGCACGCTCTGCTGGGTTAGTAAGGGCGTGGTCACCGCGCCCTTATCAGCGCATCGGACAGGAAAGCAGCTGCTGTGCGCCGAATCGATTCAGCCTGATGGATCGCGAGCGATTGATGGACTGGATTGAGGCTCACACAGAGCCGATGATTGCCGATTTTCAGCGGTTGTTGCGGGCAGAGAGCGTGCGCGCGGAGCCAGCACCGAACGCACCCTTTGGCAGAGGCGTGCGCGACGCGCTCGATATTGTGCTGGAGATGGGGCAACAGTTTGGGCTGCGCCCGCGCGACTTCGACGGCTATGCGTGCGACCTGGAGATCGGCGCGGGCAGCGAAATGATTGCCTCGCTCAGCCATATCGATGTGGTGCCCGCTGGCAAGGGCTGGACGAAACCGCCGTTCGGCGCGGTCATCGAAGACGGCTACATCTACGCGCGGGGCGCCACCGACGACAAGGGCGCCACGCTTGCCAGCATCTATGCCCTCCGTGCGCTCAACGAGCTGAATGTGCCCCTGAAACGGCGCGTGCGCCTGATCATCGGCTGCGATGAAGAGAGCCGCTGGGAGTGCATGCAGTACTATCTGGCGCACGAGTCGGAGCGACCCGTGTGGGGGGTCAGCCCCGACGCCGGCTGGCCCTTTATCTACGGCGAGAAGGGAATCGCCAACCTCTTTCTGGAGAAGCAGGTGGAGTCAGCGCCCTCCCTTACACGCATTCTGTGGGCGCGCGGCGGCGAACGACACAATATGGTGCCCGACTACGCCGAAGCGGTGGTCAACTGCGCTCTGCAGCCTGCATATCCTCTGCCCGAAGGCGCGGAATGGCAGCCCGATGCCAGCGGCTGGAAGCTGATTGCGCGCGGCAAGGCAGCGCACGGAAGTCGTCCCGAAGCGGGCATTAACGCCGTCGCCCGCCTGCTGGAGGCGCTCCAGCCGCTGAACCTGCCCGATAACGAGTTGTGGCTGGACACTGTGCTGGAATGGGCACGCTCGCTGGATGGCGCCGCGCTCGGCATCGACCACAGCGACGAAGTGTCGGGCGCGCTCACCAGCAACCTGGGCGTGTTTGAGTATGATGGCGCCCGCGTGCTCTGCGTGTTCAATATCCGCTATCCCGTCACATGGAGCATCGACGCGCTGAAGGAGCGACTGCTGCCGACACTGGGGCGCACAGGCTTTCAGCTGACGGAGGTGCGCCACACGCCGCCACTCTATGTGCCGCTGGACACGCCCTTCCTGCAGGTGCTGTTGCGCGTCTATCGTGAGGAGACGGGCGATCTGGAGAGCCAGCCCGCCACGATGGGTGGTGGCACCTACGCGCGCGTGATGCCGAACCTGGTGGCAATCGGCGCAGGCTTCGAAGGCGATGGCAACGCACACGAACCCGACGAACGCATCGCCATCGAGAGCCTCAAGACGCTGGTGCGCATTTATGCCCGCATCTTCGAAGAGCTGGCGAATCTGGAGTGAGTGAGGGCGCATGGATGGGCAGGGGCGCACGGCTGTGCGCCCCTGCAACGACGCCTGCGGGTATACTCCAGCCATCAGGAATGACGGCGATGACAGCGGAGATCAGGGAGGCGCTGCAGACGAAGGCGAACCTTTTGCGCGTGCATTCGATTCGGATGACCACAAAGGCAGGATCGGGACATCCCACCACCTGTCTCTCGGCGGCGGACCTGGTGGCGGTGCTGTTCTTTCGGGTGTTGCGTGTGGACCTCACCCACCCGCGCAACCCGCTCAACGACCGGGTGATTTTCTCGAAGGGACACGCGGCGCCGCTGCTGTATGCGGCATGGGCGGAGGCGGGCGCGTTCCCGGTGGAGCATCTGGACACCCTGCGCCAGTTCGATAGCGAGCTGGAGGGTCATCCGACGCCGCGCTTTGTGTGGCATCCCGTCGCGACTGGCTCGCTGGGGCAGGGGCTGTCGATTGCGGCGGGCATCGCGCTCGCGCTCAAGCGGGACAACAACCCCGCACGGGTCTACTGCCTGATGGGCGACGGTGAAACCGCAGAGGGCGCCGTGTGGGAAGCCGCCGCCTTCGCCAGCTACTATAACCTGAATAACCTCGTCGCGATGGTGGACATCAATCGGCTCGGTCAGAGCCAGCCCACAATGCTCCAGCACGATCTGGCGACCTACGCCCGACGATTCGAAGCATTCGGCTGGACAACGCTGCCCATCGACGGGCACGATTATGAGCAGATTTTGAACGCTTTTGAGCAGGCACGGCAGTCGGATCGCCCCGCGGTGATCCTGGCACGCACGCTGAAGGGCAAAGGTGTGCCGGCAGTAGAAAACCGTGACGGCTGGCATGGCAAGCCGCTGCCCGCCGATTTAGCGGAGCAGGCGATTGCCGCGCTGACGCCCACGCCCGACCAGATTGCCCGCGCTGCCGCCCTGCGCCCCTTGCCTCCGCAGATTGAATCTCAGCCTGCAACTCCCTCACCCATACCCTCGCCCCCAGAGGGGGAGAGGGACTCACCACTCCGTGAGGAAACAGCAGCCGTCCTTCCCACCTACACGCTGGGGCAGATGGTCGCCACACGCGAGGCGTATGGCGATGCGCTCGTCGCTCTGGGCAGATCAAGCCCGTTCATCTACGCGCTGGACGGCGATGTGAAGAATTCCACCTTCGCTGAAAAGTTCGCGCAGGCTTTCCCGGAGCGGTTTGTGGAGTGCTTTATCGCCGAGCAGAATATGGTGGGCGCGGCGGTGGGGCTTGCCGAAACGGGCAAAATCCCATTCACTTCCTCCTTCGCCTGCTTCCTCACCCGCGCGTTTGACTTCATTCGCATGGCGGGCATCGGGCGGGCGAATATCAAGCTGTGCGGCTCGCACGCGGGTGTCTCCATCGGCGAGGATGGACCCTCGCAAATGGGACTGGAAGACATCGCAATGATGCGCACCATCCCCGACTCGGTGGTGCTGTACCCTGCCGATGCGGTCGCGACGGTGAAGCTGGTGCGCGAAATGGCTTGCTATTGGGGTATCGCCTACCTGCGCACCACGCGCCCCAAAACGCCCGTCATCTACAGCCACGATGAGGAGTTCCCGATTGGCGGCTGCAAGATTCTGCGCTCCAGCCCGCGCGATGTGGCGACAGTGGTCGCGGCGGGCATCACTCTGCACGAGGCGCTCAAAGCGTATGAGCAGTTGCAGGTGGAGGGCATCCCCATCCGCGTGATCGATCTCTACTCGGTCAAGCCCCTCGATGCCGACACCCTCGTTCGCTGTGGACAGGAGACGAACGGGTTAATCATCACGGTTGAGGATCACTACCCGCAGGGCGGGATTGGCGAGGCGGTGGCGATGGCATTACAGGGGACTGGCGTTCGCGTGCATGCGTTAGCCGTGCGTGAGTTGCCCCGTTCGGGCAAGCCAGAAGAGCTGCTCGCTGCCTGCGGTATCGACGCAGCAGCGATCGCCCGCACCGTGCGACAGCTGACCGATGGAAGCCTATCGCCATCTTGAGGCGCTGGTGGAGACAATCGGGGCGCGTCCTGCCACCTCCGAGCGCGAGCATCAGGCACGCGCGTATCTCGCCCGCCATCTGCAGGCGCAGGGCGTCAAAACGATTGAACAGCCGTTTCGGAGCGTGCCGACGCTTGCCCTGCCATGGCTCACGGTCTCCCTGCTGTTTGCGCTAACTGGCGGAATGGTGTGGCTTGTGCAGAACAGGTGGCTTTACGCGCTTGCCGCGCTGATGAGTCTGACCGCCTGCGCCCTCTACTGGGGGCTGGTCAGCGGCAAATGGGATGTGATGCGCCTGTTCCCCCAGCGCGAAAGCGCGAACCTGATTGCGATTGTGCCTGCCCGGCAGAAGGCAACCCACACCGTCGTGCTGATGGCGCACATCGACACACAACGCGCGACGCTTCTGTGGCATCCCAGACTGGTGCGCAACTTCGGGACGAGCTTCGTGATTCAGACCCTGCTGCTAACGCTGCACGGGCTTGGCGCGCTCTGCCTCGTGTGGGGGCTAACGGGCAACGAGCGAGGCATCGCGCTATCCCGCTGGCTGATGGCGCCAGGCAGCTTGCTCGCGCTGTGGGGCATCGTCGTGCTACTGCATCGCGAGCTGGTGATGCCGTGGGTGCAGGGCGCGAACGATAATGGCTCCGGTGTAGCGGTCGTGTTGAGCCTGCTGAAGGAGCTGGCTCAACAGCCGCTGGCGGATGTGGAGGTGTGGGGCGTGTTCACGGGGTGCGAGGAGGTGGGCACGCCCGCAGGCGCGTTCGCGTTCGAACGCGAATATGGACTGCAACTGCGCGACGCCACCTTTGTGATTGTGGACCATGTGGGGCTGGGGGAGCCACGCTACCTGCTAACGGAAGCGATGCTCCCGCGCCAGCGTGCGCACCCCGAACTCGCACGCCTGATGGCGCAGTTAGCACGCCAGCACCCCGAATGGTCGCTCAAGCCCAGCGCGGTGCCGCCCGGCGCGTACACCGATGCGCTCCCCTTCCTGATGAAGGGCTATCGCGCAATCGCGCTCTGGTGCGAGCAGACGCCCGGCATCCCTCCCAACTGGCACTGGACGACCGATGTGCTGGCGAATGTGAACCCTGCCAATCTGGAGCGGGCGAAAGCGGTGGTCAGAGGCGTGCTGGAACACCTTGCGTCTAATCGCGAAAGCGATATTTGATGAGCGTCCAGAGCGCCTCGACGCCGTCCGTCCAGCGGATTTTCTTGCCCTGCTGGCGCGTGCGGGGGCGATACCGCTCGATGGGCACCTCCACAATCTTATAGCCGCGCTTGAGCGACTTCGCCGTCACCTCAGGGCAGAACTCGAACCGCTGACACCGAAGATTCAGCGAGCGCAACAGCTCGGTGCGGAAGGCTTTGTAGCAGGTGGCTTCGTCGCGCAGGGGGTAGCGGTAGAGCAGGCGCACCGCCCACGCCAGAATCAGGTTCGCAATTTTGTTGGGCAGCGGCATCCCCTTCGGCAAGCCGCGTGTGAACCGACAGCCGTAGGCGATTTCAGTCTCGCCCTGAAGGATTGGTTCCACCACCTTCGGGATTTCGTCGGGATCATACTCCAGATCGGCGTCCTGAATGATGGTGACCTCGCCTTCGGCGTGGGGCAACGCGGCGCGGATGGCGGCGCCCTTGCCCACATTCTGCGGCAGGCGCAGATGCACAATATCAGGCTCCTGCGCCAGTATCTCGCTGGTGCCGTCGCTGGAGCAGTCGTCCACCACGATAATCTGCTTGCGGAAGGGTGCGTTGCGCAACCGCTGCAACAGCTCCTGGATCGTCTCCCGCTCGTTATAGACGGGCACGATCACCGTGATGAGAGCCTCTTTGCGCGTCGGATGGTTCCCCATTCAGTATTCATGATACCGACTCGCGCCCGTTGCCCTCACCTGTTCCTACACGGAGGCGGCGCGTCCAAGCCGCTCGCGCAGCAGCTGCGGGATGTCGGCAGGGGTGTCGGCGATGGGCACGCCTGCTTCGGTGAGCGCCTGCACTTTCGACTGCGCACTGCCCTTGCCGCCAGAGATAATCGCGCCTGCGTGCCCCATGCGCTTGCCCGGCGGCGCGGTGCGCCCCGATATGAAGCCCACCACCGGCTTGGTCATCTGCGCCCGAATATATTCGGCGGCTATCTCCTCGTCGGAGCCGCCGATCTCGCCCACCAGCACCACCGCCTCCGTCTGCGGATCCGCCTCAAACAGCGGCAGCACATCGATAAAGGTAGTGCCGATGATGGGGTCGCCCCCGATACCGATGCAGGTGGACTGCCCGAAGCCCGCGCGGGTCAGCTCGTTCACAATCTCGTAGGTCAGCGTGCCACTGCGCGAGACCAGCCCGATGCTCCCCTTGCGGAACAGGTTGCCCGGCATGATGCCGACCTTGCACTCGCCCGCGGTGGTGATGCCCGGGCAGTTGGGACCAATCAGGCGGCTGCGCGTGCACCGCTTCAGGTAGTTGACCACCCGAATCATGTCCTGAACGGGGATTCCTTCGGTGATGCACACGATGAGTTCGATGCCGGCGTCGGCGGCTTCCAGAATCGCGTCGGGTGCGAAGGGCGCAGGCACGAAGATGCAGGAGACATTCGCGCCCGTTTCCTGAACCGCCTGCTTCACCGTGTTATACACGGGCACGCCCAGTACCTCGGTGCCGCCCTTGCCGGGCGTGACGCCCGCCACCACCTGTGTGCCGTACTCCAGCATCTGGCGCGTGTGGAACTCACCCTCGCGCCCCGTGATACCCTGCACCAGCACCTTCGAGTTCGCATCCACCAGAATCGCCATCTATCCGCCTCCTGATGTCTAAATAATTGATACATGATCCGTTTCATATATTTTTGATATTTGATTTTTATAAATAAAAATCTCATAAGCAACATGTAACCGCCATATCGCTTCCCATAAGGGCTGATTCGCAGGTACATAATTGACTCGCAAACCCATGGATTGGGCTTCCTGATAGTTAATAACAGCGCCGTGAGAGGCGTATCGTTCCACATCACAGAGCTGACGGGCAATGCTGTCTGCTTTTTGTGAATCACCTGCGCACATATGCTGCTCCAACCAGCGCTGCGCGAACTGTTTGGAGCGTGCAATAGCCTTTTCGCAAAAGTCGATGAGGGCAGGGTCGAGGTGGGACAGGATAGGGTAATACGCCGGATTTAAAACTCCTGCCTGGTGGGTTTCCTGCAGAATGCGTTTTAGCCCGTCGAGAAACGATTGTGCTGGTCGCATAACAGGCTGACCAGTGGCGGTTTGAACAACCACTTGCGGATCGATAGGACCAAGTTCTGAGGTGTCGCTCATTAAAATCTCATCGGCAGCAAGGGCGATCAGCGTAGCTGCGCTTTTTGCGCGCTCGGAAATGATAACACGCAGCGATTCCACCTGACCTCGGATCAGGCTGACAATCTTTTCAGCAGCGTCGATGTCACCACCACTGCTTTGAATAAGCAAATCTACATTCCTGGCACCTTGATTTATGCAATCATAAATCATTTCTTGAAACGGCGCCACATCCTGCTGGTTAATAGCTGCGTTCGAATGCAGCACATTTGTGAAGTAAACCATTAATTTCCGCTCAGTGAATGCCTGCACACTTTTGATCAGCTCTCTGCGCTGATAGCGCTCTGCGTGCAGGGCATAATACAGCGGAGTCTGCTGGGGAAAGCTCATGGATTCCATCGGTTTTCTGCTTTAACCTCTCCTTGCTGTGGCTCTGGTAATCCGAGAAACCGCCGATAGCTTTTAAGAAACTCTTTGTATCGGCATACGAAATCTGTATAACTTTCTACCAGCTCAGGGTGCGCATGCTCAATCGATTCGCGCACCTCGATAAATTCCCGCTCCATCTCAGTCGGCTTTTGCTCAGTCTTAGCCATTGCTCAATCACCTCCGCGCATGCTTGCCAGCACTGTTGTAACGGATTATACCCTATGCCGGGCTTCATCTGCATGATTCGGCAACCTCCTTTGCGAGTTCTAAGGGGTACAATTCCCTTCGATGCATCGGTGGCGCGGGTTGGGTGTGGTTTTATTGACGGGCGCGTTGCTGGGCGCGGGCGGCTGGCTGGCGTATCAGTGGCGGTTCCCTGCTTATACCATCACCCGTCAGCTGCATGCTGGCGAGCAGTGGCAGTACCATCTGGTTCAATCGCTGCAGCTGGGCAATCAGACCGCAACGCTGAACCTGCGCTACACCGAGACGGTTCAGAAGGTGAACCCTGATGGCAGCGCGATTGTGGAGCGCGTGCTGATAGCGGACCCACAGACCCTCAGGGCGTTGCGGGAGAGCGCGGCGCCACTGGGCACAATCCCTGTCCGTACCCGCTGGCGTATCAGCCCGCAAGGTGAGGAGACACCGCTCATCAATAATGCTGCTGTCCTGACGCTCGGCTCCTCCAGCGCACGCCTGATGCCGCCGAAAGCGGTGCGAATCGGCGAGCAGTGGGAGCGCGAGAGCCAGCTCGGAAGCCTCAAAATTCGCGCCCGCTGCCAGCTGAAAGCCATCGTGCCTATCAACCGCGTACCATGCTACGAAATCACAGCAACGCTTGAATCGCCGCCCGACTCGCTGCCCAGAGTGCAGGGATACCTCACCTGCTATCTGGACTGTCGCACGGGCTGGACACGCAAAGAACAGGGTACAATAGTGATGACCTCGGGCACGGTGCAGGCAAGCAGCCAGATAAGCCTGCAGGGGCGACGCATCCGTGCAGGTCAACAACTGAAGGAGTGAGGTATGGAGAGCCGAGAGCGATTATGTCCCGTATGTCAGGTGAACCTTGTGCCGCAGACCCATCTGGGCATCACCATCGATGTGTGCCCGACCTGCGCGGGCATCTGGTTCGATGCCGATGAACTGCCGCGCCTGCGTGAGCTGGACCCCGGCGTGCTACCCCGAATTGAGCATCTCTATCAACCGACTGTCGAGCGCTATGAGGGCGCGGGCGATCGCCCCTGCCCTGTGTGCCGCGTGCCTATGTATCGCTATAACTACCTCTACACCAGCAACATCGCGCTGGACGGCTGCGACCAGTGTGGGGGCGTATGGGTCGATCACGGCGAGCTGGTCAAGATGGATCAACTCGCGCAGGAAGCCCGTGCAATGGAAATCCCGCCCGAAACCCGAGCCCAGCTGGAGCTGCTGAAGATGGAAGCCGAGCTGAAGGAAAGGCAAGCCCAATTACGCTACTGGGAGGGGCTGTTCGCCTTCCTGAGAGCACGCCCCTGGTTCCCATTCCCCTGAAAAGCGATGGAACCATTATCCAGCGGCATCTATACGGCGCTGCTCACCCCCTTCACCAGCGATGGCGCGATCGATGAGCCGTTGCTAATTCGCCTGCTGGCGTTTCAGGAGGCAGCGGGCGTGCAGGGCGCGGTGATTGGCGGCACGACGGGCGAGGGACCCTCCCTCAGCGCGCCCGAAAAGGTCGCGCTGTACGAGCTGGCGTCGCGCACGCGCGGGCAACTGCGCATTATCGCGGGCATCCTGAGCTGTAGCCTGTTAGAGGCGCTCTATCTGGCACGCGCGGCGGCACGCGCCAGCTGCGACGCGCTGATGGTCGCCCCACCCTTCTACTACCGCGCCCCCTTGCAGGGGCTGATTGCCTACTATCGCGCCCTGCTGGAGACAACCGGGCTGCCCGTGATTCTCTACAACATTCCACAACTCACGCGCACGCCCATCCCCATCGAGCTGGTGGAAGCCCTGCTGAACTTTCCGAACCTGCTGGGCGTCAAGGATAGCTCGGGCGACGCCGAATCGCTGGGGGCGTATCTGCGCTTTGCGCCGCGCCTGAAGGTGTGGGTCGGCGAGGAGAAGCTGCTCTTGAGCAACCTGCAGGGCGGCGGTGCAGGCAGCATCAGCGGGCTGGCAAATGTGTTCCCCGAACGCATGGTCGCCACCTATCGCGCCTTCTGTGAGGGGCGCGACGCCAGCGGCTTACAGCAACTCATCGACGAGGCTGCCGACGCCATCGATGCCTTCCCCGCACCCGCCAACTTCAAATACGCGCTCACCCTGCGCGGGCTACCCTTCAGCCATGTGCGCCCGCCCCTGTGCAACCTCACCGAATCGGAACAGACCGCGCTCAAAACCGCTATTCAGCCCTATCTCTGAAACGGAGGCAGCGCCGATGCGAATCGCCTTCTTCGATCTGGAGGAGTGGCAGACAGATTACCTGCAAAACGGTCTGGCTCAGCGGGGGCTTGCCGCAAGCGTGCAGGCGGAGTTCAGCACCGGGCATCTGACCCCTGAGCTGTGCGAGCGCTATGCCGACTGCGAGGCAATCGCCGTCTTCGTGTGGACGAAACTGACCCGCGAGATTATCGATCGGCTGCCGCGCCTGCGCCTGATCCTCACTATGTCCACAGGCTATGACCACATCGATCTGGACGCCTGTCGGGAGCGGGGCGTCACGGTGTGCAATGTGCCCCATTATGGCGAGAACACCGTTGCCGAGCATACCTTCGCGCTCATCTTATCGCTCTCGCGGCGGCTGCGAGCGGTGCAGGAGTGGCTTCAGCACCCCTCGCGCAGTCTTGCCGAGCTGCGCGGGTTCGATCTCTACGGTAAAACGCTGGGCGTGGTAGGCGCGGGCAATATCGGGCTGCATGTGATTCGCATCGCGCGCGGGTTCGGCATGCGCGTGCTGGCGTACGATGTGCGCCCCCAACCCCTGCTGGCAGAGGTGCTGGGCTTCACCTACACCGATCTGGAGACGCTCCTGCGTGAATCGGACATCGTGTCGCTCCATGTACCCGCCACGCCTGAGACCCATCATCTGATCAATCGCGACACGCTCAGCAAGATGAAGCGCGGCGCGCTGCTGATTAACACGGCGCGGGGGAGCGTGGTGGACACCGAAGCCCTGCTGTGGGCGCTGGACGAGGGCATCCTGTCAGGCGTGGGGCTGGATGTGATTGAGGGCGAGGAGTATATCAAGGAGGAGAGCGCGCTTCTGAAAGCGCCCGTCGCCGAGCAGACGCTGCGTAAGGTGGTGCAGGCGTACCTGCTGCTGCGCCGCGAGAATGTGGTCTTCACGCCCCATATCGCCTTCAACAGCCGCGAAGCCGTGCAGCGCATTCTGGACACCACCCTGCAGAACCTGAAAGCCTTCCTGCAGGGTCAGCCGCAGAATGTAGTGCCCTGTCCCCACTGAACCAGCCAACCGGCGCTGGCGGGTGTGGCCTGGGCACCCCGCCTCATACTCCCTGAATCATCGCCTCTATCGCGGCGGCGCGCTCTCTTGCTTCCTCGGCATCCTCGCGCAAACCAACCGCTTCGTAGCCCCGCGCCGCCGCCTCAAAACAGGCTTTCGCTGATTGAAGCAGATTAGCGTCCCCAGTTTCCTGAGCCAGAAGTGCCAGAGCCAGCCCCAGATTGTACTGTGTGTCCGCCCACTGCTCTGGAAAGTCGGTTTCGGTGCGGACCCGCAGGGCGTTTTGATAGCATTCAATTGCTTTGCGCAGGTTCTCCGAACGATCTCCTATTGGAAGGTCGGCATAGGCAGCCCCCAGATTGTGCTGCGTCCTTGCCCACTCATAGGGAAAGTCGGTTTCAGTGCAGACTTTCAGCGCATTCAGGTAGCACTCTATCGCCTTGCGCAGGTTCTCCGAACGATCCCCCGTCGGCAGGTCTGAATAGGCATTTCCCAGATTGTTCTGGGTCATCGCCCAATCCTCTGGAAAGTCGGTCTCGGTGTAGACCCGAAGCGCGTGCTGATAGTGTTCGATGGCGGCGGTCAGGGCAGGCGCGCATGGCGCGATAGGTGTTTCCCGGAGCGCGTAACCGAGTGCATGATGCGCATCCGCCCACAGTTCGTCGCCAATTCGCTTCCGCTCCGCTTCGTCCAGCGCGATTTCCTGCCACCACTCCAGCAGCGCTCGCGCCTCGCTGATTCGTCTTTCCTTGAGCGCGGACTTGTGCGCTTTTTGCCACTCATTCAGCGCCGCTTCGGGGTTCAGCCGCCAGCGGTGGAACCACGCCAGCGCGAGCTGCTCACGCCTTGACCAGTGGCTCGCAAACCATTCGTGAAGCGTTTGCGCCTGATCGGGCGCCAGCCGCGCCTGCAACACCTCCGCCATCGTCTTGTGCAGGCGGTAGAAGCCGTCGGGCAACGGTTCCACGAAGGAGAAGCGGGTCAGCAGCTCCCAGCCTGCCCGACCGTTGTGGTGTTTGCGTTCGCTATCGAGCGCGAGCGCGGCGGTCTCGTCGAAGCGCGGGGTGAGGCTCAACTCCGTCACCCACAGCTCCATCGCCCGATTGTGGAGCGACTTCAGGAAGCGGTTCGCCAGCTCGCTGGCTACCTGCTCGCTGGGAATACTGCGGAAGGTTTCAGGTTTGGGGTCAACGCCGCTGTTCTGGCGTTCGTTCAGCACAATCTCGGCGCAGAGCGCAAGATAAAGCGGATGGCAGCTGATGTCGGGTCCTGGCTCCGTATCGCAGCACTCGATGATGGCTTGCTGGAGCGGCGTGGGTTGATTGTCGGGCGGCGGACCGACGCCGCATCTGGCGAGAAGCGTTTGCGCATCCCGCGCCGACAGCCCGCCCAGCAGGTGCTGGTCGAGCCAGTCGCGCCAGTCGGGTTTATCTTCATCCCACATCAGGCGGTCGCGCCCGCTGATGACCAGCAGCACGCCCGCGTCGAGGCAATACTCTGCCAGCTGGCGCACCCACTCGTCCAGCAGTCGCCCCCGCGCGGTGTGAACCTCGCGCCCCGACCAGAGCGCCTCGTAGGTGTCCAGCAACAGCACGCCCCGACAGGCTTTGCCCTCGCGCGGGGGCAGGTTCTCCTTCAAGTCCTGCGCAAAGCGTCGGATGAGCTCCTCATACAGGCTCTGGTCATCGCGCAGGGCGAGGCTACGCAGGTGGATGATATCGTCAGTTTTGAACACCCTGCGCACATACTCTTCCAGCTTGCTGAATCTTCGGATGGTCTTATCGATGAGTCCGCCCAGCCCTTCCAGTGGCGCCTGCAGGATGCCCGTGGCGAACCTGAGGGCGTCGCTCAGGATGGGGTTAGTGCGCACCAGAGGCGGCGGCTCGCCCCCTTCACGCGCCAGAATCACCGCAAGGCACAGGTCAAAGCGGGGGAACGGGATGCGGAACTGGCTCTCTAGGTCGCAGCGCATCTGGAGCAGCGCCTCACGGTACGCCTGAGTCTGGTCGCGCACCGTTGAGAGGTCGTATCGAACGTGGGAGATTCCGGCTTGCTGCAGGTCGTCGCACAGTTTGCGCACGAGCGTGGTTTTGCCGATGCCGCCCACGCCGTAGAAGGTCAGCACGCGCAGGTCTGTGCCTGCGGGCGCGTGCAGGTATCGCTCAAATGCCTCAATCGCCTCCTCGCGGTCGGTGAAGTATTTCAGCGCGGCGACCTGCGGCAGGCTTTCGCGTTGTTCAAACGGGTCTCTGCGCACTCCGCCGCCTCCCGATGATAGGCGTCAGGGTTCGTCAACAGCCAGCGGGCTACCCTGCGACGCCTTGAGGGCTTCTTCAACGCCTCTATCGAAGTCAACATTCGTGCCCGGGTAGTGCTGCCTCAGAAGTATGTATTGATGCCTGTATGTCTGGATATTTTCTTCGGCTTTCCCGATTTCCTCCTCAAGCCGTCGCGCTTCGGCGTGGTCGTGCTGAGCGAGGGCTTGTTCGCGCTTCAGTTTCGCCTCTTCGATGAGGCGTTCATTTTTGGCTATTCGCCCGCGCAGATTGATGCCCTCGTCTTGCCACTCCTTGAGGGGATTCAGGGAAACGCTGACACTGTTTCGGAACTGATCCGCCCAGGTACGGTCTCTCTGAACTTTTGCGATGCGCGTGGCGACATTGCCGAGCAATGTGCCCACCACCAGCGGACCGACGATTTCGAGCAATGCAATAAACGCGCTTACCAGGTAGGCTACCAGAGGGGGGCTTCCCAGCTCGATCTGGAGCTGCGCACGGAAGTAGGCGACCACGATGATAGCGCCCACCAGCAGCAGAACACCCAGCTGGTAAATCAGAGGCGAGCGTCGATGGTCTATCGCCCACTGCCAGCTCGCTTTGGCTATTCCGAGCAGGATGTGTAGCACAACCCCCAGCAGGAAGGCAGTATTCGGGTCTGCGCCAATTCTCTGGAATGCGGCGATGGTAAGCCTTCCAAAAATCAGCGACAGCCCTACTAACAGGAGCGCCCAGAGAACTGCAAAGAACCACAGGCGCGTGTGATCCCGATTGAGATGCGCGTACATCGTGTTCGCTGCCGTCAGCGAAGCTGTCTGCTCCTGTTGACTCGGTTGGTTAATCATAATCGCACCTCCTAAAAACCTCCTGTCTCTATCGGTTGCAAGCCGCAGTGTTCGCGAATGTCGATGGTTTCACCGGGAATGTAGAGCCGAAACGCTTTGAACGCCTTTGCCCACCGCTCCCGCAGCTTCGGATGCAACTCCAGCGGCACGCCGTGAATCACCAGCTCGATGTCCCTGGTCTGCTCCCGATCCCAGCGGTATTGCAGAGGGTCTCGAAACTGCCTGTGTTTTGTCTGGCAGGGGTCCGCCCGCATATCGCTCCAGGCGATGATAAGTTTGCGCGGGATGTTTTGATTTTCGGGCTTGGTGGCATAGGCGACAGCCATTTCAAAGGCGGTTACCACATCGGTACCGCAGTAGGTCTCGTTGCCGTTAGCGTCGGTGCCGCAGGGTTGAGCCTGCCACGCCTCTTCGAAGGCTTTCTCGACCGCCTCGCGCTCCTTTTTGAAGCCCGTCCACACGAGCACCTTGGTAGCGAACGGCTGATGGTCGCATCGGACAAAGGCAATTCGGGCGTTTTCAGGCAGATAGTTCCGGGTGAGCGCCTTGAAGGTGTTCCGCCACATCTCCTTATCTCTGCCGGCGGAAGCCGTCGAGTCGATGACGATAACCAGCAGCAGAGGGGCGTTGCCGCTGATGGTTGTCGTGCCGCCTCCCGAACTCTCTGGCGAACAACCGGTCAGCGCGAGGCTGACCGTTATGCCCGCTCCAAGCCACGCAATCGTGCGTCGCATGTGCCGAAAACAACCATTCAGGCTCATGGGTTCCTCCCCAGATAGCAGGATTCGCTCCCTGGTTCCCGACTCCTGCATGGAAGTTTACCCGATGGTGGATTATTCGTCGTTTGATTATCTCATTCCTGTTTCCACCTTCCTGTCCCCCTCCCGTCGCGTCGGGAGGGAAAAACGGCGGCAAAAAAGCGAACGGAATCGGTGCATCGGCGTCGAAACATGGTATACTGACCAGCAGGTTGGAGGGCATCAAAATGAGAGCATCGTGGCTGATTGGGCTGGCATTGATGATGGGCGCGTTTCCGTTCTGGATGCCCCAGCTAACGGATAGCGACAAACCCAGTCGACGGGTTGCAACGGCGACGCCGACCGAAGTGAGCAAGAAGCACCGTGTGTTGACCGAAGCCCCCAAAGCCGTTAATCTCAACACGCGCGTGCCGCCGCTCACCTTCACCGATTTGAACGGTCGCACCTATCGCCTGAACGAACTTACACGCAAAGCGCCAGTGGTGCTGGTCTTTCTGGGCGCGAAGTGCCCCGCCGCCCAGCGCTACGCCGTGCGCCTCAATCAACTTTATGCGAGCTATGCCAGACGCGGCGTGCAGATCATCGGCATCTACACCAACTATGACGACACGGAGCAGGAGGTACGCCAGAGCGTGCGAGCATGGCAGCTCAAATTCCCTGTGGTGTATGACCCCAACGGCAAGTTCGCACGCCAGCTCGGCGCCACGATGACCCCGCAGGCGTTCGTGATTGACCAGAAAGGCGTTCTGCGCTATCGGGGCGCAATCGATGACAACCGCTACGAGAACCGCGTGCGCACGCCCTACCTGCGTAACGCGCTGGAGGCAATCCTGAAGGGCAAGCCTGTCAAGCCCGCCGCGACCGAAACCTTCGGCTGCACGATCCATTTCAAAGACGAGGCGGAAGCGTCCGCGCCCATCACCTACGCCCGACATATCGCGCCGATCATTCAGCAATATTGCCAGCCGTGCCATCGCCCCGGTCAGGTCGCGCCCTTCTCGCTGATGACCTATCGTGATGTGTACACCTGGCGCAAAGAGATTGTCAAATATGTGCAGGCGCGCCAGATGCCGCCATGGAAGCCCGAGCCGGGCTACGGCGAGTTCAAGGGCGAGCGGCGACTGAGCGACGAGCAGATTGCGCTGATCACGCAGTGGGTGGAGTCGGGTGCGCCCTTAGGCGACCCGAACGACCTGCCTCCGCCGCGCCAGTTCAGCGACGATTGGGCGTTCGGTCCGCCCGATGTGATTGTGGAGATGCCCGAAGAGTATGAGGTCGGCCCCACAGGCGAGGATGAGTACCGCCACTTCGTCATCCCCACGAACTTCGACCGCGACATGTTCGTGCAGGCGATCGACATCCAGCCGGGCAATCGCAAGACGGTTCACCATGTGATAGTGTTCTGCGACACATCGGGCACGGCTCGCAAGCTGGATGAGGCGGATCCGGGTCCAGGCTACAGGGCGTTCGGCTGGCCGGGGTTTATCCCTGCTGGCATGCTGGGCGGCTGGGCGCCAGGCTTCTCGCCCCAGATGCTGCCCGACGGCACGGGCTATCGCCTGCCGAAAGGCTCCGATATTGTGCTGCAGATTCACTACTATCGCACGGGCAAGCCAGAGCGCGACCGTACGCGCGTGGGACTCTATTTCGCCAAAACGCCCAACCCACAGCCGATTGGCATCGCCTGGCTGATTAATCCCTTCTTCAGCATTCCACCCGGCGCTGAGCGCCACGAGGTGCGCGCCTACTGGATTGCGCCGCGCGATGTGGATGTGGTCGCCATCACGCCCCACATGCACCTGATCGGGCGCGAGATGAAGGTGGACGCCTACACACCCGACGGCAAGACCATCCCGCTCATCTGGATCAAAGATTGGGACTTCAAGTGGCAGGACACCTATCATTACAAGACACCGGTGCGCCTGCCGCGCGGCACGCGCGTGGAGGTGCGCGCCTACTACGACAACTCCGAGAAGAACCCGAACAATCCGAGTCGCCCGCCGAAGGTGGTCACCTGGGGCGAGAAGACGACCGACGAGATGTGCCTGGTGTTCCTGCATGTGCTGGGCGAGGAGGGCTTGCGTCGCCCCGGCGGACGGCGCAACACGCTCTCACAGCAGTAATTTACTCCCTCTCCCCGCTGGGAAGAGGGTTGGGGTGAGGGGTTAGCTTGCCCGCTGGGGAGAGGGTTGGGGTGAGAGGTTTTCTGCAGGCGTGCGGGATATAGCCCCCTCACCCGTACCCTCTCCCCCTTTTGGGGAGAGGGTTGCTGGTTTATCGTTCAAACGCGGCTTCGAAGGTCTGGCGGGACGGCTCGAAGTCGAGGCGGCGCACGAACTGGCACGCCTCCTGCGCCCCATGCTCGCGATCCATGCCGTTGTCTTCCCACTCCACCGAGAGCGGACCGCGATAGCCAATCTCGTTCAGCGCGCGGATAATCTCCTCAAAGTTGATACGCCCGCGCCCGGGCGAGCGGAAGTCCCAGAAGCGGCGCGAATCGCCGAAGTTCAGATGCCCGCCGAACACACCCGACAGGCGCGGCACATCCGACCACCATACATCCTTCACATGCATATGGAAGATGCGGTCGCGGAACCGACGAATGAACGCCACATAGTCGACGCCCTGATAGCCCAGGTGGCTGGGGTCGTAGTTGAAGCCGAAGCGTGGATGCCCCTCCACCGCCTCAATTGCCCGCTCCGCCGTCACGATATCGAACGCAATCTCGGTCGGATGCACCTCCAGCGCGAAATAGACATCCTCCTGTTCGAACACATCGAGGATGGGTTTCCAGCGGGTGGCGAAGTCGCGGAAGCCGCGCTCGATCAGGTCGGGCGGGTTCGGCGGGAAGGCGTACAGGTATTGCCAGATGCTGCTGCCTGTGAAGCCGTTGACCACCACGCGCGTGAGCTGCTGTTTGACCTCTGGTGGGGCGGCGTTGAAGAATCGGCGGGCGGCGCGGGCGGTGTTCTTCATCTCTTCGGCGGCACGCTGGCGCACGCCCTCGGGATTGCCGTCGCCCCACACGCGCGGGGGCAGAATCGCCCGATGGCGCTCGTCTATCGGGTCGCACACCGCCTGACCCACCAGATGATTGCTGATCGCGAAGCATTTCAGCCCGTAGCGGGTCAGAATCTCCCAGCGCGATTCGCAGTAGCGCTCATCGGTGAGGGCGCGCTCAACATCGAAGTGGTCGCCCCAGCAGGCGAGTTCAAGTCCGTCATAGCCGAACGCCTTCGCTTTCTGCGCCATCGTCTCCAGGGGCAGGTCTGCCCACTGCCCCGTGAACAGCGTTACTGGTCTTGCCATCGTCACCTACCTCCGCTGATAGGGTCTGGTTCTGCGGGCAGGATGCCCGCGCTACGAGCAGTACGGGCGCGGCAACCGCGCCCCTACTCGCGCGCTCTTCGGGCAGGATGCCCATGCTACAGGTTTCGTCGCGGGCGGTTCGATTCCTGCCTATTGCGGCTCTTCGGGCAGGGGTTCGCCGATGGCGAGTTTCAGGCGCAGGTCGGCGATATAGGCGTCATAGATTGCCTGCACGAGGTTGGTCTCGGCGGTGACGAGCGCGAGCTGGGCGGTCAGCACTTCGACGATGGAGCCAGCGCCTTCCTGCAGGGCGTCGCGCGCGGCTTCGTAGTTGCGCTGAGCAGCAGTAAGCGCCGTTCGCGCCGCCTGCAGACGCTCGGCAACCTCCTGACGCGAGAGCAGCGCGCTCTCCACCTCCGCGTACAGGTCGCGCTCCAGTTGCTGGAGTCGAGCGCGGGCACTGTCGTACTCGGCTTGCGCCTCGCGCAGGTTCGCCCGAACCAGCCCGCCATCAAAAATGGGCGTGCTGAGCCGAAAGAGCAGCTGCCCCTGCGTGCGGCGGTTCGGGTCATACTCATAGAAGCCGCTCAGACTCACCTGCATCTGCCCGATGGTGTCGGCGCGTGCCAGATCAACGCCGAGCTGGGCAATCTGCAGGTTCAGCTGGGCGTTGCGCAGTTCAGGTCGTTTCTGCAGCGCCTGTTGCCAGAGTTCGGCGAGTGTGGGAGGCTGACCCAGTTCAGGCGGGTTTTCGACGCGCTGGAGCGGCGGCAGCGGCTGGGTGGCGTCCCAGCCGATGAGCCGCTTGAGGTCGGCTTCGGCGAGGCGCAGTGCGTTTCGGGCTTGAATCTGCTGCACGCGCGCGTTGGCGAGATCGGCTTCCGCCTGCAACACATCTTTGGCGGGCGCGGTGCCCACCTCCGCCTGCGTGCGGGCGACATCGAGCAGGGTCTGCGCCCGCTGCACCGACTCGTCCGCCACACGCAGCAGCTCCTGACGGCGCAGCACCTCATAATACGCGCTGGCGGTCTCGAACAGCAGCGAGCGGATGGTGGCGCGCGCCGTCATCCGGGTCGCCTCGCTGGAGCGCGACGCCTGACGAATGCGCCACTCACGCCGACCGGCGTCGAACAGCAGCCAGTCGACGGTAAACGCGCCCTGTCGCTGGGTGACCTCGGAGGTGGTGCCGCCCTGCTCCAGGCGCGTGCGGGTGGAGCTGCTCGCCCACGCGAAGCTGGGATATAAGCTCGCACGGGTCGCAATCAGTCGCGCCTCCGCCGCCTGCTGCTGCGCTAATGCCGACTGAATATCGCCGTTATACTGCAGCGCCCGACGCAGCACATCCTGAAGGCTCAACGATGAGGGCTGGGCGAAAGCCGCCACTGTTAGCACGCCAGAGAGTAGCCCGTTCGCGATTCTCAAAAGTCTGCTCATACGGATACGCCTTTCGACGCGGGCGATGCTGTTCCTGTTCGCTTCTGAGTTTTGGGCAGGATGCCCCCGCTACGAGCTACCTGGTCGCACGGCGAGCGTTTTCTCGTGGGTGTAGAGGGCGAAGCCGGGGGGCGCGTTGCGTGGCTTGCGCACATATTTGCGCAGGGTGTAGTCGACCTCCACGATGCTGGCGTGGCGATCGGCGCTGTGCTGGGCGGCGAGCTGGGCGGCATACTCCAGCGTGCGGCGCGGCACACGCTCTGGACGCCCATCGGTGCGGATAATCACATGGGCGCCAGTGCCCGTGCGCACATGCAGCCACCAGTCGTTCGGGCGAGCAACGCGCGTGAGCAGGAAGTCATTGGCATCGGCTGTCTCGCCCACCAGGATAGTGTAGCCGTCGGGGCTGGTGTAGACGCCGATTTTGTGCCCTTCGAAGGGGTCTTTTTCGGCGCGGGTGGGGGGGCGTTCGGCGGGCATCTCGCGCAGCCAGCCGTTGCGCCGCGCCGTCTCCAGCAGGGACTGCAATGTGCCTGTGTCGGAACTCGCCGATTGCAGTTGCGCCAGCGCGTGGCGAATCGACTCGCGCTCGGCTAACAGCGTCTGCAGGCGCGCCTGCAGTCCGCCCCGATTCTGGCGGGCGCGCCGCGCCTTCTCAAAGTAGCGCTGGGCGTTCGCGGCAAGGCTCTTTGCTGGATCGAGCGGTATCTCGATCAGGGGCATATCGGGACGGGTGTAGTCGGGCGCGAGCAGTCGTTCGCTTCCTGACGGCAGGCTGTGCCCGAACGCCAGTATCAGCTCGCCCATCAGCTGGTAGCGGTCTGCGTGCTGGCTCTCCTGCAGGGCGCTTTGCAGGTCGGCGATCGCGCGTTCGCGTGCCTGCAGGGCGCGCTGCAGGGCAGGTTGCAGAGTGGCATGCAGCGATTCGGCGGTCGCGCGCTCGATGCGTTCGTTGAACGCCTGCTCCCACGCGAGGTTGACGCTAATGCGCGGGTGTTGCCATTCGCGCGGGAGCTGGGAGCAGGGGAGCGGGTACGCGCCCAGCGCCCGCCCGCTGGACGGCTCACGCACCAGCACGGGTGACCAGCGCGCCTCGCGCACCGCATGCGCCCACTCCAGCAGCCCTTCCAGCCCCGCCGCCTGCGCCCGCTGCTCCAGCTC
Source organism: Armatimonadota bacterium (assembly GCA_037445735.1). GTDB lineage: Bacteria > Armatimonadota > Fimbriimonadia > Fimbriimonadales > GBS-DC > HRBIN15. Next base: position 16,944 of record JBBIJY010000002.1, on the reverse strand, counting down.
GCCCGCCGTGAACCGACTCAGCCCCTCAATAAACGCGCCCCAGTCGCGCTCTGGCTCCGATTGCAGGCGTGCCCAGAGCGCGTGCCACTCCGAATCGCTCATCAGCAGCGGATTGAGCAAGCCCTCAACGCGCGTGGGCGGCAACCGATACGGCTCGCCTGACCGAATCGGGCGACTCTGGCTCTGGCGCGGCGACACCCACTTGAGCGCGCTCTGAATCAAGCCCGTGCCATGCACCAGAAAGATATTCGAATGCTTGCCCATCAGCTCGATAATCAGCCGATAGATGCCCGCGCGCGTTTCGAACTCCATCTGCACGATGCGGTCGAACCCAATCTGATAGAGGGCGCGCAGGGTTGCGCCCTCCAGATGCTTGCGCAGGCTCTGGCAGAAGGGGGGCGGCGTCGGCGCGTTGGGCAAGCGGCGCGTGATCAGGTGCATGCGGGCAAACTGTGGGTCTGCTGAAACCAGCAGCCGATGCTCCTGCCGATGAGCATACAGATGCAGCACAATCGTCAGCGGCTCAGGCTGGCGTACCTCCTGCAGTCGCCCGCCTGTCAGCACGCGGCACTCGGTCAGCACCGCATAGAGGCTCAGGCTATCGAACGGAATGGACCGCTGCATCATCAATCAACAAGCATACCTGTCCCCTGACAAAGGGTGCAGGTGATGTATAATGTCAGATGGTGATCGAGGAAGCGTGCAGTCGCAGGAACGGGAAGTTAGATGGGAACGGTTGCGGCACTGCTGGCGGAATCGTCATCGGCAAAACTTTTGTGAACAGGAGGAACAGTATGCGAGTGGTTCGGTCAAGTATGGTGATGCTGGCATTGCTGGCGCTAATGCCCGCAGGCTTCTCGCAGCGCCTGATCTGGCTGACCAATCTCGGTGGTGGCGAGAGTGAGGGCTACAGCGTTTCGGCAGATGGTCGTGTGGTGGTCGGACGCGCCAAGGACTCTTACGGGGTCTGGCGCGCCGCGCGCTGGGAAAACGGTGTCATTCAGGATCTCGGCGATCTCGGTGGTTTCACCAGCTGGGCGAACGATGTCTCGGCGGATGGTCGTGTGGTGGTCGGCGGCTCGTACACTGCCAGCGGCACCTATCGCGCCTTTCGCTGGGAGAACGGCGTGATGATCGACCTGGGCACGCTGGGCGGCTCGTTCAGCGCCGCGTTCGATGTTTCCGCGGACGGGCGCGTGGTGGTTGGCTGGGCCAGAGACGCGCGCGGCGCCGAGCTTGCTTTCCGCTGGCAAGGCGGAACCATGGAAAATCTCGGCTCGCTGGCAGGCAACGACTACAGTACCGCCTATGGTGTGTCGGCAAATGGAGTTGTGGTGGTCGGCGTCTCCGCCGCGGCTGGCAACTCCTTCCGCGCTGTCCGCTGGTTCGGCGGCATCGAGGATCTGGGCACCTTCGGTGATTACAGCACCGCCTATGGTGTCTCGGACGAGGGACGCGTGGTGGTTGGCAATGTGTACACGAGGATTCCTGGCATCAATACTGCTTTTCGGTGGACAGCCAGTCGCGGGATGGAAAACCTCAATCAGACCTATGCCAACCTGCTCACCAACGGCTCGACCCTGACCGAGGCGAGAGCTGTCACTCCCGATGGAAGATGCATCGTGGGCGGGGGCAGTTATGTGAGGATCGGCACTAACTGGGGCGCGACCACCGCGTTCTGGCTGAATACGGAAGGCTGTGCCAGCGATGTGAACGGTAATGGCTTTGTGGACGATACCGATCTACTACTCGTGCTGTTCGCCTTTGGCTGCACCAGCAACTGTGGCACAGCCGATGTGAATGGTGATGGGGCGGTCAACGACACCGATCTGCTCGAAATCCTGTTCAGCTTCGGGCAGGAGTGTTAGCTGTTCCATCATCCGAACCAGACACGCCACCAGGTGCGAATGAGTTTGAGCAGGAAGCGTCCCGTGGGCGAGAGGGCGATCGCGACGACGATGGGCGCCAGCGCCGCCAGAAAGAGCCACACCAGCGCGCCCATCGACCGACGCGACTGGAACAGCAGACTCACTCCCTTGGCATCCACCAGTCGCGAGCCGACCTTCATGCGCGTGAGCATCGTGGATGCCATGCCCGCTCGCCCCTTCTCCAGAAACTCCTCCAGGCTGAAATGGCTGCCGACCGCCACGATGAGTTCCGCGCCCGATTCGTACGCCAGTAGCATGGCGACATCCTCGCTGGTGCCGGGCGCGCGCAGCAGGTGCGCCGATAGACCCAGCCGCTGACACCGTTCCCAGCCCGGCGAGGGGCGGTCGGCGTCCACATAGCCGTGCGCTATCAGCTCCGCTCCGCAGCACAGCGCCCGCTCCGACACACTGTCCATATCCCCAATGATGAGATGGGGTTTCAGCCCGCGTTGCAGCAAGGCATCAGCGGCGCCGTCCACCGCAATCAGCACAGGGCGCGTTTCACGCAGGTACACCCGCAGTGCGTCCAGGTCGCGCTCGTAGTTGCGCCCGCGCACCACCACCACCGCATGCCGACCGCGAATGGGCGTGCGCAACGCGGGCAGCGCCAGCGGCTCCAGCAGCAGCTTCCACTCGTGCTGGAGATACTCCAGCGTGTTGGCAGCGAACGCCTGCAGTTCCATGCTCAGCCGCTCCCGCGCGGCTGCAATCTCGCGCTGGAGCGCGTCGGCATCCAGCCACACGCCCTGCGCCTCGACGCCGCTCTCCGCAATCGCACGATTGCCCACGATTCGCACCCGCTGACCCTCCGACACCGCTTCAAAGAAGGCGTGCCCCACCCTGTCCAGAATCGGGATACCTGCCTGAAGAATCAGCAGGGCGCCATAGGTGGGGAACCGCCCGGTGAAGGAAGGTTCGGCGTTGATGATGGCGCGGGGCGCGCGTTCGATCAGTGCACGCGCCGCCAGCACATCGATATCGCGATGGGCAATGATGGCGATCTCACCTTTGCGCAGGCGCTGCACCAGTCGCTTCGTGCGCTCATCCACCCGAACACGCCCGCCAATCTCCCCCAGCGCCACCACCGCCCGATCCGTCGTGAACACCTTCATCTCGGGATTGGAATCAGTATACCCGTTTCAAGATTGAGCTGTTCTGCGCCCTTTATCGAGCAGGAAAGGCGCGATAGAGCGGGGATAGAGCGGGTATCTTTATATCACCTGGCAGGAGGTGCTTTCTGGTGGAGCGTGTTTCGATCTTTGTGGATGGCGCGAATATGTATTACGCACAGAAGCGGTTAGGCTGGTTTCTGGACTATCGGCGGCTGCTGTGCTACTTTCGCACCCATCTGGGCATGCAGGTCGCGGACGCCTTCTATTACACGGCGTTCGACCCGACCATGCGGGGGCGCGATGCAACCTTTCACGACTATCTGCTCCATTCGGGCTATGTGGTGCGGGCGCGACCGATCAAGGGCTGCTGTGAGACGCGCGACGAGCCGTCCTGGGAGCGCGTGGAGCTGACCGTCGATATGACGCTCGACATGATGCTGACGCTGGATCACTACGATGTGTGCGCCATCTTCAGCGGCGACGGCAACTTCGAGCGGGTGGTGGAGGCGTTGCGAGCGAAAGGTAAGCGGGTGATGGTGTTCGCCCATCCGGAGATGACCGCTCGCGAGCTGCGCAACGCGACGGGCATCCACTTCCACGACCTGCGCGATCTGGAACGCTATATCGCCCGCACCGACCGCGCCCCCGAATCGTGCGCCCATGAGCGGGAGACCCACACCGAAGGGGCAGCGCAATGAGCGAGCCAACCACCGCTTCCGATTTCCGCGCGGGCTTCGTGGCGGTCATCGGCAAGCCGAATGTGGGCAAAAGCACTCTGGTCAACCGCTTCGTGGGGCGGAAGGTGAGCATCGTCTCACCACGCCCCCAGACCACCCGTCGCCGAATCCTGGGCATCACCCATCTGCCCAACGCCCAGATCGTGTTCGTGGACACGCCTGGCATCCACAAGCCCAAATACAAACTGGGCGAGCAGATGGTGGAGGCAGCGCTCGGCTCCCTGCCCGATGCCGACCTGATTCTCTTCGTCTGTGATGTGTCGCGCCCGCCCAGCGCCGAGGACGAACAGATTGCCCGCATACTCCAGAAGGAGGCGCGCGTGCCTATCATCCTTGTGCTGAACAAGATGGATCAGCTCCCGCCTGAAAAGGTCAAGCCCCACACCGAAGCCTACTGGCAACTGGTGCCGCAGCATGCCGACTGGATGATGACCAACGCCGTCAAAGGGCACAACTGCGACAAGCTGCTGGAACTGATTCTCAAGCACCTGCCGCCCAATCCGCCCTTCTTTCCGCCTGACCAGATCACCGACCAGTCAGAACGCCTGTTCGCAGCCGAGATCATTCGCGAGAAGGTACTGCTCAACACCTATCAGGAAGTGCCCTACGGAATCGGCGTCGCCATCGAACGCTGGGTGGAGCAGCCCAACGGCGTGCTGGTCATCAGCGCCACCATCTATGTGGAACGCGAGTCGCACAAGGGCATCGTGATTGGCGAGAAGGGTAGAATGCTCAAGAAGATTGGTCAGCAGGTGCGGGAGGAGCTGGAGCTATGGCTGGGACGGCGGATCTATCTGGAGCTGTGGGTCAAGGTGCGCGAGCGCTGGCGCGACCAGCCCGCCTTCTTCCAGCAGCTGGAGAGTTGAACAGGATTATCCACAAACCTTCGCGAACCTGACAGAGGGGTATAACCGTCTATGAAAGAGCGGGTATACTCCCAGTGCTCATAAACGGATCAGTCCGCCTTGCAAGAGGCGGGAGGGCACAGCCGGTTCGAGCTGGCTCGGAGAGCCAGAGGCGGTAGCCATCAGGCATCTATGGAGGGAAACATTGAAATTGATAGGGCGGTTCGGGCAACTCTGGCAGGAGCGCGGGGCTGTCTACGGACGGCTGATCGGAGTTGCTCTGACAGATGCGCTGCTCATCGGGATTGCACTGGCGCTGGCGGTTGGGCTGGCAGGCAACTTTCGCCTTGGGTCAGCGGACCGCTTCTTTTTATCGGGCGCCGCGCCCCTGCTATCCGCACTGACCCTTCTCCTGCTGTTTGGCAAGCGCCTGCACCGTGTGCATAGTCGCTACATCGGGCTGTCGGATGTGGTCAACATCCTGCAGGTGGGCGCGATTATCACTCTGGCGGAGCTGGCGCTGGCGATGCTTGGCAGCTCTCTGTTTCAGCGCGAGCTGCGCTGGGCGGAGCCAGTGCTGTTCGGGTGTCTCGCGACGGGTGCGCTGGTCGCGCCGCGAGTGGGACGCCGCCTGTATGAGTGGTACCGTTCCGACACAGGCTCCGGGCTGACCCAGCGCACCACGCTCATCGTCGGCGGCGGCGACGCGGGCGAGATGCTGATGCGTGAAACCCGCCGCAACCCGAATAGTGGGTATCGCGTCATCGGCTTCGTGGACGATAACCCCGCCAAACGGCACACCAGCATTCACGGCTATCCCTGCCTGGGCACAACTGCCGACATCCCGCGCCTTGTGGAAGAGCATCGGGTGCAGGATATTATCATCGCGATCCCTTCCGCCCCTGGAGGGGTGATCCGGCGCATCTTTGAGCTGTGTCGGCGCACCAGCGCGCGCGTGCGCATCCTGCCCTCCATCCCCGCCGTGTTTGAGCATGGAGTGCAACTCGCCCAGATTCGGGAGGTGAACATCGAAGACCTGCTCCGCCGCGAGCCAGTGGTCTTCAAGATGCGAGCCGTTTCCGACTATGTGGAGGGCGAGCGGGTGCTGATCACGGGCGCGGGCGGCTCCATCGGCAGCGAGCTGGCGCGTCAGGTGGTGCAGGTCGGTCCCGCCAGCCTCATTCTGCTGGGCAAAGGCGAAAACAGCATCTATCAGGTGGAGCAGGAGATGATCGCCGACTTCGGCTATGAACCCCGCTGCGTGATTGCCGATGTGCGCGACGCCACCCGCATCGCCAGCATCATGCGTCAGGAACAGCCCACGCTCGTGTTCCACACCGCCGCGCACAAGCATGTGCCCCTGATGGAAAGCAATCCCATCGAAGCCATCAAAAACAATGTGCTGGGCGCATGGGTGATGGCGGAGGAATCGGTGCGGCACGGCGTGCGCAAGTTCGTCTACATCTCCACCGATAAAGCGGTCAAGCCCGTCAGCATCATGGGCGCGACCAAGCGCGTCGGCGAGATGATTATCAGCGCGCTCGCGCACCAGAGCCAGACCGAGTTCGCGATTGTGCGGTTCGGCAATGTGCTGGGCAGCCGCGGGAGCGTCATCCCGACTTTGCAGATGCAGATCGAAAAGGGCGGTCCCGTGCGCATCACCCATCCCGAGATGCGCCGCTACTTCATGAGCATCGCGGAAGCGGTGCATCTGGTGCTGCTCGCGGGCGCACTGCCCAGCAAAGGCGACATCTTCATTCTGGATATGGGCGAGCCTATCCGCATTCTGGATATGGCGTACGACCTCATCCGCCTCTACGGGCTGGTGCCCGAAAAAGACATCAAGATTGTGTTCACAGGTATGCGCCCTGGCGAGAAGCTGCACGAGGAACTGCACTATTCGGAAGAGGACCTGGAGTCGACGGTGCATGAGAAGATTCGGCGCGTGCGCAACGGGGACGCGCCCGACTGGGACTGGCTGCGGGGTCAGCTGGAGATGCTGATGGAGCTGTGCGATAAGGAGCGTGCCGATGAAGCGCGCGCCTTCCTGATGGAGCTGGCGACGGGTCGGCGCGTGCCGCCATCCATGTCGGGGCGTGGGGTGGTGCAGGCGTGAAGCGCGGCGTTGCAACGCTCGCCCTGATGCCACTGCTGTCGGCTCTCGCCCAGCAGCTGCCCGTTCGGGATGACCCGCTCTATGACCTGCTAACGCACAGAACCCGCACCCCTTCCGCGCTCGCCCGCGTCCCCCGAAGCATGGACGAATTTCTGCGAATCATCAAACCCCTCTCCCCCTCTGGAGAAGAGGGTATGGGTGAGGGGGCTATGCACCGCACGCTTGCAGAAAACCCCTCACCCCAACCCTCTCCCCAAGCTTGGGGAGAGGGAGTTCATTCAGCCCTCTCCCCCGCCTGCGGGGGAGAGGATACGGGTGAGGGGGCTGATGGCGCTGTTGCCATCCTCCAGTGGCGTCTGCGGCAGGCGGAGCGCTTATCGCCGCAACGGGGCGCACTGCTTCTCACGCTGGACGGCTTTGGCTATCCGACCGATAGTGATTGGGCAACATCGCCGAAGGGTGTCTATCGCGTGGTGGGGCTGTTCGCGCTGGGCGAGCAGGCACTGCTGGAGATGGTGGCAAGCGACTCGGCACGGCGTGAGGGCACAAACCCCGCCGCCTTCGATACCGTGCCGCTCGCCCGCCTCACCTTCCGCACGGGCGACTGGGAGTGGCAACTGGGTCGCGCGAACCTGCGCTGGGCAGGCGGCTACAGCGGCGCCCTGCTTATCAACGACGCCATGCCCCCTGTGCTCTACGCCCGCGTCGCCTTCCCCATGCGACTGCCCCTCATCGGCGAATGGCAGTTCGAACAGTTCTTCGCGCAGTTCGAGCAGGACGGTCAGACGGTCTGGTGGGGCGGACGGCGATTCAGTCGCTCGCTCGGCTCGCGCTGGAGCCTCTCACTGGCGGAGGCGTTCAAAGCTCTGCGCCTGCCCAACGGCGCGGTCAGCCAGATCGTGCCCTACTACCTCTATCAGAAGTGGATGAGCCGCGCCGAGATTGGCTCTGGATGGTTCAACTATCTGGCGGAGATCGGCATCACCTATCGGTTGAACGAGACCGATCGCCTCTACCTGTTCTGGCTGATCGATGACATTCGTGCGCCCGACTTGCTGGGCGGTCGCGGCGCGAACACACCGCGCAAGGTCGCCACGCTGGTCGGGATTCGCATCAAGCCGACACCCGACACGCGCCTCATTCTCGAAGGCGTGCTGACCGACGGCACCGATAACGGCGGCACCTACGGCGCGGCGGGGCACGATCCCCGCTACGCCTACACCTACCAGAACCTGCCGATGGGGCATCCCTTCGACTCCAATCGGCGCGGACTTTACGCCCGCTTCGAGTGGGAGCGCGGCCGCTGGCTCATCGCGGCGGAGGGCATCAACATCGGACGGTTCCACGACTGGCTGCCAGGCGAGCGTGGCTACCAGTTCGACCTGCAGCTGGGCTATCAGATTGCCCCGAACGGGCTGATCAGCCTGCGCTACCGCACGCGCCACCTGCGCGATAGCAGCCTGCCCGACGCCCGCTGCGGCTGGTGGCTCCAGTGGACACAGCAGTTGTAGGAACCATCCACGCGCGAAGCAGGGTATAATAGGGCAGGACTTGAGGAGGTCAATCACCCTATGGCACAGCGGTATGATAAGGACGACTTCTCCGAGGAGATGCCCGAAACGCAGATTCGCGCGCTGGCAATCCTCGAAGAGATTATGCGTATCGCGCCCCGTACCGACCTGCGCCTGATGCGCCTGCTCCAGCTACTGCGCCACCAGCTCGAAGTGGACGAAAAGCAGATGCAGGAGGCGATTCAGGCGATTCAGGAGTACGAAGAAGCGTATCAGAAACTCACCTCGCCCGCGAACCGCATCGGCGTCTTTCTCGGCTCGCCCGACGAAGACATCGCGATGGTCGCGATTGGCGACAGCGAATATTACGCCAACATCGATCCCAAACTGGAGAACAAGGACTTCAAGGTGGGCACGCGCGTGAAGGTGAACGAGGCGTTCGCCGTGATTGGCGACCTCGGCTATCACCCCGCGGGTCCCGTGGTCAAAGTGCAGGAGGTGCTGGACGACAACCGCCTGCGCGTGGCGACCGACCCACAGGGCATGACCTCCCGAATCGTGTTCCGCTCCACCGACCTGATGGAGATGCCCATCAAGCCCGGCGACGAGGTGCGCCTGGAGCCGAACTTCAAGGTCGCCATCGAGCATATCCCCCACCAGGAAGTGCGCGACTACTACTTCGAAGAGGTGCCGCCCATCGAGTGGAGCCAGATCGGGGGTCAGGACGAAGCCATCCGCCTCATCCGGGAGACCATCGAACTGCCCCTGCTCCACCCCGAAGTCTTCAAACGCTTCGATAAGCAACCGCTCAAGGGCATCCTGCTCTATGGTCCGCCAGGCTGTGGCAAGACGCTTATTGGCAAGGCGACCGCCTACAACCTCACCCGCCAGTATTCGGAACGGCTGGGTAGACCCGTCAAAGAGTATTTTATGTATATCAGCGGTCCGAAGATTCTCAACATGTGGCTGGGTGAGACGGAGCGCATGGTGCGCGAAATCTTCGCGATTGCCCGCGAGAAGGCGCGCGAGGGCTTCCTGGTGTTCATCTTCATCGATGAAGCCGAATCGATCCTGCGCGTGCGCAGCTCGGGCAGATGGCTCAACATCTCCAATACCGTTGTGCCGCAGTTCTGCGCCGAGATGGATGGGCTGGTGAGCCTCGAAAATGTGGTGGTGATGCTCACCTCGAACCGACCCGACTACATCGACCCCGCGATTTTGCGTCCGGGGCGCATCGACCGCAAGGTGAAGGTGAAGCGTCCCGATCGGGCGGCAACCGCCGAGATTTTCGGCATCTATTTGCACGCGAACATCCCGCTCGATCCCGAGTTTGTGGCGCAGTATGACAGCCCGCAGGAGGCGCGCGAGTGCCTGATTGAACAGACGGTGCAGTACCTGTGGCGCCGGGCGCCCGACACCGAGTTCCTGCAGGTCTACCTGCGCAACGGCGGTGTGGAAACGCTCTACTGGCGCGATCTGGTCAGCGGCGCACTCATCAAATCGGTGGTGGATCGCGCGAAGGAGTTCGCCATCCGCCGCGCCATCGATGACCCCGACAGCGAGCATGGCATCCGCCCCGACGACCTGCGCCGCGCCATCGAAATGGAGTATCGCGAGAACGAAATCTTCCCGAAATCAGACGCGATCGAGGACTGGCTCAAACTCATCGACTACGAGCCAGAGAATGTCGCCAGCGTGAAACCCATCCGTCCCGACTCGCACCAGGATGAGACCCGCCGCACCATTATCTGAAGGAGGCACGGCATGAGCCAGGCGACGGCTGCCGCATCGAAGGCGAAGACGCGCGTACCCCGCCGACGGCTGCGCCTGCCCAACCGTCGGCTGATCACCTGCGAGGAGTTTGAGCGCCTGCTGGAGACCGAAGTGTTCGCACCCGACGAGCGTCTGGAGCTGCTGGCAGGTACCATCGTGCAACGGGAGATACCGATGCGCTCACCTCATGCGACCGCCCTGCGATTGGTGGAGATCGCGCTACAGCGCGCCTTTGGCGAAGGCTACGATGTTCGCCCGCAACTGCCGCTCACGCTCACTCCCTACGATGAGCCGTTCCCTGACATCGCCGTTGTTGCGGGCAGTCCGCGCGATTATGCGGAGCGGCATCCCGACACAGCCCTGCTGGTGGTGGAGGTCGCCGAAGCCTCCCTCAAGACCGATCGGGCAATCAAGGGCAGCCTGTACGCCAGCGCTGGCATCCCCGAATACTGGATTCTCAACCTCAAGGAGCGCGTGCTGGAGGTGTATCGTGACCCTGCGCCCAGCACCCGCGCACCCTATGGCGCTGCCTATCAAACCGCGCTGCGGCTGGGGATTGATGAGGCTATCTCCCCTCTGCTGCGCCCTGAGGTGAGTATCTCCATCGCCGATTTGTTGCCATAAGATGATTGCGAGGGACGCTATGAAACAAGCGACCGCTTCAGGATTCAAGTCAGAAACACGCATCCCGTGCCGACGGCTGCGCCTGCCCAACCGTCGGCTGATCACCTGCGAGGAGTTTGAGCGCCTGCTGGAGACCGAAGTGTTCGCACCCGACGAGCGTCTGGAGCTGCTGGCAGGTACCATCGTGCAACGGGAGATACCGATGCGCTCACCTCATGCGACCGCCCTGCGATTGGTGGAGATCGCGCTACAGCGCGCCTTTGGCGAAGGCTACGATGTTCGCCCGCAACTGCCGCTCACGCTCACTCCCTACGATGAGCCGTTCCCTGACATCGCCGTTGTTGCGGGCAGTCCGCGCGATTATGCGGAGCGGCATCCCGACACAGCCCTGCTGGTGGTGGAGGTCGCCGAAGCCTCCCTCAAGACCGATCGGGCAATCAAGGGCAGCCTGTACGCCAGCGCTGGCATCCCCGAATACTGGATTCTCAACCTCAAGGAGCGTGTGCTGGAAGTGTATCGCAACCCTGCCCCCAATGCCCGCGCACCCTATGGCGCTGCTTATCAAACCGCACTGCGGCTGGAGGCTGACCAGAGCATTGCTCCCCTGACACGCCCCGATGTGAGCATCCCTGTGGCTGAACTGTTGCCGTGAGGTTCCCCATCGAACAGTGCAGGAAACGCCCTCTGATTGCTGTATCATAACAGCGGAGGTGGCGCACAATGGTGTTTCGTAGCCCTCACCCAACGGTGGCGATACCCGAAGAGGGGCTGGTGCAGTTCGTGTATAAGCGCGTGGCGGAGTTTGGTGACCGACCCGCGCTGATTGACGGCTTCACGGGTCGAATGCTCACCTGCGCTCAGCTGTGGGCAGGTGTTCAGCGCGTGGCAGGCAATCTGGCGCGGCGCGGGTTGAAAAAGGGGGAGGTGGTTGGCATCTACAGCCCGAATCTGCCCGAATACGCGCTGGCGTTTCACGGCGTCGCGCTGGCGGGCGGCATCATTACCACCGCGAACCCGCTCTACACCGCGGATGAGCTGGCTTTCCAGCTGCGCGATTCGGGCGCGAAGTTCCTTATCACGGTTGACCCGCTGCTGGAGAAGGCGTTGCCTGCGGCGCAGAAGGCGGGCGTGCAGGAGGTGTTCACCCTCGGCGACAGCCGCGATGCGACCCCGTTCACCGAGCTGCTCGCCGACGCCGAGCCGCCGCAGGTGGCAATTAATCCGCGCGATGACCTCATCGTGCTGCCCTACTCCAGTGGCACCACGGGGCTGCCCAAAGGCGTGATGCTCACCCACTCCAACCTCGTTGCCAACATGGTGCAGGTGCTTGGCTCCGGGGTTCGCCTTCAGTCTGACGAGCGCGTCATCGGCGTGCTGCCCTTCTATCACATCTACGGCATGCTGGTGATTCTGAACTTATGTCTCTATTGCGGCGCGACCATCGTGACGATGCCGCGCTTTGATCTGGAGCCGTTTCTGCGCATTTTGCAGGATTACCGAATCAATCGTGCGAACCTGGTGCCGCCGATTATCCTCGCGCTGGCGAAGCACCCGATGGTGGATCAGTATGACCTGTCCAGTTTGAAGATTATCATGTCGGGCGCGGCGCCGCTGGGCGAGGAGGTTGCCCGCGCCTGCGCCGAGCGACTGGGCTGTATCGTGCTGCAGGGCTACGGCTTGACCGAGACCAGCCCCGTGACGCATGTGAACCCTGAAGATCCGTCGCGCATCAAGCTGGCATCGGTCGGTCCGCCGATTGCGAACACCGAGTGCATGATTGTGGACATCGGCACGGGCAACCCGCTGGGCATCCATCAGGAGGGTGAGGTGTGGATTCGCGGTCCGCAGGTGATGCGCGGCTATCTGAACAATCCCGATGCGACGGCTGCCACCATCATGCCCGACGGCTGGCTGCGCACGGGCGATATCGGCTATGGGGACGAGGACGGCTACTTCTATATTATTGACCGCGTGAAGGAGCTGATCAAATACAAGGGCTTGCAGGTCGCGCCTGCCGAGCTGGAGGCGGTTCTCTTGAGCCACCCTGCGGTTGCCGACGCCGCCGTGATTCCCAGCCCCGATGAGGAGGCGGGTGAGGTACCCAAAGCGTTCGTGGTGCTGAAAGCGCCCGCCACTGCCGAAGAGCTGATGGATTATGTGGCGCAGCGCGTCGCGCCCTTCAAGAAGGTTCGGCGCATCGAGTTCGTGGAGCAGATACCCAAATCGCCTTCGGGCAAAATCCTGCGTCGCGTGCTGGTTCAGCAGGAGCGCGAACGCCAGACGATGTAGGGTGCAACAGGTATACTGGGGCTGGCGATGAAAGCCTCACGGAGTCGGCGGTTGCCGTTAGCCGTGCTGGCTCTGGGCGCGGTGAGCCTGCTCAACGACATCAGCAGCGAGATGGTCTACCCGCTGCTGCCACTTTTTCTGGCGCAGCTGGGTGCGTCCGTCGCCTTCATCGGGCTGATTGAAGGGCTGGCAGAGACGACCGCCAGCCTGCTGAAGCTGGTTTCAGGCTGGTTCGCCGACCGCGCTGGCAAGCATCGGGCGCTGACCGCGCTGGGCTACGGGCTGGCGGTGTTCACGCGCCCGCTGCTGGCGCTGGCGAACGCGCCGTGGCAGGTACTGTGCCTGCGCTTTGCGGATCGGGTTGGGAAAGGTATTCGCACCGCGCCACGCGACGCCCTGATCGCGCACGCCACCGAGCCGCCCTATCGCGGACTGGCATTCGGCTTCCATCGCGGCATGGACAATCTGGGCGCGGCGATTGGTCCGCTGCTGGCGTCGGGCATCCTGTTGCTGGCACCACGCGATTACCGACTGGTTTTCTGGTGGTCGGCGGTGCCGGCGGCGCTGGCGCTGGGAGTGCTTTTTGCGGGGTTGCGTCGCGTGTCGGAGCCTGTGCCAGCGACCCGCACGCCGCCGCGCTTCGGCTTGCCTGCGGGTCGGTTCCGCTGGTTCCTGTTGTGCGTGCTGCTCTTCACACTGGGCAATTCCAGCGACGCCTTCCTGCTGTTGCGGGCGGAGCAGGCGGGCGTGCCCGCCGCGATGGTGCCCCTGCTATGGGCGGGGTTCAACCTGCTCAAAAGCGGGCTGTCCACGCCAGGTGGCGCGCTGGCAGACCGCTGGGGGCACCCGAGAATGCTGGTACTGGGCTGGCTCCTCTACGCGCTGGTCTATGCGGGCTTCGGCTTCGCCAGTGCCGCATGGCAGATTGGAGTGCTGTTCGGGCTGTACGCGCTCTACTTCGGGCTGACCGAAGGCGCGGAGCGGGCGCTGGTCGCCGAGCTGGTGCCGCCCGAACAGCGCGGTCAGGCGTTCGGCGCGTTCCACTTCGTGATAGGTGTCGGCATGCTGCCCGCCAGCGTGCTCTTCGGGCTGGTGTGGCAGATTCTGGGCGCACCCGCCGCCTTCCTGATGGGCGCCGCGCTGGCGCTGCTGGCAGCCGCCCTGCTCGCGCTCCGTGCCCGATAAACCGTTCAAACCAGTGGCGTTTTGCCCGGCAGCGCCACCGGGTCGACCGCCATCGGACCGAACTCGTGCAACTTCTCCACGCGCTCCAGCAGGTTCAGCTTCGAGTTCCACGCCTGCTCCCAGCTCACCTCCTTGCCCGTGTAGGCGGACATGCGCCCCATAATCGCGCTGAGCGTGCTTTCCGCCACCTGCTGCGCCTCGTTTATCGGCTCGCCCCGACGAATGCTCTGGATGAGATGCGCATGCTCCTGCATGTAGGGGTTGGTGCGCACGCCTTCATAGCGCCATTCGCTGACGCCCTGAATCCAGCCTGACGGGTCTGCCACGCCGCCCGTGCCGACCACGCGCTCGCCCACAAAGTTCGCGCAGTTATCGATCTGGCGACACATGCTCAGCACCCGAACCCCGCCCGGATATTCGAACTCGACGGCGAAATGGTCATAGATATGCCCATAGAGGGGGTCGGTGCGCACCTGTCGCCCGCCCATCGCCAGCGCCTTAACAGGGTGCGCGCTTAGTACCCAGTTGATCACATCGATGTTGTGGATATGCTGTTCCACGATGTGGTCGCCCGAGAGCCATGTGAAGTAGAGCCAGTTGCGGATTTGCCATTCGGTGTCGCTCCAGCCTTCCTGTCGGGGCACTGCCCACAGCCCGCCCTGATTCCAGTAGCAGTAGCCGGCGACGATGCGCCCGATCGCGCCGTCCTGAATGCGCTTGATGGTCTCGCGGTAGGCGAAGTCGTGGCGGCGCTGGGTGCCTGCCACCACCGAGAGCCTTTTCTGCTTTGCCAGCTCGCCTGCCTCGATGATTGCCCGCACACCCGCGGGGCACACGGCGACGGGCTTCTCCATAAACACATGCTTGCCCGCCTCTATCGCCGCACGGAAATGGATGGGGCGGAAGGCAGGCGGAGTCGCCAGAATCACGATATCGACGCCGCTCTCAATCACGCCCCTGTAGTTATCGAAGCCTGTGAAGCAGCGGTCGTCGCTCACATTGAACGCCTCCTTGTCCAGCGACTGCCGCAGGTTCTGGCGGCAGGCGTCGAGTCGGTCGCGGAACAGGTCGCCCAGCGCGTAGATTTCGACGCCCTTATCGGCGAACACGGCGTCGCGGGCGGCGCCCGTGCCGCGCCCGCCACAGCCGATCAGCCCCACCCGTAGCCTGTCCGAACCCTGCGCATGCACATAGGCGTGCGCGGGCAACCCCGTCGCAATCGCGCCAATCGTCACGCCAGCCGACGCCTTCAGAAATTCCCGCCGTGTCAGCTCATGCTCGCTCGCCATAGCCATCACCGCCCGCTCGATTCGACGCCCGAATGACCCCTCCTGCATCCAGCCGCCAGCAGGGGGGTGTTGCATTTTTCCGCAAATTTCGTGCATTCGCGCCGCTCTGGTGTATAGTGAAGGCGTGGAGGTAAAACCGATGAGATACGGGATCGTTTTGGGGATTCTCGGATGGCTGGCTCTGACACTCGCCAGCCCTGTCGTCGCACAACCGTTCACCTATCAGGGCTTCCTCAAACAGAACGGACAGCCCGTGAACGGCACGCTCAGTATGAGTTTCAAACTCTTCACCGCGCTCACAGGTGGCTCCCAGGTAGGGAGCACGATTACCCAGAATGTGGCTGTGCAGAACGGGCTGTTTACCGTGCAGCTGGACTTCGGCGCTGTGTGGGACGGCTCGGATCGCTATCTGGAGATTAGCGTCGGCTCCACTGTGCTTTCGCCCCGTGTGAAAATCAATCCGACGCCGTATGCCAGCACCGCCTTCTTCGCCCAGCGCCCGTGGCAAACCATCGGCACCACCATCTTCTACAACGGCGGTCGCGTCGGCATCGGCACGAACACGCCTGCCGCACTGCTCTCCCTCGATAACTCCGTCGGCAACAAAATCTCTCTCTGGGGTCAGGCGCCTGCCGCCCACTACGGACTGGGCGTTCAGCCAGGTCTTTTACAGATTTACACTGACCAATTCAGCAGCGATATTGCCTTCGGGTACGGCAGCAGCACGGACTTCACGGAGCGGGTGCGCATCAAAGGCAACGGGAATGTAGGCATCGGCACGACCAGCCCCAGCACGAAACTGCACATCGTCAACGGTCACCTGCGCGTGGATAATGGGGAAATCCAGAGCTGGGGTTGGCTGACCCTGCATCCCGATGTGGACAACAGCGGCGATGATGTGGTGCGCTTCGTGAATAGCGCAGGCAACGAAACGATGCGGGTCGATGACGATGGCAATGTAGGCATCAACTGGGCAAATCCCTGGTATCGTCTCCATGTGGAGGGCGACGGCTACTTCACGGGACGCCTGATGGTCGGCGATGATGGAAGCGCGGGTCAACTCCATGTGTCGTCCAGCGGACCGTACACCATCTATGCGGTCAATCAGGGCACAGGAAGCAACGGTGGTATCGCCGTCGCTGGAACTGCGACCGCCACAAGCGGCAACTTCTGGGGCGTTTTCGGGGAAAGTCAGAGTACCACAGGCATCGGCGTGCGGGGGCAAGCCATCGCCGAGTCGGGAACCAACACGGGGGTCTGGGGCGTCTCCCGCAGCACGAGCGGGCGCGGTGTGTATGGAGAAGCGGTCAGCCCCAGTGGAACTACCTACGGCGTGTTTGGCGTCAGCCTCAGTCCCAGCGGGCGCGGCGTGTTCGGCTGGGGATACGCCACCACAGGCACCAACTTCGGCGTGTACGGTGAGAGCCGCAGCCCCGACGGTAGAGCCGTGTACGGACTCGCCAGCGCGACCAGCGGCTGGAACTTCGGCGTGGCGGGCGAAAGCCGCAGCCCCGACGGACTGGGCGGCTGGTTCG
>JBBIJY010000001.1:0-197986 GCA_037445735.1 Armatimonadota bacterium | reverse complement strand
GTCAGCAACGGTGCTGCCATCGTTGTCCTCCTTCGGGTTGATAAGATTCGCGGGCTGCGAAAGGATTCCTGCTTTTTGTGGGTATTTGCTGCCATTCGCCTGAAGCAGATGTGTCGGCTATGTTGCTTGCAGGGGGGTGGTGGAGCCTGTTGTGCTGTTTGACCGCGATGACCATCCCTTTCAGGGGCGTATGGGCTATAATAGGGTGGTATGAAAGCGAGATTTGGTGTGGTGCTGGCGCTCGGCTGGCTTCTAACGGGCGCGTGGGCGACAGAGTTGCGCATTCTGAGCTGGAACATCGGGCGGGCAATCGGCGCGAACGAACCCAACAGCGCAGCGCAACCCTATGTCGCCAGAATCGCCAACTATCTCCGCCCCGACATCTGGCTTCTGCACGAGGTGGGTGGCAACAATTCGGGCTGGGACCCTGTTGCACAGGAAGCTGCGCTTATCAGCTTCGTGCAGACCCATCTCACCTGCTATGGCGCCAATCCGCAGCCTGGCGTCAACTTTTATGTTTATGTGAACCGCAACAGCGACGGCTGGATCAGTTCCGCCGTTATCAGCCGTTATCGGTTTCTGGAGATTGGCGATGTGAACATCGGCTCGCCCAATCGGGGGCTGACCATCGGCTGGGTGGATGTGCCGGGCACGAACGGACTGGGCATCTTTGGGGCGCACTTCAAGGCGGGCGGCTACACCAACGATGCGGTCAAACGCCAGACGAACGCCGAGCGCACGCGCGACGAGGTGCGCCAGTGGCGGCTCCAGCACCGACGCTCCGCCTATGTGCTGGGCGGTGACCTGAACGAGAACGAAGACCCCGACCTGAACTCGCTGTTCGATATCGGTGGCACGCTGCCCGACGGACGCACCTACGCGCCCATCAGCACCGTTAAGTCGGCTCGCCTGCGCGACCATATGCCTGTCGACGCGCTGGACGGCAAGCGCACCTATAAAGTCAGCACGCGCAACTCTGACCTGCGCAATCGGTTCGATTACCTGCTCACTTCAGAGGTAGAGTTCGGACGCGATCGGCTCACCGTGCTGGAGGCGATTTTATTTAACACGCGCCGTTTTCCAGAGGGCATGCTGCCCGAGGGGTTTGATATTAACGACAGCCCGAACGCCTCCGATCATGCGCCTGTGTTTTTGCGGGTTCGGATCGACCGCTGGGGTGCGGGCAGCAACTGGGGCGGCGACGGCGTGCCTGAACCGGGCGCCGTTACTATCCTGATAGTGATGGTGGGCGGCAGCGCCCTCTACCTGCGCTGCCGCCGCGTCGGCTGAAGAGTGAGGCTGTTCGAAAACTCGGGGCATAATATCGACCTCAGTGAAGCCCCCTCACCCGTACCCTCTCCCCCGCAGGCGGGGGAGAGGGGCTTCGTTGCTCCCTCTCCCCGCTGGGGAGAGAGCCGGGGTGAGGGGCATACTTTTCTCTGGGCGAGGAATCCTGCTTCCAGATGGGATTTTTCGAATAGCCTCCGAACCCCTTGACAGGGACTAAACTGGGGTATAATAGAGGTGATGCGACCGACAGTGCGGATGCGCTGGGCATGGGTGGCTTCGCTGTGGCTGCTCGTGTTGCTCACGGGCAACCTGTTGCACCCGCTCACGCACGATGCATCGGGTCTCACCCATGACTGTCTGGTCTGCACGCTCCAGAGCCTGCCCGCTCTCCCCGGTGGGGATGCAAACGCCCTTCAGAAGGCGCTGGAGCCAGCCTGGGAACCCCTTCAACGCTTCCGTTCTGAACCTTCTCTGGTTGTTCAATCGCCCCAAGCAACGCAGCGTGTTCCGCGCGCCCCGCCCATCGCCTGAACCCCGCTATCGCTGATCTTCCCTCGCTGGCGGTGGATGCCGCCAGAACGCCCTGAGCCACAGGTGCAGGTCTCTATCGCCCGATTCGCCATCGGGCACAGCGATAGCAGCAGTCTCACAAACTTTTCCCGTTCGCGAGCCATCGCTCGCGACGATTCACACAACACAGGAGGATGAACGATGAGACGATGGGCTTTATGGATAATGGTCATCACGCTGGTGCTGATAGCATCGGCACAGCATGAGGACGATCTGCTGTTTGGCGTGCAGGACGGCGCGGTGGCGGTGATTCAGCCGAATCCGCACCCTGTACGCGCGATGTCCAGCGTGCCCGGCGCCTATCTGCTGGATGTGGGCACGGATTTCTACTATGAGAACGGGGTTCCCCAGCTCCAGTCGTGTCGGATTACCCAGCGCTGGATCACGCCGGGTCTTACTGGCAGGCGTTCGGGCATCGGCAACATCTTCTGCGCCTCTGGATGCCCGAACTTCTTTGATCTGCCCACCAGCGGCACGCCACATCATCACTTCATCTTCAGCACAGCGGCGTCGGGCGTGTTTGTGTGGGACCTGCAGGCGGTGCAGGGCGTGGCGTTCGATGGCACGCCTCTTGCCGATATGCGGCAGGTCTACCGCATCTATATGGTGGCGGGCAGCCCCTCCATTCTGTATGGCGATGTGGTTCCTGCACAGGGCTACGCTGGCTCCCTCTACGACCTGATGCTGACCGTCTCGGTTCGCCAGCCGAACCAGTCGGAGGTCAGCCAGAGCCTGCCGCCCAATCCCGACGCCATTCACACCTATATGGTGGGCTTCAACCGCACAGGTGTCGCGACCATCGTCGCCCGATTGAGCAAGCACCTCTCGCGCCGACTGACGAACTTCCCGCTTGGCGGCAGCGCTCGCGCCGACTGGCAGTTCCCCTACGCGGGCGACATCAACGGCGACGATGTGATCGACGACGCCGATCTGCTATCCGTGCTGTTCGCTTTCGGTCAGACGGGTTCGTCGCTGGCGGAAGATGTGAACGGCGATGGCACGGTCGACGACGCCGATTTGTTGACCGTGCTGTTCAACTTCGGGCGGGTGGGCGAAGGCTCCCAGCCCTGACACACGCTGAAACGGAGGTAAACAACGATGAAACGATGGCACATGCTGATCACGGGATTGATGCTGATGGCGCTGACGCTGAGCAGCTTCGCTCAGCACGATCATGAGGAGGACATCCATCTCGGCTATGTGGGCGACACGCTGGCGGTGATTGAACCGCATGAGCTGGCGGAGCCGCCCTATCGCCTCGAATACACGCTGGACGAGCTTCTGCCTGGCATCTTCGGCGTCGATGTCGGCTGGGACTTCTACACGGAGGAGGGAGCGTCGAACCCTCAGCTGCTGCAGGTGACAGTCCAGCAGGTGTTCATCGCCAGCGGGCTGTACGGCGTGGTGGAGGGTGAGACCAACCCCATCTTCGGCGAGGGTCTGCCCGGCCGCTGGACGCTGACCTACGATCCGAGCGACCCCGAATCGGTTCACCAGCACATCATCTTTGCGTCTAACCGGCTTCCCACCGAAGACGACCCGCTCCTCTTTCGGTTCCGCCTGGTGAGCGGCACGGCGTTCGATGGTGCTCCGCTGAACGATTCGGCGGTGGAGTACACGCTGGCGTTTGTGCCAGAGCCTGCCTCCGCGGGCGTGCTGATAATCGGGCTGGGGCTGATTGCGCTCCGCCAGCGTCGCCAGCGATGAGAACCGCACTGTGAGCAAGGGCAGGGGCGCTATGACCGCTCCTGCCCCCACAAACGATGTCGGGAGGTGAGCAACAATGCAACGCAAAGCGTTTACACTGATTGAGCTGCTGGTTGTAATCGCGATCATCGCGATTCTGGCGGCGATCCTGTTCCCTGTGTTTGCGCAGGCGCGGGAGAAAGCCCGCCAGACGCAGTGCCTGTCCAATATGCGCCAGATGGGGCTTGGCGTGCAGATGTACCTGCAGGACTATGACGAGACCTTCCCACTGGATAGCCATACGGGTGGCGCGGGCAGTGCGCCCTGGGTGTGGCTGCAGACGCTCCAGCCCTATGTGAAGACGCAACTGCTCTACCGCTGCCCCAGCGATCCCAGCACCAACTGGGAGCGACCGCTTCCAGGCTACCGCACCGTGCGACGCACCTCCTACGGCACCAACTTCTGGATGCTGGCGCGCCTCGATGTGGACGATCTGTCGCGCAACTGCGCAGGCTATAATCGGCTGGCGTCGATTCAATCACCTGCCAGCACCATCTACATCGCCGAATTGAAAGAGAACGCCAGTGGCGTCGCTGACCATTATCACCCGGCAGCGTGGCGCTGGCCCAACGATTGCGGCACCTATATCGAGCCTGTGCTGGAGCTGGCGATGAAGTGGCACAGCGGTGGCGCGAACTACACCTTTGTGGACGGGCACGCCCGATGGTATCGTTTCGAGCAGACATGGACGCCTGACGGACGCATCGATCTGTATGACCCACGCCGCTGACGGGTGATTCACACTTTTTCGAGGCGCGTGAGGAGCGACGCCTCCTGCGCCTCTATCCCGAATATGTTGCCTATCAGCAGGCTCCACCCGCGCGGGCGGATGAGCGAAATGCATTGATGCACCCGCCAGCGGAACGGGTATAATAATCCCCGCTATGGGCTGGTGGAAGAAGACCGACTTCTGGATCGCGCTGATGCTGGCGGTGATTGGCATCGTGGGGCTGGCGCGCGGCAACGAGGTGATTGCCGATCCGGGTCAGGATGTGGACCCGCGTCTGGCGTGGCTCTATCTGCTCGCCGCGCTCGTGATGCTCATCAACGGCATCCTCTCCCATCGGCAGTACCTGCGCGAACTGGAAGAGGAGAAAGCCAGAAAGGCGAACCAGCCCGCAAGCGGTCAACAGGAGGCGACTACCCGATGATTACCTGCGCAGAATGTGGCAAGACGATGGATAAGGTTCCCCTCTGGATGGCGACGGTCAATATCCGTTTCGTGTGCGACGCCTGCCGCAAGGTGAACCCGCAGCAGTGGTTCCCGCTGCCGATTGCCGATGACGAGGAGGAACGCATCGCGATTGCACCCGATGATGAGATCGCCTTTGTGGAGGGCGAGGTCGGGCTGGAAGACCTGGAAGCGGAGGAGCGCAAGCGGCTGCTCGGCGATGACCTGTTCGAAAGCGGCGACGAGCTGCCAGAGGAGCTGAGCGAAGAATGACGCCCCGCTTCCGCACCCTCCGCCTGAACGAGCAGGAGGAGTGCCTGCAGCTGTGGACGCGCATCTTCACGCCAGGCGAAGATTACTTCGTACGCTACTTTCTCGACCCGCTGTGGAAGCCCGACTACACGCGTGTGTGCGAGCTGGACGGGCGACTAATTGCCACGGTGCAGATTGTGCGCCGCGCCGTGCGATTGAATGGACACACGGTGTGGATGGCAGGGATTGCGAATGTGGCGACGCTGCCCGACTATCGCGGGCGCGGTCTCGCCTCCCAGCTGATGCGCGACGCCCATACCGTGATCGACTCGGAAGACTTCACCTTTGCTCTGCTGTTCACGGGCATTCATGATTTCTATGCGCGGCTGGGCTGGGAGCCGCTAACCGTGCAGGTTCCCGTCGCGCCGCCCGGACCAGCGGCGCTGAACGACCGCTGGCGGTTTCGTGCGGCTGAACCGCACGATTTGCCGCTGGTTCAGCGCTGGCATGAGCGCACCTACGCCGACCATCCCTTCACGGTGGTGCGTGATGAGACCTACTGGCGCGTCTGGCTGCGCTGGGACGACCCGAACTGGCGACGCGGCTTCTATATCGCAGAGTACGACGGCGAGCCGCGCGGCTATCTCGGCATCGAAACCCACCACTGCCAGCTGGACGACGGCTCCACCCGCGTCGAGGCGCTCTCACTCATCGAGATGGGTATGGAGCAGGCGGATGATGAATCGGTAGACGCGCTTGTGGGATTTGTGAACGCGGTGGCATTGCAGGCAGGGGCAGACTATGTGCGCTGGTGCGTGCCCGTGCGCGATTCGGAGCGGTGGCTCCAGCCACGCCTGGATCGGCTGGTGCGGATGCCCGTGCGCCTGCCGATGGTGCGAATCGGCAAGCACGAACGGCTGAGGGACGCTTTTGAGCGGCTGGGCGCCCCACCACCCGCCGAGCTGGAGAGCCTGTCGGGGGCACAGGCGCTGCGCCTGCTGTTCGGACTGTATGACGATTCAGACCTGCCTGACCTGCCTCGCACCCTCACCACGCGCTACCCGCCGCGTCCCGCTATCTACCTGCCCACCGATTCGTTCTGAAAGCGAAACCGCCCCGTGGGGGACGACGGGGCGGTTTCTTTGGGGGACGGGTCGGATGGAAGCCGTGCTAACGGAAAAACTCGAACTCCTCAATCGCGCGTTTGACCCGCTGCAGGAAGCGACCCGCATACATCCCGTCAATCAGTCGGTGGTCATAACTCAGGCACAGATGCATCATGGGACGAATCGCAATCATGTCGTTAATGACCACTGGCATCTTCACGATGGCGTAGGTGCCCAGGATGGCGGTTTGCGGATGGTTGATGATGGGCGTGCCGATCAGGGCGCCGTAGCTGCCCGGGTTGGTGAGCGTGAAGGTCGCGCCCTGCACCTCCGCGAGGCTGATGCTCTTGCTGCGGGCACGCTGGGCTATCGCCTCCAGCTCCTGCGAGAGTTCAATGATCGACTTCTTATGCGCGTCGCGAATCACGGGCACAATCAGCCCCTCCTCGCCCTTCTCGCCGAGCGCGACCGCCACGCCCATATGCACATAGTGGCGCACGATAATCTGGTCATCCACGAGCGAGGCGTTCAGCATCGGGAACTCCCGCAGGGCGTCCACCGCCGCCTTGATGAAGAACGGCGTGTAGGTCAGCCGCACGCCGTACTGCTGCTGGAACGATTCTTTGTTGCGCTCGCGGAACTCCACCAAGCGCGACACATCCACCTGAACCACAGTGGTGACATGCACAGCGGTCTGGTAGGAACGGGCGAGGTGTTCGGCAATCGCTTTGCGCATGCCGACCAGCGGGATGATTTCCTCGCCTTCGCTGGGCGCGGCGACGGGTGTCGGCGCGGGGGCAGGAGTCGGTGCAGGCGCGGGTTTCGGCACAGCGGTGCGCTGGGCGAGATAGCGCTCGATATCGGCGCGGGTGATCCGCCCGCCGACGCCGGTGCCCCTGATAGCACGCAGCTCTTCCTCGCTGATGTTCTGCTCGCGCACGATTTTTTGCACCACGGGCGACAGAAACAGCCCTCTGCCCGTGCGTTTGCCGTCGCCTTCCGGGGGTGCGGGGGCTGGCGCGGTTGCTAACGGCGCTTCGGCTGGCTCCGATGCGTAAAAACCAGCGCTTTCGGGCACAGGCGGCGGCACAGGGACAGGCTCCGCTCCTGCGGGCGGGACGCCCGCGCCACGATCTGCCTGTGCGCCTTCTGGCTCAATCAGGGCTAACTCCTGACCGACGCGCACGGTGGCGTTCGCGGGCACCAGCACGCGCGTGAGCACGCCGCTGGCGGGCGCAGGCAGCTCCGTGTTCACCTTGTCGGTCATAATCTCCACGATGGGTTCGTCTTCCTGCACGCGCTCGCCCTCGTTTTTGAGCCAGCGCACGATGGTGCCCTCCACGATGCTCTCGCCCAGCTCCGGCATCACCACAGCGACCGCCATCCTGTATGCCTCCCTCAATAGCGTGTTAGTTGCCGCGCCGTTAGCAGGATATCGTCCACGCTGGGTAGCACGAACTTCTCCAGCGGCTCGGCGAACGGCACGAAGCTGTCCTTCGCCGCCACGCGCATAATGGGCGCATCGAGCCACTCGAACATATTCTCCGCAATTCGCGCTGCGATCTCCGCGCCCACACCGCCTGTGAGCGGCGCCTCATAGGCAATCAGCACCTTGCTCGTCTTGCGCACCGAGTTCGCTATCGTCTCCATGTCCAGCGGCTTGATGGTGCGCAGGTCGATCACCTCGGCGGAGATGCCCTCCGCCTCCAGCTGCTGCGCTGCCTCCAGCGCGAAATGCACCAGTGCGCCGTAGGTCACGATGGTCAGATGGTTGCCCGTGCGGCGGATTCGCGCCTCACCCAGCGGCACAATAAAATCGTCGCTCGCCTGCGGGATGGTGCCTTTGATTCGGCGATAGAGATATTTATGCTCAAAAAACAGCACAGGGTTGTTGTCGCGGATGGCGGCTTTCATCAGACCGTAGGCGTCGTCGGGGAAGGCGGGCTGAACCACCTTGAGACCGGGCACATGGAAGAACCACGCTTCGAACTGCTGGCTGTGATAGAGGCTGCCGCCCACATAGCCGCCCGACGGACCCCGAATGACGAGGGGCAGGCTCACCGTGCCACCTGAGCGGTAGCGATAGGTCGCCGCCACATTCACCACCTGATCGAATCCGCAGGAGATGAAGTCCATAAACTGCATTTCGGCGATGGGGCGTTTGCCCATCGCGGCGGCGCCCACCGCCACACCGATGATGGCGGTCTCGGAGATGGGCGCGTCCACCACCCGATCGGGTCCGAAATGCTCCAGAAAGCCGTGCGTCACGCCGAACGCGCCACCCAGCCGCCCGATGTCCTCGCCAATCAGGAACACACTCGGGTCGCGCTCCATCTCTTCCCAGAGGGCAGCGCGGATCGCCTCCAGCAGAGTCACTTCCCTCATCGGGACACCCCCGCGCTCTCATCATAAATGTCCTCTAATGCCGTGTGCGGCTCCGGGTCAGGGCTGTGGATGGCGTACTCGACGGCGTCCTGAATCTCGGCGACCACATCAGGGGGCGGTGTGGGCAACTCTTCTTCGCTGAACAGCCCGGTGCTGAGCAGATATTCTCGAAAGCGGGGCAGCGGGTCGCGCTTCTCCCATAGCTCGATCTCCTCAACGGGGCGATACTGGCGGGCGCGCGTTTCATCGTGGTCAGCGTGCCCCTGCAGGCGATAGGTAACGCACTCCACGATGCTGGGTCCGCGCCCGGCGCGGGCATGCTCAATCGCCGCGCAGGTGGCGTCGTACACCTCCAGCACATCGTTACCGTCCACCGAGTAGCCGGGAATGCCATAACCCAGCGCACGGTCTGCCACGCGCGGCGTGGGCACCTCCAGCTCCACGGGCGTGGAGTAGGCATATTGATTGTTTTCGATAATCAGCACGATGGGCAATTTATGCACGGCAGCATAGTTCATGCCTTCGTGGAACGCGCCTGTGGCGGTCGCGCCCTCGCCCAGATAGGTCATGATGACGCTATCGGTCTTGCCGTCCAGCCGCAGCGCCCACGCCACACCGCAGGCGACGGGAATGGTGGAGCCGAGCATGCTGGTGGAGTGGATGATGCCCAGCTTCAGGTCGCCCATATGGCTCCAGGAGTCTTTGCCGCGCGTGGGCGCGTTCGCCTTGCCCCAGATCTGGCACATCACCGCGCGGGTACTCATGCCCTTGAAGACGAAGATGGGCATATCGCGATGGATGGGCGACACGAAGTCGGTCGGGCGCAGCGGATAGCTCGTGCCCACCTGGATCGCCTCCTGCCCGCGCGAGCCGTACACATTGCCACGTCGTAGTCGCCCCTTCTTTTTCAAATCGTAAAGCGTTTCGTCAAAGACCCGTGCGAACCACATCCGCCGGTATATCTCCAGCAAATCCTCGCGGGTGAGTCGATCGCGATACCGCGCGAGTTTTTCCTCTTCCGTCATCCGATTTTTGACCCGTGTACTCAAGGCGTGATCCTCCTGTCAGGCAAACGATAGTATACCCCATGCACCCTGACGCATGAGCGGGTATGATTCTGGGTGCGATGAAGTGTCCTGTCTGTCAGGTGGAGCTGAAGATTGCCGAGCGCGCGGGCATCGAGATCGACTACTGCCCGAACTGTCGCGGCGTCTGGCTCGATCGGGGTGAGCTGGACAAGATTATTGAGCGCTATGCCACCGCATCGTCTGTCGAGCCTGCGCCGCCGCCCCCATCGGCACGCCCACGCCCCACACCCGCATACCCCGAACCCTGCGAGGATGACGAACCCCCTCCTTCTCCCCAGCACCCGCGCAAACGCAAGCGCAACTGGCTGGAGGAGATTTTCGATGTGTTCGACTGAGCCGATAACCCTTTGAGGATGGGGTATAATGGTTATACAGGAGGAGACGGTGATGAATCGACGCGGATTTACTCTGATTGAGCTGCTGGTGGTGATTGCCATTATCGCGATTCTGGCGGCGATTCTGTTTCCGGTGTTCGCGCAGGCGCGGGAGGCGGCGCGCAAAACGCAGTGTCTGTCGCAGAACAAGCAGATCGGGCTTGCCACGATGATGTATATTCAGGACTACGACGAGATGTTCCCCTTCGCGGAGATTGCGATGGAGCCGCCGCCCGGTTTCTGTGGTGGTGGCTATTCGGGCTGCACCTCGATTGGCTACCTCTACTGGCTTCAGCCCTACTCGAAGGACAATCTCTTTTCGCGCTGTCCCACAGCGAAGCGGGTGATTGAGTCGACGGCGACAGGTCGGCGCCTGCTGTGCGAGGGTCGCGTCGGCTACGGCGCTGCCTATCCCTCGCCGATGGGCTATCTGTGGACCTGCGGTAACCCCTGGGCGGTGAACAGCAAATCGCTGGCTGCGCTGGACAAGCCGGCAAGCCATGTGTTTGCGATGGACAGCATTCCATCGGGCACTCAGAGTTATCCGCTCTGGCGCGATTACGGCTACTATATGAATGTGGTCTATTCGCCGTTTCCGTCGGCACAGGGTCTGCAGGTTGGCGCGGGGTTCCACCAGCGTCCGCACGGGCGCCATCAAAAGCAGGTGGTGGTCACCTTCGCCGATGGGCACACGAAGGCGACGCCGTTTGAACAGCTCTACGGGCTGCCCGAAAAGGAGTGCGAGCGCGACGACAATACCTATTGCTCTCGCATCGATCTGAACCCGAATCAGTATCCCGAACTCTGGGAGCGCTGGCAGTAGCGCTGACCTTTTGCCTTTGCCCCTCATCCTGGACCCCTTCCACACTGTGGGAGGGGTTTAACGCAATCCCGCTTCCCCTGTATTGGGGACGGATTGCGGGCGCGGGCTGTAAAAAACAGGTACACTTCTGACATGCGAATGGGCTGGGTGACGCTTGCCCTGCTTCTTTCGGGATGGGCATATGCCGACCGGGTGATTGAGATGCCGACGGGTCGCCTGCTCTATCCGCAGTTCTTCAAGGCGGAGCTGGGCGTGTTGCGCACGGATCGGACGCGCGAGCGCTGGCTGTTCAACTGTCGGCTGGGCAGCTATCTGGAGCTGTCGGCGGCACAGACGGGACAGAGCAGCAAAGCCGATCTTGTGGGCGTGCAGGTGAACCTCTACCCCGAAATCGCGGGCTACACGCCCGGGCTGTCGGTCGGTGTCGTCAACCTGTTCGATCGCACGGCGAGCGGGCGCGGCTACTATCTGGCGCTCTCCTACAGTGTGCCAACGCTGGGTGAGACTCCACTGGATCACGACCTGCGCTTCCATCTGGGCGTCGGCTTCGAAGGGATGCCCGCGCTGTTCGTCGGCTTCGAAATCCCGCTCACCAACCAGCTGTTCATCCTTGCCGAGCATACGGGGCGGAACCTGAACGCCGCCTTCGTCTGGCAGCCTATCCCGCAACTGCAACTGCGCGCCAGCATCATCCAGCAGCGAACCAGCTGGAGCCTGCTCTTCCAGCTGGGGGAGGACTGACATGGCACTCAATATACACTATCTGATCGTGCGCACACAGGATCACACCGAGGTCATCCGCTCGCTCCAGCGATTCCTGCAAGCCTACGAAATCGAGCTGGAACCCAACGAGACGACGCTTCAGGAGTGGGAGCTGGACCCCGAGGATCGGTTCTATCGCTTCGCCCCTCTCAACGGCTGGCAACGCTTTATTATGCCTGACACCTTCGCTCTGGACGCCGAAGATTTCTATGGGGTGCTCCAGCATCTGTCGCAGGACCTGGAGACGGCGGTGGTGAGCTTCGCGTTGCAGGAGAGCCAGCTGTGGAGCTACATGGTGTTTCAGGACGGCGCGATGCAGGATGCCTATGTGAATGACCCTGAATCGGTGCTGGCAGCGCTGCCGTCGGAGCTGGCGGAGCTGATGGCGGGCGACATCACCGAGTTCTGTGGTGAGGTGCGCCTGCTCAGCGACCTGTTCAAAGTGGAGCCAGCGGAGATCGAGCCATACCTGATCCCGCTCACCGAAGAGGAGTGGGAGTCGGACGCCGAGCTGTACGCCCACGAGGATGACGATTACCCGCTCAACGACGCGCATGTGCTGTTCGATTTCACGCGGCGACTGGGTGTGCCGATCCCGCAGCCGCATGGGGCGCGGCGCGAGCCAGCTCTGGGTGAGTATCTATTGCTATGAAGGCGGTGGAGATTGTTGCCTGCACGCCCGTTGATCGGGCAGCGCGGCTCGGGCACGCGCTGGTTGTGCTGGGCGTGCTGACCCTGATCGGGCTGGGACTGTATCTGAAGCCGAACCCGTCGGGACACGGCACGCACCAGCAGCTGCACCTGCCCCCGTGCAGTGTCTATTTTCTGACGGGTCGCCCATGCCCCTCATGCGGGCTGACCACCAGCGTGAGCGCGTGGCTGCACGGCGACTGGCAACTGGGCTGGCGGGCGAACCCGTTCGGGATTGTGGTGCTGATGGGCGCGCTCGCGCTCGGCATCAATAGCCTGATGGTGCTGCTGTTTCGGCGTGGCGTCCGCATCCATCCCTTACTGCTCAACTGGGGGCTGATTATTCTGATCCTGGCATGGCTGGTTCACGGCATCCTGCGCTTCGCGTTCTGGCGTTAGGCGTCGATGCGCACGCGCCGCCCCTCCACGCGCAACCGCCCCTCCACAAAGAGCCGAATCGCGCGAATGTAGGTCGCATGCTCCACGGGCAGCAGCCGCGCCGCCAGCGTTTCGGGCGTGTCGTCATCGCGAACCTCGATCACGCTCTGCAACACGATGGGACCCGTGTCATACTGCTCGTCCACAAAATGCACGGTACAGCCCGCGACTTTCATGCCGCTTTGCAGCACGGCTTCATGCACGCGCAGACCGTACATGCCCCTGCCGCCGAACAGCGGCAACAGGGCAGGATGGATGTTCAGAATGCGATAGGGATAGGCGCGCACCACCTTCGCGGGCAGCAGGCGCACATAGCCTGCCAGGCAGATAAGATCAGGTTGCACTTCGCTCAGCGTGCGCAGGAGCGCGTCGCCGTACGCCTCGTCGTCGGGGAAGGCGCTGGGGTCGACGATGCAGGCGGGCACGCCGCGCTCACGGGCTTTTTCGAGCGCGGGCGCATCGGCGCGTGTGCCAATCACCAGCGCCACCTGGCTGTCGGGTATCTCCCCGCGCTGGCAGGCGTCGATAATCGCTGCCATGTTCGTGCCGCGCGCCTTACCCGACACTAAAATCACGATTCGTTTCATGGCTCCTGAATCCAGAGGGCGATTGCCAGCGCGTCGGTGCGGGTGTGCGTGATGCTCACCAGCAGTTTGCCCGCGCCTGCAAGCTGGGCGGAGTGTCCGTACAGCTGCACCCGGGGTGCGCCCCATTCATCGGGCAGGATTTCCACCTCCTGCCAGCGCAGGGGTCGCCCGACGGCTTTGGCGATGGCTTCTTTGGCAGCCCAGCGTCCCGCGATGCGCTGGAGCGCGAGGCGCGGCGAGCGCAGGCAGTAGTCGCGTTCCGCAGGGGTCAGAATCCGCTCCACGAAGCGCGGCTGACGACGCCACACCCGCTCGATGCGACCCAGCTCGATGGAATCGATGCCGATGCCACCAATCATGGCGACGCTTTCGCCTCCGCCGGGGGCGCCTGCCAGAGCGGAGCATCGTTTTTGTCCACAAACATCAGGCGCGGGTTGCCCTGGCTATCCAGCGTCAGCCAGGCGCGCGGCTTGCCCGCACGGTCATACAGGAACAGCACGGGCTCACCGAACGGAATGCCCAGCTCGGCACGCACCCTACCCTCGCTGTCAACCAGTTTGAACTCGCGGGCGACGACCGAATCCTGCACGCGCGGTTTGCGTTGCGCCTCGCGACCAGCCTTCATCCACACGACTCCGCTCAAAAAACCGAACAGCCCCACCGTCGCTATCAGCACTGCTCGCCGCATCCATCGCATCGTTCAGCCCCTCCATGCAGAAGTTTAGACGGTCCGTGCGCCTTCCCTGTCGCTGGACACGATATTATAGAGGCTATCGCGCTCCACAGGCTCGCGTCCCGCCTCGCGAATCAGCCGAATCAGCTGCGCACGGGTCAGCACCTGCTGGCGCACGCCCGGCGCATCGTCCTGATACACAATCTCGTACTCGTGCACCGTGCCGTCCACATCGTCTGCGCCGTACCAGAGCGCAACCTGCGTGACGGCAGGCGTGTTCATTATCCAGAACGACTTGATATGCGGGAAGTTATCGAGCATCAGGCGGGCGACGGCGATATTGCGCAGGTCGTCGTAGCCAGTGGTGTGGGGCAGGTGCGCCAGTTCGGTGCCTTCGGGATGGAACGCGAGCGGGGTCAGCGCCAGGAAGTGCCCTGTTTCGTCCTGCAACTCGCGCAGGGCGATAAAGTGTTGAACACGCTCTTCCATCGTCTCGCCCATGCCGTAAAGCAGGGTGGCGTACTGGGGCAGACCCGCGCGGGCAATCTCGCGGGCAATCTCCATCCAGCGCCTGCCGTCAATCTTTTTGGGGAACAGCTCGGCGTGGATGCGGTCGCTCAACACCTCAATACCGCCGCCGGGCACGCTGCCCAGCCCTGCCGCCTTCATCTCCAGCAGCACCTCCCCAAGCGGCTTGCGGGCGACACGGGCAATCTCCTCCCATTCCACCGCGGTGAACGCCTTGATATGCACTTCAGGGCGCTCCTGACGGATGGTGTGAATGAGATCGAGATAATATTGATAGGGCAGGCGTGGGTTCACCCCGCCAACCACATGCACCTCCGTGATGGGAATGTCGCGGTAGGCACGCAATCGCTCGCGCACCTCGTCCATCGTGAGTGTGTAGGGCTTCGGTCCGCCCTTCTTCGCATAAAACGAGCAGAACTTGCAGCCTTTGTTGCAGATGTTGGTGTAGTTGATGTGCAGGTTGCGGATATAATAGGCGCGATTGCCGTGCAGGCGCTCGCGCACCATATTCGCCAGATAGCCGACACCCGAAAGGTTCGGCGTGCGATAGAGCAGCAGCCCATCTTCGAAGGAGAGGCGCTCGCCGTTCCGCACCTTCTCATACAGGGGCATCAGCTCTTTGCCCAGGATCAGCTCCGGGACGCGCATGCCCGCCTCCGTGAAATGTTTCACAGACACGATGGATTATACCCGATGACCGATTCGGGTATTAATTAAGGGCGCGCCCCCGTAGCTCAGTGGATAGAGCGCAGGCCTCCGGAGCCTGGTGCGCAGGTTCGATTCCTGCCGGGGGCGCCATCCATCACATGGAGGGAGACGCGCATGCGGAGGCTGACAGGAGGGCTGATGCTGGTTCTGCTGATGGGCGCCACCTATGCCCAGAATAGCCTGCAACTGACCCCTGTTTCCACACCCGTTCGCCCCAACCTGATACGCAACGGCAGCTTTGAACAGGTTCAGAACGGCTTGCCTGTCGGCTGGCGGTGGGACAAACGCAACACCGATGCGACCCTGACCGTCGTGGAGGGCGACGCGGCGACGGGCGCGCGCTGCCTGAAGCTCACCAGCACAACCCCGTTCGGCTCCAATGTGTACGGCTTATTGCGCTATGAGGGTGGTGTGCCCGTGCAGCCCGGCAGCATCTACACGCTGAGCGTGCGCTACAGGGCGCAGGGGAGCTATCTCGGCTTCGTGGGCGGCGGCAGGAACTGGCGCGTGCGATTGCCCCTCGAAGACACGGGCGGGCAGTGGAAGCGCGCGGCGATTACCTTCGCCACCGCCAGCGACGAGACCAACTTCGAGCTGGTCATCACCATCGAGGCGCCCACGAAGGGGCTGTATATTGATGACCTGAAACTGGAAGCGAGTCGCGAGATGAGCGCGTTCGTGCCCGCCGAGACACCCGACCGCCCCCTGCTAACGCTTGCCGATTTGCCCGATTCCGTTTATCTGGCAGACCCTGTATGGCGTGGGGCGGTGGAGTTCTACCTGCCGTCGGCGGCACAGGGCGTGCGCGTGGAGATTCAGCTGGGCGAGCAGCGTGTGGAGCAGCGAGCCGATTTGCCAGCTGGCATGGTGCGCGCCGCGTTCCAGTTCAGTGAGCCGCCCGCCCGCGACCAGCGCCTGCAGGTTCGCATCAGTGTGCCTGGCATGCCCGCGGTCGAAGCGAGCCGACCGCTGCGCTTCTTCACCCGCCGCGCAGCCCAACAGCGACTGGACGCCGTTCGCCAGTCGCTACCCCGCTGGCAGACGCAGCTCAACGCCGTTCGCCAGCGCGGGCAGGACATCGCCTACCCGCTCGCCAGCTTCACCATCCTGCAGGAGTTCGTGCGCTATGTGGCTGACGATTTGCAGAAAGGGCTGCTACCGCGCGCCTTCCAGCAGCTGGACGAGATGGAGCCGATGGCGCAACGGCTGGATACCACGCTCCGCGAGGTGCTGAACGGCAGGCGGCGCCTGCCTACCGTGCCCCGCTATATAACCTCGCGCGTGGACATCAAAGGCGCCTCGCTGATCGGCGACACGATCGACCCGCTTACAGGACGGCGCGAGCGACGCCCCGTGTTCTTCGTCGGTTTCGGACACTTCGGCAAAGTGCGTGAGGACCTGGAAAAGCTCCCCCGCATGGGGTTCAATCTCATCCAGATCGAGATGGGCGTGCGGGACATCTTTCCGCGCAAGGGCGAGGTCAGCCTGCAGAAGCTGGAGAGCGATATCCTGCCCGTGTTGCGTCGCGCGGCGCAGGCGAATGTGCGCGTTGATCTGCTCATCAGCCCCCACTATATGCCCGACTGGGCGCTGCAGGAGTATCCGGAGCTGCGCCAGCCGCGTGAGGGCTTCATTCAATACAGCACCTTCGCCCCGCAGAGCCTGCGCCTGCTGCGCGACTATATTGCCCGCTTCGCCCCCTATCTGCGCAATCAGCCCGCGCTCAACAGCATCTGCCTCTCCAACGAACCAGTGAATATTGAGGACCCGCAGTCGCCCCTCCAGCTGAAGGAGTGGCGCGAATGGCTGCGCAACCGCCATAAGACGCTCATCACGCTCAACACCCGCTGGCAAACGAACTATCAGAGCTGGGAGGAGATTCCCATCCCGACGGAAGGCGCGCCCTATGCCGAGTTCTGCGAGTTCAATCAGGAGTGGATGGCGAGCTGGCATCGCGCGCTGGCGCAGGCGGTCAAACGCGACCTGCCGAATGTGCCCGTGCATGCCAAGCTGATGAGCGGGCTGTTTCTGAGCGACAGCGGGCAGCGGGCAGGCATCGACCCCGAGCTGTTCGCGCCGTTCTGCGAGCTGAACGGCAACGATGCCAGCCTCTACTATCTGCATGCGCCCGATGCGCAGTGGGCGTTCGACTGGGTGGGCACGCTGATGGCGCACGACCTGCAGCGCTCCCTGCGCGACGCGCCCATTTTCAACTCGGAGAACCATATCGTCCCGGATCGGGAGCAGCGGGTGGTGCCGCCCGCGCATGGGCGTGCCGCGCTGTGGGAGGCGGCGCTGCACGGACTGTCGGCGACCACCTTCTGGGTGTGGGAGCGCACCGATGACCCCACCAGCGATTTCGCGGGCAGCCTGCTCCATCGCCCTGCGCTGATCGAATCGCTGGCGCACACCGCGCTCGATTTGAACCGCTTCGCGCCCTATATCGCCGCGTTGCAGAACCAGCCGCCCGACCTCTATCTGTATCACTCGCCGCTGGATCTGGTACTGCAGGGCGCCGATGCGGTGGTGGCTCGCAACAATCTTTATATCGCACTGACGATGCTGGGCGTGCGCGTCGGGTTTATCACCGAGCGTCAGGCGGTGGCACGCGAACTGCCATCCGAGGGCAGGCGCATCGTGCTGCCCGCGGTGCAGTATATTTCCGATTCGGCGCTGGCGGCGCTGGACAGTTATCGTCAGCGGGGGGGCGCGTTCGCCGGGCTGGGCGAGCCGATTCTGCGCTTTGACCGCTACGGTCGCCCGCGCACCTCACGCCTGCCCATCCAGACCATCGATCGTGACCCCCTGCTGGACGCCCGCCTGCTCCAGATGCGCCTGAATCGCCTGCTGAACGAGTGGGGCATCAATCGCCCGTTGCGCCTGCTGGATAGTGAGGGTCAGCCTGCATGGGGCATCGCCTATCGCAGCGCACCCTATCAGGGCGGCTTCATCGCCAGCCTCTGCAACTACACGCGCAAACCCATCACAGTGCGCCTCGTGAACGACAAAGAGCAGCCCATCCGCGCCACCAGCCTCCTCACAGGCGAGCGCATCGAGGGGCGACTCACCCTCCAGCCGCTCGAACCCGTGCTGATTCGATGGTAAAACGCCTCTTTTTCAGGCGATTTTGACCCGAATCTCCCCTGCAAAAAGCAGGAATCGTGCAGGATGGTGTAGAATAGAGTCGATGCAGGCAGGTGAACCTGTCTGTAATCCAACCAGTAAGGAGGGAGGCTCTATGCAGTTCTTCAGCGTGAAGGACCGCAAGATGATTGATGTGCCGGACAATCAGGTGAAGGCGGTCAAGTATGAGCGGACCACCAAGTCCGGCAAGAAGCAGGTGCGCTACGCCCTGAAAGCCGAGTACAACGGGCGCAAGCTGACCAAGTTCGTGGACGAGGCGACCTATAAGAAGTACGGCGGCAAATAGGGGAGGTGCGCCTGGGGGGAACCCTCGCCGGGCTGAGGGCAGCGGCCCAGTCCTGTTTGATCAGCCGTCATGGGGAGGGTTCCCCACCTGCTTCGATCGATTTATCCTTCCGCGAAGGACAAAAAGCGGGTATATTATCCTTCGTGGACGGACAATTGCGAGCGGTCATTCATGAGAAGGTGGTGGAGGGCACCACGCGCCCGCTGCCGTCGTTTACTCGTCGTGATGTGCGCCTGCCTCCTATCCCGAACAAGGCGTATGCCATCATCGGCGTGCGGCGAGCGGGCAAAACGACCTTCCTCTGGCAGGTGATCCAGCACCACACGCAGGCAGGCATGCCGCGCGAACATGCCCTCTATTTCAGCTTCGAGGATGAGCGCCTGCTGGATATGCAGGTGACCGACCTCCAGCTGATCGTGGAGACCTACTATCAGCTTTATCCAGAGACGCGTGACAGGGAGCAGGTGCTGTTCTTGCTGGACGAAATCCAGCGTATTCCCGGCTGGGAGAGTTTCGCGCGGCGGCTCATGGACAGCGAGCGCATCACCCTTTTCCTGTCGGGTTCATCGGCGCGGATGCTGGCGTACGAGGTGGGCACCAGCATGCGCGGGCGAGTAATTGCGGTGCCCATCTTCCCATTCAGCTTTCGGGAGTTCCTGCGCCATTCAGGTGAGGAACCCGACCTGCCGTTTAACCGATTGCCCAAAGCCCAGCGCACGGCTATCCAGTCGCGCCTGCTCCAGTACCTGGTGGAAGGTGGCTTCCCGGAAGCGGTCGGGCTGGCAACCCTGGACAGGCGTGAACTGCTGATGAGCTATGTCGATGGGGTTATCCTGCGCGATGTGATGGAGCGGTATCGGACGAACAATATCGCGGTGCTGCGTCGCCTCGTGCGCCATCTGCTCAGCAACCCGGGCACGCCCTTCAGCGTGAACAGGTTCTACAATGCGTTGCGCTCGCAGGGATTAACCGTCAGCAAGGACACGCTGCACGCGATGCTGGATTATCTTCAGGACGCCTTTCTGGTTCAGACTGTGCCCTTCTTCGCCTATTCGCATGCCCAGCAACGGGTTCATCCGCGCAAGGTCTATCCCGTCGATATGGGTTTTATCCCCTTCTATGTGTCGCCCCGCCCTGTACCGATGGGGCATGCGCTGGAGACCAGCGTGCTGATTGAGCTGTTGCGCCGCAAGATGGAGGTGTATTACCTGCGTACAGCTGAGGGGTACGAGGTCGACTTTCTTGCGATAGCGCCCGATGGCACGCGCCATCTCATCCAGGTCTGTGTCGATGTGAGCGATTCGGCGACGCGCGAGCGTGAAGTGCGGGCGCTGCTCGCCGCAGCGAACAACCATCCACAAGCCACACTGAACCTGATAACCCTCGATATTGTGCCCCCGCCCGACCTCCCCGAACCGATTCGGTTTTATTGGGCAGCGGAGTGGCTGCTGGACGGTTCGGGCTTTGCGCCCTGAAGCGACTGCTGAAGCTCGCGCGCGGGCTGGTAGCTGGGGTCCAGCGCGAGCGCCTTTTCGAGTTCGACCAGCGCGTCCTGCTGCCGACCCAGCTTCGCATAGACGGCTGCGAGGTGATAGCGCAGTTCAGCAGTTTGAGGTGCGATGTCCACCGCCATGCGCAAATCTTTTAACGCCTCCTCGTACCGCCCCAGCTTGTAGTAAATCCAGCCACGCGTGTCGTAATAGCTGCCCGCGCTGGGGCGAAGCGCCAGCGCATGGTTCACTAATTTAAGGGCACGCTCCAGCTCTTTACCCTGCTCCGCCAGTGCATACGCATAGTTGTTGAACGCCTCGTGGTTCTGATTGTTGAGCTGGATGGCTTTTTCGTACCAGCGGAACGCCTCGTCCACTTTACCTGTCTGATACGCCAGATTGCCCAGCACGCGATAGTAGTCGGAGCGGTCGACCGTGACCTTGATCTCGCGGGAGCGTGGCTCGTACCTTACCAGAAACTCATAGGCGGGTTCGAGGGCACGCTGGCGCACATAGGCGCGATAGACCTCCGGAAGCGCAGCGGTTAGATTATTGCGTTCGTTCACATAGCGGGTGAAGGCGTCGGCGGCGCCGGTGTAATCGCGTGCCTGCAGTTTCCTCTCGCCCTCTTTGAGCCAGCGTTCCGCCGCCTGCCGCTCATCTGCCCGCTGACACCCGCCGAGAATCAGCGCCCCTGCAAGCAACCACCTCAGCCGTCGCATAGCCCTTATTATACTCAAAGGGTTTCAGGCGGTTGATTCCGGCTCCTTGTGGGCGGGTCGCACCACCCAGCGGATGGGTGTGCCCGTGTAGGCGTACCGCTCGCGGAGCCGATTCTCCAGATAGCGCAGGTACGAGAAGTGGACAATATCGGGGTCGTTCACGAACAGCACAATCGTGGGCGGGCGCACCTCTGCCATCGTGGCATAGTAAATCTTGAGCGGCTTGCCCTTGCGCGAGTAGGGTCGTTCATAGAGCGCGTCGTGAATGAGCCGATTGAGTTCACCCGTTGAGACGCGCATGCTATGGAACTCGGCGACCTGCAGGGCGGTCTTCAGCAGCGGTTCGATGCCCGCCTGATGGAGCGCTGACACGAACTGGAGGGGCACAAAATCGAGCGCGGGCGCGCTCTGCTGAACCAGTCGGATGAAGTCGCGTTTGGCGGGCGTATTTTGGGCGAGTTGACTGTCGGGCGGCTCCACCAGGTCCCACTTGTTGGCGACCCAGACGCATGCGCGTCCAGCGTCGATGGCGAGCTGGGCGATTCGGCGATCGCGGTGGGTCAGCCCCTCGTTTGCGTCGATGACCACCAGCGCGACATCGGCACGCTGCAGGGCGCGCTCCGCTCGCAACTGCGCATAATAGTCCAGCGAACCCTGCACCTGACCGGGGCGACGGATGCCCGCCGTGTCGATCAGCACCATCGGCTGACCGTTCCAGGTGAAGGGTGTGTCGAGCGCGTCGCGTGTGGTGCCCGCCTTCTCGCTCACAATCGCGCGCGGCTCGTTCAGGATCGCGTTCAGCAGCGACGATTTGCCCACATTCGGTCGCCCTACAATCGCCAGGCGGAGCGGCTCGGTGGTCGCTTCCTCTATTTTGGGTGGGGTGTCCGCCTCGATGCGCTGGAAGGCTTCCTCCAGCACTTCGGCTAAGTTATGCCCGTGAATGGCGGAGATGGGGATCGGCTCGCCCAGCCCCAGTCGGAAGAACTCGGCGCGCTGGGCTTCCCAGCGTGTGGGGTTATCGGCTTTGTTCACCAGCAGCAGCACGGGCTTGCCGCTGCGGCGCAGGAGATTGGCAATCTCTTCATCGACGGGGTTCAACCCCTCGCGGGCGTCCACCAGAAACAGCACGCAGTCGGCTTCGTGGATGGCGATCTGCGCCTGCACGCGCACCTGCTCCAGCAGCGGGTCGTCCGCACCGAACAGGATTCCGCCCGTGTCGATCACGATGAAGGGGCGAGCCTGCCATTCGGCTTCCCCATAGAGGCGGTCGCGCGTCACGCCGGGTATCGCCTCCACAATCGCCACCCGCCGACCCAGCAGGCGATTAAAAAGCGTCGATTTGCCCACATTCGGTCGTCCCACAATCGCCAGCACTGGTCGTTTCGGAGCGCCCATTCCACAGGAATTTTACCTGCGCGGGCAGGAAGGAACGCAAGAAGTAGGGTATACTATGGAAGATAGGCTGTACAGGGCTTTTTTGTGTGGAGGCGTGGAAGGAATGCCAGCACAACGCGAGCAGACGGCTGGTTCACCAGCACGACAGACTACGGGGTCGCCTTATGAGCAGGTCCACACCAGTGGATCGAGCGCCTACCGTTTGTATTGCCTCGCGACTTTCTACACTCGCGCCCGCCAGCCGCTGTTGGATGAAGAGGTTATCCCCGCCTTCATCCATGCGCTGCGCGAGGTCTGCCAGCAATATGAGTATCAGCTCGTCGCCTACTATCTGAAACCGAACCAGGTGAATCTGCTGGTCAGTTATAAGCCGACGGTGGCACTGACCGATTTAGTGGGCAATATCAAGCGTGGCACAGCGCACCGCCTGTTTGAGGCGATGCCGCGCCTGGAGCGGCGTATCGGCAAGCGCAGTTTCTGGGCGGAGGGCTACTATGTGGAGACGGTCAACTATCGGCAGGTGGAGGGCGTGGTGCGCATGTGGCATGAGCGGGAGAAGCGCCAGAAAGCCACGCTCGCCGCGCAAGCCGAGGCGCTGGACCCGCTGAGCGTCGACGGCAAACAGTTAGAGAGCGCGCTGGCGACCCTGCTGCCAGCTGAACGCGCGCTCATCAAGCTCCTGCACGGGCTGCACGGCGAGCGCGTGCATACGCACGAAGAGGTCGCCGAGATGTTCTCGCTCAAGGTCGACGAGGTGCGCCAGATGGAGCAGGAGGTGCTGCAGAAGCTGCGGGAGCTGCTGACGGGCGTGCGCCTGACACACCTGAAGGAGGAGAGCCACCATGAGTGAATGCCTGTTTTGCAAAATCGTGGCGCGGGAGATACCTGCTAATATCATCTATGAAGACGAGCAGGCGGTCGCCTTTCGGGATATTAACCCGCAGGCGCCCGTGCATGTGCTGGTGGTGCCCCGTGCGCACATTCCGAGCCTGGCACAGGTGCAGCCCGATCATGCGCTGCTGCTGGGGCATCTGCTAAGGGTGTGCGCGCAGCTTGCTCGCCAGGAGGGCATCGAAGCGGAGGGCTATCGTGTGGTGCTGAACACGAACCGCGCCGCAGGGCAGTCGGTGTTCCACCTGCATTTTCATCTGCTGGGCGGGCGCCAGATGACCTGGCCGCCGGGCTAAGTGGCAGGTTCACTCCAGCCAGAGGCTGCCCACCTGTTCGGGCAGGGTGTCCAGCGCGATGCGCACGCCTTCAGGCACGGGCTGAAACTCGATTTCGCGCTCGCTGGCAGGGTCACGAAACTGCGCACGGCGCGGCTTGAACCAGCGCGGCAACGGCACCAGCACCCGAATGCTGCGCTGTTCACGGAACCGATATCCCTGCGGGTGCATCTCATAGTCCAGATTGGTCAGCCACAGCGCGGCTTCGCGCTCGCCCAGCAGGATCGCGGCGTCCAGCCGTTTCGGGTTGCTTGCCTGCTCAATCGTCGCGTTGCCCGCCCATTCCATGCGCAGCAGGCGGTCGCGCACAGCCTGCACAAATCGGTTCAGGCGTGTCTGCTCCGCGTATGCCTCGCGCCCGTGCGCGACCAGTTGCTCCATCACGCGCTGGCGCTCCGTTTCGGGCAGGCGTTGAAGGGCGGGATTCACGCTGTAGCGGCGGCGGAACTCCTCCTCGCGGAAGGTGGTGAACCACAGGACGCCCTTCGCGCCACGGCTCAGCTGGAGCCAGAGTTGAACCCGAATCTCCTCGGGGGTGGGGCATGCCCGCCCGATCTGTCCATCAACCCAGACGCGCTCATCCCATGCGTGCGCTCCCTGCGCCCACACCCAGAAGGGCAGCGGCTCGCAGTTCGCGCGCAAATCCTCTGTGTAGGTCGCCGCCAGTTCCAGCCGATTGCCCCACGGCACAGGCGACAAATCGGGCATCGGTGCACCGACGCGATAGGCATCGTAGCAGGCGATGTCGGGGATGGTGGCGAACTCGCCGAAGCGACGCGAACGCGCCAGATTGAGATAGAGCGGCGGCGTCACCTGCCGATCCCGAATGAACCGGGCAATCCGTTCGCACAGCGTGGGCAGGTGCCAGCCATCCACCTCGCGCGGCGAGGTCCAGTCGGGTTCGTCCTTGATCATATAAGCTGCGATGTGGGGGTTGCGGGCGTGGCGTTCGATAAAGCGCGCGGCGGGGCGTGGAAAGCCCGCAAATACCAGCGCCCTGACACTTCGCTGCGGGCATATCTGCTCGAAGGCACGTCGCTCGACTTCGTTTGGTTCATCCGACGCGCTGAACACGAAGGTGTCGAAGCCGCGCT
This sequence comes from Armatimonadota bacterium, assembly GCA_037445735.1. Lineage (GTDB taxonomy): Bacteria > Armatimonadota > Fimbriimonadia > Fimbriimonadales > GBS-DC > HRBIN15. The sequence goes on along the minus strand of JBBIJY010000001.1, from coordinate 173,435 downwards.
CGGTTAGCTCCCGCATGAGCGCCTCATCCTGCCACGCCGCAGTACGCCATGTGCCAATCGGGAAGAATCGGGGCGTGGGTCGCACCGTGCCTGCTGTCATGGTGGTCGCCACACCCGCGCGTGCATCGACCTGCAGGATGGGGCTTGTATGGGGTTCAGGCGTGTGGGGCAGTCGGGCATGGACGAAGGTGAGCGTGCGGGGCGCGAGGGTGGCATCGGGCGTTCGGAAGCGCACGGGTCTGCCGTCCACGCGCAGCCGCTCGATGCGCCATGCGCGTTGCGGGTCATCGTTGCGCACCACCACTGTCAGCTCGCGCCCGTCCAGCCACGCGCTGGCGAGCGTCAGCGGCGACGAATCGGTGGGCAGCACCCATTCATGGCGTGCGCCGTCCGCCAGCCACAGGCTCAGGCGCAGCGGCGACCGACGCAGCAGCGACGCCTGCATGTTCAGAATCAGCAGTGCGGTGCCACCTGGTGGCAGCGGCTCCGGCGTGAGGCGGAACCAGTTCAGCCCGTTGCCGCTGGTGAGCGATTCGGCGGGCACACCGTTGATTAAAATCGCGCTCACATTGCGGGGCTGGCGTCGCCGATTGTGCACAATCACCCAGAAAGTGGCGCCCAGCTCGCTCAGCGGCGGTTCAGGCTCCAGAATCGCCCGACTGGAACGATGGGGACGATAGTAGACCTCCATCTGAACTTCCGCATCCGTGCGCACAGCGCCCATATTAGCAGGAGTATACCCCCTTGCGGGTATTCTCACTTCTGTGCGGCAGGGCGCAGTGATACTGGTGGGAGGCGGCGCGACGCCCTCGGAAGTGCCCCAGATGCTGATTCGGCTGGCGGGTGGCACGGAGGCGCGAATCGTGGTGCTGGCGCACAGTCAGCGCGAGGTGGTGCGCGGGGCACAGCGCTCCGCCGGGTTCTTTCGGGAGAACGGCGCACGCAACCTGATCGCGCCTGACACGCTCGATCCCGACGAAATCGCCGCGCTTGTCGAAACGGCGCAGGGCGTCTGGATACCGGGCGGCGACCAGAACCGCTTCATGGAGCGGCTGGGTGCATCCTGGCGCCTGCGTACGGCGTTGCGGGCGGTGCTGGCGCGTGGGGGCGTGGTGGGCGGCACGAGCGCGGGCGCTTCACTGATGGGCGCCCGCATGCCCACGGGTGAGGAATCGCCCGATGGCAACCTGCAGGCAGGCAGCAGCGCGCTCGCGCCCGCGCTCAACCTCCTGCCCAATACCGTGATTGACCAGCACTTTCTGAAGCGGCGACGGCTACCCCGACTGCTCTGCGCCGTGCTGGAGTATCCCAGCCTGACGGGCATCGGGGTCGACGAGAACGCATGGTGCCTCGTGCAGGGTAATACGCTGAGTGTCCAGCGCGGGCAGGTGGTGATCGTTCGCGCTCGCGCCCGACCGCACCGCGAGGCGAACCTGCTGGGCTGCCGCGACCTGCAACTGCAGGTGCTGCTGCCGAACGATAAAGTGAACCTGTAGGCGCTGATGGAAGCCGACCAGCTGTTTGTGAACATTGCGCAGTTGGCGACGCCGCTGCGACTGGGCGTGCATCGGGGCGCGGAGATGGCGCAGGTGCAGGTCATCCCCGACGCCGCCCTCGCATCACGGGCGGGGCGCATCGTGTGGGCAGGCGCACGCAGGGAGTGGCATGGACGCGCCCGCCAGACCATCGATCTGGATAGGCGCGCCGTCGTACCCGGATTGATCGACCCCCACACGCACGCGATGTGGGCAGGCGACCGACTGGACGATTTTGAGGCGCGAGCGCAGGGCGTGCCCTATGAAGCCATCCTGGCGCGCGGGGGCGGCATCTATCACACCGTCCGCCACACGGCGCAAGTCAGCATCGAAACGCTGATCGAGCTGACCGTGCCGCGCGTTGTTCAACTGATGCGTTCGGGTGCAACCACGCTCGAAATCAAGTCGGGCTACGGGCTGACCCCTGACGCTGAGATTCGGATGCTGGAGGCGATTGCCCGCCTGCCCGAAGTGATGGCACAGCGGGGCATCACGCCGCCCACAATTGTGCCCACTTTGCTGATCCATGTGCCGCCGCGCGAGGGGCGCGACACCTATCTGCACACAGTGTGCGACCAGCTCATTCCTGAAGTGGCGCGTCGGGGGCTGGCGCGAGCGGTGGACATCTTTATCGAGCGGGAGGCGTTCAGCGTGGCGGAAGCGGAGCAAGTATTGCGAGCTGCGCAGGCATACGGGCTGGACATCAAAGCGCACGCCGACCAGTTCCACGCGCAGGGTGGTGTGGAGCTGGCGGTGCGGCTCGGCGCACGCTCGGTGGATCATTTAGAGGCGTCGGGCGAGGCGCAGATTCGCGCGCTGGCGAACAGTTCGACCATCGCCACGATTCTGCCTGGTGTGAGCCTGCATCTGGGCTTGCCGCCTGCGCCTGCACGCGCGCTGATAGAGGCGGGCGCTGCCGTCGCTGTCGGCACCGATTTGAACCCTGGCTCCAGCCCGCTCTGCTCGATGCAGCTGGCGCTGGCGCTCGCCGTGCGCCTGAACCGCTTGACGCCTGCCGAGTCGCTGGTGGCGGGCACGGTCAACGCGGCGTCCGCGCTGGGGTTGAGCGATCGGGGCGCATTAATACCCGGTGCACGCGCCGACTTCCTCGTGCTGACCAGTCCCGACTGGCGCGATTTGCCCTACACGCTGGGTGCACCGGTTGTGCGAACGGTCTATGTGGCGGGCAAACCTGCCATATCACTTGAGGAATCTTCATAAGCGGGGTGTTTGGCACAGAAGTTGCTGCTACTCCTTCAGAGGGTTCATAGCCCTTATGCTTGATTGGGGCGTCGTGCTGCAGCGCGAGGTGGGTCCGCCCGCTTTGCGGCTCAGCTGAATGAAAGGAGCTGTTTCGCGCCTGCCTATCGACGCCCTCTCTTCTTCAAAATCCTTCTCGCTGCACAGGGGTGCTTTGCCCCCTCCACCCGTACCCTCTCCCCGCAGGTGGGGGAGAGGGGCAAATGGCTCCCTCTCCCACAGCGTGGGAGAGGGTTGGGGTGAGGAGGACTCACTCAGCGAATCTTTGCGCTCAGCCCCTGCGCCATCTTGATTTCGGTGCCGTGGTTCACCGTGAAGGCGACCTTGTGAGTGACGGCATCAAACAGGGCGGACGCGCTCGGATGCCCGTTGCCGCTGCCCTTGACCCCGCCGAACGGCAGATGCACCTCCGCGCCGATGCTCGGCAGGTTCACATAGCCCACGCCGAACTCGCAGTTGTCGCGCACATAGCGCCACTTGCGGTAGTCCTCGGTGATGACCGCCATCGCCAGCCCGTAGGGCGTGTCGTTATACACGAACACCGCCTCCTCCAGACTGCTGACAGGGATAATCGCCACATGGGGGCTGAACGCCTCCTCGCGCAACACAAAGCTGTCGGAGCGGTGGCGCATGCGATAGACAAACGGCGCGACGAAGTGCCCGTACTGCAGCTCGCCCTCTTTAAGCAAGCCGCCCGGCAGCAGCACCTCCGCGCCCTCCTCAATCGCCTTCTGATTATGATGAAGGTACTTCTGCACGCCCTGCTCGTTGATCAGCGGTCCCATGAAGGTGTCGGGGTCCAGACCGTTGCCGATTTTAATCTGGCGGGCGGTCTCCACAAAGCGGCGGGTGAACTCCGGCTCGATCTTCTCATGCACAATGATGCGGTTGGCGGAGACGCACCGCTGACCGCTGGTCTTGAAGGCGGACAGAATCGCGGCATGGACGGCGATATCGAGGTTCGCGTCGTCCAGCACAATCACGGCGTTCTTGCCGCCCATCTCAACGGCGCAGAACTTGTGCTGTTTGGCGCACTCCTGCTCGATATAGCGTCCGACAGCATAGGAGCCTGTGAACACGACCACATCGACGCCAGGGTGATGCACCAGCGCGTCGCCCGCGTCCTCGCCGTAGCCCTGAATCACATTGATGACGCCTGGCGGGAAGCCCGCCTCCACGAACAGCTCGATCAGCCGATGGGCGCAGATGGGCGTGTCTTCGGACGGCTTGAACACCACCGTGTTGCCCTCTAACAGGCTGGGCAGAATGGTCCAGAGAGGGATAGCAATCGGGAAGTTCCACGGGGTGATGCATGCCACCACGCCTTTGGGCTTGCGCAGGATGTAGGCGTCCTTCTCGGCGATTTCGCTCTCAATAATCTCGCCGTGCGGCATGCGCGCCATGCCCGCCACATATTGCGCCATATGGAGCGCTTCGACCACATCGGCGCGCCCCTCGTTGAGGGGCTTACCGCACTCGCGCGTCACCAGCTCCGCCAGTGCGTTCAGGTCGCGCTTGATCAGCTGCGCTAACTGGTCGATATATTCGCCGCGCTTGACGCGCGAGGTGCGTCGCCAGCTCTCGAACGCCTCGCGGGCGGCGTTAACAGCTCTATCGACATCTTCCGGGGTGGAACGCGGCGCGGTGCCGATAATCTCGCGCGTGTCGGCAGGGTTATAGCTCTCGAAACGGTTGCCCGAAACCGATTCCTGCCACTGCCCTCGAATCAGGTTCATCGCCTCTACAGGTTTCATCGTTTCAACCTCCTTCCTCCTGGCTCGACATCGAGCCTGTAGAGAGTGTACCTTAACCGAGCGGGATTGGGATGGGGTGAAACGGGTACACTTTGCGCTGGAGGAGGATACCGATGGGCTACGATGTGAAGGATTTGAGTCTGGCGGAGCATGGCGCGTTGCGCATTGAGTGGGCAGAGAACGAGATGCCTGTGCTGCGCCTCATTCGCCAGCGATTTGAGCAACAGCAGCCGCTCAAAGGCGTGCGAATCGCCGCCTGCCTGCATGTCACCACCGAGACAGCCAATCTGATGCGCACGCTCAAGGCGGGCGGCGCCGAAATCGCCCTCTGCGCTTCGAACCCGCTCTCCACGCAGGATGATGTCGCCGCCGCGCTGGTCAAGTACGACAACATCGCCGTTTACGCCATCAAAGGCGAGGACAAGCAGACCTACTATCGCCATATCTTTCAGGTGCTGGATAGCCGACCCCAGATCACGATGGACGATGGTTGCGATCTGGTCTCCACACTTCACACGGAGCGGCGTGAGCAGCTGGAGAGCGTTATCGGCGGCACGGAGGAGACGACCACCGGCGTGATTCGCCTGCGAGCGATGGCGAGGGAGGGCGTGCTGAGCTACCCGATTATTGCGGTGAACGACGCCCACACCAAGCACCTGTTCGATAACCGCTACGGCACGGGTCAAAGCACCATCGATGCGATTTTGCGGGCGACGAACCTGCTGCTGGCGGGGCGCAAGTTCGTGGTGATTGGCTACGGCTGGTGCGGGCGCGGGGTCGCCACCCGCGCGCGTGGCATGGGCGCCCATGTGATTGTGTGTGAGGTGGACCCGCTTCGGGCGCTCGAAGCCCTGATGGATGGCTTCGAGGTGATGTCGCTGGCGCAAGCGGCTCGGGTCGGTGACCTGTTCGTCACCGTCACGGGCAACCTGCATGTGCTGCGCGAGGAGCATTTCCGCGTCATGAAGTCGGGTGCAATCATCGCCAACTCCGGGCACTTCAATGTGGAGATCGACATCCCCGCGCTGGAGCGACTGGCGACGGGCAAGCGCACAATCCGACCCTTTGTGGACGAATACACGCTTGGCGATGGGCGGCGGCTCTATCTGTTAGGCGAGGGGCGACTGGTGAACCTTGCGGCGGCGGAGGGGCATCCCGCCGCCGTGATGGACATGAGCTTCGCGAACCAGTCGCTCAGCGTGGAGTATATCGTGAACAATCAGGGCAGGCTGCCGCGTGAGGTGTTCCCGGTGCCACGCGAGATCGATGCGCAGGTCGCCCAGCTCAAACTGCAGGCGCTGGGCATCCAGATCGATACGCTCACGCCCGAACAGCAAGCCTATCTCGAATCATGGGAAATGGGAACCTGACGCGAGCCGATCTGGCGGTGCGGCTACGGGAGGTGGAAGCCTGCTGGGAGCGGTATCGCGCGTCGGAATCGGCACGCCTGCGCGCCGCGCAACCGCTCTCGGAAGCGGTCAGCGCCTTCTTCACGAATCGGCTGGATCGGCTGGCATACGGATTCACGCTGGCATGCGCCCGATTGCGTTCGGAGGGCGAGCCGACCGCGGAAATGCTCTATGCTGGCTCGGTCGGCTTGCGCGTGCCGCCGATTGTGTCGGCGGGGCGTGTACGGCTGAGCTTTGAGCCGTTTCGGTATTACGAGGCTCAGAGCCGCCCGCTGGAGGCGCTCTGGCAAGTCGAAACTCGCGCGGGCAGGCGCGTCAAACGCGGACGGCTCGAACTGCCGCTGAACACATCGCCCGAGGTCGAGCTGCGACTGCCCGAAGGCGACTATCAGATTCGGTTCGAGCTGAAGCAGGCGCGTCAAACCCTGCGCGCGTGGGTGCAACCACTGAGCGCGATTATCGATGCGGCGGGACGCATCGAACGCCTTCGCGCCGCGCTTGCACTGGCAGGTGACGCTGACCCGCTCGCCAGCGCCACGGTGCGCATGGCGGTGGAGGTGCTGGAAGCAGCCGTGCGCGGCGACCATCCTGAGAGTTTTTACCCGCTAAGGCGACTGCTGCTGCAGGCGGAGTCGATCGTACGGCAGCGCCCACACCGCTGGCAACCGCAGTCGGGCGACCACTGGTTGGCAACACTGACAGGCGGTGAGACGGTCTATTTCCGATTCTATCTGCCGTCACGCTGGCGAGTGGGTCAGCCGCTACCACTGGTGATTGCCCTGCACGGTGCTGGGGGGAACGAGCATCTCTTTTTTGATGGCTACGGGCTGGGGCGTATCCTCAAAGAGGCGGAGCGACGCAACTGGGCGGTCACCGCGCCACGCACCAGCCTCTCGCTGCGACATCTGTGGGGCACGCTCGACACCATTCAACAGAGGGTCGCTATCGATGAGCGGCGGCTCTATTTGATGGGGCACTCGATGGGCGGTGCGCAGGCGTTCGCTGCGCTCGCACAAAAGCCAGCCGTGTTCCGCGCCGCCGCCATCTTCGCGGGCGCGGGGCAACCCACTACACTCGCGCCCGAACTCGCCCTCTTCCTGGCAGTCGGCGAGCAGGAACTGCCCTTCTTGAAGACCAATGTCGAGCGAGCTTTCGAACGGCTCAAAACAGCGCGCCTGCGCAGGCTGGAGTATCGGATGTATCGCGGGTGCGAGCATCTGATGATTGTGCGCGAGGCGCTACCCGATGCCTTCGCCTTTCTGGAGCGCTATTCGGCTTGAACACACTCATCGGGCGGAATAGCCTGAATCAGTGTTTCTGCCTTCTGGCGCAGGTGAGTGATGCGCGTCTCATCAGGCGCGGCGAGCAGGGGAAGCAGCTCGTTCCACGACTGCGCCTGCAGGGCTTGCCAGCCTTCTTCGCCTTCCAGCACGGGCACGCCGATCTGCTTCGCCAGCGCGTCCACTTTCGGGTCATAACGGATGCAGAGCAGGGGCACGCGCTGGGCAGCAGCGAAAATCGCGCCGTGCAACCGCATGCTGACCATCGCCTGCAGGCTCGCCATCAGCCCCATCAGCTGAGCGGGATGCGCAGGCGGCGGCGCAATAACGGGACGCACGCCTGTTCGCGCCTGCACCGCATCAGCAATCGCCTCACACAGCGGGCGATCCTGAGTCTCCTGCATCGGGATCAACACGGGTAGCCAGCCCGCCTCTATCTGGTGCCAGCAGAGCGTCGTGAACAGCTCCTGCACGGGCAGGTCGCGCCAGGGGCGCGGCGCCAGACCCACACAGGGCTTGCCGTGTGGCAGCTCAAAATGGGGTGGGCGCGGCGTCAGCGCCCAGGTGAGGTCGGCATCGATGCGAATGGGAGTCCGTACGCCGATGGAGCGCAACAGCTGCGCCGATGACTCATCCCGCACGCTCAAAAAGGGCACACGATTCAGCGCGCGCCGCACCAGCCAGCGACTGATACGGCGGTGAAAGGGTCCCATGCCCTGTCCCACCAGCCACACACGCCCATGCGCGCGCAAGCCCCACTCTATCAGCAGGAGGTAATAGATGAGCGAGCGCAGGCTGGTGGCATCCTGCAGGAGGCTCCCGCCACCCAGGATCAGCGCGTCCGACTGCTCGATTGCCTGCCGAACCTGTCTTAAATCGTTGCGCGGTGCTGCCTCGATGCCGAAGCACTGGCGCGTGAAGGCGACATCGCCCGACAGCGCGACCAGCCGTGTCGCCGAGCCACTCAGCCGTGCTGTTAGCACCGCCAGCGCCCCCTCATCCCCCCAGTTTCGATACCCGTAATAGCCTGCCAATACAAACCACCAGTCAATCATCTCCAGTCCCAGATGACGGTTGAACAGATGCGCGAAGTTCAAGAAACTTTCGTTTGAGTTCGTGGCTCACAGCACTCTCAGGCTCCTGCTGCAGCAGCTGTTCGTATCTGTTTAAAAAATTCATTCTCAATTCATAAAGTAAATGAATAAAATATTTTATGAATTGAAAACAATCTAAAATCATAAATTCAATTTTAAATTTTTCTGAAAGTTTTTTAGCATGTTCATGCGCGACGGTTCCTACAGGAACCGTTGTTACAATCACATATTGATCGATTTTATTGGCAGATTCAGTAACCTTTTGCACCGCTCTATCGATATCGGCAGTTGTTATTCGACGGGCTTTCATCTCGTATACAATAGTCAGTCGGTTGTCGGTTGCAGATTCTATCTCCAGGTCACCAATTGTGCCTGCCCGAATATCAGCTGCAGTATGAGGTTGTAGAGGCTTCGGACGCTTGCGCAGATATTCCTGTGCGACATCATATGCAGCGGTTATCAAAAGCACCGGTAAACGACTTGAGCGCCTTGATTCTAAATGCTGGCTTACAATTTGTATAATAGATTCTGCCGAAAGTTCACCTCTGGCATTGGCTCTCTGGCTTAGTAAACTTATTTGCTGTTGTTGTTCTTTTTTTAACAAGATAAGCTGTCGGATTACCTCTGTGAGGAGCGCTTTCGCATCCAGCAAGCCATTTTGCACCAGTTGCAACAGGCTAATGAAGGCATCATATGGCTCGCGCGGTTTACCAGATAGCCGAGCATCGGGTTCAAGTGGTTGATTGAATGTGCGAAAAGCGGGCGTCAAAAATGCCGTGGTCGGATTACAGGGAAGATCATAGCGATAAATGAACGGGGTAATATAGCGTTCCTCATAGGTACGCCCGGAGTACGAATCGTCAGTTCCAATCTCGGTGTACGGCTTGCGGATATCCAGTTGCAGGCGATGAACCTTTGCCAGTAAACATGCCAGCAAGGCGCGCATGGGCGCACGAGTAGAGCTTCGGCATATCTGCTCTATCAGCTTCACCTCCGCAGAATTTGTAATCAGGGGTTGATCAAGTCGAGTTGATGCCTCTTTGTAACACTCTTCGAGGATTTGATCTGGTTCCATCGGATAGCCTCCTGCGGGTCGTAGTTGGTCCAGAGAACCTCCTGTCGAACCTTCTTGATAGAGTGGCAAATTCGCGGTGGTGCCTCGATGCAGAACCAATCGCGGTAGAGGTGATCCATCAATTCACAGCGATAGCCAGAAAGCGCGACCTTACCCCTGACACTATGTAAAACTTCTGCCAGCTGAATATGTTCCTGATCGCTCATTTCGTAGGCATACGCGCTTCGATCGCCCCTCACCTCATGAACATAGGGTGGATCGCAATAAAAGAGCGTATCCTCGCTATCATATTTTTGAATGACCTCGATGGCTGACAGGTTTTCGATCTGGACGCGAAGCAAACGGTCGGCGATGTGAAATAGTTCTTCGATGCCGCCAAACCAGCGTGAGATAGCACCTGCCATCCCTGCACGGCTGGTGGCGACGCAATATGCCCAGCGACCGGGCGAGGCGGTTTGTGCTAATCCAGTACGAGTCTGGCAGGCGCGCACATAGAAGCGCCGCGCGCGTTCGAGATCAGATAGCTCTTCATTCGCAGGACTGCAGGCGATTTCTAACTCTCTGCGTGAAAAGGGTGTGAGAGCAATCAGGCGAATCAGTTCATCGGGCTGGTCGCGCAGGACGCGGAAGAAGTTCACCACCTCGCCGTCGATATCGTTGTAGGTTTCCACTGGCGACGGCTCGCGATTGAGCAGCACGGCAGCCGAACCACCGAAAGGTTCACAATAGTGGTGCGCGGGCGGCAATAGGGGCAGAAGCCAGTCAAGATGGCTGAACTTGCCACCATACCAGCCAAAAGCGAGCAATCTGCCATTTCGCTTGACAGTCCCTGACCCATGCGGTATGCTGTTGCTCTCCATCCAGATAACCTCCGCAGTTATATTACCCGAGCTGCTGGAACGCGCGGATGGCGTAGTCAATGCCTGCATCGTCCACATCGTGGTGCGTGACGAGGCGCAGGCGGTGCGGATCGAGCGCGATGGTCAGCACGCCCTGCCTGGCGAGCTGCTGCTCCACCTGGGGGGCGGGACGCGCCGTGCGCACAAAAACGATATTGGTCTGAACGGTTTCCAGGTCGACTTCGAAGCCTGGCAGTTCAGCAATCGCTTCCGCCAGCTGGCGAGCGCGGCGATGGTCTTCGGCAAGGCGTTCAATCATTGTTTGTAACGCGACGATGCCCGCCGACGCCAGCACGCCTGCCTGCCGCATGCCGCCCCCGAACAGCTTGCGCACCCGATGCGCCTCACGAATGAACTCGCGCGAGCCGACCAGCACCGAACCCACAGGGCAACATAGCCCTTTGGAAAGCGCGAAGAACGCCGAGTCGACATGGCGTGTCCACACCTGCGGCGAGACGCCCAGCGCGACGGCTGCATTAAATAGCCGCGCCCCATCTAAATGCACCATCAACCCACGCCGATGCGCCAGCCGACAGATTGCCTGAAACTGCTCTGGTGGCAGAATCGTGCCGCCACAGCGGTTGTGGGTGTTTTCCAGGCAGAGCAGCGTCGTGCCGGGCGTATGATCATCGGCAACGCGGATGCGCGCCTCGATTTCAGCGGGGTCAATCTTTCCGCGCGTGATGGGGTACGGCTCCAGCAGCACGCCCGACAGCACCGCTGGACCTGCCAGCTCGTAGTGCAGGATATGGCTCTCGGCGTCCACCAGCACGGCGTCGCCAGGCTGGGTCCAGACCTTGATGGCGATTTCGTTCGCCATCGTGCCGCTGGGCACAAAGAGCGCGGCTTCGTGCCCCAGCAGTTCCGCTGCCATCTCCTGCAGGCGATTGACCGTGGGGTCTTCGCCGAACACATCGTCGCCCACTTCGGCGTCTGCCATCGCCTGACGCATAGCGGGCGTGGGCTTCGTCACGGTATCGGATCGGAGATCAACGCTCACGATTCGTCTTCCACCTCCGGTGGAGCCTCCAGCCGCTGGAGTTCCGCCTCTAACTGCTCTACTGTGGGAAGGGTCGAGCGCAGATGCTCTGGCAAAGCCTCGCCAAGGCGGTACTCGGCTACGCCCATCGGCTTATTTATGTCGCGAATGGCGTACTCCACCACCACTCGATTCCTGCCTTTGCAGAGCAGAATGCCGATGGAAGGGTTGTCAGCAGGCTGGCGCAACTTGTCATCCACAACGGAAAGGTAAAAGTTAAGCTTGCCTGCATATTCTGGCTTGAACGGCGTGGTTTTCAATTCCACCACCACATAGCAGCGGAGGTGAAGATGATAAAAAAGCATATCAATATAGAACTCTTCGCCACCAACCTCGATGGGGTACTGGCTGCCAACGAAAGCAAACCCAGCTCCCAGCTCCAGCATGAAGTCGCGCAAGCGTTCCAGCAGTTTGGCATGCAGCTCGCGTTCTCTAAGAGCCTCGTGCGCAGCGATGAACTCAAGTGCGTAGGGGTCTTTCATCAGTTGCTGGGCTAACTCGGATTGTGGGGCAGGGAGTGAAGCCGTAAAGTTGGTAAGGGCACGCCCCTTACGCTCGTGGAGCCGGGTCTCGATTTGAGCCTCCAGCACTGCTCGACTCCAGCCGTATTCGATGCAGGCACGGATATACCACTCGCGCAGAGCAGGGTCTTTCAGTCTGGTGAAAATAATGATATTGTGCCCCCATGGCAATTGTCCAACAACCTGTTGGACAAATTCCTCATCCGGGTAGGCTTCGGCAAACGCACGCATGTAAAACAGATTAGCGCGCGAAAGTCCTCGCATGTCTGGAAACTCACGGCGCAAATCGGCTGCCAGCTGGCTGACTACTTTGGCACCCCAGCCATGTTCTTTCTGGCGCTCCAGAATTGCCCTGCCAATCTCCCAGTAGAGGCGGATAAGCTCTCGATTCACACTCAGCGCAGCCCGTATGCGCGCCACACGGATACGCTGCTTCAGCTCCTCCAGCAGTTCGACATAAGCACCCGGCAGTAGTTCATCACTCATGATAGACTCCCTCAATCAGGAGTTTACCTGTTGAAGACAGGCATCGCGCACGGCATCCAAAGCCTGCTGAACGCCCACTGTTGGCACCACGCCGCAGCCCTGCGCCGGGCGAATGTGCCAGCCCTGTGGCGTGTGAGTGATCTCTATCCAGAAGTGCTGGGTGAGGTCCTCTTCCACCACCACCACGCGCACCATTGCCACCTGACGGCGCGGGTCGTACAGCATCGCTTTGAAATGCACATGCACGGGCTCCGATTGATCCCTCAGCTGCAGGGTGTCGGGGTCAAAATGGGGTACACGATGGGTCTGCATCGGCACATCCTCCTTCAACGGCATGGGTATCGGCTCCACACGGCGCAGGGTCAGCTCATAGAAAATCGTCTGTCCGCCAGCGAGCCACTTGCGCTCGTACTTGGTGCCGAAGCTGGGCGGCAGCGTGCGCGCGTAAGCCACAAAGCCCGTGTCGGTAATCTGGCTCAACACCCAGCTGAAATAGTCGGCGTGGTCGGTGACCACCTGCACCTCGCCGTTCGCCTGCAGGCGGCTGTTGAGCAGTTGTAGAAACGACTGGCTGAAGAGGCGATATTTGTGGTGATGCTTTTTGGGCCAGGGGCAGGGGAAGAGCGAATAGATGCGGGTGAACGATTCGGGCGGGATGGCGCGATGGAGGATGGGCGTTGCGTCGCCCAGCAGCAGGCGGATGTTGGGCGCCTGTGCCTGCGCGATGCGGCGCAGCGTGCGCTGAACGCTCTCCCACTCGATCTCGATGCCCACAAAGTCGCGTTCAGGGTGCTGGCGGGCGCGGGCGACCAGATAGTCGCCATTCCCGAAGCCGATTTCCAGCTCGCGGGGCGCGTCGCGCCCGAAAATCGCCACCCAGTCCAGCGGGCGTGCCACCTGCTTCCACAAAATCAGCGGGCGCAGCGAGAGATAGGTCGCACGCATCGCTTCAGACCAGCCCCTCACGCACCGCCAGCAGCGCCGCCTCCGTGCGCGAGTTCACCTGCAACTTGAACAGAATGTTAGAAATGTAGTTTTTGACGGTCTTCTCGGTGATGAACAGCTCATCGGCGATTTCGCGGTTGCGTTTCCCTGCAGCAATCATCTTCAGGATTTGCAGCTCGCGGGCGGTTAGCTCCGCGAACAGGTGGGCAGCCTGGGGCATCTGGGCATGCTGGCGCTGGAACTCGGTAATGATTCGCGCCGCGACGGTCGGATGCAGGATCGATTCGCCATGCGCCGCGCTGAGGATGCTCTGCACGATCGTGTCAGGCGGGCTGTCTTTGAGCAGGTAGCCAATCGCGCCCGCCTTGATCGCCTCGAACACATTCTGGTCATCGCCGAAGATGGTCCAGATGACCACCTGCACGCTTGGCAGGGCGCTTTTGATGCGGCGTGTCGCCTCGATACCGTCCATACGGGGCATTCGGATGTCCATCAACGCCACCTGCGGCTCGAACTGCATCGCGAGCTGGACTGCCTGCTCGCCATCGGCAGCGGAGCCGAGCAGGTCGAGCGAATCGTGGCGCATCAAAATAGCCTTCAGATGCTCCCGCAGCTGCGTTTCATCCTCCGCGATAATCAGGCGCACCTTTTCTTGCATTTCCATCATCAGACACCTCTTCATCAGGTTCGATGGGCACGCTGAACTCGATGCAGGTGCCCCTGCCGGGCGTGCTCTGGATGGTGAACTGCCCGCCGAGGCTTTCGATGCGCTCCTGCATCGAGCGCAGACCGAACCCCAGCAGCGCTCTGGAGACATCGAAGCCCTCGCCGTCATCTTCGATTCGCCCGACGAGCTGCTTATCCTGCTGCGCGAGTGTGATTCGCACGGTGCGCACGCCTGCGGCATGTCTGATGATGTTGTTAAGTGCTTCCTGCACCACGCGGGCGATGGTCAGCGTTCGTGAAGGGCTTAGCGCTGGTAGCGGCTGCGGGCATTCGAACTGGAACTCGATATTCAGGCGCGCTGCCACATGGTTGCCCATCTGCTGGATGCGCTGGCACAGATCGAGGTGCTCATCGGCGTACAGTTGCTGAATAATCAGGCGGGTCTCGTCCAGCGCCGCTCGCAGCAGCTGGATCTGTTCCTGGATGGGACAGGCTTGCTGGCTGGCAGATTCGTTCGAACGGGTCTCATGGCGGACGCGCTCCAGTCCCAGGATTACCTGCACGAGGGTGCTGCCCAGCCCGTCGTGGAACTCACGCGCGATGCGTTCGCGCTCGCGACCGAGTTCCACGCGCTCGCGCAGCTCCGCCAGCTCCGCCCTGTATTCTAAGTGGGTGCGATGCACCTGATGAATCAGCCACGAGAGCAGCCCCAGCGACGCCACCCGATAGCCGAAGTCGATCCATAATCCTGATGGCAGGGGATAGCACGCCAGCGCGTAGCCCAGCCCCGCCAGCCCGATCATCACGAACAGCATCGGCGTGGTCATCACCGCGGCTTCGGACACCAGCAGCATAAAGTAGAGCAGCCACACCTCGCTGGCGTACTTACCCGTCATCGCCACCGCAACCGAGATGAGCAGGACATCGTAAGTGGCTAACGGGATGGTGAACGAGTACATGATGTGCGGGTCGCGCAAGCCAACCCATGTGCGGGCAGATGCGGACAGAATCGCCAGCACGATGAGCGTAATCAGCTGGGCGAGGGTGAGGTCGAGCGTGCCCTGCAGATGGCGCAACACGCCCCATCCGATCGATGCCAGCACGACCATCCAGACGCTGAAATTGACGCGCTGGAACCGCCAATATTGACGCTTGAGCTGGGTTGCCACTGCACATCACTCCCCTTGCCTGGGGGATGCGAGTTGCGGACTGAACCCAGCTTGCCGCAGACGGCTCACAATCGCGCTGTCATCCACCTGTGCCGGGTCGTATAACACGCGCACACGCTTCCCTTCGAGGGTAACTGTCACCTGCTGCACGCCTGCCAGCTCATTCAGTGCCCGCTGGATTGCCCGCACGCACCCTTCGCAGCTCATGTCGGGAACCAGCCATTCTTGCTCCTGTTGTGCCATTCCAACAGCCTCCGTATCAGATTTTACCCGTTTCGACAGATGTTTGGCAGGTGCATGAGGAAGCTTTTCGCATGGGGTACAATCGTTTATGTGATGCGCGGCGCCAGTCGACACTCACACGAGGCAAATCGTCAGCGCGAGCAAGCGGAACCCCGCCCTGTCGTTGATGGGGAGCAGTTTCGTGCCTGGCTGACAGGTATCCGTCAGGCGCAGGCAGTGCTGGAGCGCGAGAAGGCACACTGGTTGCGCCAGCTGACCCCCCAGGAACCGCTTCATCTCTATCATGCCCTCTGGGGACGCGCCCATCACCAGTCTGGCTACGCCACGCCTTCACCGCTGGTTTCGCGTGTGCAGGCGGTTTTTCGACGCTATCTGGAGGCACCGTCGCGTGAACCCACTGGACACTGCCGCGATTGACAGGACTATATCCGTTCCTGCCTGAGCCTCTTTGCACCCTATGTGGAGGAATTCGACCCGTTAGAGGTCTTCGAGCGCAATCTGCGGGTGGTGGAGTCCAGCCAGAATAAGGGTCTGTTGTGAGCGGGAACACAGGTACAATAAGCGTGATGGCGAGGCGGATTAGCCCGTTGCGGCAGGCGGTGCAGCTCATCATGGAGGCGGAGACCTGTCTGGTGGTGTGCCATCTGAACCCGGATGGCGACACACTGGGCAGTGGGCTGGCGCTCTATCACGGGCTGTGCGCTCTGCGCAAGCACACCGTGCGCCTGCTGTGCCACGACCCGGTGCCTGAGATTTATCGCTTTCTGCCTGGCAGCGAGGTGGTGGCGACCGAGCTGCAGCCCGTCACGGTGTATGACCTCGCGCTGGTGTGCGACATGAGCCAGTTGAATCGGGCGGGGCGGCACGAGCCGCTGGTGCGCGCTGCCCGCCGCATCCTGCAGATTGACCATCATGTGGCGCAGGAGCCGTTCGCCGATGTGCGCCTGGTGGACGAGCGCGCGGCTGCCACCGCCGAGATCGCCTATCGGCTGCTGCGGGCGTTGCGCATCCCGCTCACTCCGGAGATGGCGACCTGCCTGCTCACGGGCATCGTGACGGACACCTTCTCCTTCAAGTTTCCGAACACCACACCGCGCACCCTGCGCATCGCGGCGCATCTGCAAAGCTGTGGCGCGAACATCAGCGAGATCAACGAGCAGGTGTTCGAAACGCGCTCCTTTTCGGCGGTCAAGCTGCTGGGGCTGGCGCTCGCCACACTCAAGCGCACGGCGGATGGGCGCATTGCGTGGGCGGTCATCCCGCGCAGCGCGTTCGAAGAGGCGGGCGCCAGCGAGGAGGAGACCGAGGGCATCGTGAACTTCGTGCGCTCCATTCACGGCGTGCAGGTGGCGATGCTGCTGCGCGAATCGCCTAACCGCAAGATTCGGGTGAGCCTGCGCAGTCGTGGCGCGATTAATGTGGCACAGATTGCCCAGCAGTTCGGCGGTGGCGGGCACGAGAACGCTGCCGGCTGCACGCTGGAGATGAGCCTGGCTGACGCCGAGCAGGCGCTGCTGCAGGAGGTGCAGAAATGGATGGCGTGCTTAACCTCTGCAAGCCCATCGGCATGACCTCGCACGATGTGGTGGAGCGCATCCGCGAACTGTCCCGCCAGAAGGAGGTGGGGCACACGGGCACGCTCGACCCGATGGCGGACGGTGTGCTGGTTCTCTGCCTCGGACGCGCCACCCGCCTCACCCCCGTGATTCAGCCCCTGCCCAAAAAGTATCGGGGCGTCATTCAGTTCGGCATCCGCACCACCACACAGGACATCGAAGGGCAGGTGTTCTCACAGATACCTGCGCCGCACCTCACCCTCGAAGCGGTGCAGGCGGTTGCCCGGCGGTTCATCGGGCGCATCGAGCAGATACCGCCGATGTATTCCGCCGTGAAAATCGAGGGCAAACGGCTCTATCAGCTGGCGCGCGAGGGCAAAGAGGTGGAGCGCCCGCCCCGCACCGTCACCATCTATCAGCTGGAGATTCTTGATTTCGAGCCAGGCGAGTTCCCGACGGCGACTTTTTATTTAGAGTGTTCGGCGGGCACCTATGTACGCACGCTGGCATCTGATATAGGCGACGCGCTGGGCACAGGTGCACACCTGAAGCAGCTCACGCGCATCGCGGTGGGGCACTTCACGCTGGAGGCGGCGCAGCCGCTGGAGCTGTTCACCGATGCCGACTCGGTGGCGGCGCATCTGATCCCGCCGGCGGACGCCCTGCCGCACCTGCCGCGCTGGAAGCCCTCGCCACCCTATCTGGAGCGACTGCTGAACGGCAACTTCGTGCAGGCGGAAAACCCGCTGTGGACGCCTGGCGGCTATGTGCTGGTGATGGAGGATGAGCAGCGGATCGCGCTCCTTGCCCGCTGGTTGCCGCCGCTGCTGCGCCCCGTGCGGGTGATTCGGGCATAAGAGAAGGTGTCTGCGCAGGATGCCCAGGTCATGCGAGGTATACTTCGCGCATGAGCCGTGTGCCGCGTAAAGCGTTGCTGATTATCGGCGACGGGATGGGCGATCGTCCGGTGGCTGAGCTGGGACATCGCACGCCACTGGAAGCCGCGCATACGCCCTGCATGGATCGCCTCGCGCGGGAGGGCGAGTGCGGACTGATGGACCCGATTGCGCCTGGCATTCGCGCAGGCTCCGACACGGCGCACCTCGCCATTTTAGGCTACGACCCCTACAAAGTTTACACAGGGCGCGGTCCGTTCGAGGCGCTGGGCATCGGCATGGAGGTGCGTGGGGGCGATATTGCCCTGCGCTGCAACTTCAGCACCGTCGATGAGCAGTGGCGCGTGATTGACCGCCGTGCAGGACGCATTACACAGGGCACCGATCAGCTCGCGACCGCGCTGAACGGCGTCGAGATCGAGGGCGTGCAGTGCTTTTTCAAGGAGTCGGTGGCGCATCGGGGTGCGCTGGTGCTGCGCGGCGAGGGACTGAGCGCGCGCATCACCGATGTGGACCCGCACGCCGAGGGTGAGTTCGTCGCTGAGTGTCGCCCGATCGACCCCGATGACCCTGCCGCCCAGCGCACGGCGCGCGTGGTGAACGCCTTCGTGCGCCTCTCCTATGAGCGGCTCAAGGACCATCCCGTCAATCGGGAGCGGGTGGCGCAGGGCTTGCTGCCCGCGAACATCATTTTGCCGCGCGGGGCAGGCGTCGCGCCCCATCTGGAGCCGTTCCCCCAACGGCACGGCGTTCGCGCCGTCGCCGTCGTCGAAACGGGGCTGATCCGCGGCATCGCCCGATTCGTCGGCATGGACACCCTGCACGCGCCCGGCACCACGGGCGGGCTCGACTCCGACCTGATAGGCATGGGGCGCACGCTGCTGCAGGCGCTGCAGGCGTACGATTTTGTGCTGTGCAATGTTAAAGCGCCCGATATCTGCGGGCACGACGGCAACCCCATCCAGAAGGTGGAGGTGATTGAGCGGATGGACGCGATGCTGGGGCTTATATTAGATTCTGCGGGTCGCGACCTCTATATCGCGCTGACCGCTGACCACTCCACGCCCTGCTCGGTGCGCGACCATTCGGGCGACCCTGTGCCACTGCTGATCTGGGGACCCGACCTGCGCGGCGATACGGTGCAGCAGTTCCACGAGCGCGCCTGCATGCGGGGTGGGCTGGGACGCCTGCGCGGGTGCGACCTCGTGCCCATCCTGACCCAGCTGATGGGCGCCCAGCAGAAGTTCGGCGCATGAATTCTGAGTGCGGAAGCAGGAATCGAATCGGCGAGGAGCGAAACCTGTATCTGGAGCAAAAACCAAAACGGAGGAGAGTGATGCGCTATGCCGACAGTTGCGATAACGCTGGATTGTGAGGCAGCCGATTACCCACGCTGCTACACCCGTGACTACATCAAAGTGGCTGAAGAGTTCACCATCCCCATCACCTGGATGATTCAGGTCTCTGGCAAAGACCCCATGGGCAATGTGCAGCTCTATTATCGGGAGTATCTGCATCGGATCCCGTCGTGGCATGAGTTCGGTTTGCATCTGCATTTTGAGGACAGGGATGGGCGCTATGTGGAGGATCCGCGCGAGCGTGGCGAACTCATCCAGATGGGCAAGGATATGCTGAAGCAGGCGCACCTGAAGCCGACCGCCTTCCGCGCGGGCAGCTACGCGCTGATCCCGCCCGACCTGAAATATCTGGAGGATATGGGCATTCTGGTCGATTCGTCCGCAGTGCCTGACGCCGACTACAGGATGTTTGTGGACTGGCGCGGTGCGCCCTCGCGCCCCTATCACCCCTCTTACGAAGACCTGCGCCGCCCCGGCGAAGCGAAGATTTTGATGGTGCCGATAGCCACCGCAAACGGCAGGATTGCCTATCTGGATCAGGGTTGGGATGTGGTGCGCTCCATTCTGGAGTATCATCTGGAGGCGCAGACGCCTGTAATCTGTATCGGCGGCTACGACTATCAGGACAGCACCGAAACACTGCGCGAGACCATTCTGTTCCTCAAGAAGCATAACGCCCGCTTCACCACACTCACCCAGATTGTGTCGGAGTATACGCTATGATCGACGCACGCTGGCAACGGTTGGCGGATGTGCTGGTGTTCCATTCGGTGCGGGTTCAGCCAGGTGAGCGCGTGCTGATTGAAGCGTTCGATATGCCGCCGGAGTTCGTCGCGCTGCTCGCCCGCACCATCGCACAGGCAGGTGGCGTGCCGATTGTTGAGCTCAAGAGCAGCACGGTGCTGCGCGCGCTCTATCAGAACGCCAGCGAGGAGCAGATTCGCTTCATCGCGGGGCTGGAGCGCGCCCGCATGGAGCAGGTACAGGGCTATATCGGCTTGCGCGGCACGCCTAACTTCGCTGAGATGTCCGATGTGCCCGCCGATAAGATGAAACTGGTGCGCCAGCTGTGGTGGACACCTGTCCATCAGGAGGTGCGCGTGCCCCGAACGAAATGGGTCGTGCTGCGCTGGCCCACTGTCGGCATGGCACAGGCGGCGAACATGAGCACCGAAGCCTTCGAGGAGTTCTACTTTCGGGTCTGCACGCTGGACTATGCCCGTATGGAGCGGGCAGTTCAGCCGCTGGTGGAGCTGATGGAGCGCACGCGCGAGGTTCACATCAAGGGACCGGGCACCGATCTGCGTTTCTCCATCGAGGGCATCGGCGTCGTGCCGTGCTTCGGCTTGCGCAACATCCCCGATGGCGAATGCTTTACCTGTCCCGTGCGCGACTCGGTGGAGGGCGAGATCACCATCAACACCAGCAGCGTGTACGAGGGCAACCTCTACCGCGATATTCGGTTCCGCCTGCGGCAGGGCAGGATTGTGGAGGCGACCTGCGCCGATGATGGCGACCGCCCCGGCGCGGGCAACCCGCGCAAGCTGAACGCCATTCTGGACACCGACGAGGGCGCCCGCTACATCGGCGAATGGTCGCTCGGCTTCAACCCCTACATCCTCTACCCGATGAACGACACCCTCTTCGATGAAAAGATTGCGGGTTCGTTCCACTTCACACCGGGCAACGCCTATCAGGAAGCGGACAACGGCAACCGTTCGTCGGTGCACTGGGACCTGGTGGTGATTCAGCGTGCCGAATATGGCGGCGGCGAAATCTATTTCGATGGGCGACTGGTGCGCAAGGATGGGCTGTTCGTGCTGCCTGAACTGCAGGGTCTGAACCCGCAGGAACTGGCGCGGGCTGAAGGGGAGTAATATCCTTCAGGCAGATGCAGCGCGCGATTTTTGTTGACCCATCGGGCAGGCGTCGCCGCCGGGTGCAGATGGCGAGCGGTGTGCTGCTTGCGCTGATGGGCGTGCTGGGCACGGCTTTCGTGCTGAGTTTGCTGCTGCCCGCGCTCATTCCGCAATGGCGGCAGGGCTGGAGCGACCGTTCGTTGTTGCCGCGCCCAGTGGCACGCAGTGTGGCGCTACGGCGTTACCTCTATCGTCGCGCTCGCGCCCAGCTGCTCCGCGCCATTCAGCACGAGCGGCAAGCTATTCAGGTCGAACAGCAGGGCAACCAGCAGGGTCAACATGAGGATGGTGACCGCCCTCATCGTTCGTCAGCCTCTGCAGCGCCGATTGTGGCAGCCTTCTACGCGCCCTGGCAGGAGGTGGGCTTGCATACGCTGCGGGCGAACGCCAGCCATCTGACCCATCTGTTCCCGGTGTGGCTGAATCTGACCCCTGACGGTCAACAGCTGGACACGCGCCCCGCATCGATCAAGCTGGCGCCCCTCAACCAGCAGGTGCTGGCGATTGCCCACCGCGCCGGCTTGCAGATTCATCCTGTGTTCAGCAACGCGGGCACGAATGGCTTCGACGCGCAGCGTGCCCATCGACTGCTGCAATCGCCTGCTTCCCAGTGGCGCATCGCTCAATCGCTGTGCCACTGGCTGCTTGCCAATCGTTTTCAGGGCGTGAATGTGGATTTTGAGTCGCTGTCGCCTGCCGACTACCCGCACCTGGTGGCATTCGTGCGCCGACTGCGTCGCGTGCTGGCGCCGGCGCACCTGCAGGTCAGCGTCGATGTGGAGGCGCAGATGCCCGTTTCTGTTGTGCGTGCGCTGGCAGAAAGCAGCGACTTCATCGTGCTGATGCTCTATGACGAGCATTACCAGTCAGGCGAGCCAGGTGCCATCGCGTCGATTGGCTGGACAGATCGGTTGCTGCGGCAGGTGCTCACGCAGGTGCCTGCGCAGAAGGTGGTGGCCGGATTCGCGAACTATGCCTATGACTGGCAGCGTGGTCGGCGCGACGCCGAAGTGTTGTCCTTCACGCAGGCACTCTCGCGGGCCCGCGACAACCGCCCTGATGAACCACCCCAGAAAGTGGTCGACTTCGACCCTGTCGCGCTCAACACCACCTTTGAGTACCTCGATGAAGCGGGACACGAACATGAGGTGTGGCTGCTGGATGCCATCTCCTTTTACAATCAGTGGCAGGTTGCGCGGCGCTACGGCGTGCGCGGCGTGAGCCTGTGGGTGCTGGGGCTGGAAGACCCCACCGTGTGGAACCTGCTGGATCGCCAGCACTTGATGACTCCTGACGCCCGCACCCTGCGCGAAATTCATTACCCGTTTGATATTGAGTTCGATGGTGAAGGGGAGATATTGCAGCTGCGTTCTGCACCGGCGAAAGGTGAACGCACGCTGGAGATCGATGCGCGCACGCAGCTCTGCACCGATGTGGTCTATCAGCGCTATCCCTCGCCTTACCTGATAGAGCGATGGGGCTACCATCCGCACACGGTGGCGCTCACCTTTGATGACGGACCTGACCCGCGCTACACGCCCCTGATCCTGAATCTGCTGCGCCGCTATCATGTGCCTGCGACCTTCTTCGTGATCGGACTGAACGCGGAGCGGTATCCTGAGCTGATTCGCCGCATGTGGCAGCAGGGGCACGAAATCGGCAATCATACCTTCAGCCATCCGAACATGAGCGCAATATCGGAGTGGCGGGCGGAGCTGGAATTGAACGCGACGCAACGCCTCCTGCAGAGCCTGCTGGGACGCGCCACGCGCCTGTTCCGACCACCCTATGATGCCGATGCAGAACCCAGCACCGCTGCCGAAGTGCGTCCTATTCTTATCGCCACCCGCATGGGCTATCTCACCATCGGCGAACTGATCGACCCCATCGACTGGCAAACGGAATGGGCGGACGGTGCGGGACATCTGCATCGGCGCACTGGGGCGGACATAGCGCAGGATGTGCTGAACCAGCTTGACAGTCGTCAGGGCAATGTGATCCTGCTGCATGATGGTGGTGGCGACCGTTCGGCAACAGTGGAAGCGCTGCAGATTCTCATTCCCGAGTTGCAGCGGCGGGGCTATCGGTTTGTGCCTGTGTCGGCGTTGATGGGCGTCTCCCGCGAGCAGGTGATGCCGCCGCTCACGGGTAAGGAGCGCGTGCTGGCGGGCGCAGATGCCCTCGTGTTCACCCTGATGTTCTGGTGGCAAAATGCGCTGATTGTGCTGCTGTATGTGAGTCTGATTCTGGGTGTGGGGCGGTTGCTGTGGGTGGTGCCGCTGGCGGTGTGGGAGGCGCGTCGGCGCGTGCTGACGGCGCCTGGTCTGCCCGTCGAGCCGCCTCTCGTAAGCGTGTTGATTGCTGCCTACAATGAGGAGCCTGTCATCGCCCGCACCATCGAGACCGTACTCCATAGTGATTATCCTGCACTGGAAGTGGTAGTGGTGGACGACGGTTCGCAGGATGGCACGGCGCAGGTTGTTCAGCAACGGTTTGGCGACGACCCGCGCGTCAGGCTAATCGGTCAGCCCAACATGGGTAAAGGCGCCGCGCTCAATCGCGCTCTTCAGCATGCGCACGGCGAAATCGTGGTCTGCATCGATGCCGACACGCAGGTTGCCCCCGATGCGATTCGGCGCCTCGTGGCACACTTTGCGGACCCGCAGGTGGGTGCGGTTGCGGGCAATATTAAGGTGGGCAACCGCCAGAATCTGCTCACGATCTGGCAAGCCATCGAGTATATCACCAGCCAGAACGCGGAGCGGCGTGCTGGCGCCCTGCTGAACGCGGTGCTGGTGGTGCCGGGCGCGCTGGGCGCGTGGCGGCGTCAGGCAGTGCAGGGTGCAGGCGGCTATGAGACCGACACGCTGGCTGAAGATATGGATCTGACCTGGCGGCTGCGCATGGCGGGCTGGCGCATTGAGCATGAGCCGCTGGCACACGCCTATACCGAAGCGCCGACCACGCTCCGCGCCTTCCTGCGCCAGCGGTTCCGATGGAGCTTCGGAACCCTGCAGTGCCTGTGGAAGCATCGGCGGGCACTGGGGCGCTATGCATGGTTCGGCTGGTGGCTGCTGCCTTCGGTAATCCTGTTTCAGGTGCTGTTTCAGCTGGTGGCACCCTTTATTGACCTTAAGCTGTTCTGGCTGCTGGGCTATGGGTCTATTGGCTGGCTGCAGGCGGGGCTGGTGCTGCACCACTGGGCGCCGCCAGCGGACTGGATGGCGGCGCTGGGGCGCGTCGGACTGTTCTACAGCCTGTTTTACTGCCTGGAATTGCTGATGGCGTGGCTGGCGTTCGGGCTGGATCGGGAGCCACGCCGCCTGCTGATCTGGCTGTTCTGGCAGCGACTGGCGTATCGATGGCTGCTGCATCTGGTGATGTGGCGTGCGATTGCCGCTGCCATTGCGGGCACACGCCAGAGCTGGGGCAAATTGCGACGGCACGGCACCGTGACCGTCACGCCCGCGTCCACCCAGAAACCCGCTCTCGATTGAAACCGCTCACAACAACAGCAGATAGAGGCTGGCTTCGACCTGTTCCATCGTGTAGAACTCATACCCGCGTGCCCGCAGCTTGATCAGCATACGGGGTAATACCTCCAGCATCGGCAGAATGCCATCGTGCAAAAGGATAATCGCGCCGTTGACCACGCGCTCCAGCACGCGCGCCTCGATCAGCGCGCCCTGCGGCGTGCGGTAATCTTTGGGCGCAACGGTCCATAGCACCGTCGTTAGCCCTTCCGCCCGCGCCATCTCAATCACCTTGCGATTGCAATCGCCGCCCGGCGGACGACAAAAA
Source organism: Armatimonadota bacterium (assembly GCA_037445735.1). Classification (GTDB taxonomy): domain Bacteria; phylum Armatimonadota; class Fimbriimonadia; order Fimbriimonadales; family GBS-DC; genus HRBIN15. The sequence goes on along the minus strand of JBBIJY010000001.1, from coordinate 148,530 downwards.
CGCATTCGGTAGCCCGTAATCAGCTCAACTGCGCGGTTGCACAGTCGCCACTCCGCTCGCACGATGGCAGGCGGCAAGGAAATCAGGCGACGATGGGTAAAGCTGTGATTGCCCAGCGTGTGCCCTGCATCATGGATGGCACGCACCAGATGGGGGAACTTGAGCGCCTGCTTACCCACCACGAAGAAAGTTGCCTGCACGCGCTGCTGCTCCAGAATGCGCAACAGGCGTGGCGTGCGGTTCAGATGGGGACCGTCGTCAAAAGTGAGTGCCACCGCCCGCAGATAGGGGTTCCCCCGCATAATCTTGTCCAAACTCAGACTCACTGCCCGCTCCCTCCGCACAGTAGGGTTACGATAGAACTATACCTCAAGCGTTTACTTCCTCAGCATGCAGGGAACCCTTTGTAATCCAGCGATCGAACATGAAGTGGACAAGCGGGGTGTGAAGCGAGATGATGAGCGCATGGAATTTGTAATTCGTGCCCCAATGGAAGAGCGCACCAATACCCACTATGAAGAGGAAGGTGCAGACACCGATAGTCAGCCAGCCTGCCAGCATGGACGGCGTGCCACGCGGCAATCGCACCCATTCGGGGGCAGGATATCCAAGCCATTCTGCTGGCGGGTTAAGTAGCTGGGGATACATGAGGTGGTAAGGGCGCTCGGTATAGCGCTGGAGCAGCGCGATCAGCCAGAGGGCACCCAGCGCCATGATAGGGACCGCGTCGAGCCATCGCCCGCGCCACAGCCCCAGCACATCCAGCAACCCGACCGAGCAGAGAAAAAGGATTGCACCGCCCAGTAGCTCTATACCAATCGGCAGCTGCGGCGGTTTCAGGTTGCTACCTTCGCCGCTCTCAACCGCTTCGCTGACCTTTTGCTCTGTGTCCATAAGCGACGCCTGTAAATAAGGATACCACCCATGGTGGGTGCTTTCCTGCTTGCTGGCGGCAGGGGTATAATGCGGGCGATGAGTACAACTGCGTCGCTGTTGCTGGAGATTGGCTGTGAGGAGATACCCGCGGCGTTCATGCGCGGTGCGCTGGAGCAGCTGAGAGCGCGGCTGGAAGAGAGCCTGCGCGACTCGCGCCTGCCATTTGAAACCGTGCGCGTTTATGGCACGCCCCGCCGCCTGATCGCACTCGCCGATTCGGTGGCAACCCATCAGACGCCTGAAGAGCGCGTAGTGCGCGGCCCCGCCAGGCGAGCATGCTTCGATGCGGAGGGCAAACCCACGCAGGCGCTGCTCGGCTTCGCCCGCTCGCAGGGTGTGGAGCCTGATCAGGTGCAGTTTGTGGAGACGCCACAGGGCGAATACGCCGTCGTGCACAAGCGCGACGAGGGTCAGCCCGCCGTTACGGTGCTGGCGAACGCCCTGCCCGCGCTCATCCGCGAGATGAGCTTCCCCAAAACCCTGCGCTGGGGCACGCACAAACTGCGCTTCGGGCGACCCATCCGCTGGATCGTCGCCCTGCTGGGCGAGCAGGCGATCGAGTTCGAGCTGGACGGTATCCCATCGGGACGATTCAGCCGCGGGCATCGATTCAGGGCGCCAGAACCGTTCGAAGTGCGCTCGCCCGAAACCTTTCTCCAGCAGCTGCGCGAGGCGTGGGTGATGGCAGACCCGGAGGAGCGCAGAGCTTTCATCCAGGAGGAAGCCGTTCGGCTTGCCCGTGAGGTGGACGCCCAGCCGCTCCTCAGTGATGACCTGCTGGAAGAGAACACCTTCCTGGTGGAGTATCCCCATCTTCTGCGTGGCGCCTTTCCCGAAACCTTTTTGCGCCTGCCCGCGCCCGTGCTGATTTCCGCGATGAAGAAGCACGAGAAGTTTTTCCCGCTGGTGAACGCCGAGGGCAACCTGTTGCCCGGCTTCGTCTCAGTTTATAACAACGGCAAGCCAGACCATGTGCGCGAGGGCAACGAGTGGGTGCTGATTGCCCGCTTCAACGATGCGAGCTTCTTCTTTGAGGAGGATTTGAAGCAGCCGCTGGAGGCGTTCGTGCAGGGGCTGGAGCGGATGCTGTTCCAGCAGAAGCTGGGCACGCTGGCGGATAAGACGCGCCGTCTCCAGCGACTGGCGGAGCGGCTGGCGCGCGCACTCGACTGGGATCAGCCGACGCGCGAATGCCTGCTGCGAGCCGCTTTCCTGTGCAAAGCCGACCTCGCCACCCAGATGGTGATGGAGTTTCCTGACCTGCAGGGGATTATCGGCGAGGAGTACGCGGTTCGGTCGGGCGAGCCGCTGTGCGTGGCGCGAGCCATCGCCGAGCATTATCAGCCGCGCACCGCCGACGACGAACCGCCTCGCACGCCCGCTGGACGCGCGCTCGCCGTGCTGGATCGCATCGATACACTGGTCGGCTATGTGGGGCTGGGCTACCTGCCCAAAGGCTCCTCGGACCCGTTCGGACTGCGCCGCGCGGCGGCAGGTGTGGTGGAAATCCTCGCGGAGGAACCCGATTACCCCACGCTGTCGGAGCTGGTGCAGGTGGCGCACGATGAGTACCGCGCGGGCGGCGTCGCGCTCAAGCCGCTGCCCGCCGTGCAGGCCGACCTGCGCACCCTGTTCTATAGCCGACTGGAGGCGCTGTTAGAGGAGCAGGGCGTTCGGTACGATTTGATTCGCGCGGCGCTGGGCGGCGGCTGGGACGATTCGGTGTACGGCTTCGTTCAGCGAGCGCGACTGCTTCAAGCGCATCAGGATGAGCCGGGCTTCCGCGCGCTGGTGCTGACCGCGACGCGCCCTGCCAATATCATCGCCGCCGCCCGCAAGAAAAACATCAACGCGGTTGCCAGCCTGAACGAGGTGGACCCCGCCCTGTTTGAGCATGAGGTCGAATCGCGCCTCTACGCCGTGCTGCAGTCGCTGACCCCGCAGTTTGAGGCGCTCGCCTACCGACATGACTACGGCACGCTCTACGCCCTTCTGCAGGAGCAGCTGGACGAGCCGGTGAACAAGCTGTTTGACCATGTGCTGGTGATGGCGGAGGACGAGGCGTTGCGTCGCAATCGCCTCAATCTGCTCGCCTGTGCCAACCGCCTCTACCTCGCACTGGCGGACTTCACAAAAGTGGTAGAAGAGTAGCCATCGGGTATCCTCTATAAAGATATGTTGAAAGCGCACGAACTGGAGATCGGTACTGTGGGCTATAAGTCGGTGATTGACCTGGGGCGCGAGGCAAGCGTGCCCTTTCCACACAATGTCGCTGACTACCCCACCAAAATCTTGCCCCAGGTGATGGGGGCATTTGTGGAACGCCTCAGCCAGCCTCACGAGCTGATTGTTGATCCCTTCGCAGGCGGAGGTACTGTTGCTGTTGAGTGCGCTCTTCAGCATCGTCGCTCAATCAGTATCGATATCAACCCGCAGGCACTTTGCGTCGCTCGGAAAAAATTAAACGCGATGGTCGGTTCGCTCTTCAGCGAACCACCTGACATAGATTCTCAGGTGCTCATTCAAGCTGATGCAAGGTCTCTCCCGCTCAAATCGGAGTGTGCAGACGCTATCATCACCGATATTCCCTACGCGGACATGATACGCTATTCAGATTTAACGAATGACCTCAGCACAATAGCGGATTACAGTAAGTTTCTTGTGGAGCTGGGGAACGCCTTCGATGAAATAAAACGGGTGTTGAAGCCTGAGCGGTATGTAGCAATCTTTGTGGCAGATTATCGGATTGCTCGTAGCCGCCTTATCTTGCCGCTCCATGCGGATGTGATTATGCTCATGCAGGAGCGCGGCTTTGAGCTATTTGACCTCTATGTCTGGCGCTACTATCGATCGGGAGGTTTCCGTCCCTTCGGCGCCAAACCATATCAGGCAATGAATGTGCATTCGTACGTACTGGTGTTCTTTAAGCCACGCACACCGCGAAGTGAGCTGGTTAAGAACCGCCCTGTCCGCTATCGCCAGCGATTGATAGAGAAACTTCAGAAAATGAATGGAGCTACATAAATGGAAAACGCTGTGGTGATGGTTGTGGATAAGTATTCTATCGGTGCACACCTTGCCAGACTAACAGCAGGTGTTAAGTATCCTGCCGATTATAGCAGAAAATCAAGGAATGTTTATTATACTAAGGAATTTTATAGTATACTCGTCGACTTAGCAAATATTAGAAAAGGCACTCGCGTCTTTTTCTATAAGCGGCGTATTGATGAACCTCCCGATGAGCGCGGTTTTATGGGTGAATGGGAAGCAATACCTTTACCAGATACCGAAACAGTCGCATACGAAGATTTATCAAATGATTTATATGGTGATGGATGCGTAATTCACGCACGCTGTCCACAGTGTGGCTGTCCAAAGTCCTCGCTTAGTGAAGGGAAACCTGTCTGCGCAGCTTGTAAGCAGTATCTGCAAGGTCATATTCTGCCTCTAAGATCTCAGCTTCAACAGGTTCACATTTATTCAAATTATTTAGATGATAATACTGCATATGTTGATATAACTGACAACGGTCGCCTGAGTACCCTGATATTCAGGAAGATTTATGGAGCCGGGCGAGAACGAAGCGTTAATCCCATTCTTCCAGAAGAGACAACCAAACTCCGGCGCTTATTACAGCGTGTACAGGACCAAAAGCAAAACGAACTTGTTCCAGTGCCATGTACAGCGCCATGTTTCCCATCTTTAAGCAATATAAAATCAATTTCATTTTATTTAGATTTTTCTCAAAAGTACCCTATTAAGCGCAGCAATCTATGCGTTCAGGGGTATTTACATGATAGTCATGGCAGAGTAATATATGAAACTATTTTAGAGTTCTGGATGATGTATAAATTATTAAAAAATTCACAAACTTTATTTCATTTATTGGAATTAAATAAAAAAGAAATAATTGAATGGTTTTCTAATCAGGTTTTGTTTGGTATAGGTGGAGAAAAATCAGACATTTTGATTCTCACACAGAATGAAGAAGGCACTCGCTGTCGCGCAATAGTTATTGAGCTGAAAAAGGATTTAATTGATCAGAATTCAATTAGCCAAATAACTAAATACTCGTATTGGATTGCACAATTAGTTACATCACAAATAACAAGAGTTGCAAATCCATTTATTATTACCCCTGTCGTGATTGGATTTAGAAAAGCTCGTCACTTAACCTATTCTTCACAATATCGATTCCAGATCCCGTATGAGCATCCACTGCAGGTTCAGGTTGAACCCGTAATCACTTTGGGCTATGCTGTTTCTCAAAATGACATAGTCCTGAAACGCATTTGAACAATCGGAGGTGACCCATATATGCAAGATGGCATGCAGAGGCAGCTGGAGATATTTCAGAAGGGGCTGATGGGGCAGCGGGAGGCGTTTCCGATCTCGCCGGAGGCGCTGGAGGAGGCTGCCCGCGCCGTGCTGAAGCCAGAGGCGTATGACTATGTGGCGGGTGGGGCTGGTTCCGAATCGACGGTGCGGGCGAATCGGGAAGCGTTCGAGCGGTATCGGCTGGTGCCGCGCCTCCTGCGCGATGTGTCCCGGCGCGATTTGAGCATCGAGTTGTTCGGCGCTCGCTACCCTGCGCCCCTGCTGATTGCTCCTGTGGGTGTGCAGAAGATTCTCCATCCTGACGGCGAGCTGGCGGTCGCGCGGGCAGCTGCCGCGCTGGGTATCCCCTTCATCTTGAGTACGGTCTCTTCGTATCCCATCGAGCAGGTGGCGCAGGTGGCAGGTGACGCCCCGCGCTGGTTCCAGCTCTACTGGAGCCGTGACCCGAATGTGGCGGCGAGCTTCGTGCGTCGCGCCGAAGCCGCAGGCTATCAGGCAATCGTGGTCACGGTGGACACTTACCTGCTGGCGTGGCGCGACCGCGACCTGAGCCATGCCTATCTGCCCTTTATGCACGGTGAGGGGCTGGCGAACTACTTCACCGATCCTGCCTTTCGCGCTGCACTCGCCCAGCCGCCAGAGGAGGACCCTGGCAGCGCAGTGCTGCACTTCGCGCAGATTTTCGGCAACCCTGCGCTCACATGGGACGATCTCGGGTTCTTGCGCCAGCAGACGCGCCTGCCGATCCTGCTCAAGGGCATTCTGCATCCCGACGATGCGCGGGAGGCGGTGCGACGCGGTGTGGATGGGATTATCGTGTCCAATCATGGTGGGCGGCAGGTGGACGGCGCGATTGCCGCGCTGGATGCCCTGCCGACGGTGGCAAAGGCGGTGGAGGGACGCATCCCTGTGCTGTTCGATGGCGGCGTTCGGCGCGGTGCCGATGTGCTGAAGGCGGTTGCGCTCGGCGCGGAAGCGGTGCTGCTGTCGCGACCCGTGATGTGGGCGCTGGCTATCGGCGGCGCGGAGGGCGTGCAGACCTATCTGCGCAACTTCCTCGCCGAACTCGACCTGACGCTCGGTCTCATCGGCTGCCGCACCATCGCCGAAGCCAAAAGCGCAACCATCATCGCGAAAAATGGGCTATAATCCCGATAATCCCAACCGCTTCCTCGTGATTGAGCGCACGACGGGGCAGGTTAAGGCTGATTGTGTTGTTCAACTTCGGTGCGGGCGGCTAAACATGAAGGGCGGGGCGCATTCGCACCCCGCCCATCACCACACTCCAGACCCCTTTCACCCAGGGGCTGAATCACCCCCAGACAACGGCTTCGCTCCCTTTCGCTGGTTTTCTGGATAGCCAGCCTTCTCCTTTCATGAAGGCATCTGCTTCCGATAGAGCATGCAGCAACTTTTGTGCCGGAGGGAGCGTTTTTCAGGGGTGAACCAGCTCCTTCAGACGCTGCCAGGGCGGGTTTTGCGCAGCGATTCGGTCGAGAGTGACGGTACGCAGTGCCAGCTCTGCGCTCTCGCGCAGGTTCTGCCACAGGTGGTGCGCGGCGCATGGGGTATCTGCCCGACACGGCGCCCGATGATCCAGCAGGCAGTGGTGTTTCTCGATGGGTCCCTCAATTGCCAGCAGGATGTCGTAGAAGCTGATCTGGTCGGCAGGGCGGGTCAGTGAGAAGCCGCGCTGGGCACCCCGATGCAACTGTACCAGTCCTGCCCGCGTTAGCATGTCAAATATCGTGTAGAGGAAGTGGACTGAGATCCCCGTCTCTTCCGCCAGTTCCTTGACGGTAACAATCGCGCCCTCGCCGCGCTGCGCTAACTGTGCCAGCGCGCGGATCGCGTACTCTGTGCGCGCCCCAAAATCGAGCAGTCGTATCATCCCATTCACCTCATTCAGTTGACTGACCTTATAATACCCCAGACGGAGCGAAAATCCTTCTTTTGGGATAGGCAACGAGCAGGTATGCTAAAGTGTGTGGGAGTTGCGCTGTCAGGCGGTGGGCAAGCGGTTCGGCGAGCGATGGGTGTTTCGCGGGCTGAGCCTGACGGTGGCGCAGGGCACGGTGCTGGTCGTGCGTGGCGCGAACGGTTCGGGCAAAACCACCTTCATTCGTCTGATTGCGGGGCTGCTGGCGCCCACCGAGGGTCAGATCGAGCTGCTCTATGGTGGTCGGGTGCTAACGGAGCGCACGCGCTGGCTGGGCTGGTGCGCTACCGACGGTGCGCTCTATCGCGAGCTGACCGCCTGTGAGCATTTGCACTGGTGGGCGACGGTGCGGGGTCTTTCTGCAACGCGGGAGCAGCTGCTGTCCCATCTGGAGCGGTTCGAGCTGGCAGAGCGTGCCCATGAGCGGGTGCGTGCCTATTCGACAGGCATGCGCCAGCGGCTGCGCCTGGCTATCGCGACGCTGGGCGAGCCGCCACTGCTGCTGCTGGACGAACCCGACGCGGGTCTCGATGCAGCGGGTCTGCGGCTAATTGAGCGGGTACTCGATGAACAGCGAGCGCGTGGAATCGCGGTCTTCGCCACCAATCGCGCGGATGGAGAGCGCTGGGGCGACCTCTGTCTGGCGATGGGTGCATGAGAGCGTGGCGATCTGGCGCAAAGATTTGCTTCAGGAGTGGCGCCTGCGTCAGGGGATAGTCGCCTCGCTGCTGATGGGCGTCGTGACGGTGGTGGGCATCGGCTTCGCGGTGCTGGGCGAGCGGCTGGAGAGTGGGGTTCAGGCGGGTCTGTTCTGGCTCGCGCTGCTGTTCGGGCTGTTCCCCGCGCTGGCGCGCGGCTTCATCACCGAGGAGGAAACGGGCACGGCGGACCTGTTGCGTGTGGGCGCACGCCCCAGCGCGGTCTTCTGGGGCAAGTGGCTCTTTCACGCCACGCTCTATCTGATTATCAGCCTCGTGCTGCTGCCCCTTTACGCCATCATGATTGCGCCGCCTGCGGGCAACCTGCCGGGCATCCTGCTGCTGTGGCTGCTGGGCGGGTTCTGCCTGGTGAGCGTGCTGACCCTGTGTGGCGCGCTGGTGGCGCGCACGGCGGTACGGGGCGCCTTGCTGGCGGTGCTGACCTTCCCGCTGCTGTTGCCGCTGCTGCTGATGCTGATTGCGGGCACAAAGGCTGCCCTGCTCAATCAGAGCGTGTGGAGCGCCTTACAGGGCGTGCTGGGCTACGCGCTGATGATGTCCGCTGGCGCCGCGTGGGTCTTCGAGCGAATCTGGCGGGACGCTACTTGATGGTGTCCATCAGGTCGTAGATGGGTGAGATGACCGAGAAGGCGAAGATGCCGATAATCAGCCCCAGAAAGAGCATCAGCAGCGGTTCCAGCGTGGAGGTCAGCCCCTTCAGTTTCTGCTGTACCTCGTCGTCGTAGAACTCGACGATTTCGCCCAGCATTTCGGGGAGTGCACCTGTCTTCTCGCCTGCTGCCACCAGCTGGATGACCAGGTTGGGGAACGCGCCCGTCTCACGCATGGCGACGGCGAGCGGGATGCCCGCTTCCACTTCGGCACGCACGGTGGCTAACGCGCGGCGCATGCGGTGGTCGCCGGAAGTGGCGGCGGACAGCTCCAGTGCGCGGGGCAACGCGACGCCCGTGCTGATCAGCGTCTGTAATGCCGCCAGCGTGCGGGTCAGCACCACTTTGCGTGTCAGGTCGCCCACGAGCGGCATGCGGGCAATCCAGTAGCTGAGCGGCTCGCGGATGCGTGGCACCTGCCACGCGCCCCACAGCCCGCCCAGAACGAAAATCGGCGATGCCAGCACGAGCAACTTGTGCCGCTGACCCAGATCGCCCAGCCACACCATCGCCTGCGTCGTGAGCGGCAAATTCACATTCATCTGCCGAAACATCTCGGAGAACTTCGGCATGATGAACACCACCATATATGCCATCACGAACAGCGTGGCGGTCAGCACCACTGCGGGGTAGATCATGGCGGACTTGACGCGCCGCTGGAGCGCGAGCGCGTTGCTCAGGTAGTCGGCGGCGCGTTTCAGCACCGTTTCGAGGCTACCGCTCACCTCTGCTGATTGAACCAGGTTCACATACAGGTCGGGGAAGGCGTGCGGCTGGCGGCGCATCGATTCGGAGAGGGGGATGCCGCCTTCCACCTCATCGCGCACCTTCATGAGCGCCTCGCGCAGCACGCCCGGCTTCATATGCTCAATCAGCGTCTGCAGGGCTTCCATGATGGGCACGCCCGCGCGGATCATCACGGCGAACTCGCGGCTGAAGGCGACCAGCTCGTCCAGCCGTGCGCGTTTGAAGAGGGTGATCCCACGTCGCTCGGTCGGACGCTGCTGCTCGCGCACCGCCAGCACAAAATGCCCCTCGCGGTGCAGGCGTTCGACCGCCACCTGCAGGCTGGGCGCCTCCAGTGTCAGCTGGCGCGGCTCCCCACTCCTGGTGCGAATACGACACTCATAGATGGGCATGGCGATTCGCTAAGCCGCCTGGGGTATGGGTTCGTCGATATCGTTGGCGACCACGCGCAGCACCTCTTCGAGGCTGGTGCGCCCCGCTTTGACCAGGCGGAGGGCGTCCTGATAGAGGGGCACCATGCCGTTGCGGATGGCAGCCTCGCGCAGGGTCGCTGACGGCTGATGGTGCATGATGCCGTGCCGGATGGCGTCGTCCACCTCCATCAGCTCCATAATCGCGCTGCGCCCGCGAAAGCCGGTGAACTGGCAGCGATGGCAGCCGCGCGCGGTGTACACGGTACAGCCCTTCAGCATGTCGGGCGTCAGGCGCAGGCGGGCCAGCAGCTCCGCATCGGGTTCGGTCGGCTCGCGGCACTCGGAACAGAGCAGGCGCACCAGTCGCTGCGACAGCACGCCCACCAGCGCGGACGCCAGCAGGAACGGTTCCACCCCCATCTCGATCAGTCGCCCTGGCGCGCCCGCCGCCTCGTTCGCGTGCAGCGTGGAGAACACCATGTGCCCTGTAAGCGCCGCTTCCACCGCGATAACCGCCGTCTCCCGGTCGCGAATCTCGCCCACCAGCACCACATCGGGGTCCTGACGCAGGATCGCCCGCAACCCGGTGGCGAAGGTCAGCCCCGCACGCGGGTTAATGTTCGCCTGCACGATGCCCGGCAACTGATATTCCACCGGGTCTTCAATCGTGATGATGTTGCGTTCGGGCGTGTTGAGATGGCTGAGCGCGGCATAGAGCGTGGTCGTCTTGCCCGAACCCGTCGGACCGCACACAATCAGCATGCCGTACGGACGCTCGATGATGCGTTTGAGGCGTATTTTCTGCTGGGGATCGAGCCCCAGCTTCTCTAAATCGAACCGCTCGGTCGATTTCTCCAGGATACGCAGCACCACTTTCTCGCCGTAGATGGAGGGGTAGGTGGAGACGCGCAGGTCGTAGGCTTGCCCGCCGATGCGATAGGCGATGCGCCCATCCTGCGGCACACGCTTCTCAGCGATGTCGAGATTCGACATGATTTTGATTCGGGCGACGACGGCGTCATGCAGCTCCTGGGGGATTTCGGAGGTTTCGCGCAGCACGCCATCGATTCGCTCGCGCACGCGCGTGTGGTTCTCCAGCGGCTCGATGTGCAGGTCACTGGCGCGGTCGGCAATCGCACGGTTGATGACGGCTTCCACCAGACGGATGACAGAGATGTCCTCTTCTTCGGCGGTGCGGATGCGCTGCACGACGCTGCGCACATCCTCGTCCAGCCCGTAGTAGCGCATGAGCGCGTCCTGAATCTGGGGTCGGGAGGCGACAGCAATCGTGATGTCGCGCCCGGTGGCGGCACGCAGGTCGTCCACCGCCACAATATCGGCGGGGTCCGCCATCGCGACGACCAGCTGCGTGCCGTTGAGGGCGATCGGCATCGCCTTGCAGCGCAGGGCGACCTCGCGCGGCACCAGCGCCACTGCTTCGGGCTGAATAGTGAGCGTCTGGAAATCGAGCAGGGGCACACCGTACATCAGGCTCAACGCCCGTGCGCGCGTGCGCTCATCAATCGCGCCGATGCGCACCAGATAATCTTCAATCGGCTCCTGCAGGTCGGTGCGGGACGCTATCAGCTCGCCCAGCCGTTGCGCGTCCAGAATGCCCTCCTCGATCAGCACATCGGTGAATCGCCGAACCATCGGCAAAGATTATCGGCAACGCGCGCACCAAAGAGTAGCCCAGCCACTCCGCCAGCTCAACCCCTCACCCGACCCTCTCCCAGAGGGGAGAGGGAGAAACGAAGCCCCTCGCCCCCGCGTGCAGGTGAGGGGCTTCACACAGACGGATATGATGCCCGCGAATTTTCGAACACCCACCTTTCCTCTTGACAATAGTGCCCTCAAGTCAGGTATAATGGAGCCACTCAAAAACGGGAACCTGCTGACCAGCAGTTGCCGTATAGCCAGAATAGATAACAGACGGAGGGAGACAGCGATGGCAAAAGTTGTGGGTATTGATCTGGGCACAACGAACTCGGTGGTTGCCGTGCTGGAAGGTGGCGAGCCGGTGGTCATTCCGACGGCGGAGGGCGGACGGCTCTGCCCCTCGGTTGTCGGCTTCACCAAAACGGGTGAACGACTCATCGGCGCACCTGCCAAGCGCCAGGCAATCGTCAACCCCGAAAATACCATCTTCTCTATCAAGCGCTTTATGGGGCGGCGCTATGACGAGGTGGAGGAGGAGCGCAAGCGCGTGCCCTACAAGGTGGTCGCCGATTCCAAAGGTGATGCGGCGGTCTACATCCCCGCGGTGGACAAAACCTATCGCCCCGAAGAGATTTCGGCGATGATTTTGCAAAAGCTCAAGGCGGACGCCGAAGCCTATCTGGGCGAGCCAGTGACGGCAGCGGTCATTACCGTGCCCGCCTACTTCAACGACGCCCAGCGCACCGCCACCAAGAACGCGGGCGAAATCGCGGGGCTGAAAGTGCTGCGCATCATCAACGAGCCGACCGCCGCCGCGCTCGCCTACGGACTCGATAAAAAGAGCAACGAGACCATTCTGGTGTTCGATCTGGGCGGCGGCACCTTCGATGTGTCGATTCTGGAGGTCGGCGACGGCGTGTTCGAGGTGAAAGCAACGGCGGGCGACACCCACCTCGGTGGCGACGACTTCGACCAGCGCATCGTCGATTACCTTGCCGATGAGTTCAAGCGCGAGCATGGGATCGACCTGCGCCAGGATCGGCAAGCGCTGCAGCGCCTCAAGGAAGCCGCCGAACGCGCCAAAATCGAGCTCTCCAGCGTCACCACCACCACGATTAACCTGCCGTTCATCACGGCGGACGCCAGCGGTCCGAAGCATCTCGATATGACGCTCACCCGCGCCAAGTTCGAGGAGCTGTGCGCCGACCTGTTTGAACGCCTCAAGGGTCCGATGTTCCGTGCGCTGGAGGACGCGGGGCTGAAGCCGACCGATGTGGACGAGGTGATCCTGGTGGGCGGCTCCACGCGCATCCCCAGAGTGCAGGAGATGGTGCGCCAGATCACAGGCAAGGAGCCGCACAAGGGCGTGAACCCCGACGAGGTGGTCGCTATTGGCGCCGCGATTCAGGCGGGCGTGCTGTCGGGCGAGGTGAAAGATATCGTGCTGCTGGATGTAACGCCCCTCTCGCTCGGTATCGAGACCAAAGGCGGCATCTTCACCGTGCTGGTGCCCCGCAACACCACCATCCCGACGCGCAAGTCGGAAATCTTCACCACTGCTGCCGACGGGCAGACCAGCGTGGAGGTGCGCGTCTATCAGGGCGAGCGACCGATGGCGCGCGATAACCGCCTGCTCGGCGTGTTCCATCTGGACGGCATCCCGCCTGCGCCTGCAGGCGTGCCCCAGATCGAGGTCACCTTCGACATCGACGCCAACGGCATCCTGAATGTCACCGCCAAGGACCTCGGCACGGGGCGCCAGCAGAGCATCCGCATCACAGGTTCCACCAACCTCTCGCGCGAGGAGGTGGAGCGGATGATCAAAGAGGCGGAGGCGAACGCCGAGCGCGACCGCCAGGCGCGCGAACGCGCCGAACTGCTCAACCGCGCTGACCGACTCACCTACGATGTGGAGCGCCTCCTGCGCGAGCACGGCGATAAGGTCGCAGCGGGCGACCGCGAACGCGCCGAAACGCTTATCCGCGACCTGCGCAGCGCCATTCAGACGCAGGACCACGAGCGCGTGCAGTCGCTGATGAGCGAGCTGGAACAGCTCAGCTACCGAATCACCGAGCAGATGTATCAGCGCGTCGCGGCGGAGCCGTCGGGCGGCACAGGCAGCAGCACCGACGGGAGCACCCGCTCCAGCGGCGATGATGTGATCGACGCCGAGTATCGCGAGTCGTAAAAGCGACCCTCTCCCCCGCGCGGGGGAGAGGGTACAGGGGTGAGGGGGCCACAGCAGCCCGTATCGGGGTGAACGAGCGATGCGAGGGTTCAAAGATTATTATGCGATTCTTGGGGTGCCGCGCAACGCCACCGAGAAGGAGATCAAGGCGGCGTATCGCCGACTCGCACGCCAGTATCACCCCGATGTCAACCCCGGCGACAAAGAAGCCGAAGAGAAGTTCAAGGAGATCAACGAAGCCTATCAGGTGCTGTCCGACCCTGAAAAGCGCGCCGCCTACGACCGCTATGGCGAGCAGTGGCAAGCCTATCAGCGCATGCGCGAGCAGTACGGCGAGGGCTTCGACGGCGCGCCCTGGGGCACCGAGATGCCCTTCACCAGCTTCGCCGAGTTCATCGAACAGCTGCTACGCGGTGGTGGCGGCGCCACCTTCGGCGTGCGCACCGCTCCCCGCGACATCGAACACACGCTCGAAATCAGCCTCGACGAAGCCATTCGGGGCACAACCCGCACCATTCGTCTGAACACAGAAGAGCTTTGCTCGCGCTGTGGTGGCACGGGCGAGAGCGCAGAGCATCGCCAGAGCTGCCCCGCCTGCGGTGGGCGCGGACGCCGACGGTTCAGCCTGCTCGGCGTGGAGATGCCCTGCGATGAGTGCAACGGCACCGGGCGCATCGGTGCACCCTGCGGTCAGTGCCGCGGCAGAGGCATCGTCCAGCGCACGCGCCAGCTGACCGTCACGGTGCCGCCGGGCGTCGCCGAAGGGCAACGGTTGCGCCTGCAGGGTGAAGGCGCCCCCGGCAGCGATGGACAGCGTGGCGACCTCTACCTGCGCATCAAAATCGCGCCCGACCCGCGCTTCGAACGGCAGGGCAACGACCTCTACACCGAAGTCGATGTGGACTATCTCACTGCCGCGCTCGGCGGCGAGGTGAGCGTGCCCACGCCCACCGGCACCGTCACAATGAAAATCCCGCCCGGTACCCAGAGCGGCACCCGCTTCCGACTGGCAGGCAAGGGCATCCCGGTCGCAGGTGGTCAGCGCGGCGACCTCTATGCCCGTGTCCGCATCACGGTGCCCAGGCACCTCAGCCCGCGCGAACGCGAACTGCTGGAGCAGATTCGAAACCTGCGCTCGGAGGTGAGACGCTCATGAGAAAACCACCCCTCTCGGATGAGCCTGTGTATCTGATTGGCGTCGCGGCGCGCATGTGCGGACTGCACCCGCAAACCCTGCGCCTCTACGAGCGACTGGGGCTGATCCAGCCTCACCGTGTCGGCAACAGCAAACGCCTCTACTCGGAAGCCGACATCGCCCGCCTGCGCCGCATCCAGCACCTCACCCAGCATCTCGGCGTCAACCTCGCCGGCGTCGAAGTCATCCTGCGCCTGTTAGACCGCATGGAACGCATGAACCAGGAAATGGAGCAGCTGGTCGAGCTGATGAACGCGCGCATCCGTCAGCTCATTCTGGAACATAACCTGCCTGTCGACCCCGACCAGTTTCTGATCCGCTTTGAACGCTATGAGTCGGAAGCCGAATAGCTCAAAACCCCTCTCCCCCAGCGGGGGCAAGGGAGAATCCAAACCCCTCTCCCTCAGCGGGGGCGAGGGAGAATCCAAACCCCTCTCCCCCAGCGGGGGAGAGGGTACGGGTGAGGGGGCAACCGGCTGGCACACGCGCTCCCCTGAACAGACCGAAGCGGTGGGCGCGGAGATTGCCCGCCTGCTCCGTCCCGACACGCTGATCTCAGTGAGCGGCGCACTGGGCGCAGGCAAGACCACGCTCATTCGTGGGCTGTGCCGCGCGCTCGGCATCACCGAGCCGATTCGCAGCCCCACCTTCACCCTCGTGAACGAATACACCATTCGCCAGCCGCCCGCGCTCGCGGGATTGCCCCTGTTCCACCTCGACCTTTATCGCATCGAGAGCGCGGCGCAACTGCACACGCTGGGGCTGGACGAACTGCTGGAGCGCGGCGGTATCACCCTCATCGAGTGGGGCGAAACCCTGCCCGCGCTCGGCTTCGACTACACACCCCGCCACCACTGGCATATCACCATCCAGCCCCAACCTGATGAAAGTCGCACCATCACGCTCAGTCGGCAAAGCTGATCGCGCTACAAAAACGCCAGGGCGACCTCGCTATGCCAGAGTAGACCCTCGTCGGTGAGGCGAATGCACGAGCCATCCTGAATCAGCCAGCCCCGCCGTGTCAGCCGCTCCAGCACAGGGCGATAATGCGCCCGCACGGGCAAACCATAACGCGCCTCTAACCACGCCAGATCGATACCCTCCACCATGCGCAAGCCCAGCATGAGCGTCTCCGCGACCGAATCCCAGCCTGTGAGCTGTTCGCTCTCCACCTCCAGCGGCTCACCATTCAGCACGCGCCGCACATATTCGCGCGGATGCTTGATATTCATCCAGCGGCGACCCTCATAGTACGACACAGCGCCCGGGCCAAAGCCCAGATACGATAAATTGTGCCAGTAAATCAGGTTATGGCGACACTCATAGCCGGGCAGGGCGTAGTTGGATATCTCATACTGGCGATAGCCCGCCTCGCGCGTGAGGCGTTGCGCCAGCCGATACATCGCCACCTGCACCTCCTCATCGGGCAGGCTCAGCTGCCCCTTTTGATAGAGGTGGTAGAAGCGGGTGTTTGGCTCCAGCATCAGCGCGTACAGCGATAGATGTTCGGGGCGCAGGGCAATCGCCTGCTGGAGGTTCGACTCCCATCGCTCCAGCGTCTGGTCAGGCAGGGCGAAGATCAAATCCAGATTGATGTTTTCGAAGCCTGCTTCACGCGCCCACTCATAGCTCTCGCACACTTCTTGCGGGCTGTGAATGCGCTCCATGCGCTTCAGCTCGGCTTCATCGAACGACTGCACGCCGAAGCTGAGCCGATTGAAGCCTGCCCGCCGCAGAATCTGCAGCTGCACCCGATCGACGCTGCCGGGGTTCGCCTCGACGGTGATTTCGGCGTCGGGGTCGATGTTGAATCGGTGATGCAGATGCTCCAGAATGCGGGCGAGGGTGGCGCCGTCCAGAAAGGTGGGCGTGCCGCCGCCGAAGAAGACCGTGCTGGCTCGCGCGCCTGCGTAAGGGCAGCGCTCGATCTCCAGAAGCAGCGCGTCCACAAAGGCGGGCGCCAGCTCCCCCAGCCCCGCATAGGAGTTGAAATCGCAGTACCCGCACTTATGGTGGCAGAACGGGATATGCACATAGAGACCGAGCGCGTCCATCGCTATGAGGATACCTGACACCGTAGCAGGTATATTCACTCCATGCTGGAGGGCATCGATGGCATCCATTGAGAGCGGTTCTGCTCGAATCGGTTCGGGCAGGCTCTTCTGGCTTGTGTTCACTGCAGGTGCGCTCCTGCGCCTGATACCGCTCTTTTTTCCGTTGCCGTCGGGTGATGGCGCACGGCGGCTCTATCTGGCGGTCGAGTGGGCATTCCAGCCGCAGTGGTGGGGGCTGAGCGGTCAGTGGCCGCCCCTGCTGATTTACATTGAGGGTCTACTCATCCGCTGGGGGCTGAACCCCATCGGGTGCGCTCACGCGCTGAACTACCTGTTCAGCCTGATCACATTGCCGATTATCTATTATCTCGCCATGCAGATAACACCTGATCGCCTCGCCGCTACCTGCTCGATGCTGATGGCTGCCACCTTCTGGACGCATATTGCCTTCACCAGCACCAACCTGATAGAGCCGTTCTATATTCTGCTCATCAGCGCGTTCGTTCTGGCATTTGTCACGAGCGAATCAGAAGGCAAATGGGCGCTCGCCGATAATATCCTGCTCGCGCTGCTTATGCTGCTGCTGATGCTGACCCGTATCGAGGCTCGCCTGATCTTTATCGGGAGCGCGCTCTATCTGCTTGTCAGAAAATCGGTCTCTCATAGCAAAATCTATCTGGTTGCGGGCTGTCTCGGGATGCTTTATATCGCGCTGGAGAACTACTGGTTGCGCGGGGATGTGCTGGCGGATGCACGCGCCGCGTCGGAGAACGCGCTGATTGTGCGTCAGCTGGCAGGCATCGAGTACAGCCTGACGGACAGGATAGCCGCCATGCGCGAGCTACTGTTCACGCCTTCCCTGTTCGCGTTCCTGATGGTGGTTGCGGGCATCGGTGTGGCGGACAGGCGAGTCAGAGCGATTATCGCGTGGCTATTGCTGCCGCTGGGACTGGCACTCAGCTATTCGGTGCTTTTCGGTCCGATAGATCCCTACCCGCGCTTCTTTGTGCCGCTGATCGTTCCGCTGTTGGCGTTTGCGGGGGGCGGGCTGGCGTGGATGGCTCGCCGAAGCCGATGGCTGGCAGCTGCCACGCTCACCAGTGCTCTGCTTATCCAGCCCCTGTACTGGGGCTACAGAGCCTGTCGAGCCAGCCGACCGTACGGCTGGCAGTGCTTTCTACCCGTTTACCTGCCGAATCGGGAGCAGATAGCTGTGCAGAACCTGCTGCAGGGCTTACCCCAACGCGCCGTTTGCTATGTGTTTCCAGGTGCACCGACCCGCTGGACCTACACCGCTGCTGTGCTGAACGCCAACCGCACTGATCTCGTGCCCACCAGCATCTACCGAACCCTGCTCGCCTACTACACCACTCGACGGGTGATGCACTCTGTCGAGCCAGAGTCGAAACTCAAAAACATCGACGACCTCGACCTGAATAAAGCCGACTATCTGATTATCGACCCCAGCTACCCTTACAAAGACTGGCTGAGCGCGCGGATGCCACCGACTGTCCGAACGCTGTTTGAATCGGACTTCGTGCGGCTCCTCAAGGTGGAGCGCAGGGCAAATCGCTGAATCGAGCGGGTATACTGGGGGAACCAGGGCGACGATTCGTCGTCCATGCTACGCAGGGAGGTTAAAAACGATGCAAAGACGGAGCCGTTTCTGGTGGGTTGTTCCGTTCGTGATCGGAGTGCTGCTGTGGAGCGTCTGGACAGTGATGTTCTCCTCAACCCCACTCAAAGAGGGCACGCTCGCGCCCGATTTTGTGTTGACCGACGCTAACGGCAAACAGCACCGCCTCAGCGACTATCGCGGCAAATATGTGGTGCTGATGTTCTACCCGAAGTCGTTTACTCCTGGTTGCACGGCGCAAAACTGCGCGGTGCGCGATGCCTATGACCAGCTCAGCCAGTATGCGGTCGTGCTGGGCATCAGCGTCGATAGCGTCGACACGCAGGCGAAGTTCGCCTCCGAATATAAGCTCAAACAGACTCTGCTCGCCGATGAGAAGGGCGAGGTGTCCCGCGCCTACGGCGTGCTGACCAACGCTAACTTCGCCAGCCGAACCACCTTCATCGTCGGACCTGATGGCAAAATCGTGAAGGTGTTCGAGAAAGCGGGCACCAGCAATCACGGTGAGGAGCTGCTCGCCTTCTTCCGGAGCCTCAAGAGTGCATCCAGCGGCAGCGGCGCTGATGATGAACCCCCCACGATTGCGATTGGCAAGAAGGCGCCCGATTTCACCCTGCCCAATGTGATGGCGACCAAGGACTCCGAGCGCACAGTGCACCTGTACGACATCCGCGATAAAAAGCTCATCGTGATTATCTTCATCGCCACGCGCTGCCCGATCTCCAACAACTACAACGCCCGTATGGTCAAACTGGCGAAGACCTACACGCCGAAAGGTGTTCAGTTTCTGGGCATCAACTCCAACAGCATCGAGCCAACCGACGAGGTGATCGATCATGCCAGGAAGAATGGCTTCCCGTTCCCCGTGCTGAAAGACGAGGGCAACCGCGTCGCCGATCTCTATCAGGCACAGGTGACGCCCGAGGTCTATGTGCTGGATTCGAACTTTGTGCTGCGCTATCGTGGTCGCATCGATAACAGCCAGAACCCTGAGCGTGTGACCCAGCGTGACCTGCAGGCGGCGCTGGATGCCCTGCTGGCAGGTAAGGAGCCGCCTGTTACGGAAACTCGCGCCTTCGGATGCACCATCAAGCGCGTGCCGAAGTAGAGCCTCAATCGGCTGCATCGGCGTCGTTCAACGGGGCGGATGCACCGAGGGACAGGCAGGAGCGGGCGAAACGGCTCGCTTCTGCCCTCTCGCTCACCTACAATGTGCTGTTCACCGCTGCCAAGCTTGTCGCCGCGTTGCTCACGGGGTCGATGAGCCTGCTTTCTGAAGCGCTTCACTCCGCCACCGATATTGTGGCGTCCACGCTGGCTTATGTGGGCATTCGTGCTGCCTCCGCCCCGCCCGACGAACGCCATCCCTACGGACACGGCAAAATCGAAACGCTCGCGGGCTTCGGCGAATCGATCCTGCTCTTTCTGATGGTGCTGTATCTGATCGGGGAGGGCATCCATCGGCTGGTGCGCGGCGTGCGGCTGGAGAGCCTTGAGCTGGGGCTGGGCGTGATGCTGCTTTCCACCCTCACCAGCCTGCTGGTGGGTCAATATGTGTTGCGCGTGGGGCGGCGCACCCGCTCGCTCGCCCTGCTCTCCAACGGGCAGCACCTGATGGTCGACCACTGGACGAGTGCAGGCGTGCTAGTCGCGCTCGTCATCATTCGGTTCACTGGCTGGACTCTGATCGACCCGCTGCTGGCGATTGCCATCGCGCTCTGGCTGCTGCGCGGCGCGTGGCGGCTCTCCACGCAGGCGTTCCACGAGCTGATCGACCAGCGGCTGCCCGATGAGGAAATCGCGCACATCGATTCGGTCATCCGTTCCGACCCGCGCGTGATCAGCTACCACAATTTGCGCACGCGCCGCTCTGGCGCGATGCGTTATATTGACCTGCATATCGTTGTGCCCGCCGACTGGAGCCTCCAGCAGGCGCACGCCGTCGCCGATGAGCTGGAGAAACGGCTGGAGCGCGAACTTGCCCCCGCGCAGGTGGTCATCCATGTAGACCCCTATGACCCCAGCAAGGCACGACAGGTATAATAGGGTGGAGGCACGCGAATGGGCGAGGTACGAATCCTGCTCCGCTGTCGGGACATCCCCAACTACGACGAGCTGGAGGTCTACGAGGCGAACGGCGGCTATCAGGCGCTGCGCAAGGCGCTGCAGATGGAGCGCCAGGCGGTCATCGACGAAATTAAGAAGTCGGGTCTGCGCGGGCGCGGTGGCGCAGGCTTCCCCGCATGGATCAAATGGAACGGCATTCCCAAAGATGACGATAAGCTCCACTATGTGCTGTGCAACTCCGATGAGGGCGAACCGGGCACCTTCAAAGATTTCGAGCTGATGTATCGCGCCCCTCACCAGCTGATTGAAGGCATGATAATCGCAGGCTATGCAGTGCGCGCCCGCATCGGCTACATCTACATTCGGGGCGAGTATGTGGAGTGCGCCCGCAAGGTGCGCAAAGCCATCGATCAAGCCTATCGCGCAGGCTACCTCGGCAAAAACATTCTCGGCAGCGGGTTCGATCACGACATCTACATTCACATGGGCGCAGGCTCCTATGAGTGTGGCGAGGAGTCGGCGATGATGTCGAGCCTGATGGGCGAGCGGGGCATGCCGCGCCTGAAGTTCCCGCACGCGCCCCTGCCCACCGTCGCCGGCTTATGGGACTGCCCCACGCTCATCAACAACTGCGAGACGCTCTCCTGCGTGCCGCACATCATCCTCAACGGCGGTGAGTGGTACGCCCAGTACGGCGCCAGCACTCGAAACAGCCGCGGCACCAAGATTTTTTCCGTCAGCGGGCATGTGAACCGACCAGGCAACTATGAAATTGAGTTTGGCACGCCGCTGATGGAGCTCATCGAGCTGGCGGGTGGCATGGCGGGCGGCAAGCTCAAGGGCATCATACCGGGCGGCTCCTCGATGCCCATCCTGCCCGCCGATAAATGTGAGGACGCGATCATCGGCTATGAGGAGCTGATGGAAAAGGGCAGTATGGTCGGTTCCGGTGGCTGCATCGTGCTGAACGAACACACCTGTATCGTACATTTCGCGTGGCGCACGGCGGAGTTCTACGCGCACGAATCGTGCGGTAAATGCACGCCATGCCGCGAGGGCACCCGCTGGATGGTGCAAATCCTGGAGCGCATCCTGCAGGGCAAGGGGCGCATGGCGGATATCGACCTTCTGCTGGACATCTGCGACCAGATCGATGGGCGTAGCTTCTGCGCATTGGGCGACGCCGCCGCCTGGCCCATCCGCGCCTTCATCAAAAACTTCCGTGAGGAGTTCGAATATTTTATTCAGCACGGGCGCAGTCTGTACGCGGATAATCCTCTCTCCCAGATGATGTTTCCCCCACGAGGCTATCAGCGCTACAACCCGATGCGCTATGAATACACTTTCGGCTCAGCGTTGCTAAAATGAGCTTGCGGAACACGGCTATTTTAACTGTCGCTATCGACGGCGCTCGTCCTGTATATCTTGCCGACCGTTTTTGACACAGCGATTGTTTTTCAGCACAGGACGCGCCGTGCTGAAAATGCGCAAGCCAAACAGGTGATTAGCCTCGCAGGTGTTCGATTCGAGGAGAGGTTGTGCCTGATCGGTGACCCCGATCCCACAGATATTGAGACGGCAAATGTTGCGTCGGGCAACACCTGCCGCCGTATGGAAGTAGACGATGCCGTCCTCATTCTGGATGCATTGATTGGCTTCCAGTACCGGTCTGGCTTGCTCTGCGATCTCGATCCCCCTCACCCGATTCTGGTTACAGATGTTCCTGCGAGCGATACCTGCCGCACCGCCAAGATAGATAATCCCGCCGTGGCGGTTGAAGCTGCACACATTTCCCTCCAGTAGCGGACGGGCGCGTCCATCCAGCACGATTCCGGCTCGGTTTGTGTTGCACACATTGCGCCTGGCAGTGCCTGCTGAATCACCGTCATACAGAATGCCAGTATAATTTTCGCAGCAGCGATTGGCTTGCAGAAGGGGCTGGGCTTTGTCCGATACACGGATGCCTGCGTTTTCGTTCATTTCCGCCTCACATTCAAGGATGGTTCCACGCACTGTACCGCGCAACCACACACCTGTACCGCCGAGCCGATACCAGCGGCTCCATCGCCCCCCCAACAAAGCGACAACGCTTAAAGTCCACCTCTCCGTTCTCGACCACGACCACATCGCCCCACTTCCTGCCAAGATGATAGAACGCGACACCCTCCGCGCGAAACCGTCCTTTCCCCAGAAACTTCAACACGCACTCCTCCGTGCTGCAGACGATACGTGTCTTCTGAATGCCATCGCCGATTAGTGAGAGAGGCTTGGTGATGAATAGGGGGCGTTCAAGACGATAGATACCCGCTTTCAGGCGGATTTCGGCACCAGGCGGCGCTCGAAACACCATCGCCTCCAGTTCCGTGCCCAGCCCCTTCTCGAATAGTGGCTCCACCATCTGCCACCACCTCTCCATTATACCTGAATCGCTGCGGCGATGGTGAAAGGTACAATATTCTCCGCTATGGCGCAGGAGTTGCCGAAAACTTATGACCCGCATCAGGTGGAGCAGCGGCGGTATCAGTGGTGGCTGGAGCGGGGCGATTTTGAGGCGGTCATCGCCGATGACGGTCGCCCGCGCTACTGCATCACTATCCCGCCGCCCAACATCACGGGTTCACTCCACATGGGGCACGCGCTGAACAACACCATCCACGATGTGCTGCTGCGCTGGAAGCGCATGCAGGGCTACAATGTGCTGTGCGTGCCGGGCACCGACCATGCGGGCATCGCCACCCAGAATGTGGTGGAGCGTGAACTGCTCAAGGAGGGACTGACCCGCCAGCAACTGGGGCGTGAGAAGTTCCTGGAGCGCGTGTGGCAGTGGCGCGAGCAGTATGGCAACACGATCCTGATGCAGTTCCGTCGGCTCGGCTGCTCCTACGACTGGCGCTATACCCGCTTCACGCTCGACCCCGAATATGCCGACGCCGTGCTGGAGGTGTTTGTGCGCTGGTGGCAGGATGGGCATCTCTATATTGGCGAGCGCGTCATCAACTGGTGTCCCCGGTGCCGAACCGCCCTCTCCGACATTGAGCTGGAGCGCACGGAAGAGGCGGGCAAGCTCTATCACATCCTCTATCCGTTCGCGGAGGGCGAGGGCGGCGTGGTGGTTGCGACCACACGCCCCGAAACGATGCTGGGCGATGTGGCGGTGGCGGTCAACCCTGCCGATGGACGCTATCAGGGGCTGATCGGACGCACCCTGCGCCTGCCACTGGTGAACCGGCTCATCCCGCTGATTGCCGATCCCTACCCCGATCCCGCCTTCGGCACAGGCGCGGTCAAGGTGACGCCCGCCCACGACCCGAACGACTTCGAAATGGGGCAGCGGCACAACCTGCCTCGCCCCATCGTGATTAACGAGGACGCCACCATCAACACCGAGCGCCTGCGCGAGGAACTCAACGCTCACGCCAACCCCTACCTGCAAAAGTATCATGGCAAAGACCGCTACGAGGTGCGCCGGCTGATCGTGGAGGACCTTCAGCAGGCGGGCTATCTGGTGAAAGTGGAAGACCACACGGTGCCGCTCTCGCGCTGTGAACGCTGCCACACGGTCATCGAGCCGCTCCTGAGCGAGCAGTGGTTCTGCCGCATGGAGCCAATCGCCAGACCCGCCATCGAGGTCGTGAAGCAGGGCAAGGTGCGCTTCATTCCCGAACGCTACACCGAAATGTACCTGAACTGGATGGAGAACATTCGCGACTGGTGCATCTCCCGCCAGCTCTGGTGGGGACACCAGATTCCCGCATGGTACTGCATCGATTGCCATCCCGAAAACTTTGAGCTGTTGACTGACCCCTCACCCCAGAGGGGAGCGGGGGTTCAAAGTCCCTCTCTCCCATCAGGGGGAGAGGGTACGGGTGAGGGGGTGCGATACCGCCTCAAGCGGCGGGAAAGCCCCATTGTGCAAAAGAGCGCGCCTGACCGATGCCCGCGTTGTGGCAGCACGCGCCTCGTGCGCGACCCCGATGTGCTGGACACATGGTTCTCCTCCGCCATCTGGCCCCAGACCGTGTTGGGCTGGCCCCGCGCCTCGGACGAGCTGCGTCTTTTTTATCCCACCAATGTGCTGATTACGGCGCAGGAGATTCTTTACCTGTGGGTTGCCCGCATGATTATGACGGGGCTTTATTTCGTGGGCGATGTGCCCTTCCACGAGGTGTACATCCACGCGACCGTGCTGAACAAAGAGGGCAGGCGGATGTCCAAATCGCTCGGCACGGGCATCGACCCGCTGGAGATGATCGACAAGTATGGCACGGACGCCCTGCGCTGGTCGCTGCTTCAGCAGGCGGGCATGCAGCAGTCGATCCGCTTCTATGAGGAGCGCGTGGTGAACGCCCGCAACTTCGCGAACAAGGTGTGGAACGCCACGCGGTTCGTGCTGCTGAACCTGAGCGATGCCGATTTAGCGACCCTGCGCCAGATGGGGGCACAGCCTGCTGATGTGCTGGATCGCTGGGTGCTGAGCCGCCTGCAGCGCACCATCGACGCGGTTCAGACCGCGCTCACGAACTACTGCTTCGATGACGGCGCGAACGCCCTCTATGAGTTCATCTGGAGCGAGGTGTGCGACTGGTATATCGAGGCGTGCAAGCCGCGCCTGCAGGACACCGCCCGCCGCGCCCGGACGCAGGCGATGCTCGTCTACCTGTTTGACCAGATTCTGCGCCTGCTGCATCCCTACATGCCGCACATCAGCGAGGAGCTGTGGCAGGCGATTGGCGCGACGCCCGATTGTCCTGCGCTGATCCGTGCGCCCTTCCCGCAGGCGAACCCCGCGCTTATCGACCCTGAGGCGGAAGCCGAAATCGCACAGGTGTTCGAAACCATTCGCGCCATTCGCAACCTGCGCGCGGAGGTCAATATCACGCCCGGCGTCGAAATCCCGCTGGTGTGGTTGAATCCGACGGACAATCTCGGTCGCATGCGCTTGCAGCGCCATCAGCCGCTGATGGAGTACCTCGCCTGGTGCCGCGAGATTCGCTGGGGCACGCCGACGGAGCGCGCGCTGATGAACCCCACCGACGGCGCGGAGGTCTACCTGCCCGTCGAAGGCGTCATCGACATCGGGCGCGAGCGTGAACGCCTGCAGCGCGAACTCAACAGGGTGGAGGAGGAGCTGCGGCGCGTGCAGGCACGCCTGCGCAACCCCCAATTTCTGGAGCGCGCCCGCCCCGAAGTGGTGCAGGAGACCCGCGCCCAGGAGCAGGAGCTGATGGAACGCCATCAGCGAATTGCCACGCGGCTCCAGCAGCTTACATAAAAAGTCCTCAAAATCGGTTGCACCGATACCGATAATATCTGGTGAGGGCTGTGGCGGAACCGATTCGTATCCGATTGATGGACGCAGCGCTGGACGCCTCGCTCCTGCGGCTGACCGACATTCGGCGCGAGCCGCTCCCCATTCAGGCGGGTGAGTTCTGTACGGGAGCGGTTTGCCTTCCCTATCCGGGCGAGCCGTTCGGCGTTGCCTATCCGCTCGAGGTGCCCAATTACGGCTGCCTCTATCTCTGGTCGAACGGCAGGGGCTACGGCTCGCAGACGCGCGAGATTGTGCTGGAGCGCGAGCTGGCTCGCAGCCGCTACCAACGCAGTCTGAGCTTCATCAGACAGTATCAGCGCAAGGGTGTGCCGCTGGAGAGCATTCAGGCACAGATGCTCCTGCCTGACGATTCGGGACGCGAGCCGTTATTGCAGAGCCTGCAGAAGAGCCTGCAGGCAGGCGAGCAGGCTGCGCTTGCGGTGGCACGCACGCGCCTCCAGCGCATGGGCGGGCGCGAACTGTTCGTGTGGGGCACCGCCATCAACGAGCCAGACCTGTCCATAATGCAGGCGCTTCATCCGCCCTTCAACCAGCTCAGCCTCCGCATGACCCAGCCTGCGCTCGAACGCTGGGAACCACTGGTTCAGCAAGCCCAGCAGGAGCGACGGCTCGTGCGCGGCGAATCGGTGCTGGACGCCGCCTTCATCCGGCAGGCAGCCCAGCTGCCCCAGCCCCTGCATGACACGCTCCTCCAGCGTCTCTGCGACGCCATCCGACTCTATCGCGGGCGAATCCGCTACTGGGAGGTTCTGTCCGACCTGCCGTTTAGCCTGAACCCTATCGGGAGCAATGAGCGCGAGCAGGTCAGGTTGATTGGCGTGCTGTGTGAGGCGGCGCGAGCGGTCGATTTCGGCATCGTGCGCCTGCTCGGCGCCCACTACAGTCTGCATCATCGCCACACGGCGTTCCAGCTGCTGCATGCCTGTGTGGAGTGGGGCGTGCCGTTTGAGGGTGTCCATCTCCATCTCTACGAGCACGACTTCGACCTGCTCGATCTGGACAGCCTGCTGGAGCATTACGGTGATCTGGGCAAGCCGCTGCATCTGACGCTGAATCTGCCCGCTGCTGCGAATCCCTTCTGGCGGGCGTCCAGTGGTGAGCAACCGCTGCTGGAGTGGCTGCAGCAGGTGTCCACGCTCGCCATGAGCAAGCCGTTCGTGGTGGGCGTGCAGGTCTCGGCGAACGCCCTGCCTCCTGCCACCCTGCGCGCGTTGCATGCATGGCAGGCAACCATGCAACCACCCACTTGACAAAGCAGGTCAGGCATGGTATAATGCAGGGCACATGCAAACCAGACATAAAGCGAGGGTGAGCCAGCTATCCAGAAGGAACTGAGGGTCAACAATCGGATCCGCGCCAGAGAGGTGCGCGTTATTGACGAGAACGGGAAGCAGATCGGAGTGATGCACATTCGCCGCGCCCTCAAAATCGCGCAGGAGCGCGGTCTCGACCTGGTGGAAGTTGCGCCGAACGCGAACCCGCCCGTGTGCCGAATCCTCGACTACGGGCGCTATCGCTACGAGCAGGAAAAACTCGCCAAAGAGTCGAAGCGCAAGCACAAACAGGCGGATGTCAAGACCATTCGCCTGCGTCCCAGCACGGGCGCACACGACATCGAAACCAAAACGCGCAACGCGCGCGAGTTCCTGCAGGATGGCGATAAGGTAAAATTTATTGTCATCTTCCGCAGTCGGGAGATCGGGCGACCGCAGATGGGCGAAACGCTGCTCAAAAAGGTCGCCGATGCCCTGCGGGACGATGGCTTCATCGAGCGACCGCCGACGATGGAGGGACGCCAGATGGTGATGGTGCTGGCACCGCACAGGAAACCTGCCCGCACCGAAACCGTCCCAACCGTGCAAGCAGGAGGAGATACCCAGCATGCCAAAGATGAAGACGAGCAAGACCGCCGCCAAGCGGTTCAAACGCACAGCGACGGGCAAACTGATGCACAAGAAAGCCGGGAACAGTCACCTGTTCCTCAGTAAATCGCCCGCGCGCAAACGCCGACTCGACCTCGAAGATGAACTCTTCAAGGGCGAGTATCGGCGCGTTAACCGCTTGCTGGCAGGACGCTGAACGCAGGAGCGGGCGCATCCTGCGCCCGAGCTCCACGCCTGAGGAGGCTATCACGATGCGTGTCAAAGGTGGAACCGTCACCCGGCGAAGACATAAAAAGATACTGCGACTGGCGAAAGGCTACTACAGCGCGAAGCGGAAGCTGTTCCGCAAGGCGCATGAGCAGGTGATGAAGTCGCTGCTCTATGCGTATCGCGACCGCCGTCAGCGCAAGCGTGACCTGCGGCGGCTATGGATCACGCGAATCAGTGCTGCCTGCCGTGCGCAGGGCATCCGCTATCACGAGTTCATCCACGCGCTGGCGGAGCGCGGCGTCGCGGTCAACCGCAAGATGCTGGCGGAGATGGCGGTGCGCGACCCCGACGCCTTCACCATGCTGGTGCAAAGCGTGCGGGGCTCATCCTGAAGCCCCGCCTCCCGACGCTTTATGGACACCATCCAGCAGCTTCTGGCTCAGGCGCAGGCAGAGATCGAGCGATGCAGCTCCACCGCTGAACTGGACGCGGTGGAGTTGCGCTATCTCGGCAAAAAAGGCGCGCTCGGCACGCTCCTGCGCCAGATCGGAAGCCTGCCACCCGACCAGCGCCCCGCCTTCGGACAGGCAGTCAATCGCGCCCGCGAGCAGATCGAACAGTGGCTTGATGCGCGGCGAGCCGTGCTGACCCGAACCGAACTGGAGCAACGCCTGCAAGCCGAGCGCATCGACATCACCCTGCCCGGCATCCCCATCCGCCCCGCGCGCCTGCACCCGCTCACGCTCACCATGCGCCGCGTCAAAGCCGCCCTCATTGGGCTGGGCTTCGAGTTCGTCGAGGGTCCCGAACTGGAGCATTTCCGCTACAACTTCGGCGCACTCAACTACCCCGAAGACCACCCCGCGATGGATGAGCAGAACTCCTTCCATGTGGGCGATGGCTGGCTGCTGCGCACGCAGACCACCGCCATCCAGGGACGCATCTTCGAACAGGTGCAGCGCGGGGAGCGCGCCCTGCCCCTGCGAATCGCCATCATCGGGCGCTGCTTCCGCTACGAAAATGTGGACGCCACCCACTCCCACACCTTCCATCAGGTGGACGCCTTCATGGTGGACGAGGGCGTGAGCATGGCGCATCTGAAGGGCACGCTCACCCAGTTCGCCCGCACGATGTTCGGACAGGATGTGCGCGTGCGATTCCGACCCGACTATTTCCCCTTCGTGGAGCCGGGCGTCGATTTCGCCATTTCGTGGAAAGGTGGCTGGCTGGAGCTGGGCGGCGCAGGGCTGATCCATCCCAGCATTCTGGAGCAGTATGGCATCGACCCGGAACGCTATTCGGGCTTCGCCTTCGGGCTGGGCATCGAGCGCATCCCGATGCTGCAGTACGGCATCGACGACCTGCGCCTGTTCCTGGAGAACGACCTGCGCTTCCTGACGCAGTTCCCGCTTCTGGGCTGAGAGGAGCCTGCCATGCGCGTCCCGATTGAGTGGCTGAAGGAGTTCGTGCAGTTCGACCTGAGCGTGTCGGCGTTAGCCGAACGGCTGACGATGGCGGGGCTGGAAGTGGAAGAGATCGACACCACGCCCGATGGTGAGGTGCTGGTGCTCTATATCACGCCCAATCGGGGCGATTGTTTGAGCATTTTTGGCATCGCTCGCGAGGTGGTCGCGATTCTGGGCGACTTGTGCCAGCCGACACCCCTGTTTGAACGGCTTAACGCGCTGATTCTGAACCCGCCTGCGCCCGACCCTGGCGAGGTGCCCCAGTATGCAGCGGTGGAGATTCTGGACCCTGACCTGTGTCCGCGCTATGCGGCGCGGGTGATCAGGGATGTGCGCATCGCGCCTTCGCCCGTCAGGGTTCAGCAGCGTCTCCATGCGGCGGGCATGCGCCCCATCAACAATATTGTCGACGCCACCAACTATGTGCTGCTGGAGCTGGGTCAGCCGCTGCATGCGTTCGACCTGGATACGCTTCAGGAAAGGCGCATCGTTGTGCGGCAGGCGCGCGAGGGCGAGCGCATCCAGACGCTGGATGGGCGCGAACACGCCATCAAGCCCCCGATGCTGATGATCTGCGATGCTGTGCGCCCCGTCGCCGTCGCAGGCATCATGGGTGGTGCAGAAACGGAAGTCACCCCACAAACGCGCCATATCCTGATGGAATCGGCGCATTTTAATCCGCTTTCGATTCGGCGCACCGCCCGCGAGCTGGGGCTGCGCACCGAATCGTCCTATCGCTTCGAGCGTTTCGTGGACCCGAATCTGGTGGTTGCGGCGCAGGTGCGCGTGTGCGAGCTGATTGAGCAGTGGACGGGTGTCGTGGCGGTGGCGGGTGTGCTGGATGTGTATCCGAAGCCGTACCCGTCGCGCGAGCTGACTGTGCGGATCACGCGCGCTGAAAAGCTGCTGGGCTTCGCGATAGACCCCGCTGAGGCGCAGGCGGTTCTGACCCGACTGAACCTGCGACCTGTCGGGCGCGAAGCGGGCGTCTTCACCCTGCAGGTTCCGTTCTATCGCTATGAAGACCTCAAGCGCGAGGAGGATGTAATTGAGGAGCTGGGGCGCATTCTGGGCTATGAGCGCATCCCCGAATCGCCGCCTGCAGGGCTGACCACGCAGGGCAAAGATAGCCCGGAAGGCGCCTTCGCCGAGCGCGTGCGCACCATTCTGCTCGGCGCAGGTCTGCAGGAGATTGTCAGCCACACGCTGGAGCCAGCGAACCCCCTGCAGCTTCTGCCGCCTGTCGAACTGCTCAACCCGATGAGCGATGAGCTGCGCTATCTGCGCACTTCGATTCTATCGGGGCTGCTGTTTGCCGCGGACCATAACCGCCGACACGGGATTGCCGACCTGCATCTGTTCGAGATCGGGCGTGTGTTCAGCAGGGGTTCTGATGGCTATCAGGAGCGGCTCGCGCTGGGAATCGTGATGACGGGCGCCCTGCACGCGCCGCACTGGACGGGCAAGCCGCGCGAGGCTGACTTCTACGCGCTCAAGGGCGTGGTGGAGCATCTATTGACCATGCTGGGCATTCAGGCGGAATATCTTGATCCCGCGCCCCAGCAGGGCAAGGAGGTTTCTGAGTCTTCCACGGGTGAGGGGGGCAAGGGAGTTCAGGCGGATCGGCGCTTCCATCCAGGGCGCGTGGCGGATGTGGAAGCGAGTGGCAGGTGGCTGGGGCGGCTGGGCGAGCTGCATCCTGAACTCCAGCGCCAGTACGGGTTCCGCCGACGGGTTTACCTTGCCGAGTTCGATCTGGAGGCGTTGCGCGAGTTGTCCACGCACGAGGTGCGCTATCGCCCGCTGCCGACGCAACCGCCCGTTCTGCGTGATATTGCTGTGATTGTGGCGCAGAGCGTGCCCGCCGCGCGCCTGTTTGCCACCATCTGGCAGGCGGGCGGCGAATGGCTCGAATCGGTGCAACTTTTTGACCGCTACACGGGCGCGCCGGTGCCCGAAGGCTGCCACAGCCTCGCCTTCGCGCTGGTGTTCCGCCATCCTGAACGCACGCTGACCGATGAAGAGGTCAACGCGCAGGTGGAGCAGATTTTTGAAGCGCTCCAGCGCGAGCATAATGCCCAGCCCCGCCGCTGACCAGCAGGCGTTTGCGTAGATCGGCGGTCGGGTAGAGCCGTTCATAATGGGCGAACTTCGCTTCCGCCTCGTGCCGAATGGATTCCAGAAACTGGTCAAACAGGGCGCGATTATGCAGGTAATATGCCAGCAGGGTGTAGACATCTTCGAGTTTCAGCACGGGGTACTGCAGCACCAGCTCTTCTGGGCTGCTGCCATTCTGGAAGCCAATCAGCACGGTTTCCAGCGTGATCCGCGTTTCACCGACACGCAGCGCGCCGTCCTCATCGATTCGCAGCGGTATCGGCGGCGCTTGCAACCGTTCCAGCAACTCGTTCGGTTTCATCCCGCTTTTATGATACTCCATGCGCTTATCGGATGGTTCGTTGCAACAGGCGCAGGGCGTTGCTCACCACCGAGACGGAGCTGAGGCTCATCGCGAGCGCGGCGATCATCGGGTTCAGTTTGCCTGCCGCTGCCAGCGGGATGCCCAGCGCGTTATACACAAACGCGAAGAACAGGTTCTGCCGAATCGTGCGGTAGATGGCTCTGGAGAGGCGCAGGGCGTTCAGCAGGGTGCGCAAATCGCGATTGAGCAGCACCATATCGGCGACCTCGCTGGCGAGCGCGGTGGCGCTGGCGACCGCGATGCTCAAATCGGCTTGCGCGAGCGCGGGCGCGTCGTTGATGCCGTCGCCCACGAACGCCACGCGCCGCCCCTGCGCCTGCAGGCGGGCGACCAGCGCGGCTTTCTCCTGCGGGCGCTGTGCCGCGTACCACTCCTGAATGCCCACCTGCTGCGCGAACGCCCGCACCGCCTCCGGACGGTCGCCTGAACACAGCACCAGATGCAACCCGCTCGCCTGCAGCTCGCGTACAATCTCGCGCACTTCTGGCAGGGGTTCATCTTCGAACTCGAAGCCCGCCACCACCTGCCCGTCAATCGCGAGCAGCACAGGTTCAGTCCACTGCTTGTCCACCTCGATGCCCTGCTCCTGCAGGAAGCGCGGGCTGCCGATAAGAGCGCGCGCGGAGCGCACACCGCCGCCAGGCACAACCTCCACCTCGCCGATGGAGAGCGGCGGCAAGCCGCGTCGCACGGCTTCGTTCACAATCGCCTCCGCCAGCGGATGGCGCACGGCACGCTCCAGCGCTGCTGCAATCTGCAAAATTGGGGCGTCCCCCTCCCCCCTCTGAGCTGAGGGAGCATCTCCCCTCTCCCCCACAGGGGGAGAGGGTAAAGTGATAAACTTCAGTACCCTCTCCCCCTGTGGGGGAGAGGGTATGGGTGAGGGGGTGCTTATTTCCAGCGCCACGCGGATGCGTTTCACACGCGGTTGACCCATCGTCAGCGTGCCCGTTTTGTCCAGCACGAGCGTGTCGATCTGGCGCACGCGCTCCAGCGCCTCAATCCCGCGCAGCAGGATGCCCATTCGCGCGGCGCGGGTCGTGCCCGTCAACAGCGCGATCGGCACTGCCAGCCCCAGCGCGCACGGGCAGGCAATCACCAGCACGCTCACGGCAGGCACCAGCGCGTCGGGCAGCGAGCGCGTCTGCAGCCACCACACCCCGAAAGTAGTGAGGGCAATCGCCATCACAATCGGCACGAAAATCGCCGCGACGCGATCCGCCAGCCGCTGAATCGCCCCCTTCTGGCTCTGGGCGGCTTCCACCGCGTGCGCAATCTGCATCAGCGCGGTCTGCTCGCCCACCGCGACCGCGCGAAGGTGCAGCATGCCATCGGTGAGCAGCGCGCCGCCCAGCACGGTATCGCCCGCTGTGCATTCGCGCGGCACCGATTCGCCCGTGAGCGCCGACTCATCCACCCACCCGCGCCCCTCGATCACCTCGCCATCGACGGGGATTCGGTCGCCCGTGCGCACCAGCAAGCGGTCGCCAGCTTGAACCTGTTCCAGCGGCACAGGCTGATAGGTGGCGCCATCCCAGCGCAGCACCTGTCGGGGCATCAGCTCCCACAGGGCTTCGAGCGCGGCGCGCGCCCGACCTTTCGCCCGCGCCTCCAGATATTTGCCCAGCAGCACCAGCGTGATGATGACCGCCGACGCCTCGTAATAGAGATGATGGTGCTGACCGCTGAGCGTGAGCGCGAAACTGTAGAAGTAGGCTGTCAATGTGCCTGTGAGGATCAGCACTTCCATGTTTGCACTGCCCGCCCGCAGGGCGCCCCATGCCGCGCGATAGAGCGGCAACGCCACGCCGAACTGCACCGGCGTTGTGAGCGCGAGCAGCCACCAGCCCTGCGCAGGGAGCACACCCGGCAGCGCCATGCTCAGAATCAGCACGGGCAGGCTGAACGCGATGCTGATGACCAATCGCCGCCGCGCCGCCGACAGGTCTTCCTGCGCAGGGCGTGAGTCAAAGGCAGGCTCCGCGTCGTAGCCAGCGGCGCGAACCGCTTCGATCAGGGTGTCAGGCGCAATCGGCTCGCTGAGTTCCACCTCCGCCCGCTCCGTCGCCAGATTGACCGCCGCCTGCTGAACGCCTGGCACGCGCTGGAGCGCGCTCTCCACCCGCCGCACGCACGCGGCGCAGGTCATCCCACGGATACGCAATCGCTGTCGAGGCATCCCATGCAAGTCTACCTTACTGACCCCCGAACAGTTCCTCCACCTTCCGCCGCCGAAAATCAAAAATGTGGTCCAGGCGACGCCGCACAAACAGTGCATGCGCCAGCCGCCCTATCACGCCGAACGGAAGCGCATAGGTCACATGGTCAATCATTCGCACCGAGTCGCCCTCTGGCACGAACCGATGCTCATGGATCCAGAGTCGGTAGGGTCCGATGCGCTGTTCATCGATAAACATGCGCAACGGCTCCACATGGGTTATCTGGGTAAGCCAGCGCACCCGCACGCCGGGCACTATCGACACCCGATATTCAATCACCTGCCCGGCGTACATGCGCTGTTCGCCGCCGCGCACAATCTCAAAGTGCAGATCGGGCGGTGTAATCGCGTTCAGATTCAGCGGCGTTGCGAAGTAGTCCCACACACGCTCAAGCGGTGCCGGGATAATCTGCTCCCGATGAAGCACATAAATCATTTGAGTGAACCTCCAGAAATGAGCGAATCGACCGCTTTGGCGGAGCAGAGCACGCCTGGCAAGCCTGCGCCTGGATGCGTGCCCGCGCCCACAAAGTAGAGATTGTCCACATCTTCGGAGCGGTTGTGCGGGCGAAACCATGCCGACTGCAGAAGCAGCGGCTGAATCGAGAACCCAGTGCCCAGATAGGTGTTGAGCCGATCGCGAAAGTAGCGCGGGTCGATCATTCGTTCCGTCACGATATGCCGACGCAGGTCAGGCAGATAGTGCTGTTCCAGGAACTGCATAATCGCATCGCGGTAGGGTCGCGCCTCACGCTCCCAATCGATAGGTGCGCCCAGATGGGGCACAGGTGCGAGCACATAGAACGCCTCGTACCCCTCAGGCGCCAGCGCTGGATCGGTCAGTGTCGGCATGTGCAGATAGAGCGAAAACTCCTGCGGCAGGGAGCGCGCGCCAAAAATCTGCTCGATCAACTCGCGATAATGCGCGCTCAGCATGATGTTGTGATGCGCCAGCGGTGTATCGCGGTAAAGACGATTGGTGCCAAAGTAGATGACCACCAGCGACATGCTGTAGCGGGTCAGCCGTTTATAGCGGAAATCGGAGTTGCGCCAGCTGCGATGCTGGGGCGCAATCAGGTTCATATAGGCATAGGGGACATCGGCATTACAGACCACATAATCGCCGGGCACGAATCGACCATCGTTGAGGCGCACGCCCTTCGCTCGCCGACCCTCAATTACAATCTCCGCCACTTCTGTGTTGAGGTGGATATGTCCGCCCTGTTCCTCAATCAGGCGCACCAGCGCCTGCACCAGCGCGCCTGTGCCGCCACGAGCGTACCAGACACCCCATTCACGCTCCAGATAGTGGATCAGCGCATAGATCGAAGAAGCGGTGAAGGGGTTGCCCCCTATCAAAAGCGGATGGAAAGTGAAACAGCGGCGCAGAAACTCATGCTGGATAAATTGTGCCACATAGCTGTAAACAGAACGGTACGACTGCAGGCGGATCAGGTCGGGCACGACGCGCACCATGTCTGTGAACGACAGAAAGGGTTTATCTGCCAGCTCGATGAAGCCCTTCTGGAAGAGGGTGCGCGTTCGTTCCAGCAGTTGCCGATAGCCTTCCTTATCGGCGGGATTCCACCGCTCAATCTGCGTCAGTACATAGTCGGTGTCGCCGTTATACTCAAAGTAGTTGCCCTGATGGTCAAAGATTCGGTAGAAGGGATTGATGGGAATGAACTCCACATAGTCGCTGCGTCTGCGTCCTGCTATTGCGAACAGCTCGTCGAACAGGAACGGTGCGGTGATGACGGTTGGACCGCCGTCGAAGGTGAAGCCGTCCTGTATGAAGGTGTAGGCGCGCCCGCCAGGTTTGTCGAGCTTTTCGAACAGCTCCACCTGATGCCCGCGTGCGCAGAGGCGGGCGGCAATCGCCAATCCACCAAACCCGGCTCCAATCACCACTGTGCGCGGCTGACTCATGGCTACTGGACGGAGTGCAGGGTGCAGGTGCGCCATGCGATGGCAGGGAGGGCGATGAGTTTGCGCCAACCGCTGACATGGGCGCGTCGGCGAAATACATCGTAGCCGTGTTTTTCGATATCGTCCAGAATAGCGCGATACAGTTCTGCCGCGGCGGTAACGGCGAACCGCCCATCGCGGTGGAGCCATGCGATGCCCGGCAGAGCAGCGGCATACAGCCGTCTTGCCCGTGCAATCTGGAATCGCATGAAGTCGCACCACTGCGATGAGAGGCGTCCCGCTGCGATGTCGCGCTCACTCAACTCGAAGGCATCCAGCTCGCTCAGCGGCAGATAGAGCCGACCTCGACGCCAGTCTTCGCCCACATCACGCAGAATGTTGGTCAGCTGTAGCGCGACGCCCAGACGCACCGCATACTCGACGGCTCGCCGATCGGTATAACCGATAATGTGCATCGACATCAGCCCGACGGTGGACGCCACCCCGTAGCAGTAGTGTGCCAGCTGTTTGAAGGTGGCGTAGCGAGCCGTTGTGAGGTCGGTCTCCAGCGTGTCCAGCAGCTGGAACATATAGCCGATGGGGATGCGATAGCGGGCGAGCGTGTCGCGCCAGGCGGTCAGCACGGGGTCGCTGACCTTCTCATCCAGCACCGCACGCCGCCATGCTGACAGCCTGGCTGCCGAATTGCCCTCGCTTCGGTCCACCATATCGTCGCTCACGCGGCAGAAGGCATACAGGGCGCGGATCGCCCGCCGCTTCGGACGCGGCATAAACGCCGACGCTAAATAGAAGGTTCGACTGTGCGTGCGTGTAATCTGCTCGCAACGCGCATATGCTGATCGCAGCTCCGCAGGATCGACAGGATAGGGTTCCAGATACTCCTCTGAGACGCTGGTTGCCCGATTCACCAGCTCCGCTTCCCATGCGCGCCACTGCCCTAACGCATCGTCCAGCGCCACAACTATCCAGCCCTCCCTGTAAACGCGCCTGCCCTGAAGGATACCCGATTGCACGCTGTGAACAGGTAAGATTCCGAATGCGCTGCAAGGGCGATGGCAACGGTTGTGCAGGTGGCGATTGGGCTGATGCTCCTGACGCAGGGTGTCGTGCTGGTGATTAATCTATTTCATCGGCGACGGCGTGTACAGCGGGACGCTTTAGCAGACGCGCTGAGCCTGCCCCGCCTGGTGGTGCTGATCCCTGTGCGTAACGAGCGACACAATCTACCCCACCTGCTATGGGCTTTGCAGTCGCAATCGTGGGCGCCGTGCGCCGTTCTGATCTACGACGACGAATCCAGCGATGGCAGCACGCAGTGGCTCCAGCGGAACGCGGAACGGTATGGCTTCCAGCTGGTTCCAACCCAGCCGAAGCCCAACGGCTGGACTGGCAAGGCGTGGGCGTGCTATCAGCTGGGCAACGCGGCGCTTCGGTTTGGCGCACAGGCGCTGGTGTTTCTGGATGCCGATGTGGAGCCGGAGCGCGATTTCCTGCTGTGGCTCGGTCAGGCAATCGCGCGCTCGCCTGAAGCGGTGCTGATCACGGTCATTCCGCGCATCGTGCCCGCAGGGCTGGGCGATGCGCTCCTGCATCAGGTGGTGATGGCATCGCTGTTCACCCTTCTGCCGCTACCGCTTGCCGAGTCGCATCCGAACCCTGCGTTCGGCTTCGCGAACGGGCAGTGTCTTGCCTATCGTGCGGACGCCTACGCGCAGGATCAGCCGCATCAAGCGGTGGCGGGCTGCATGCTGGACGATGTAAGCATTGCCCAGCTGGTCAAACGCTGCCGTCAGCAACGAAGCGGCGCCAGCCAGATTCAGATTCTGCATGGTTCGCGTTTTCTATCCACCCACATGTATCGCCGATTGGCAGAGGCAGTGGATGGCTATTCCAAGAACGCGGTCGCGCTCTGTCGGGGTGTATGGCCCGCCATAGCGATTGGTCTGGCGATGGTGATGCTTTACTGGCTGCCACTGGTGTGGGGTCCGGTGTTGTGGCGAATCGGCTGTATCGGGTTGGCGGTGCTTTTGTTCGGTGTATCAGGGCGTTGCGTCGGGCTGCCCTTCTGGTATGGACTGTTCTATCCGCTCTCGGTCGCGCTGGCGCTGGGCGTGTTGATACGCTCACTCATCTGGAACCTGCGGGGGACGATTCGGTGGAAAGGTCGCTTTTATCCGGGCTGATTCAGCGCCCTCTGGGTCTGTTCACGGGCTGGCTGATTGAACGCGCTCTGCGCCAGCATTTTCGGGCGGTCTATGTGTGGGAGCGGGCACAGCCGTCGGAGCGCACGCCAGCGATTCTGTTCGCCCCGCATCACTACTGGTGGGACGGCTATCTGTGCTACTGGCTGAGTCGGGTGTGGGGTGTGCGGGCGATGGTCTGGATGCGCGAATGGCGTCGGTTCCCCCCCTTCTGGAGTCTGGGCGCGATGCCCTTCCCCAACGATAATATTGCTCTACGAATGCGCGCCGTGCGCCGAACAATCTGGCAGCTTCAGCAACCTGGCAATCTGCTGTTTCTTTTCCCTGAAGGTGAGCTGCATCCTGCACCAGAGGTATGGGCGTTCCAGCGTGCGCTGCACTGGCTGCACCGCCAGCTGCCTGCCGTCTGCCTGCTGCCGATGGCTATCGAAATCGTTACAGGGATACACCAGTATCCGGAGGCGTATGTTCTGGTTGGCGAGCCATTTGAGAGCGGTCGGTCTAACCCTGACGAATGGCTGAACGAGGCACGAACATGCGTGCAGGCGCTGCTCCAGCAGCTCAGCGCGGCACGGCGCGACTGCCCTGAACGGTTCCGCACGGTATTGCGCGGTCGGCTCTCGGACCATGAGCGCTGGTCGCCTTCCCAGGCTAACACTCTGCGCGAACCCTGACCGAAGCCGACCAGAAACGCAGTCCCGTCAGCACTGCCCCAAATCCCATCAGCCAGCAAATGGCTGCCCACCAGCGTTCCAGCAGCACCGCCATGACCGCCACAAACCCACACTGCACCAGATAGAGCCAGAGGCTCACGCTGTGGCGAACGGGTCTCCATTGCGGTTGCAGGCGCAAATAGAGTGCGCTGATCAGCCCACCTGTTAGCAGCCAGCCCAGCCAGTTCTCCAGTGGCATCGAATAAAAATGCACCCCTGGCACCCGTCCCCAGAACGAACCCTGCTGGTGCCAGTGCCACTGCGCGAAGCCGGTTGTCGCGGCGGGATCCAGTGCGACATCCCAGAGGGTCAGAATCACCGCCGCCACGCCCGCGCGCGCCAGCCAGCCATCCAGCCGCAGCGATGCCAGCTGCAACGCGGGATAGAGCATCATGAACCAGCTGGGCGGAATCAGCAGCGGCACATGCCCAAGCAGTTTATAGCCCAGCAAATCGGTGTATTGATACCGCCCGAAGGGGAAGCCGGTGGTGGTGCCTATCAGCTCCATGGTACCTGCCAGAATGGTGGCGAGCGCGAGCAGAACAAGCGTCGGGCGCCAGCCCTGCTCGTGAGCCATCGCGAACAGCGCACACAACACACCCGTTACTACATTCGCGATGGTCAGCCACTTTGTGAGCGCGTAGTAGTTCCACGCGGGCACAGGCAGACCGCTGGTAAACGCCCAGAAGCCCGCGATGCTGAGCAGCACGATGGCTGCGTTGCAGATGAGCAGAACCCGCGCCGCCCTATCCATCGTTCACCTGAAGTGCAGCGATTATACCTGCGCGAGTGGAGACCAGGCAACTTTCGGGCTAATCAGGCATCGAACGGTTGCCGATAATAGGCGGTGATGTGGGCGATTGAGGTGCGCGAGCTGGTGGTGGAGTATCGGCAGGCGTTCCGACCGCCTGTGCGCGCGGTGGATCGCCTCTCGTTCGGGGTGCGCGAGGGCGAGATTGTGGGCTTTCTGGGCGTCAACGGCGCCGGCAAGAGTTCAACTATCAAGGTGCTGATGGGCTTCCAGCCGCCGACGGCAGGCGAGGTGCGCCTGTTCGGGCAGCCAGCGACCGACGCGCGCGCCCGCCAGCTGGTCGGCTTCCTGCCCGAAACCGCGCTCTACTCGCCCTACCTGACCCCTTACGAGACCATGCGCCTCTACGGCGCCCTGCAGGGGCTAACGGGGCACAGCCTGAATGCCCAGATCGAAGCACTGCTGGCGGCGGTCGGCATCGCCCCTAAAATGCACACACTCAATCGCCACCTGTCCAAAGGCATGCTCCAGCGGCTCGGTATCGCGCAGGCGCTGCTGGGCAACCCGAAACTGCTGATTCTGGATGAGGTCTCGTCAGGGCTTGATCCCGTTGGCAGGCGCGAGCTGCGCGATTTACTGCGTCTTCAGCGCGAGCGGGGCGCCACCATCTTCTTCTCCTCGCACGAGCTGGGCGAGGTCGCCAGCCTGTGCGACCGCATTCTGGTTATCCATCGCGGACGCCTCATCGCCGAGCATACGCTCAGCGAGCTGAGCGGACGATTCGAATCGCTGGAGGACTACTTCATCCGCACGGTGCAGCAGGGCGCAGACGCGCTGGCGCAGGAGGTGGCAGCATGAGTGTCTCGCTGATTCAGGTCTGTCGTGCGCTGACCGTCGCGGGACTGCTGGAGACCCTGCGGCGCAAAGACCTCTATGTGGTGCTGATGCTGATGGCGCTGATGGTGCTGGGCGCGTCGACCTTTCGCGTGTTCGGCGTGCGCGGGCTGGAGATTTTTATCAAAGATACCACCTTTCTGGCGATGGGGATATTCAGCACGGTGCTGACGGTGCTGATAGCGGCGCGTCAGTTGCCCGACGAGGTTCAGCGGCGCACGATTTATCCGCTGCTGGCGCGCCCCATCACGCGCGGGCAGCTGCTGATGGGCAAGTGGTTGACCGCGTTCATCACGGCGGGCGCATGCTTTCTGATCCTGGCGGGAGCGGCATGGCTGCTGCTTCTGATGCTGGGCGTCCCGCTCAAGCCCATCTTCGGGCAGTATCTGCTGCTGAAGCTGATCGGCATCGGCTGGCTGTGCGCGCTGGGGGTCGCGCTCTCGGTCTATCTGACGCCCGCGGCGAATGTGACTCTCAGCCTGATACTGGCGTTCGGGTCGGGTCTGTTCAATCGGCTCCTGCTGATGGCGCACTGGGAGCGCGGGCTGGATGCCCTCTGGCTCAACTGGCTCTACGGCGTTTTGCCCCATTATGACCTTTTCGACATGAGCCAGAAGGTGGTGTACGACTGGGACCCGATTGCCTGGTGGGTGATAGGCGCGATGGCGGTCTACGCGCTCGGTAGCGGCGGCGCTTATCTGTTGCTGGGCTGGCTGCGGTTTCGCAGGCAGGTGCTGGGGTGAGCGATGCGATCAATAGCGCTGGTGCTGGTTCCGCTGGGTCTGGTTGGGGGTGTCGCGGTGCGGCTCGCGTTGCCTGTGCAGGTCCAGCGTGCCGACACGCTGGCTGCGCAGACGCTTTATGACCGCCAT
The DNA here is from genome assembly GCA_037445735.1 of Armatimonadota bacterium. Lineage (GTDB taxonomy): Bacteria > Armatimonadota > Fimbriimonadia > Fimbriimonadales > GBS-DC > HRBIN15. The sequence continues at coordinate 107,038 of JBBIJY010000001.1, read as the reverse complement.
GCGATGGTCTCGGTGATAGGCGAGCTGCGCTCCAGCCTGGCAGGCTATCTCTGGGTCAAAACGGACGAATACACGCATGGCGGCGTGCAACTGCGCCCGATGACCGAACGGGAGAAGCGGCTGGGCACCGCGCGGGAAGCCTCCAGCGCGGACGAGGTTCACCATCATGAAGATGAGACCAGCGTCATCCCCGAACCGGAGCGCGACCCGCGCTGGCTCTGGGGCGATATCGAGCGGCAGGTGAAGCCCTTTTTCGATGTGCGCCATCACTTCCATCGCCCTGTGCGCGAGGTGCTGCCCCTCTATCGCTTCATGACATGGGTCGACCCGACCTTCGTGCAGGGCTATCTGGTCGGGGCGCAGATGATTCTGTTCGATAATAAGCGCAACCTGCGCGAGGCGATGGCGTTTTTGAAGGAGGGCGCGCGCCACAACCCGCGCAGTATTGCCCTCTTCACCGAGCTGGGGCGCCACACGCTGGTGCAGCTGGGCGATGATGCGCAGGCGGAGCGCTACTTTCGGCAAGCGGTTGCAAACGGCGATCGGTGGGTGCAGGCGGGCAACGCTTCGATGATTCTGCAGAACCCGTTTGAGCGTGAGGGCTGGCGCGACGCCTATCGCTGGCTGGCAATCCTGAAGCATCGCGAGCAGCGGCTCAGTGAGCAGCGCGAATGGGCGCGGCGTGGGCTAACTTACTTCCCCGACGACCCCGTGCTGCAACAGCTCGCGCGCGGAGCGCTCTAATCTCCCAGGTTGGGTTCGGTCATTTTGTAGGGGTCGAGCAGTTCTCGAATCTGCTCTTCGGTGAGCAGTCCGCGCTCGCGCACCACATCGATGATGCTGCGGTTCTCACGCAGAGCCTGTTTCACGATTTCTGCTGCCGTTGCATAGCCCACATAGGGGTTGAGCGCGGTGGCGAGGCTGGGGCTGGTCTCGGCGTACCAGCGGCACTTTTCCTCGTTCGCCACGATGCCCCGCACGCACCGCTCGTCGAACATGCGCAGGGCGTTTGTGATAATCTGCAGCGCGAAGAGCGCATTATACGCCATCACGGGCATCATTACATTCAGCTCCAGCTGACCTGCCTGCACCGCGTAATCGATGGTGGTGGCGCAACCGATCACCTGGAAGCAGACCATATTGACCATTTCGGGGATGCTGGGGTTGACCTTGCCGGGCATGATGCTGCTGCCTGGTTGCACGGCGGGCAGCACGATTTCGGCGAAGCCTGTCAGGGGTCCGGAAGCCAGCAGGCGCAGGTCATTAGCGATGCGGGTGATTTCCAGCGCGAGGATGCGAAGGGCGGCGCCAACGCAGGCGATGGGCATCTGGCTCTGCATCGCCTCGCGCAGGTCATCGGCGGGTCGGAAGGGCAGTCCTGTCCACTGGCGCACCAGTTCCACCACGCGGAAGCGGTATTGCGGGTGCGTGTTCAGTCCGGTGCCGACCGCGCTGCCACCAATGCCCAGCTCCTCCACCTCATGCGCGGCAGTCTCCAGCAGGCGCCGGCACTTGCGCACCGTGACGGCGTAGGCGGTGAATTCCTGTCCCAGTCGGATGGGCACGGCGTCCTGCAGGTGGGTGCGCCCCGACTTCAACACATGGTCGAACTCGCGCCCCTTGAGCGTGAACCCCTCCGTTAGCTGGTCCAGCGCGGGGAACAGTTGCTCCAGCGCTATCCGCACCGCGATGCGCATCGCCGTCGGGAAGGTGTCGTTCGTCGACTGCCCGAAGTTCACATGGTCGTTCGGGTGAACGATGGTGTAATCGCCCTTTTGTCCGCCCAGGATCTCAATAGCGCGATTTGCCAGCACCTCATTCACATTCATGTGGAACGAGGTGCCGGCGCCCTGATGGAAGATGTCAGTGGGGAACTGGTCGCGCAGTTTGCCTGATAGCACCTCGTCGGCAGCCTGCATGATGGCTTTGCCGATGGGTTCAGGGATCAGCCCCAGTTCCATATTCGCCTGTGCGCACGCTTTTTTGAGCAGCACATAGGCGTCGATCATCAGGGGCGGCTCGGTGATGCCGCTGATGGGGAAGTTCTCCTGCGCTCGCAGGGTCTGCAACCCCCAGTAGACTTCGGCGGGTATCGCCCGCTCGCCCAGCGCATCCTTTTCGATTCTCTGCGCCATTGCTGCCTCCCTCGCCAGCGATTATACCCATCGTGAGTGGTCAGCTCCCGGATCGGCTATCCAGCAGGAGTGGGGCAGGGCTTCCCGAATCGGGGTGGGTGCAGGAGGTTCGTGTGATGTGGGCGAAGGGACTGGTTCTGCTCATCGTGAGCGGGCTGATGCTGACCCTATATGCCGAGACCGAAATTTTTCAGGCGCATCTTGTAAAGTTTGAACCTGAAGGGGATTCGGTTGTTCTCAAGCGTGCTGGCAGAGCCGAGCTGAGTGTGAGCCTGCACAAAAAAGCGCGCCTGTGGCTCAACAGGCAGCCCGCTTCGCTGGAGTCGTTTCGGGAGATGGTGGGCAAGCCCGTGATGGTTCGACTGAGCGTGGGCACCGCCACGCGCCCTATTCTCCGCGAGATGGCGGACCCCGACACATGGAAGTGGCTGGAGCGGGTGCGACGCGGCGTTGTGCAGGGCACGCTGATGGGAATTGAGGAGGAGTACCTGATTGTGGAGTTTGCCGACCGCACGCGCTTCGTGTATAAAATCAATCCCAGCACGCGCTTTGTGAAAAAAGGTCAACCTGCGACGCCGGAAGCATTTCAGGCGGGCGAGAAAATCTATCTGGCACCGCGCCTGCTCTCGAATCTGGACACGATGGCGCTGGTGGTGAGCGATAGCGAGCAGCAGGCGGCAATCGGGCGCGAGCGCACCCTGCCAACCGTTCGGGGCACATTGCAAGCCATCGATAAAAACGCCCAGATGCTGAAGGTGCGCACGCAGGCAGGCGATGTACGCCAGTTTCGATATGACGAGAAGACCGTTTTCACGCTCAAAGGCAAGGCGGTGGCTATCGATAAAATCAAATTGCCCGTGCAGGTGGTGGTTCATCGGCGGCGAGATGAGGCGGGCAACGATTACGCGCATCGGGTCACCCTGCAGGCGGGAAAATGAACCCCTCACCCGTATCTTCCCCCATTCTGGAGCGCGGGGGATTTGTAATCCTTCCCTTTCTTCAGGGAGAGGGTGGATACACGCGCTCGCCGCCAACAAAGGTGTAGCGTACCCTGCCCGGCAGTTCCCAGCGGGCGAAGGGCGTGCTTTTGCCCAGCGAACGGAACCCGGCAGGGTCCACCGTCCAGCGGGCGCTGGGGTCGATCACCACCACATCGGCGGGCGCGCCCACCTGCAAAGTGCCTGCGGGCAAGCCCAGTATCTGCGCGGGGCGCGTGCTGAGTCGATAAAGCAGCTCCAGCGGACTGAGCGGCTCGCCTCGCGCCGCGTTCCAGTGCAGAATGCAGCCCAGTGCGGTCTCCAGCCCCACAATCCCGAACGGCGCCTGACCGAACGGCTGCTCCTTCTCAAAGGCGGCGTGAGGCGCGTGGTCGGTCGCTATGCAGTCGATGTCGCCTGCAATCAGCCCTTCGCTGAGCGCGTCGCAGTCCGCCTGCGTGCGCAACGGCGGGTTCATCTTCGCGTCGGTGTTGAAACCGTCGCAGGCATGATGGGTCAGCAGCAGATGGTGGGGCGTGACTTCCGTCGTGAGCGACGCGCCCAGCCGCCGAAAGAGCCGAACCAGCTCCAGTCCGACAGCCGTTGACAGGTGCTGGATGTGGAGGTGGCAGCCCGTTTCGAGCGCGAGCAGGGCGTTGCGGGCAATCATTATTGTTTCGGCGGAGGCAGGCATTCCGCGCAGCCCCAGCCGTGCGCTCACCTCGCCCTCATGCATCGACGCGCCAGTGGTCAGGCTCTGATCCTCGCAGTGGGTCAGCACGGGCAGCCCGATTGCGGCGCAGGCGCGCATCGCCCGTCGCATGACCGCTGCCGACTGGATGGGGAACGCATCGTCGCTGACAGCGACCGCGCCCGCCTGCCTGAGCGCCGCATAGTCGCAGAGCTGCTCGCCGCGCATCGCCTGCGTGAGCGCCGCCACCACATAGACCCTGCAGGGCGATTCGCGCTCCGCCCGCCACAGCAGCTCGCGCACCAGCGCAGGGCTATCGAGCGGCGGCTCCGTGTTCGGCATACAGCAGATGGAGGTGAACCCACCCGCGACCGCCGCCTCACCGCCCGACTGAAGAGTCTCCTTATAGCTCTGACCTGGCTCGCGCAGATGCACATGGATGTCCACCAGCCCGGGCGCGACCCAGCAGTCGGCGCAGTCGATGAGCGTTTCGCCCGCTTCAGGCGTGAGCTGGGGTGCAATCTCGGCGATTCGCCCGTCCCGAATGCGCACATCGGCTCGACTATCCAGCCCCTGAGCGGGGTCTATCACGCGCCCGTGCCGCAACAGATAGTTCGCCATCGCCAGCATGGTGATTCGCGCCCCGAAACGGCATTCCCGCCTGTCAGTCGGGTACACTTATGATGCGTCGGCGTTGCACGCGATGGGGCGGCAGGCACTCCGCGCACAGAAGGAGGTTGCTATGAGTACCCGTACCCGAACGAAAAAGGCGGCGCTCTCCAAAGAGGAGCGCGAGGAGCTGCTGGAACTCTATCGCCAGATGGTGCTGATTCGGCACTTCGAGCAGCACTGCGATCGGGCGTATCGCCAGGACAAGATTGGTGGCTATCTTCACCTGTATATCGGTGAGGAGGCGCTGGCAGTTGGCTTCATCTCGCAGTTGCAGCCGAACGACCGCGTGCTGGGGCACTATCGCGATCACGGCTATGTGCTGGCGCTGGGCAGCGACCCGCGCCGCGTGATGGCGGAACTGTACGGCAAGGTCACCGGGCTGTGCCGCGGCAAGGGCGGCTCGATGCACTTTTATGATAAGGCGCATAACTTTCTGGGTGGCTACGCGATTGTGGGCGGCGTGATCGGCATCGCGACGGGCGTCGCCTTCAGCCAGAAGTATCGGCAGAGCGACGGCATCACGCTCTGCTTCTTCGGCGACGGCGCGATGAACGCCGGACTGCTGCACGAATGCCTCAATATGGCAGGGCTGTGGAAGCTGCCCATCGTCTACATCGTGGAGAACAATAAGTACGCGATGGGCACGCCCGTCGAACTGCACTCGGCGGTGACGAACCTGGCGGAGCGCGCCTCCGTGTACGGCTTTCCCAGCTGCCAGATCGACGGCATGGATGTGCTGAAGGTGCGCGAGGCGGCGCGCGAGATCATCCACCATGTGCGCACGCGCCAGGAACCCTACTTCGTGGAGGCAATCACCTATCGCTTCGTGGGGCACGGCGCCGCCGACATCACCGATCCTGGCTCGTATCGCACGCGCGAGGAGATCGAAGAGTGGCGCAAGCGCGACCCCATCCCGAACCTGCAACACTACCTGCTGCAGAACGGCATCTGCACCGAGCAGGAGCTGGAAGCGATTGACCAGCAGGCGCAGCGCATCGTCGAAGAAGCTGCCCGCTACGCCGATGAGAGCGCTGACCCACCGCTGGACGAGCTCTGGCAGCATGTGTTCGCCGACTGAACGGAGGTTTCCAGCATGGCAACCAGACTGTTCCGCGAAGCCATTCGCGAAGCGCTGATCGAGGAGATGGACAGAGACGAAACGGTGTTCCTGATTGGCGAAGACATCGGACGCTATCAGGGCACTTTTCGCGTCACGGAGGGGCTGTTCCAGAAGTATGGACCGAATCGGGTGTGGGACACGCCCATCTCCGAGCCGGGCTTTATCGCGATTGCGATCGGGGCGGCGATGGAGGGACTGCGACCCGTCGTGGAGGTGATGACCTGGAGCTTCGCCTTCCTGGCGATGGATCAGATTGTGAACCATGCGGCGAAGATTCTCTACAAATCGGGCGGGGCATGCCCTGTGCCGCTCGTGATTCGCGGTCCTGCTGGACCGGGCAAGCAGCTGGCAGCCCAGCATTCGCACAGTTTCGAGCTGTGGGTGGCGCATTCGCCGGGCTTGAAGGTGGTGCTGCCCTCCACACCTGCCGACGCCAAAGGGCTGCTGAAGACCGCCATCCGCGACAATAACCCCGTGATGTTTATTGAGCATCCGCAGCTGTACCTGACGCGGGGTGAGGTGCCCGATGGTGAATACACCATCCCGTTCGGCGTGGCGGACATCAAGCGCGTCGGGCGCGATGTGTCGATCATCACCTATTCGCGCGGGGTGCTGCTCGCCCAGCAGGCTGCCGAACGCCTCCAGCAGGAGGGTATCGAGGTGGAGATTGTCGACCTGCGCACGCTCATGCCCTGCGACTGGGAGACGGTGTTCAACTCGGTGCGCAAGACGCACCGCGCGATTGCCCTGCACGATGACTGGCGCTACTGCGGCTTCGGCGCGGAGATTGCCGCCCAGATTCAGGAGCAGGCGTTCGACTGGCTGGACGCGCCCGTGCTGCGCGTGGCGGGCGCCGATGTGCCGATGCCCTACAACAAATATCTGGAACGCGCCGCCTACCCGCAGGTGGACGATGTGATCGCGGCGGTCAGGCAGGTGCTGACATAGGGAGGCTGGAATGATGCAGACCGTGATAATGCCGAAGATGGGCGACGCGATGGAGGAGGGCACGCTCGTCCGCTGGCTCAAGCAGGAGGGCGAGATGGTCAAAGCGGGCGAGCCGATTGCTGAAATCGCGACCGACAAGGCAACGATTGAGCTGGAGGCGCCCGCATCGGGTATCCTGCGCGGCATTCGTGTTCAGGAGGGCGCGACCGTGCCCATCAACACCCCGCTGGCGTATATCTTAGCCGAAGGCGAATCGCTGCCCGCCGAACTTGATCGGGACGGCAAACCTGCCGAAGCCCCCTCACCCGTACCACCGAGTAGCGTGGGCGTCCCGCCCACGATTGCCCCCTCACCCGTACCCTCTCCCCCAGTGGGGGAGAGGGCTGAAACTCCCCTCGCCCCCAGCGGGGGAGAGGGTCAGGGGGTGAGGGCTGAACGCATCCTCGCCTCCCCGCTCGCTCGCAAAATCGCGCGGGAGCATGGCATCGACCTGCGCCTGCTGAAAGGCACGGGACCGCAGGGGCGCATCGTGGAGCGCGATGTGCTGGCGTATCTCCAGCAGCGCGCGGCGCAACCCGCTGCCGTCGCGCCTGCACCTGCGCCCATCGCCGCCCGCACGGAGTCGTTGAACCGCCTGCGCCAGATCACCGCTCAGCGCACCACCGAAGCCAAGCAGACCATCCCCCACTTCTACCTCACCATCGAAATCGACATGGAGGAAGCGCTCGCCCTGCGCGAAACGCTCAATCGCCTCGAGGAGGGCGTGCGCGTCAGCGTGAACGATCTGGTTCTCAAGGCGTGTGCCGTCGCGATTGAGAAGCACCCCCTTGTCAACGCCTCCTATCGCGACGGGACGCTGGTCTATGCCGACGGCATCCATATCGGGATCGCCGTTGCGGTGGACGAGGGTCTGCTGGTCGCCGTTGTGCGCCACTGCGAGAGCAAGCCGCTGCTGCGCATTGCGCAGGAGGCGCAGGCGCTCATCCAGAAGGCGCGCGAGGGCAAACTGTTACCTGATGAGATGACGGGCAACACCTTTACCGTGTCGAATCTGGGCATGTTCGATATTGACGAGTTCGCGGCGATTATCAACCCGCCCGCGAGCGCGATTCTGGCGGTTGGCGCGGTGAAGAAGGTGCCTGTGGTGATGGACGACGGCTCCATTCAGCCTCGCTCCCGCATGAAGGTCACGCTCTCGTGCGACCATCGCGTGCTGGACGGTGCGACGGGCGCCCGATTCTTACAGGAGCTGAAGCGCGTGCTGGAGAACCCCGTGCTGATAGGCTATCGGTAGCCGAACGGCGAATCAGCCGCCTTGGCGCAGGCGCTCCAGCAGCGCTTCGATGGCTTTATCGAGCTGGCGGTCGCGCCCTGCTGTCAGGTCATCGGGCATGTCTTCCACAAGGTGGTCGGGCTGGGCGCCGTTGCCCTCCAGGTTGATACCCTTATCGATGGTGTACCAGCCGCGTCCGGGCGTGCTGACGCGGCTGCCGTCCATCAGGGTGCGCTGTCCTGTGCTGATGACCCCGCCTGCGGTGGGTGTGCCGATGAGCGGTCCGCGTCGGAGCGTCTTGATAGCGTGCGCGAAAATCTCGGCGTTGCTGAAACTGGCGTAGTTGCACAGCACGGCGATGGGTTTCGTCCATTCGGGCACGGGCAGGCGGTCGTGCGGGTAGCCGGGCTTGCCGCCACGCCCGACGGTGTAGGCATGGCGCGGCACATGCAGAATCGCGAGCAGGTAATCGGCGGTGCGCCCGCCACCGTTGAAGCGCACATCGATGATCAGCCCCTGCTTGCCGTAGGCGGCGGCATAGAGGTCGCGAATGAACTCGCGCAGGCTCTGTTCGCCCATCGCCTGAATATGCACATAGCCCAGCCTGCCCCCACTCTTCTGCTCCACATAGCGCCGATTGCGCTGCACCCAGTCGCGATAGCGGGCGTGGTTATATTCGCTGATTGAGATGGGGCGCAAGTACACTCTGCGCTCCTTGCCATCAGGCTGACGCACCAGCAGTTCAACCCGCTTATCCACCTTGCCCTCTAACAGCCGCCACACACTGGTGGTGGGCGTGATGCGCTGTCCGTCGATTGTTAGCACGCGCTCGCCTGGCTGGAGGTTGACCTCGCGGCGGGCGGCGGGCGTGTTCGGCAGAACACGCTCAATCAGCAAGCCTTCCCCATCGCGCCGATTACTCCACACCACGCCCAGCATGCCAGTTGGCTGACCGCCCTCTTCTGAATCGCCCTGCGCGGGGCTGAAGCTCACATGCGACGAGCGCAGCTCGCCCAGCATCAGATAGACCAGCGCAGTGAAGTCGCGCTCCGCCCGCGCGTAGGGCAGATAGGGGCGATACTTTATGCGCATCGCGCTCCAGTTGACGCCGTGAAAGTTGGGATCATAGAAGGTTTCGTTCAGCGTGCGCCAGACGGCATCGAGCAGGTAGGCGCGCTCGGCATCGGGACGGATGCGAATCTGCACTTCGGTGCTGGTCGCCTGCGGCGTGCCGCCCGTCGCCGCGACGCGCTGTAGGCGCCCCCGGCTCAGAAAGTAGAGCGTTTTGCCGTCGCTGCTCCAGACGATTTGTGTCGGGTTCATCCCGCCCGTGGTGAGCCGCTTTTCGTCCGTGCCATCCCACCTGATAGTATAGAGGTCCGACTGACCCTGATAGGCGGTGCGGTAGGCGATGCGCTCCGCATCGGGTGAGACGACTGCCTCCTGTACGCCGTCCGCATAGCGCGTGACGGCGCGAATGCGCAGGTGAATGTCCTCAAAGTCGATCTGCACCTGTGGCGGTTTCTGCTCCGTTTTCCCCTCTTTGCTGGGCGCGTCGTGGCGGGCGTCTTCCTCGTCCTCGCGGTCGGCGCGGGTCTTCTCGTCGTCCTCTTTGCGCAGATAGACGAAGTAGATATTGGGCGTGTCGGTGTCGCGTTCAGAGAGGAACACCAGCGCACGCCCATCCGCCGACCATGAGGGCGAGCTGTCGTTGCGCGGATGGCGCGTCAGGTTCACTGGCTCGCCGCCCTCCGCCGATACAATCCAGATGTCGCTGTTGTAGTTCTCGTCCGCCTGCTCATACGCCAGCCAGCGACTGTCGGGCGACCAGAGGAAATCGCCCAGGTTCCAGCCTTTGACCAGCACGCGCTCCTGCCGCGTCTCGATGTCCATCACCACCAGATCGCCCGCGCCGCGACGGAAGGCAAGCTTTTTGCCGTCTGGCGAGAGGCGTGGGGAGGTCTCGCTGTCGGGCGTTTGAGTGAGCGGTTCGAGCCTGAGCTTGCGAGCGCGGCGCAGGCGCGGTTCTTCGGGGTCATCCGAAGTGAGCCGATAGAGGTCGCTCTGACCCTCCCGCTCTGCAGCGAAAATCAGCACCTTGCTGTCGGGCGACCATGTGAGTCCCGATTCGGGTTCGACGGTCTCTGTGAGATTGCGCGTGATGCCGCCGTCGGGGAAGCGCGTCGCGAAGATTTCGCCACGCACCACGAAAGCGACCTCCTTGCCGCTGGGCGCAACGGCATACTCGGAGATGTTGCCCGTGAAAGTGCGCACGACCTCTGGCATGCCGCGTTCATCGTCGGCAGGGATGGTGAGCGCGATGGGCTGCAGATTGCCCGACGGCAGCTCCAGCCGCCAGATATCCATGCCCTGCTCGAAGACGATCACGCGCCCGTTCGCACTGATTTGCGGGAAGCGCACGCCGTCCTCTTTGAAGCGTGTGAGCGGGCGCACCCGCCGTGTGGCGACCTCCATCGCGTAGAGGTTATAGGTTCCATCGCGCTCGGAAACGAAGTAGAGCGTGCGTCCGTCGGGCGCCCACATCGGGAAGGTATCGGGCGTGTCGGTGTCGGTCAGGCGAACGAAGCGGTCGCTGTCGAGCTGATGGAGCCACAGGTCGCCCGTCGCGCTGCCCCGATAGCCCTTGCGCCACCATGCGCTATGGCGACGCACGAAGGCGACTTGCTTGCCGTCGGGCGCGAGCGCGGCGGGCGTGCCCTCCACATCGTGCAGGCGATACGGCGTGCCGCCACTCAACGGCGCCACATAGGATACCGAGCGCACCCCATACGGCTCCCAGTCGCGCTGAGATTCGAAAATCACCGCCTGACTGTCGGGCGTCCAGCCCAGCGTGCGATCGGTGCCCGAATACCATGTCAGCCGCTGAATGCGCCCCGTGTCCAGATACAGCACGAACAGATCGTCGTTGCCGTAGCGATCGGAGGTGAAGGCAATCTTTTTACCGTCGGGCGACCACACGGGCGCGAAATCATAACCCTCGTGTACGGTGAGCCGTTGTGCCTGTCCGCCTGTGAGGGGCGCCAGCCATAAATCGCCCTGATAGGAGAAGACCAGTTGTGTGCCGTCGGGCGATGGCGCAGGATACCGCGCGAACTTCACCACCGCCTGCGCGTACCCGCCAGCAATCACACCAACCAGCCATCCAACCAGCCAGCCTCTACGAACCCACCGCATACCCCCTCGTTTCGCCCTGAAAAGAGGAGGTTCCTGTCATGGCGGAGTGAGGAGCTTCACAAAATCGGTTAGTAGGGGCGGAGTAGCTGCAGTTCAGGTATCATCTGGAAGTGGCGAGTATTTTAGTATACAGTACCAAATCATGCTCCATCGCGGTGGCTGCTATCAGGGCGTCAGGGATAAGTAAGCCATGACTGAGAAAATACGATTCCATCAACTGGTAGGCTCTTTGCGAAATGGAAGTGCTGACTGGCAAAAGGATGATGTGCTGAAGAAACTGTTGTAGCAGAGCGAGTTCTGTAGCGTTGCGGCAGCCCGCAACCAGTTCCATCGCCGAGACGATGCTGATTCGGACGCCTGAAGTCGCGTGTTGGTTAGCCAGAAATGCGATTCCATCTGCAAAGCCTCGCAGGGCATCAACAAGAATGTCGGTATCGGTTAGTCCTGCGGCTCCATTCGTTGTTGCCATCGCGCTCGCTCCTTGCGTACCCAATCCGCGCTGTCGCGCATCTCTTCGCGGTCAGACCACATCCCGAAGCAGGGTAGCGCGGTGAAAGCCTCTGTATCTGTAGCAGGCGGCTCGCCTTCTGCCACAGAAGCATCTTTCACCAGCGCCTCCAGCACCTTCTGCTTGCTGATGGGCGATAGCTGGCGCACCAGCTCGATGACCTGCTCATCCGTCAGTTCCAGTTTCGGCACGGGTTTCACCTGACCCTATTGTACCGCATGCTGGCTCTGGCGAGCAATCGCTCCGCAGGTGTGAAAGCTCGATGCCCGCATGTCAACCACTGCGTGCGCCTTATGCCCGATCCAGCACAAACACGATGGGGGTTCCTGTCATGGCGGAGTGAGGAGCTTCACAAAATCGGCGGCGCTGACGATGGCGATGCCCTGATAGCTGTCCAGTGGCAAGAGATGGCGACGGTCGCCCGTAACGATATGCGTCGCACCCCCTACCACCGCACACTCCAGCACCTTATGATCATCAGGGTCTGCCACGATGCCAGAAAGGGCGTTCGATATATGAACAACCCTCGAGAAAAGCGAAATCTCGCTTATAGCTCTAACAATATCTTCTTCAGGCATTCGCCGCTTTAGTCGAAGCGCATTTTGCAGCTCGCTCAATATTTCCTGGCAGGTCACCGATTCCACCAGACCTCCGCGCGCCAGTTGAAGGCACTGATGAGCTGTCCCCTGCCAGCCCAAGCCAGAAAATAGAATGTTGGTATCAAATACCGCTATTGGGCGCACGCGCGATCCTCGTGGATCAGGTCGTCAATAAACGCTTCGCGTTCCTCTTCGGTCATCGAGTCCCAGTTTAGCCCGCGTTCAGCACAGAGACGGCGCATTTGCTGTTCACCTTCTGCTACGATACGCGCCCACCATGCATCGCGCGCGGCGTTCAGTATCTGCAGTACCGCTCTCTGTCGCTCTGGTGGTAGCTGCAGAATCAGCTCCACAACCTGCTCATCCGTCAGTTCCAGTTTCGGCACGGGTTTCACCCGACCCTATTGTACCGCATGCCGGGCTTAGCGGGCAATCACCTCGTAGGTGCGGAAGTCGGAGGTCATCGGGGGCTGTTCGCCACGCGCCTTCGCCTCGCGAATGTCCTCAAAACCGCGCCGATGTCCCTCCAGAAACTCAGGCGACTGAACCCACGCGCGAAAATGCTCCTCGCTGTCCCAGTGGCTGACCACCAGATAGGGATCACCCTCGCGCTGGGGACGCAATACATACATCCCGCGAAAGCCAGGCATCCTGTCGATCGCGCGAGCGCGCGTGCGAAAGAGATACTCAAACCGCTCGCGGTATTCGGGCGTGCAGGTGATGTAGTTAATCGCGACAAAGCCGCCCTCGGACGCCGTAAACGCCTCCTGCAAAGCCTCTCTCATCTCCGTCTGCATAGCCATTGCCTCCATTCTTTATAGAGTATACCTTTAGCCTGACTAAGAAATCAAGGGATGCCCCGACCTCTTGACTTACTTGCTTGCGAACGGGTACAGTATCGGTGCAGCGCGGCGGCTGCGGGTTATGTCAATCGGGCGATGAAAGCAATCTGCAAAACGCAGGCTGGGGTAGGGCTGGAGCTATGCGAAGTGCCGGAGCCGACTCTTCAGCCCGATAGGGTGCTGGTGCGTATCCTGCGCACTTCACTGTGCGGCACCGATCTTCACATCTACCACTGGGATTCGTGGGCGCAGTCGCGTTTGCGTCCGCCGCTGATTATCGGGCATGAGTTCTGTGGTGTTGTGGAGGCGGTCGGTGAAGGCGTGACTCATCTTCAGCCGGGCGATTTTGTGGCGGGCGAGAGCCACATCACCTGCGGGGTCTGCAAGCCGTGCCGACTGGGGCAGGCGCATGTGTGTCAGAGCACGCGCATTCTGGGCGTCGATGTTGACGGCTGCTTCGCGCCCTCTATTGCTGTGCCCGCCGCGAACGCGCAGAAGACCGACCCGCGCATCCCGCCCGAAGTCGCCACTGTTCAGGACCCGCTGGGCAACGCGGTGCATGCGGTGCTGGCGACGCCGATTGCAGGCAGCACGGTGCTGATCACAGGCTGCGGCGCGATCGGGCTGTTCAGCATCGCGGTTGCCCGCGCGTGCGGCGCCGCCCGCATCTATGCGACCGAAGTGCGCCCCTATCGACGCCAGCTCGCCGAGCAGATGGGCGCGGATCGGGTGCTGGACCCGCAACAGGACGATGTGCTGGGCATCATTCGGCGCGAGACGGAGGGGCTGGGCGTCGATGTCGCGCTGGAGATGTCGGGGCATCCGTCGGCAGTCGCGCTCATCACCGACGCGATTCGCCCCGGCGGGCACATCAGCCTGCTGGGGCTGTTCACCCAGCCGGTGCCCGTCGACCTGAACGCGCTCATCTTCAAAGCCGTGCAGGTTCACGCCATTCTGGGGCGGCAACTGCACGCCACATGGGAGGCGATGCAGGCGCTGCTGGCGTCGGGCAGGCTCGACATCCGCCCCGCCATCACGCATATTCTGCCCTGGCAGGAGTATGAGCGGGCGTTCGAGCTGACCGCTTCGGGCGCGGCGGGCAAGGTGGTGCTGAGCTGGGAGTAGTCTCATGCGAATCGTCGCGCTCGATTACGGCGAGAAGCGCATCGGAGCGGCGGTTGCCGAGATGGAGGTGGGTGTGGCCCTGCCCGCCGCGGTGCTGCCGAACGATTTGCAGGCGGTATTGCGCTTCCTGCAGGAGCAGAAGCCTGACCGAATCGTGGTGGGCATGCCCTATCGGCTTTCGGGCGAGGCGGGTTCGCGCGCCCAGCAGGTGCAGGCGTTTATTGAAGCGCTGCGCGCCCATCTTGAGGTTCCCATCGACACCGTCGATGAGCGGTTGAGCAGTCAGGAGGCGGAGCGCCGGCTGTTGCAGGGTGGTTATCGTCGTCGGCAGCGTCGCGCCGTTCAGGACTCCATCGCCGCCGCCCTGCTGCTGGAGACCTATCTGCGTCGACTGCAAACTGAGCGGAGGAGATAGGAACACACCTCCTCTGCCGTTAAAAAAATAAACATCCCCCCTCCTGAAGCTTCAGGAGGGGGGATGGAGCGGGAAACGCTTCAGCAGTGCTGACCGAAGCTGAACAGCACCATCAACAGGTCGGCGTCGTCGACCACGCCGTCTTCGGTTACATCCTCTGCCAGCTCCTGACCAGTACTGCCGAAGGCGAACAGCACCGCCAGCAGGTCAGCATCATTCACGATGCCGTCGGCGTTCACATCCGCCCGCAGCGACACGCCGAAGTCGAGGCGATAGGCGCGACCTTCCTGCACCTCCACCTCGTAGCGTCCCGTCGCAGGCGTAACCGCGCGCCAGGCAGGCGGAATCACCACCGCCACCTCGTACCGCCCCGAGGGCAGCGTCTCTACCTCATAGTGCCCCTGCGCGTCGGTGGCCACGCTGGCAGTATTGCCGTGCGTGTCGCGCAGCACGACCGTCCAGCCTGCCAGCCCGTTCTCGCTGGCGTCCTGCGAGCCGTTGCGATTGCGATCGCAGTAGAGCGTGCCCTGCAGGGTGCCGCGCGGACACTCGCACAGCGACGCAATCGTCAGGTCATACAGGATGGGGCTATCACCGAACGCGCCGCGGCACACCTCACGACTGCACTGCTGACCCTGTCGGCGACGCGAGAAGACCACCTGCACCTGCAGGTAGCGCCCGCGCTGGCAGAACGCCTGACCATTCTGCACCTCTTCGTACTCAGGCCACCCGCCAAAGATGTTGGACGCGCGCACCCTGACCTTCAGCACGGCGCCCGGCGGCACAAAGGCGTTCCAGCGCACCACGCCCCACTGGGTGTCGTCGCAGCCGCTGTCGTACACCACTGTCCAGCTCCCTGTCTGCTGGGTGATGCGCAGCAGCGACCCCGTGAAGTCGGTGTAGTTGTAGACCGCCAGCCGATTGTGCGGGCAGGTATCGCTGGCGAGTGGAGCCATGGTGATGGGGTTAATCTGCGTCCAGCCAGCAGGTGCTTCGCTACCGCCAGCCACGATGATGGAGAAGGGCAGACCCGAGTTCGGGGGAGCGACCGTCGCAGCAATGCCCGTGCCACCGTTGTGGGTGTTGTAGGTCTGCGTCTGTACAGTCCAGGTGTTGGGATCGTTGAAGTCGGGAATGCACCACTTCACCACCATGCCGCTGGGGGAGGTTGCCGATGTCCAGATACACCCGTTCGGGTCAACCGTGCAGCCGCGCCAGAGGCCGCCAAACGCCTGGTTTGATAGTTTCAAGGTGTCAGTAGTGGGATCGTAGCCAGCGATATGGCCGCCCCAAGCATTCACGGACCACACGCGGCACTGCTGGTCAACAGCGATGCCGTAGGTGACGAAGCCTGGAATGTTGATGACCCTCGTTAGCTGGGCATCACCAGGCACATTCGGGTCGCCAGGGCAGATCTCAAAGATGTAGGGACTAAGCGATGCCCCGTACAGGAAGCCGTTAGGCGCCAGTGTCAAACCGTATGGGCGGGCAGGCGATGTTGACACCGACTCCAGCAGCGGCGGATAGAGCTGGGGAGGCGGCGCCTGGCAGGCATCTATCCAGGCATCGGGACGGTACTGGAACGGATCGAGGTCAGGCGCAATCTGCACCACACGAGCCTCGTTCCACAGCCCTGCCCAGATGTAGCCGTTGGAGTCCACAACCACCCCTCGACCCAACTGATCAACGCCAGGAATGTCGCCATCGGGACGACGAATCGCATACACGCGCGCCACACGCTCATCCTGACCCCACGGCAATATCTCGTCGGGATCAATACAGCCGTTGTTGTTCAAATCGCGCGAGGTCTGCTCCTGACTATCGCCGTTGCGGTCGATGAACGAGTCGTTCAGAATCTGCACCACGGTTACATACTGCACCGCTCGGTTGATGACCCACAGGTTGCCGTCAGCATCCACCGACATGCGCGACGGTTGCGCTTGGCGACAAACGCCAGTTATGGGTCCCGTGTAGTAGCGCGCCACCTCTTTGCCCGTGCGCATATCGAACTTGGACACCGTGCCATCCACCCAGTTCGCGAACCACGCGTAGGGGTAGGTGATAGTGGTTTCATCCACCGGGTTCAGCTGGAGCTGGTCGGGGATGTTCAGGTTCACATTGTCCAGCTCGCCTTCCAGGAAATCCTGGCTGGTCGTGTAGGTGCGGCTGATAGGCAATGCAGGCGCCTGCACGCAGCCTCGCACGGCGCAGCACTGGCGGAAGAAGCAGTCGTACAGGGTCAGCACAAAGCAGACTTCGCGCGGACAGCCACCACCCGCCGTGTAGCGCAACTGCACGGTAAAACAGCGTGTCTGCCCAAACTGCAAGGGCGGATCCAACGCCACCAGCGCAGGCTCCACGACAACCCCCGGTGTGACGGGCGTGATGCCCACAAAGCAGGCATTTGCAGGGAACCAGTTGGTGACGCAGATAGTCATCCGCCCACCCTCTGGCGTGCATTCCACACGCGCGCGGAAGGTCAAACAGCACGGTGGCATGGTGATCTCGCGCACTTCCGAGCAGCAGAATCGCCCGAAGATGTCCAGCAAGCCTATCCGCAGGCGCACCGTTTGTCCTGGGACGGCTCCGTGCAACCGCACCTGCAGCGTGCGCGATTGCAGATAGCCCAGCGGCGGCACCAGATAAATCACCTGCGGATCCACCGACACCCCCGGCGTCTCCGACACAATCACCACATACTGGATAATCGCCGGGAACTGGTTGAAAATCGTGAACTGGTAGATAAAGTCGCCTGTGCCAGGTTCGCACCAGACCACCTCATCGGTCACCGCAAAACAGCATCCCGGGATCGTGATGCAGTGTCGAACCCGACAGCACCGATTGAGTTGCGCGTTATAGAGCACGAGGTCGAAACAGAGTTGCTGTCCGGGCAGCGCGCCGCTGATGGTAACTGTTACAGGGCGCGTTTCACCCGGCGCCAGCGGCGGGTCAAAAACGATGGGATTGGGTGAAACGGAAACACCAGGCGGCGTCGTCAGAAAGAACAGGTAGGTCGCGGCGAAGTCCGAGTCGTTGGTCACCTCAAAGGTCCAGGTGATATTGCCTGATGCGTCGCTCGGGCAATTGATTCGCGCATCGCGAATACGCACACACGCGTCACAGTCTTGCTGGGCATAGAGCGCTGCACCCAGCGTCACAGCGAACAACAAAACGCCAAGATTGAGCCGTGTTAACATTTCCGCTATGCCTCCCTTTCGAAGGGGTTTGTATCCCCTTCCACAGGGATATTAATAGTCTCGCCGTCGTCGTTTTATGCAGCCCTCTTGCAGGTTTCGTTCCCCAATCTGCCTCAGATCACCCCGACTACTCATCGCCCAGCCACTGGCGCAGCTTCGCCCTGATTCGCGCCAGACGCCGGGACAGTGTGGCTTGCGAAATGCCCAGCTCCTGCGCCACCTCCATCTGGCAGTGTTCTTCAATCCATACCTGTTCTACCAGCCAGTGGTCAGGCTCCTCCAGCTTTGTCAGGGCTGCCCACAGCTCGCTGGAGCACACTGCCCACTCGATTGCTTCATACGCGCTTGTGTCTTCCACCTCCATCTCTTCACCCGTTTCGGGGTCCGTGGGCCAGACGACCTCCCGATTGTAAAGGCGGCAAACGCGCTCGTACTCCTTTTTGAGCGCTCGCAGAGCGCATATGTAGGCATAAGTGGTGCAGGAGATGTTCAGGTCGGGCTTATAGTGCTGTCTGGCATGCCAGACAGCAACGGCAGCAATCTGGAGGCACTCGTCGCGCCAGTAGTCGAGCGAGTAAGCAGGCGGGCAAAAGTGCTGGCACGCATACCGCACAGCAGCACGGGCAGCCTTCTGCAGATCGGGCGTCAGATCACGCAACGGGTCGCAGGGTGGGATCTTCACAACCGCCACCTCCTGCCCAACTGTGCACCGGTGTGAAGCACACCACAGCGCGAGAGCCTCTCTGTCACCGCTGAATCGCGCCAGGGCGAACATCGGCTAACCCGGAGCATCGCTGCTCACCTCGCTAAGAGTGGAATACGCCAGGTGATGGGCGATTCCTGCCGATAAAGAGGCGATCTACCCATCAAAGCATCACCCAGCCATTCGTGCAAAAGGCAGCGGGGGTATAATCAGAGCTATGATACGCTTGGTGCCCGATTTTCGTGCGATGGTGCAGGACAGGCTGCGCGACTTCCAGATGGATGTGAAGGCGGAAGGCGTGCGATTGGGCGAGCTGCGCCGAATCAACGAGGACTTCGCCAACTCCTATCGCTTCAAGTGGATGAAGGCTTACTACAAGGAGCCGTTCAAGCTGCGCCTCGAATCGGAGGTGCTGTCCCGACGAATCATCTACATTATCAACGGCGGTATTAAACTGGTGATTGCGCCCGGTCAGCGTGTGCGGGATGATGTGTCCAACTCGCCTGGCAAGCGTCAGACGACCCTCGATTTCGGCTTTATCACGCCCGCCCTCGCCCGTCAGCTCGAAGCGAGGTTCCAGCGCGAGGAGAGGGAGGGCGGCACGACGCTCTCTGTGTTTGAACTCCGATGGAACTACGGCGACGACGAATCGACGCATATCGTGTGGCTTGACCCGCAGAAGCGCATCACGGTGCGGCGCGTGTGGTACAGTCGCACAGGCAAGTATCGCGCCCGCTTTGAATACAAGCAGCCGATCGAAGCCGCGCCTGGCATCTGGATACCGACGCGCGTGGAGGTCTATAATGCGGCGCAACGCTTCGGCGGGCGCACGGTGAACTCCAATATCAGGGTGAATCAGGGTCTGGATGACAGCCTCTTCGCCGTCTGAGCCGTTTCAGGCGGTCGCGCCCTACTACGACTGCCTGATGCGTGGAATCCCCTACACCTGGTGGTTCCACTACATCGAGGCGTTGCTCACGCATGTGCTGGAAGAGGAAAAGATAACCCCGCCTGCAGGCTTTCCGCAGCGCGTGCTGGACCTCTGCTGCGGCACGGGCAACCTCACCGAGCTGTTTTATCTGGAGGGCTATTCGGTGGTCGGCGTGGACATCTCCGCGCCAATGATCGAACAGGCACGCCGAAAGGCGCAGGAGAGCGGCTATGAGATTCCCTACTTTGTGCAGGATGCTGCCGAGTTAGACCTGCCCTTCACCTTCGATCTGGTGGTGAGCGTGTTCGACAGCCTGAACAACATTATCGAGCCTGCGCGGTTCGCCGAGTGCCTGCGGCGCGTCCATCGCCATCTGAACCTGCCCGGGGCGTTCATTTTTGACCTGAACACCGAGTACGCCTTTGTGCATCGGATGTTTGACCAGTCGGAGCGGCGGCGCAGTGCGCCCATTCGCTATCGCTGGCGCAGCGAGTATGACCGCGCCACACGCCTCTGCACCGTGCGCATGGAGTTCTGGGTGCAGGAGGGCAATCGGGAGCGCTATTTTGTGGAGGTTCATCGTCAGCGGGCGTACAGCGAGGCGGAGGTGCGCGCGATGCTTACCGACGCGGGCTTTCGCGTCGTTCATGCCTGCGACGCCTACACCTTCCAGCCGCCGCTGCGCGATTCGGATCGGGTGTTCTATGTGGCGTTGCGGTAGTAGGCGCAGAGGTCGGTGAGGGGGCACTGCTCGCACAGCGGGCGCTGCGCTTTGCAGAGGGCGCGCCCGTGCCGAATGAGCGCGACATGGAACCGATACGCCAGATCGGGCGGCACCATCGCCTCCAGCGCCTGATGCGCCTTCGCCTCGCCGATGGAGCGTGGAATCAGCCCCAATCGCCACGACACCCGAAACACATGCGTGTCCACCGGTATCACAGGGCGTCCCAGCGAGAAGCACAGCACAATCGCCGCGCACTTGGGTCCGATGCCGGGCAGACTCAGCAGGAATCGGCGTGCCGACTCGGTGTCCATCTGCTGGAGCGCGTCCAGCGAGTAGTCGCCGAACTGCTGGTAGAGGGTGCGCAGCACCGCCTGAATGCGCGGCGCCTTCTGGTTTGCCAGCCCGCCCGCGCGAATGGCTGCAGCGACCTGCTCGGTGGGCGCGTCCACCACCGCCTGCCAGCTGGGGAACGCCTCCCGCAGCGCCCGAAACGCCCGAAACGAGTTGGTGTCCGAAGTGTGCTGGGAGAGAATGCAGTGGATCAGCTCTTCCAGCGGCTCCATGCGCGGCTTCCACTGCGCGACGCCATATCGCGCCTCCAGCCTGTGCACCACCTGCTGAACGATTTCTGAACCCATCGCAGCAAGCATACCCTGCGTTTACTTGCCGATGCAGAAGTCCTGAAAGATGCGCTGGATGAGTGTCTCGTCGACGCTCTCACCTGTGATTTCGCCCAGTGCCTGCCATGCCGCGCGCAGGTCGACCGCGATCAGGTCGGCGGGCAGTTCGGCGCGCGTTGCCTGCAGCGCGCTCTGCAGATGCCGGCAGGCGTCCTCCACCGCCTGCACATGGCGTTGATGGGTCAGCAGCAGGCTTTCCTCGCCCACACCTGTCAGGTTCATCCGTTCCAGAATCGCGGTGCAGAGCCTGTCCAGCCCCGCGCCTGTGAGCGCGGAGACCTTCACGGCGACCTCCCCGACAGGGGGCGGAATGACGCTCTCCGCCACCAGATCGGCTTTGTTCCAGACGATGATGTGAGGCTTGTTCACGGGCAACCGCTTGAGCAGGGCGCGATCGTCGGCGGTCAGCCCCTCGCTCACATCGAGCACAATTAGCAGCAGGTCGGCATGCTCCATCGCGCGATGCGTGCGCTCGATGCCCATTTGCTCCACGGGGTCCGGGTTCTCGCGCAGCCCGGCGGTGTCCAGCACCACGATGGGTATGCCCTGAATCTGGAACGCCTCCTCGATGAGGTCGCGCGTGGTGCCGGGAATGGGCGTAACAATCGCACGGTCTTCGCCCAGCAGGGCGTTCAGCAGGGACGACTTGCCCACATTGGGTCGTCCCACGATGGCGACGCGCACGCCCTCGCGCAGGAGGCGCCCCGACTGCGCCGTCCGAAGCAGCTGACTGAGCTGATCCAGCAGGGCTTGAAGTCGTCGGGCAAACGATTCGCGATCCAGCTCACCGATCTCCTCCGAAAAGTCGATGGTGGCTTCCACTTCGGCTAAGAGCGCGAGCAGCTGGTCGTTCAGCTGGCGGATGGCGCGGGAGAGTTTGCCCTCGTGCAGGTAGAGGGCGGCACGGAGCTGGCTTTCGGTGCGGGCGCGAATGAGGTCGGCGACCGCTTCTGCCTGCGCCAGGTCGAGCTTGCCGTTCAGGAAGGCGCGCTGGGTGAACTCGCCCGGTTGCGCGGGTCGGGCGCCCAGCCGCCAGAGCAGGCTCAACACGCGCCGCAAAAGCAAGGGACTGCCATGGCAGCTGAACTCGACCACATCCTCGCCCGTGTAGCTGTGCGGGGCGCGGAAAGTCAGCAGCAGGGCGCGATCCAGCGCCTCGCCCGTGTCGGGATCACAGAGGGTGCCGAAGTAGATGCGGTGGCTCTCCAGCGCGGTGGGGCGTGCCTGCCGGAAGATGCGTTCGGCAAGCGTGAACGCCAGCGGTCCGCTGACCCGCACGATGCCGATGCCGCCCTCACCCGGTGGCGTCGCTACCGCTGCTATCGTGTCGCCTGAAACCTTTCCCATCCCTTTCGAGCTTACCTCAATCCACCGTGCGGGTAAAAGAATTTCCTTGCCCTCTGGGGGGAGGGTTTCGGCAGTGGGGCGACCAGCCTCCACAATCGGAATTTTCGAACACTCTTCGGAGGTTTAGAGCGGTCAAGGTATACTCCTGCGGGTGAAGGCGCACGGGTTGTGGCTGGGGTTGCTTCTGGGGCTGACGGGCTGCGCACGGTTCCCCTCCACTCCTGCGGGGGCGGGCGTGCGCCGGCTGGTGATTGAACTGCAGGTTGCAGGGCGGATACGCCCTGAATATACTTACTTCGTGCTGTTCAATCTCAGCAATGACCCCACCGGTCAGCAGGGACCCATTCCGGTGGTGACCCGTCCGTGGGGCAACGGCTTTGCGGCGGGCGCGTTCACCCATTTTATGCGTTTCGATTCGTCTCAGCCGCAGGGTGGCTACGGGCTGTATCGGGTGGTGGAAGGCTCCAACCTGCTCAATTTTGTTTATATCGGTGCGCCGCGCGTGTCGGAGCCTGTGGGCGCGAACAGCAACCGTCTGCGCTTCGAGGTTGATCTGACGCAATTCATTCCTGACCCTGACGCGGCGCGGGCGATGATCTATGTGCAGGTGAACTTCATCGCGACGGATCGCGTGCCGTTAGACCCGAACGACCCGACGCCGAAAGCGTGGGACGCACTGGGCGACAGCCGCGTGGAGATCAATCGCTATCTGAACATTCGCATCGATCAGAACCGCATTTTTCGGAATGCGGATACGGGGATTGAGGTGTCGGGCGATGTGGCGGATCCCGATCTGGACATTGTGGACTGGCGGATAGAGGTTCGGACGCTATGAAGGGGGAGCGGCTCTCGCGTCTGGAGGTGCTGCGGGGTTTACGCTGGGCGAACTGGGATGCGGTCTTCTTCACGCTGTATGTGGCGTTGACAGGGGGCGCGTTCCAGATAGGGTTGGCGCGGTTGCTGGGCGCGAACGACTTCTGGTTGGGCGTGATTACCGCTGTGCCCGCGCTCACGGGCGCGATCCAGTTTCTGGCGGCGTACCTGGCGGATGTGGCGCCCAGTCGGCGCAGGCTGGTGCTGCGCTATGCGTTCTGGTCGCGCCTGCCGTGGGTGGCGATTGCATCGTTGCCGCTTCTGGATGCGCCTCTGCCCCGCAAGGAGCTGTTCGTCGCGCTGCTGATTCTCTCGGCGGTGTTCGGTTCTATCGCGGCGCCGGCGTTTCTGGCGTGGTTGACCGATCTGGTGCCGCCCGATCAGCGGGGGCGCTACTTTGGCAGGCGGAACATGATTCTGGGGCTGGTGTCGGCTGCGGCGGCGTTGCCTCCCGCGCTGTTTCTGGATCAGGCGGTGGAGCACCACCGCTTCCCACCCGAATATGGGTTCGCGGTGCTGTTCGCGCTGGGTGCGCTCTGCCTGTTTCTGTCGCTCTGGTCGCTCTCGCGGATGCCGGAGGTGCCGCGCGAGCCGTCGCCACAGCGGGGTCTGCGCGGGCTGATGGCGTTCTATCGGGAGCCGTTCCGCAGTCCCAACTTCCGCCATCTGTTGATGTTTAACATCACCTTCGTGTTCGGGCAGATGTTTGCGGGGCAGTTCTTCACGGTCTATATGCTGGAGCAGATACGGATGCCCTACCTGATGGTTCAGATGGCGGGTCTGGTGGCGGCGCTGTTCAGCAGTGCGAGCATGCCGTTATGGGGCTATCTGGCGGACAAGTTCGGCAATCGCCCGTTGCTGTTTTTGGCGGCGGGGGGTGTGGTGTTTCTGCCGTGGTTGTGGTTGCTGACTCATCCCGAGCGTTATGGGTGGAGCGTGGGCGTGATTATGGGCATTCAGGTGCTGGCGGGTTTCTTCTGGGCGGGTGTGGGCTTGACGCAGTTTAATCTGAATGTGGCGGTGGCGCCAGCGGAGCAGCGGGCGCTGTATATGGGTGCGCTATCGGCGGTGGTGGCGACGGTGGGCGGGCTGGCGACACTGCTGAGTGGCACGCTGATGGAGCTGATGCGCCCGCTGGTGGCGGACCCGTATCGATTTTATGTGCTGTTTGGTGGTGCGTCGCTGTTTCGGCTGCTCTCGTTGCCGTGGCTGGCGCGGGTGCATGAGCCAGAGGGGATGCCCACGCGCTATGTGGTGCAGCGGTTGCGCTCGTCGGTGCGTCCGCGCGGCTGGCTGGCGATGCGCCAGCTGCGCCGCCGTGCGGATGAGACCAGTCGCCTGCACGCCATTCGCACGCTGGCGGAGCAGAAGACCGCGCTGGCAGTGGAGGAGCTGGTGCATGCGCTGCGCGACCCGTCGGGCGCGGTGCGGCGTGAGGCGGCGCGGGCGCTCGGCGCAATCGGTGACCCCCGCGCTATCCCCGCCCTGCTGCAGATGCTGACCGACCCCACCAGCGATATTGTGCCCGAATGTGTCGAGGCACTGGGCAAGATAGGCGACCCGCGCGTTGTGCCCCATCTGCTGCCCCTGCTGCAAGCCGACGCTATTGAAACGCGCCTTGCGGTCGTGCAGGCGTTGCGTCAGCTGGGTGATGCAACGGTGCTTCCTGCCCTGCTCCAGCGGCTGCGCCAGTCGCCAGGACCGCTGGAGCAGTCGCGCATCATCGAAGCGATGGGTACGCTGATTCCACAGGCGGGCGAAGCGGGCATCTCACTTGCCGAGCTGGGAACC
Organism: Armatimonadota bacterium; assembly: GCA_037445735.1. Lineage (GTDB taxonomy): Bacteria > Armatimonadota > Fimbriimonadia > Fimbriimonadales > GBS-DC > HRBIN15. The sequence goes on along the minus strand of JBBIJY010000001.1, from coordinate 82,292 downwards.
GCGCTGGCGGAATACCTGCAGTCGCCTCATGCAGAGGTGCGTGCCGAGTCAGCCGTTGCGCTGGCGAATCTGCCGCCCGATCCGAGCCTGGCAGACCGATTGCGCCGCCAGTTGCGGGCGGAGGCATCGCCGGCGGTTTTGCCCGCACTAACCCGTGCGCTCGCACGGCACGGGAGCATGGATGACATCCCGTTATTGCTGGAGGCGCTGGGGCGCAGCAGCTCGCCGCTGGCGCGTCAGCAGATTGCGCTCGCGATTGCTCACCTGCTTCAGCGGGAGGAGGTGCTGTATGCGCTGCTGACCGCCGACGAGATGCACCGTGATCGGCTCATCGAGCGGGCGCTGGCACCGCGCCTGCGCGAGTTGCCCGATCTATCCGACGCGCTGCGAGCCTACACCTATGGCGACTACGGCTCCGCCATCCAGATAGTGTTGAACGCGATGCCGCGCCATCCGCGCCTGCGCTGGCTGCACCACGCCCCGCCCACCCTCGAAAGCTGGCTGCTGACAGTTAGCCTCATCTGAAAAGCGCGTTTGTAAAGCGACAGGAAATCTGCACCATGCCGCGAAAATCAACTCCACACGGGAGGTGCAACGATGACAGGGACTGTATCGGAGCATCATGGCTACAATCGTCAGCGATTATTTATCGCCAGCTGTATTGCGCTGGTGACGACGGCGATGGCGTTCTCTATCCGCGCGGACATTCTCAAGGAGTTCGGCGTCGAGTTCAATATCAGCCATGAGCAGCAGGGGCTGGTGAACCTGATGGGCATCTGGGGCTTCCCGATTGCGATTCTGATTATGGGACCCCTGTGCGGCGTGGTGGGTATGGGACCGCTGCTGCGTCTGGCATGTGTCGGGCATATTCTCGGCACGGTGCTGACCATCCTGTCGCCCCAGTTCGGCTTCCCGATGCTGCTGGCGTCCACGCTGCTGATCGGGCTATCTAACGGCACGGTGGAGGCGGTCATCAACCCGCTGATTGCCACCATGTATCCCGAAGAGAAGACCCACAAGCTGAATGTGCTGCATGCGTGGTGGCCGGGCGGGCTGGTGATCGGCGGCTTGCTGGCGTACGGGTTAGGCGAGCTGGGCTACGGCTGGAAGGTGAAGATGGCGACGATAATTATCGCGGCGGTCATCTACGGCGTGATGATTCTCGGTCAGAAGTTTCCGCCGACGGAGCGGGCAGAGGCGGGCGTGCCGATGCGCGACATGTTCAAGGAGATTCTGCGCCCCTTCTACCTGCTGTTGCTGGTCTGCATGTGTATGACGGCGATTACCGAGCTGGGTCCGGATCAGTGGGTCGGCTCGGTGCTGACCGACACGGTGGGCATTCGCGGCATTCTGTTCCTGGTGTACACGGCGGGGCTGATGTTCATCTTGCGTCAGTTCTTCGCGGGTGTGCTGGTGCGCTCCTTTACGCCGCCGGGGCTGATGGCGGTCTGTGCCGTGTTTGCTGCGATCGGGCTGCTCTGGCTCAGCTATGCCTTCTCGCCAGGGGTCGCGCTGGTGGCAGCGACGCTGTTTGGTATCGGCAAGACCTTCTTCTGGCCGACGATGCTGGGCATCACATCGGAGCGGTTCCCGCGCGGTGGCGAATTCCTGCTGGCGGTCACGGGCGCGACGGGCATGATTGCCGCAGGGCTGGCGGGTCCTATCATGGGCGCCATCTACGACCACTACACGATTCAGAACCTGACTCCGGAGGTGGCGCAGCAGGTGGTGATCGACGGCAAATACAGCCCTGAAGCCGCCGCCCAGATTACCGATCCTGCGCAGAAGGCGGTCCTGCAGGAGGCGCTGCGTCAGGGCGCGGCGATGACCTTCCGCTATGTTGCCATCCTGCCCGTGATTCTGTTCATCCTGTTCGGCGCGATCTATCTGGTCTTTCGGGCGCAGGGTGGCTATCGTCCTGTGCGTGTGGAGGAAGCGAAGTAGTCCCTCACCCCCTGCCCCCTCTCCCACGCTGTGGGAGAGGGGGTTTACTCTTTGCGGCGCCAGAGCGTGCCCTGGGGGGTGTCCTCCAGCAGGATGCCCAGCGCTTTGAGGTCATCTCTAATGCGGTCTGCCAGATCGAACAGTTTGCGCTCGCGCAGCTGCTGGCGCCACTCGATCACGCGCGCCATCAGTGAATCGAGCAGCTCGCTTTCGATGGATTCCGCTCGCGTGAGCGGGATGCCCAGCACTGTCTCCATCATCCATTGCAGGGTGTTCAGCAGGGCGGCGAGCGCGGGTGCCTGCGCTGCGACGCCCGCGCTTTCGGAATCGCTGAGGTGCTGATTCAGTTCACGCACCAGTTCGAAGGCGACCGCCAGCGCCTGCGCCGTGTTGAAATCGCTGTTCATCGCGTCGGTAAACTGCGCTTTGTAGGGCTGGGCGACGCTCTCGTTGGGTTCAGGGGGTTGTGGCAGCGTGCGCAGCAGGGCGCGGGCACGCTGAACCGCCGTGCGCACCCGCTCCAGCGCGGACTTCGATTCTTCCAGCCGCTCATAGGCGAACTCCAGGGGCGTGCGATAGGCGACCGACAGCAGAAACAGCCGGATGACCGCTGGCTCGTACTGCTGGCGCAGCTCGCGGATCGGCACGAACACGCCCGTCGACTTCGACATCTTCTGCTCCTTGAGGCGCACGGGACCCCAGTGCAGCCAGTAGCGCACGAAGGGCTTCTCGCAGCGCAGATAGGCTTCCGACTGCGCGATCTCGTTCTCGTGGTGAGGGAAGATAAGGTCCATTCCGCCTGCGTGGATATCGAACGCTGCACCGAGATATTTCAGGCTGAGCGTGGAGCATTCGATGTGCCAGCCGGGGCGCCCTGGTCCCCAGGGGCTGTCCCATGCGGGTTCACCGGGCTTGGCAGCTTTCCACAATGCGAAATCGAGCGGGTTGCGCTTGCGTTCGTCCACTTCCACGCGCGCGCCCGCCTTCATCTCGTCGAGGCTGCGCCCCGACAGCTTGCCATAGCCGGGGAACTTCTCGACGGAGAAGTAGACATCGCCATCGACCACATAGGCGTAGCCGTACTCCACGAGGCGCTGCACCATCTCGATGATGTCGGGCATATGCTCGGTGACCTTCACGAATCGGGGCAGGCGCACGCCCAGTGCCTGCGCGTCCTCAATATACATGCGGCTGTACTTTTCGGCGACCTCCTGCGTGCTGATGCCTTCTTCCTGAGCGCGGCGAATGATTTTGTCGTCGATGTCGGTGAAGTTCTGCACGAAGTTCACTTCGTAGCCGAGCTGTTCGAACCAGCGTTGCACGATGTCCATGACGATCACGCCGCGCATGTGTCCGACATGGGCGGGCGCCTGGGGGGTCAGCCCGCAGGCGTAGATGCTGACTCTGCCCGCCTCGCGCGGTGTGAACACCTCTTCCTGGCGCGTCAGTGTGTTGTAGATGCGCAGCTCGCTCATAGGTACGGGCATGATACCTGAAATGCCCCCTCACCCATACCCCCTCCCCCTGAAGGGAGGTCAGAACTGCACGCGCAGGGTGGTTGCTGCAACGCCCGCACGGTTGCCTGTTGCGCCTGGACCGCCGCTCAGTTGCGGCACGCCCTTGCCGTTCGCATCGATGAACTGGTACAGGATGTTCAGCGCGGCGTTCTCGCCCAGATTGTAGCTCAGTTGCAGGGTGAGATAGTTCCATTCGGGGCTGCCGCGCGCTCCGCCGAACACGAAGCTACGGATGCGCCAGGCGACATTCTCATAGCTCACTTTCAGTTGCCAGCGCGGGTTGATCTGATAGCTGACATCGAGCTGATAGCGGTTGAGCTTATCGCTGCTAAAGTAGCCGCGCTGGGGCAGTCGAAGTCGGGCAGTGCCCGTGTAGAACGCTGCAGCCAGCGATGCGTTCAGGCGTTCGGATGCCTTATAGCGCAGGTTCAGGTAGCTGCCCTTGATGTCGGATGGGTTATAGAGGTAGCCGATTCGTCCCCAATTGCCGGGCGCGATAAAGAAGGGCATGATTTCGCGGTAGCCCAGTCGCCCGCCGAGTCGATCGCTGAAGTCGTACTCGGCATAGGCATCGAAGGCAGTGTTGTTCCGTGCGACACGGCGGTTATCGCCCTCATAGACGACGCTCTGGGCGTATTCCAGCCCGAATCGGATGTTGCTCCATCGCCCGCTGGCATCCAGCCCCAGCACATCCACGCGGTCAGCGGGTTGCGTTGGGTTAGTCAGGTGGCGGAAGGTGTTGCCCCTGCCGATGCCCGCTGCGAAGAGGGTCAGCCCGATATTGACGAAATTTTCCTCGCCCCGCACCGCCCTGTACTCCGTTCGCAAGCCGATTATCTGGTCGGCGGGCGCGGAGACGGAGGCGTTGTGGTTGGCGAAGAAGATTTGCGACGCCTGCGCCACCGCGGAGCGACGCCGATGCACGCTGGCTGCGAACAGGTTCAGCCGATAGCGGTCGCCGCCTGTGCCGAACAGCACGCCATCCACCCGGAACGCGCCATCATCATAGCGCGGGACATCCAGATAGATATCGGGGTCGATTCGTTGCAGGGTGTAGGGTGTGAAGCGCAGCGGCAGTCGCCCCAGCGTGACTTCGACCTGTCGCCCGAACAGGGGCAGTGTGGTCTGAATGTAGGCTTCCCAGAGGGCGAAATCGGTGTTGCTCTGCAGCAGGAACGGGGCAGGCGCACTGTGGAACGAATCGGCGTTACGGGTGGGGCTGCGCAGGTAGGAGAGGTAGTTGCCGATGATGAGGGTGGCTTTACCGGACACCCGCTCGTTCGCGCGCCCCTGAACGGTCAGCGCCAGCTCCTGAACGAAGGCGTCGCTCTGCAGGAACCTGCCAGAGGGGTTTATGGGGTTGCCGTTGAGGGTGAACGCGCTGCGTCCGTCGAAGCTGTGGGTGGAGTAGCCGCCGAAGGTGAGGTCGCCCTGCCACGAGAAGCGTGCGGTGAGCTGTTCCAGTCGCTGCTGGAGCGCCTGCAGCTCCTCTTTCAGCGTGCTGACCTGCTCGCTGCGCATGTCGATATCGGTGCGCACCATCGGCATCAGTCGCTCCAGCGTCTGCACCACTTCCTGGAGCTTTTTGAGTTCCTGAACTGCCTCTTCCAGTCGCTGGATGCGTCGCTGGCGTGCCTCATCGGTGGGCAGGGTTGGCGGCGCGGGCGTAACGAAGGTTTCCACCCGCCGCTGCAGGTTGCGCAGCCGTTCATCAATCACGCGATAGGCGCGCGACACCGCCTGCGCGAACTCCGCGCGGGTCAGCGGACGATCGGGACGGAACGAACCGTCGGGATAACCCTCTAAAATGCCCAGTCGCTGCAACTGCTCTATCGCCTGATATGCCCAGTGCTGGCGCAAATCTTCTTCACTTTGCTGCGCTGTTCCGAACGGCACGCTTAATATCAGCCCAAGCAACACTATCCATCCTGTTCGCATGGTTCTCCTCCCTGAGGCAAAAAGATGCTCTGATGATACCCGCTAACGGCGTTTCATCATGCGTTCGATGGCATCGGGTTCGGAGGGCAACGCTGCGCTCAGCTTGATGACCCCGCGCTCGGTCATCAGGTAGTCGTCTTCGATGCGGATGCCGATGTTCTCGGTGGGGATGTAGATGCCGGGTTCGATTGTGAACACGGCGCCGGGCTGGAGGGGCTGACCTGTTTCGGGGTCATGCACATCCATTCCCAGCGAGTGTCCCAGCCCGTGTCGGAAGAAGTGATCCAGTGTGTACTCTTTGCCGTCGGTGTCTCGGGCGCGCAGGGGCGCGTTGCGCAGGCTCTCGCGGGCGATGCGGTCCAGCTCGCGCAAAGTGATGCCGGGTCTGGCGGCGCGTTCGGCGGCTTTCTGGGCTGCCAGCACGGCTCGATAGAGTTCGCGCTGGCGGGGGGTGAACCTGCCCGACACGGGATAGGTGCGTGTGATGTCCGCAGCGTAGTAGCTGTATTCTGCACCGATGTCCACCACCACCAGCTCGCCCGCCTGCATGCGCCGGCGGTTCGCATTATAGTGCAGAATGCAGCTGTTGGGTCCGGAGCCGACGATGCAGGGGAAGGCGTCGCGTTCGGAGCCGTGTCGTCGGAACGCCGCCTGAATGACCGCCTCCAGCTCATACTCATGCACGCCGGGCGCGACGGTGCGCGCCGTTGCCCGATGCGCTTCGATGGTGGCGTTGATGGCGGCGCGAATCAGGCGCAGCTCGGCGGGCGATTTGCGGCTGCGCAGCGCAAAAATCAATGGCTCTACATTGCCCAGCTGAACCTGTGGATTGGCTTCGCGCAAGAGTTGGTCCAGCCCCGCGTTGCGTGCCAGCCGATTGAGCAGGATTTTCGGGTGCGTTTGCGCGAGCTGTTTCAGGAACTCCTGCAGCTCGCGGCTGGAGCGCACCGACTCGATGCCCGTCATGCGCCGGGTGCGTTCGTCGGGCGCGGGCAGTTCGCCGTCAAAAAGGCGCGCGACGGGCGACTGCTCCCGCAAAAACAGCACCTCACCCGCGTTCAGTAGGCTCTTATCAGGCAGCAGCACCAGCACTGCACCGGGCGCCTCCACGCCTGTGAGATACATGAAGTTGCTGTCCTGACGGAACCTGAGGCGCACGGGGGTGGCGGATTCGCCCGCCACGATGATTGCCTGCTCGCCCGCGCGCTCACGTAACTGTTCCCGACGCAGCGCGTATTCGCTGAGCGTGATGCCCCACAGCACCGGCTCCGAAACCGCGCTGACGCTGCTGACAATCAGCAGCCAGACGCTCAGCCAGCGGATCGTTCGCCATGCACGCATAGCGCGATTGTACCTCCTATACCTCACCGATATGGGCAGCCAGCGCGTTCAGCAGCCGCCGCCGATAGTCCAGATAGGAATCTTTCTCGCGCGAATAGTAGACATGGTTGGTCAACACGATCACCGCCAGTTCGGTTTGCGGGTCGAACAGCATCAGTGTGCCCGTGAAGCCCGAATGCCCCACACAGCGTGTCGGGAACAGGTCGCCGCGCGGCAGCAGGGGGTTCGGATGTGCGAACAGCGCCAGCGTATGCATTCCCGGCGGCTGCTGACCAATCTGCACCTGCGGGTTCAGGAACGCCTGCACCGAATAGTAGGAGAGCAGGGGTCGCCCGCCGCGCAGGATCATGAGGGCGAATCGGATTAAATCTTCGAGGGTGCCGAACAGCCCGGCGTGTCCGGCGACGCCCTCCATCGCGTGCGCGTTCTCGTCATGCACCTCGCCGCGCAGGATTTGCCCCTCGCGCGATTCGGAGTTGGCGGTGGGCGCGATGCGAGGCTGCCAGTCGGCGGGCGGGACGAAGCCTGTGCTGCCCATGCCCAGCGGCTCCGCCACCCGCGCCTGAAACAGTTCCCTCAGCGAGCGCTCGTACACCTGCTCCAGGATGGCGCCGAGCAGGATGTAGCCCAGATCGCTGTAGGTGTAGCCTGTGCCGGGCAGTCGCTGCAGTGGGGTTTGCAGGACGGCTTCGACGACGGCGGTGCGCCCCTGCGCCTCGCGGTAGAGCGGCTTCCAGGCAGGCAGCCCCGATGTGTGGGTTAGCAGGTGGCGAATTGTGATCCCCTGCAGATGCTTCGCGCCCGCAAAGAAGCGTGTGAGGGGCGTTTCCAGGGTGAGCCTGCCTTCTTCCAGCGCCAGCAGGGTGAGCGTGGCGGTCGCCAGCGGCTTGGTGAGCGAGGCGAGGTCATAGAGGGTGCTGGCGCTCGTGGCGGTCGGGCTGTCGGGGTCGGTTGTGCCCCATGCGTTCTGATAGCGGATGCGCCCGCCCATTAATGCGGCGCACACCGCGCCGGGAAAGACGCGCTGTTCAATCGCTTCCTGCACCAGGGTGTCCATCAGGAACCCGATTCGCGCTCTGGCGGTGCTTTCCCGCCATCAGAGTCGGCGTTCCATCACTTCGGCGAGCGGTCGGAGCGTGCGCATCAGTTCGCGGAAGGCGTCGGGTGTCAGCGACTGGGCGCCGTCCTTGAGTGCGCGGGCGGGATCGGGATGCACCTCGATGATCACGCCGTCTGCGCCTGCTGCCAGCGCGGCGCGGGTCATCGCGGGCACCAGTGAGGCGCGACCCGTGCCATGGCTCGGGTCGACGATAATCGGCAGGTGCGACAGCTCGCGGATGGCGGGCACAGCGTTTAAATCGAGCGTGTTGCGCGTATAGGTTTCATAGGTGCGGATGCCCCGCTCACACAGAATAATTTGCTCGTTGCCGCCCAGCCAGATGTATTCGGCAGCCTGCAGCCACTCTTCATAGGTTGCCCACATGCCGCGCTTGAGCATCACGGGTTTGCGCGTCTGCCCCACCTCGCGCAGCAGGTCGTAGTTCTGCATATTGCGCGTGCCAATCTGCAGGATGTCGGCATAGTCGCAGACCAGGGCGACCATGCGGGGGTCCATCACTTCGGTGATGACGGGCATGCCTGTGAGTTCGCGTGCCTGCTGGAGCAGTTCGAGCGCGGTGCGTCCCATGCCGTGAAAGGAGTAGGGGCTGGTGCTGGGTTTGAATGCGCCGCCGCGCAGGATGTGGGCGCCCGCCTGATGCACCGCCTGCGCCGTTTTGAGGAGTTGTTCCTCGCTCTCCACCGTGCAGGGACCTGCCATCACCACGAACAGCTCGCCCCCTATCGGCAGTCCGTTCACCTCCACAATCGTGCGTTCGCGAAACTTTTTTGAGACAAACTTGTAGGGCTTCAGCACCAGGGTGACCTGTTCCACCCATGGCAGCGATTCGAGCTGTTCTTTGGCTTCGTTGCGGTCCAGTTCGGGTGCGCCGACTGCCGCGATCACGGTGCGCTCCACGCCATAGATCGGGTGGATGTCGAACCCGAACTGGCGCAGTCGCTCTTCCACATCGCGAACCTGTTCGGGGGTTGCCCCCGGTTGCATCACAACGATCATTGCCTGTGCCTCCCTGTGAAGGGTGTTGCCAGATAAGCGTAGGAACCGAAACGCGCCGTTGGGGAAGGAGCGGCTCTGCTCAGTGATACTTGAAATGCAGCAACCTTTGTGCCAGAATACCCCCCCTCTCCCACAGCGTGGGAGAGGGGGCAGAGGGTGAGGGCTTAGCCGCCGCAGCCGAAGTTGAACAGCACGATCAGCAGGTCGGCGTCGTCGACCATGTTGTCGCCGTTCAGGTCCTCGGGGCAACCCGAGCAGAAGTTGCCGAAGGCGAACAGCACAGCTAACAGGTCGGCGTCATCCACCACGCCATCCCTGTTCACATCGCCCTGACAGCCAGGTACGCAGCCTGCCGGGCTGACAAAGTAGGCGCCCTGCAGCTGGATGGTGTAGATACCGGAGTCGCCATCACCTGTCCAGCCTGCTATCGGGTTTCCTGCGCCCGGACCATCGGGACAGCGCACCTCACCGAAGGGCGTGTTGTTCCAGATGAGCTGCCCGCCGGCGTCGACCGGATCCTGGTTGTAGCCCGTGATTGCCAGCAGGTAGGTGCCCGGCTCGGTGATACAGCCTGTGGAGTTGTCGATCTGGGATTGGACAGTTGCGCTGGAGTCGTCGTTATGCACCACGCCCGTGCCGTCGCACTTGAACAGGAACAGCTGGGTATCGAAGCCCGCGCCGCCCACCGTGCTGGCGACGAAGCTGTTCGGGTCGGTGATGCAGATGATGTACATGTCGGCGTCGGTGGTGCTTGCTCGGTTGCCCGTGATGCGTGTGACCGCCGTTGCGCAGGGTTCTGCTTCGGGTCGCGAAACAGCCTGCGCGGTGGAGGGCAGATCGCCCGCATCGCCGCCGCCGTTAGCGGTCTCGTCCCAGCGATCGATCGGTGGTGGCGGACAATCGTCGGGATCACCCGCACTGGCGCCCTCGGCGCCCTGCAGGACGATGGTGTAGGTGCCAGCGGCGCCTGTAGAGCCCGACCAGCCTGACACGCGCGAGGTCGATTCGGGACCATCGGGACAACGGATTTCTGTGAAGGGTGTGTTGTTCCAGATGAGCCCACCACCACAGCCCACCGGGTCGCGGTTATATCGGCTCACGGCAAGGTAGTAGACACCCGGACCTGGAATACAGAAGGTGGAGTTATCGATGTAAGAGATCAGCCCGAAGGTGTCGTCGTTGTGCACCACACCCTTGCCGTTCGCGTCGAACAGGAAGAGCTGGGTGTCGAACAGGGCGCCGCAGCGGAGCGATGCGCTGAAGAGGGCGGGATCGGAAATGTAGATAGCGTACATATCCACGCCGTCGGCTTCCAGATCGCCCCGAATGGCGGTCAGCGCGCCGCTGCCAGTGCTCTGAGCGGTTTCAGGGGTATCACCAGCGTCTCCACCACCGTTGACTGCCTCGTCCCAGCCCGTGAATGGCGGGGTGGTACCAAACTGCAGGGAGAGCGTGCCGCTGTCCCAGTTGCCGTCCTGCCCGCAGCCACCGAAGTCATCAAAGGTTTCGAAGAACTCCAGGTAGAGATTGCCGTCGGGTAGCGGCAGATCGGGGAAGCCGTACACATCGCACAGCTTGTTCACGGCGCCGCTGGAGTAGCAACCGGAGCCAGCGGAGCAATCAACAGCGCCCGGTCGCAGAATATAGCCTTCGCCGTTCACATTGGTGATCAGCACGGCGATTTCGCAGCGCCAGCTGGGTGAGGTTGCCGTCAGACACACATCCCAGCCGATGCCGTTGAAGTTATCTCTACCAGCGGGTGCGGGGATAGTGAGCCGCACATTGCACGATGCACCCGCGCTATCATAGCTGGGTGTGCCCGTTACATCGACGACAACCACATCGCCGCTTGCCGGGGAGAAATCGCCCCCGTTATAGGGAGCATAGAGAGCCGGGTTGCGCGGACCGACATTCACCGGTTCCACGATGAGCGTCGGACGCGGCTTGTCGAACTGGTCTTTGGGAGACGGTACCCCCTTCTGCGCCAGCATCGGCGCGCTCACACAGAGGGCGATGCTGATCAGCCCCATCCAGCGAAACCAGCCATTGCGTTGCATCATCGAACCTCCTTTCGCGGCCTCAGCCGCACCTCTATTATACCACATTTTGCGCAGGAGCCAGTCAAGAGGGAATGACCGCCGCCCTGCAGAGAATCCCGCAACCGTCCGATAATAGCCCTGAATCTGCATCATACATCGGGGCACTATGATTATGGCGAGTGATGTGCGCAGGGACATTGAGCGCGCGATTCACGAGCTGCCCGCGCTGCCAGGGCTGGTGACGCAGCTGGTCGAGCTGGTGGAGAGCGAGAACGCGACCGCTGAGCAGGTAGAGCGCCTCATCACAACCGATCCCGCCCTCACGGTGAAGGTGCTACATCTGGCGAACTCCGCTTATTACGGGCTGACGCGCACCATCAGCACGGTGAAGCAGGCAGTGATTGTGCTGGGCTTCCACACGGTCAAGAATCTGGTGCTTGGCGTGTCGGCGTTTATGGCGCTGCGCCACGGTCGGGTGCCCAGCCCGCATGTGGGCGCCCGCCTGATGCACCGCCTGCGCCGTTTTGAGGAGTTGTTCCTCGCTCTCCACCGTGCAGGGACCTGCCATCACCACGAACAGCTCGCCCCCTATCGGCAGTCCGTTCACCTCCACAATCGTGCGTTCGCGAAACTTTTTTGAGACAAACTTGTAGGGCTTCAGCACCAGGGTGACCTGTTCCACCCATGGCAGCGATTCGAGCTGTTCTTTGGCTTCGTTGCGGTCCAGTTCGGGTGCGCCGACTGCCGCGATCACGGTGCGCTCCACGCCATAGATCGGGTGGATGTCGAACCCGAACTGGCGCAGTCGCTCTTCCACATCGCGAACCTGTTCGGGGGTTGCCCCCGGTTGCATCACAACGATCATTGCCTGTGCCTCCCTGTGAAGGGTGTTGCCAGATAAGCGTAGGAACCGAAACGCGCCGTTGGGGAAGGAGCGGCTCTGCTCAGTGATACTTGAAATGCAGCAACCTTTGTGCCAGAATACCCCCCCTCTCCCACAGCGTGGGAGAGGGGGCAGAGGGTGAGGGCTTAGCCGCCGCAGCCGAAGTTGAACAGCACGATCAGCAGGTCGGCGTCGTCGACCATGTTGTCGCCGTTCAGGTCCTCGGGGCAACCCGAGCAGAAGTTGCCGAAGGCGAACAGCACAGCTAACAGGTCGGCGTCATCCACCACGCCATCCCTGTTCACATCGCCCTGACAGCCAGGTACGCAGCCTGCCGGGCTGACAAAGTAGGCGCCCTGCAGCTGGATGGTGTAGATACCGGAGTCGCCATCACCTGTCCAGCCTGCTATCGGGTTTCCTGCGCCCGGACCATCGGGACAGCGCACCTCACCGAAGGGCGTGTTGTTCCAGATGAGCTGCCCGCCGGCGTCGACCGGATCCTGGTTGTAGCCCGTGATTGCCAGCAGGTAGGTGCCCGGCTCGGTGATACAGCCTGTGGAGTTGTCGATCTGGGATTGGACAGTTGCGCTGGAGTCGTCGTTATGCACCACGCCCGTGCCGTCGCACTTGAACAGGAACAGCTGGGTATCGAAGCCCGCGCCGCCCACCGTGCTGGCGACGAAGCTGTTCGGGTCGGTGATGCAGATGATGTACATGTCGGCGTCGGTGGTGCTTGCTCGGTTGCCCGTGATGCGTGTGACCGCCGTTGCGCAGGGTTCTGCTTCGGGTCGCGAAACAGCCTGCGCGGTGGAGGGCAGATCGCCCGCATCGCCGCCGCCGTTAGCGGTCTCGTCCCAGCGATCGATCGGTGGTGGCGGACAATCGTCGGGATCACCCGCACTGGCGCCCTCGGCGCCCTGCAGGACGATGGTGTAGGTGCCAGCGGCGCCTGTAGAGCCCGACCAGCCTGACACGCGCGAGGTCGATTCGGGACCATCGGGACAACGGATTTCTGTGAAGGGTGTGTTGTTCCAGATGAGCCCACCACCACAGCCCACCGGGTCGCGGTTATATCGGCTCACGGCAAGGTAGTAGACACCCGGACCTGGAATACAGAAGGTGGAGTTATCGATGTAAGAGATCAGCCCGAAGGTGTCGTCGTTGTGCACCACACCCTTGCCGTTCGCGTCGAACAGGAAGAGCTGGGTGTCGAACAGGGCGCCGCAGCGGAGCGATGCGCTGAAGAGGGCGGGATCGGAAATGTAGATAGCGTACATATCCACGCCGTCGGCTTCCAGATCGCCCCGAATGGCGGTCAGCGCGCCGCTGCCAGTGCTCTGAGCGGTTTCAGGGGTATCACCAGCGTCTCCACCACCGTTGACTGCCTCGTCCCAGCCCGTGAATGGCGGGGTGGTACCAAACTGCAGGGAGAGCGTGCCGCTGTCCCAGTTGCCGTCCTGCCCGCAGCCACCGAAGTCATCAAAGGTTTCGAAGAACTCCAGGTAGAGATTGCCGTCGGGTAGCGGCAGATCGGGGAAGCCGTACACATCGCACAGCTTGTTCACGGCGCCGCTGGAGTAGCAACCGGAGCCAGCGGAGCAATCAACAGCGCCCGGTCGCAGAATATAGCCTTCGCCGTTCACATTGGTGATCAGCACGGCGATTTCGCAGCGCCAGCTGGGTGAGGTTGCCGTCAGACACACATCCCAGCCGATGCCGTTGAAGTTATCTCTACCAGCGGGTGCGGGGATAGTGAGCCGCACATTGCACGATGCACCCGCGCTATCATAGCTGGGTGTGCCCGTTACATCGACGACAACCACATCGCCGCTTGCCGGGGAGAAATCGCCCCCGTTATAGGGAGCATAGAGAGCCGGGTTGCGCGGACCGACATTCACCGGTTCCACGATGAGCGTCGGACGCGGCTTGTCGAACTGGTCTTTGGGAGACGGTACCCCCTTCTGCGCCAGCATCGGCGCGCTCACACAGAGGGCGATGCTGATCAGCCCCATCCAGCGAAACCAGCCATTGCGTTGCATCATCGAACCTCCTTTCGCGGCCTCAGCCGCACCTCTATTATACCACATTTTGCGCAGGAGCCAGTCAAGAGGGAATGACCGCCGCCCTGCAGAGAATCCCGCAACCGTCCGATAATAGCCCTGAATCTGCATCATACATCGGGGCACTATGATTATGGCGAGTGATGTGCGCAGGGACATTGAGCGCGCGATTCACGAGCTGCCCGCGCTGCCAGGGCTGGTGACGCAGCTGGTCGAGCTGGTGGAGAGCGAGAACGCGACCGCTGAGCAGGTAGAGCGCCTCATCACAACCGATCCCGCCCTCACGGTGAAGGTGCTACATCTGGCGAACTCCGCTTATTACGGGCTGACGCGCACCATCAGCACGGTGAAGCAGGCAGTGATTGTGCTGGGCTTCCACACGGTCAAGAATCTGGTGCTTGGCGTGTCGGCGTTTATGGCGCTGCGCCACGGTCGGGTGCCCAGCCCGCTGGAGCTGGAGCTGTGGGAGCATTCGTTCGCCTGCGCCGGGATTGCCCGCGAAATCGCGCTGGCGCAGGGGCGATGCATCCGTCAGGCGGAGAACGCCTTTATGGCGGGGCTTTTACACGACATCGGCATCCTGTTTTTGCACACTCGTTTCCCCAGAGAGTATCAGCAGGTGTTGCGCGCGGCGGATGCACAGCGAACCCGTCATGAGGTGGAGGGCGCGATGCTGGGCATGGATCACGCGGAGGTGGGCGCGCTGATTGCCGACGGCTGGCAGCTGCCTCCGTTGCTGGTGCATCTTATCGGCAATCATCATGCACCCGCTCTGCCCGATGGCGACCTCCGCATACCGACGGCTTGCCTGATGGTAGCAGACCAGTGGAGCTATCAACAGAGCCGCAGCGATCAGGGCTTTGCTCTACCACCGATCCCTTCCGAAGCCGAGCAGCTGATTTGCCTGCCTGACGAGACCCGCGAAGTCATTCTTGCGCGTGTCTTCGAGGCGGTCGCTGCCATGCGGCAGGTTGTTGCCGCGTAGGGATAGCCACACAGGCAGGACAACACGCGCTGGTGGGCGAATCTTTTCGCTGGTGAGCGTGTATGTTCAAGGGGTTACCGTTGACGCTGGGCGTCGAGGAGGAGTACCAGATTGTGGACGCCGGGACGCGCGCCCTCGATTCGTATGTGTCCAAGATTTTGCCTGACGGGCGCGTGCGCCTGCAGGATCAGGTGAAAGAGGAGTTCATGCAGTCGCAGATCGAGGTGGGCAGTCAGGTCTGCGAGACTGTGCAGCAGGTGCGCGACGAGCTGCGTCGGCTGCGCGGCGCCCTCATCGAGATTGCCGAGTCGAACGGTAAGCGTATTGTGGCCGCGGGCACACATCCCTTCTCCCGCTGGATTGATCAGACCATCACGCCGAAGCTGCGCTACAAGGCGCTGGAAGAGAACATGCAGGACATTGCTCGCCGCCTGCTCATTTTCGGCATGCATGTGCATGTGGGCATCGGTGATCTGGAGCTGACCATCGATATTTTCAATCAGGTGCGCTATTTTTTGCCGCATTTGCTGGCGCTCTCGGTCAGCTCGCCCTTCTGGGACGGTCGGCGCACGGGGCTGATGTCGTATCGGAGCGTGGTGTTCGAAACCCTGCCTCGCACTGGCATTCCCGATGCCTTTCGCTCCTACGCCGACTATGATGTCTTCATGGGCACGCTGGAGCGGGTGGGCGCGATTGATGACCGCACGAAGGTGTGGTGGGATGTGCGCCCGCATCCGCACTATAAAACGCTGGAGTTCCGCATCTGCGATGTGTGCACGCGCATTGAGGACGCAGTGTGCATTGTGGCGATGGTCCAGTCGCTGGTGGCGTTTCTGTACGATTTGCGGCGCAACAATCAGAGCTGGCGGCTGTATCATCGTGATTTGATTCGGGAGAACAAGTGGCGGGCGGTGCGGCATGGCGTGCGGGGCGAGCTGATCGATTTTGGCATCGGCAAGAGCGTGCCCTATGAGGAGTTGCTGGAGGAGCTGCTGGCGCTCATTCGCCCTTATGCGGAGCAGCTGGGCTGCTGGGAGGAGGCGAAGCACGCGCGTCGCATCGTGAAAGAGGGCACGAGTGCGGACTGGCAGCTGCGCATTTATGATGAATCGGGCGGCGACCTGTGCGCCGTGGTTGACTGGCTGGTTGCGGCGACTCGTGAGGGTGTCTTTTAGAAGCCATAGCCTGCGGGGTTCACCGGGTCGCCGTTGATGCGCACTTCGAAGTGGAGATGGGGTCCGGTGGCGTAGCCCGTGCTGCCGACTCGCGCGATGATCTGCCCCCGTTGCACGGTCTGTCCTTCGCTGACCAGGATTGCGGAGCAGTGTGCATAGAGGGTGGCGACGCCGCCGCCGTGATCGATAATCACGGTGTTGCCGTAGCCGCGTATGTAGCGGGCTTCGACCACCACGCCCGAATCGGCGGCGGCAATTGGGGTTCCGTGCGGGGCGGAGAAGTCGATGCCATTATGCATGCGACGCACCTTGAAGATGGGATGGACTCGCATACCGTAGCGGGAGGTGATGGTGCCGTTCACGGGGCGAATGAATCGCCCTGACCATCGCTGGTTGGCGCGGGCGCGTCCGGCGGGGGTTTCCATCAGTGCGCGCAGGCGGCGGGCAATCGCCTGCGATTCGGCTTCCAGCTCGGCTAATTGCCGTTCATAGAGGGCGCGCTCGCTGGCAATCTGGCGCAGCGTTTCGCGTTTTTCCTGATGTGCCCGCTGCAGTTCGCTCGCCTGCGCCCGCAGGTCGCGCTCCAGACCGGCTATTTCGGCGACGAGTGCGTCCATTCGCGCCTTTGCTTTTGCGACCGCCTGCTGGTCGGCTCGCACGGCATCGAGCAGTGCGCGGTCGGTCTTCACAATCTGGCGCAGCACATAGCCCCGGCTGGTCAGCTCGCGCATGCTGCTGGCGCCCAGCAGCACATTCAGGTACGAGATGGTGCGGTGTTTATAGGCGGCGCGCAGGCGCTGGATGAGCAACGCCTGTCGTCGCTGGAGCCGCTCGGTGAGGATCGCCAGCCGTTTCGCCAGCTGGCGCTGTTCCTTGCGGGCACGGGCTAAGCGGTCGCGCGTGTCGCGCAGGCGGCGGGTGATGGCGTCGATCTGGGCGTCCAGGGTTGCCAGATCGCGGCGCACCCTGCGTTCCTCGTGCTTTTTTTGCCGCAGCTGCGAGCGCAGCTGCCCGATCTGACCCTGCAGGCTCTTCAGCTCCTGCTGCAGTTTCTGCTGCTGCTGGCTTTTATCGGGTTGCGGCGCAAGCGGGGAGAGCAGGAGCAGCCCGCCTGCGCAAATCAGCAGCCACCATCCCTGTGCGCGCGTCCACATTGCCCCTGACTATACCCGTTCGTCAACGCGGCTCCAAATCCTGCCCGAAACTGCACCAATCGGTCAAAAAAGGGTTCAACCGTTGCATGGTAGTGATATGCATCGGGTATACTCTGGCTACTATGAGACCCATCGACATGCTGAGGCAGTATCGGCAGCAGGAGTACTTTACGATCGAGGAGCTGGTGGCGGTTGCCAATAGTCTGCTCGAGCAGTGGGCTCCTGTGCAGCCGCGCTACAAGGTGGTGACCTTCCCGGATGTGCGGACTGTGCGCTTCTATGCGGCGAACCGGCTCATTGACCCGCCCAGCAAGCGGATGGGCAATCGGGTGCTGTATGACTACCACCATCTGCTGCAGCTGGTCGCGCTCAAGGTGCTTCAGTCTCAATACATTCCGCTGCGGGCGGTGCAGCGGATGATTGAGAACAAGAGCGTGGAGGAGATTGAGGGGCTGATTGAGTCGGTGCTGGAGAGCCGCTCGGAGAAGGAGCTGGTGCAGCGGATGGGCGAGGCGGCGAAGGCGCTGGTGGCGGAGGCGCCGGCGCCCGCTTATGCCGTTGCTGCGCCACGCCCCACGGGATCGCCCTACCCGACGCCTGAAGAGTGGCATCGCTTCATGGTCACGCCGTGGCTGGAGGTGGCGGTGCGTCCCGAAGCGGCGCGTGCAGCCAGCGTCACCGAACTCAATCGGGTCGCTGAGCTGGTGCGCCTGAGCATCCAGAAAGCGTACGAGGCGCAGGCGAAAGCCGAAGAGGCGCAGCAGCCCAGAGCGGAGGCAGCACCGGCGCGGCGCGGGCGCAAGCGCCGCTCTGAATAGGAGCCGCTGGCTCCATCGACGCGCCAATTGCGCGGTCAATCGGGTACGGCAGGGCAGTTGCACCGGCGATGAAAGCCGCGATCATCGGTGGCACCGGCGTGCAGCAGCTGCCGGGCTTTGTGTTGCAGCAGGAGCAGGCATTGCCAGGTGAGGTCTATCTGCTGCACGGTCAGCTGGAGGGTTGCCCGGTGCTGTTGTTGCCGCGCCACAGCAAGGGGCATCGTGTGCCTCCGCACCAGATTGACCATCGTCGCCATGTGCAACTGTTGCGGGAGCAGGGGGTGCAGGCGGTGCTGGCAACGGCTGCCGTCGGCTCCCTGCGCCCTGATTGGGTCCCTGGCACGCTCGTGATTCTCAGCGATTTTCTCGATTTCACGCGCACGGTTCATACGCTGTTTGAGCATGAGGTGGTGCATACCGATTTTTCGCAACCGTTCAGCCCGCTGCTGCGCGAGGCGCTGCTCCAATCGGCAGGTGAGCTGGGACTCAGCGTGCAATCGGAGGGGGTGTATGTGTGCGCGTCGGGACCGCGCTACGAGACACCTGCCGAAATCCGCATGTTTCGCATGCTCGGCGGCGATGTGATTGGCATGACCGTCGTGCCAGAGGCGATTCTGTGCCGTGAGGCAGGGATCCACTATGCGGCGGTGGCGGTCGTCACCAATCCGGGCACAGGGCTGACCGACCAACCCCTGGATCATTCGGCGGTTACCGAAGTGATGGCGCAGGCGACCGAGGTAATCGCGCGGCTGTTCGCCCGCACGCTGCGCCGCATTCAGGCGGTGCCGCTATAGCAGCGGTATGAGTGCGGAAGCTCCGCTTCCGCAGTCCAGACCGATAGATAGGGATGGAGCGACTGAAAGCAGCGATACGCGAGGGTTTCCGCCGTCTGGAGGCGCGGGACGGGTTCGAGGTGCGTCCTGTCCAGCATCAGATGGCGGAGTTTATTGCTGAATGCCTGCATGGGGGTCAAACCGCCTGCGTCGAGGCGCCCACGGGTGTCGGCAAGAGTCTCGGCGCGCTCATTCCGCTGATTGCCTGGCTGCTGCAAACGGGCAAGCGGGTGGTAGTGTCCACCTACACCAATGTGCTGGCGGAGCAGTACTGGCGCAAGGATTTGCCGCTCGCGCTGGAGCTGTTCGGGGAGGCGGGCAAACAGTTGCGCGGGCAACTGGTGATGGGTCGGTCCCGCTACGCCTGCATCGACCGAATTGTCGGGCGTGAGAACAACTCTCTGGAACCGGCGCTGCAGCGTTTCCTGCGGGAGTGGGTTCCGCTGGCGCAGGAGGGCACCGAGAGCGAGCTGATGCCCTTTTTGCGGCGCAAGGGCGTGCCCGACAGCCTGCTGCGCGATGTGTGGCGTCGGATTGCCACGCCGCCCGCCTGCCGCGCCCGCGCCTGCCAGCATTATGGACGCTGTTTTTATTATCGCCAGCGCCGCGCCGCGGTGAACGCCTCCCTCATCATCACCAACCACTCGGTGGTGTTGACCGATGCTCTGCTCAAGGCGAGCGGTGCGGAGGGACTGCTGGACGAGTACGATTATCTGCTGGTGGATGAGGCACACGATTTACCTGAAGCTGCCCGTAATGCGCTGGAGTTCGAACTCTCGCTCGAAACGCTGGAGGAGATCGTGCGCAACGCCGCCAGCCTCAGCCACCAGATTGCGAACGCGCTGGAAGGCGAACAGCGCCCGGAGCCGCTGCTGAACACCATTGCGGAGCTGGTGCAGGTGCTGGCGCAGCGCTGCCATGCTGCCGTGATGCCGCTCAGCGGCGCGGAGCTGGCACCTGAAGGGCGTATCGTTGCCATCAGCCCGCCGGAGCTGATGGAGGATGAAGCGGTTCAGAAGGCGTCGCGTCCCGACTGGCTGCCCCTGATGCAGATGATAGTGGACAACCTCCAGCAGGCGCTGCGCCAGTTCTTCAGCGAGTTGAAAAGCGAGCTGAACCGCCATCGTCACCAGATGACCAACGCGCAGTATGCGGCTGTGCGCGAGGCGTTCAATCAATATGCGAGCTGGTTCCGCCAGTACTATCAGGGTTTGAACCTGCTGGTGAATCCTGGGGAGGGGGTGAGCTGGCTGGAGGGGTCGCCGCTGGGCTGGCGGGCGTGCTATCAGCCGCTGGAGGTGGCGCCGTGGCTGGCGGCGCATCTCTGGGGTCGTCAGCCTGCGATTCTGATGAGCGCGACGCTCACCATCGACGGCTCTTTTGAGTTCTTTCGGCGGCAGGTGGGTCTGCCCGAAACGGTGCGCACGCTCCAGTTGCCCCCTGTGTTCGACTATGCGCGTCAGTGTGCGCTTTATGTGCCGCCGCGGGGTGCCCTGCCGCCGCCACCGCGCTCCGTCCGTTCTCACGACGCGCCCGAATACTATCAGGCGGTGGCACAGCAACTGACGGCGATTCTGCAGGCGACGCGCGGGCGCGCGCTCGTGCTGTTCACCTCGCGGGCGGAGATGGAGGCGGTGCGGGAGCGCCTGCCGCCGTTGCCGAACCTGCGCCTGATGGTGCAGGGCGACAGTGCGACCGCCGACCTCTCCCAGCGGTTTCGGGAGGATACCGGGTCGGTGCTGTTCGGACTGCGCTCGTTCTGGACAGGGTTTGACGCGCCGGGTGAAACGCTCAGCTGTGTGGTGCTGGTGCGAATTCCGTTCGAGGTGCCGATCAGCCCGCCGCAGGTAGCCCGCCATGCCCTGCTGCGCTTGCGGGGTGAAGACCCCTTCGAAAGCTGGACGCTGCCGTTAGCCAAGCAGCAGATTCGGCAGGGGTTCGGGCGGCTCATTCGTCGCGCGGACGATAAGGGCGTCGTCTGCCTGCTGGATGCCCGTATCCGCACGCGCCCTTACGGCAAAACGATTCTTGCCAATCTGCCCCCGAACATCCCCATCCACACCTCCATCGAAGCTGCTGCCCAGCTGATTGCGTAAAAAACCGCTCTGCTCTGATGTGCGGGGTATACTGCCTGCCGATGGAATGGCTCGCAACGGTTCCCTCTGTGGCGGTGGCGCTGGGTGGCGCAGGGCTGCTGCTGGCATGGCTGAACTACCACACCGTGATGCGTTATCCCGATGGCACGGAGGCGATGCGCCGCTATGCGCAGGCGATTCACAACGGTGCGATGACCTTCCTGCGGCGCGAGTATAGAGCCATCGCTCTTTTCGCGCTCGCGCTCACTGTGGTATTGACGGTGGCGTTTCATTCGCGTGCGCCGTTGATGGGTGCTGCTTATCTGTTTGGGGCGGTCAGCTCGATGCTGGCGGGCTATACTGGCATGAAGGCGTCCACGCGCAGTGGGGTGCGCTCGGCGGAGGCGGCGCGGCTTGGCGGGATCGGGAGTGCACTGGTTGTCGCTTTCACGGGCGGCTCGGTGATGGGGCTATCGGTCGCCGCGCTGGGGCTGTTTGGAATCGGGCTGCTGATCCTGCTGGGTCAGTCGCTGGCGATGCCGATGCTGGTGCAGTACCTGACGGGCTATTCGATGGGCGCGTCGTCGGTCGCGCTGTTTGCGCGTGTGGGCGGTGGCATCTACACCAAAGCCGCCGATGTGGGCGCGGACCTGGTGGGCAAGGTGGAGGCGGGCATCCCCGAAGACGATCCGCGCAACCCCGCTGTGCTGGCGGACAATGTGGGCGATAATGTGGGCGATACCGCTGGCATGGGCGCGGATCTGTTCGAAAGCTATGTTGGCTCGGTGGTGGCGGCGGCGGTCGTTGGCGTGGCGGTGGGTGCTGCCGAAGACAGACCCCTGGCGTATCTGCTGTTGCCGCTTGCGCTGATTGCCTGCGGACTGCTGGCGTCGGTGATCGGCGTGCTGGCTATTCGCCTTTTTCGTGGGATGGAGCCGCAGTGGGCGCTGAACGGCGCGACCCTGCTGACGATGGCGCTGTTTGCGGCAGGCGCGGCATGGCTCGTGCAGGCGCTGCTCGGCTCGCTGAAGCCGTACTGGGCGGTGCTGGCAGGTCTGCTCGCGGGCATCTTTATCGGTGCAGTGAGCCAGTATTACACCAGTGGTGCGCCCATCCGCCAGATTGCGCGCTCCTCGCGCTATGGCACAGCGACCAACATTCTGTCGGGCGTGGCGGTGGGCTATTTCAGCACCGTGCTGCCTCTGCTGGGGATTGCGGGCGCTATCTGGTTTGCCTATATTAGCAGCGGGCTGTACGGGATCGCGCTGGCAGGCGTCGGCATGCTGGCAACGATTGGCATCGTGATGAGCGCGGACAGTTATGGACCCATCGCCGATAATGCGGGCGGCATCGCACAGGTGGCGGGCTTTGGCGAGTCGGTGCGCCAGATCACCGACCGACTCGACGCGCTGGGCAATACGACGGCAGCGATTGGCAAGGGCTTCGCGATTGGCAGCGCCGCGCTCACCGCCCTCGCGCTGTTCGCCGCCTACCAGAGCCAGACGGGTCTGAAAGTTATCAGCCTGACCAATCCCCAGACGCTGACAGGATTGCTGATAGGCGTCGCGCTACCGAATCTGTTCGCTGCGCTCACGCTGAGGGCGGTTGCCCGCGCCTCCGACCAGATGGTGGCGGAGGTGCGTCGTCAGTTCCATGAGCTGGGTCTGCTGGAGGGGCGCGGCAAGCCCGACTATAACCGCTGTGTTGATATTGTGACGATGGCTGCTCTGCGCGAGATGGTGCTGCCGGGCGCGATTGCCGTCGTGGCGCCGCTGATGGTGGGCTTCCTGCTCGGTGCGGAGGCGCTGGGCGGCTTTCTGGCAGGGGCGCTCGTGATGGGTGTGGTCATCGGGCTGATGATGGCGAACGCGGGCGGCGCATGGGACAACGCCAAGAAGTGGATTGAGGAGGGGCACGAGGGGGGCAGGGGAAGCGAAGCGCACAAAGCCGCTGTCGTCGGCGATACGGTCGGCGACCCCTTCAAGGACACCACTGGTCCCAGCATGAATATCCTCATCAAGTTGATGAGCATCGTTGCGCTGGTGTTCGCGCCGCTGCTGAGCTGAGCCAGGCTATTCCCAGTAGGCGGTTTTACGCAGCTCGCCGAGCGTCATCGGCTTGATGTGTCCATCGGTGAAGGCGGTGGTGGCGAACCGCTGGAAATGGCGGTGCCAGCAGTGCCCGTAGCTCATCGGGCGCAGGGGCGGCTCACCCTGCCAGTATTGGGGGGGATAGACCATCGCATAGCCCAGCTGCTGATAGCCTGTGCAGGTGCTGCCCTGCCCGCTGCTTGCCAGTGTGATGCTCTCCACAAAAAGCACAATCTCGGCTGGACGCGCCACTTTGCCAAGCGCGATGGGCTGGAAGGGATACTCGGTCGGATTGTAGGCATCGATACCAGGCGAGAACAGCACCTGATGATAGCCCCATGCAGGGAAGCGCCCGAACACATAGCCGAAGTAGGGATGGCTCAGCTCGCGGCAGTTGCTGGGTGGTTCATCGGGACACCAGAAGAGGTTGAACGCCTGGGTGTAGGGGCGCAGCAGCCACGGCCAGAAGAAGTAGCCGTAGTTATTCGGCTGGGTCTGACCGCCCTGCCCGATGTAGTAGGCAGGGAAGAACTGCTCATCATAATCCTGCAGGTAGAGCTGGGCGGCGAGGGCGATCTGGCGCAGGTTGCTCATGCACTGACTCTGGCGGGCTCTGGCGCGCGCCTGCGCCAGCACGGGAAACAGCACCGACGCCAGAATGGCGATGATTGCCATCACGACGAGCAGCTCAATCAGTGTAAAGCCCCTGCGTGCCATAGGAACCTCTCTCTGTGGAGTGCTGAAGCTGCGCTTCAGCACTCCAGCACCATCCAGAAACTCCCCTCTCCCACAGCGTGGGAGAGGGGCGGGGGTGAGGGCTAACATCCATTGCCGAAGTTGAACAGCACATTCAGCAGGTCGGCGTCGTCCACGATACCGTCGCTGTTCAAATCCTGCGGCAGGTTGCTCCCCGACTGCCCGAAGGCGAACAGCACGCTGAGCAGGTCGGCATCGTCGGTGCAGCCGTTGCCGTCCACATCGCCCGCCACGCGATAGACCAGCTGAAGGACTGGACCGCGTCCGCCCGCATCGTTGCGCGAATAGAAGCGATAGAAGCGCGTGCCGCCCTGCATCACCGGGTTCATCGTGGATACGAAGGCGATTCCTAACTCGCGCGTGGTGCTAACCGCCTGATTGAAGTAGTTCTCAAACGCGCCACCTGAGGTGAGCAGATCGATGGGGATGGTGAAGGGCGCGTCGGTGCGGTAGTTGAGCATGGAGCCAGTGCCGAAAATCTGGGTGCCGGGATAGGGGTTGTCGGGCGCATTATAGTCCCATGTGGCTTCGCTCCAGTTCGTGTGGCTCAGATCGCGCGCCTCTAGCGGATATTGTTCACCCTCTTCGCGCGTGTAGCCGGGCGGCTGGGTCTGGGTCACGACGATTCGGGCTTCTAACAGCTGATAGCGTACCCCGGACTGGAAGGGCGACAAACTCCATTTCGCCAGTGAGTAGGAGAAGTTCAGCGCGGGTCGCGCCCCTGTGGGATCGACGGCGTGGGTGCCATCGCCCCAGCAGCGCAAAATCGCCGTGAAGCCCGGATTGAAAGCGTTATCGTAGTACCATACATCGTCCGTCGGCTGTGCCTGATAGCTCTGTTGGGCGCACAGCAACGCCATCAGACTCATCAAACCCGTCACAATTATCCAGCGCATCGCTACCTTCCTCCTCGATGGCAGAGGATGGCATGTCCGCACCTGAAAATGCTAACGCGGGAACGACATCCTTTTGCGGGGCAGCGACACCCCGATTGTTGTGAGAGATTCGGGGGTGCATCTGGAATAACTCTGTGGAGCAGAGAAAGCCATGCGAGTGCTGATAGTGGACGATGACCGTGTGGTGGCACGGATGCTGGAGCGTCAGCTACGCTGTGAAGGGTATGAGCCACTGGTCGCTTTCGATGGCGAGCAGGCGTGGCAGCTGTTTGAGCGTGAGCCTGTGCCGCTGGTGCTGACCGACTGGATGATGCCTGGCATGGACGGCATCGAGCTATGTCGGCGGTTGCGCAATTTTCATCAAGAGAGTTATGTCTATATTATTTTGCTCACTGCCAGCAACAGGGAGCATGGCAAGCTGCACGCGCTGCAGGCGGGTGCCGATGATTTTATTGGCAAGCCCATCGATATGGATGAGTTGCGGGCGCGGTTATGTGTGGCGCGGCGCATCCTGCACATGGAGCAGCATTTGCAGGCGCAGAGCCGCCACTTGCAGGCGCTCAATCAAGAGTTGCAAGCTCAGGCAGAGCAGCTGGAGCAGTCGCAACGCCTTCTGGCGCATGCCAACCGCCGATTCGCCGAACTGTTCGAGAACCTGCCCATCGCCTGTTTCACCTTCGACACGGAAGGTAATCTCCACGAGTGGAATCAGGCGGCGGCACAGCTGTTCGGCTATCCCAAGCAACAGGTGCTGTTCCGATCGATGTTCGAGACCGTGTTCCATCAAGAGACCGGTGCCGATATGCACTCCCTTGTTGAGAGCGTGTTAGCAGGCGAGATGATTCGTGACAGAGAGCCTGTGGCTGCGCGGACAGCGTCGGGTCAGGTTCTCTATATCATGCGCAGTGCGTTCCCTTTACGCAACTTAGGCGGTGAAGTGGTGGGTGGTATTGTGGCGGTGGTGGATGTGTCTGACCGTGTGGAATATGAGTGGCACCTGCAAAGCATGGCGCTTACCGATGGGTTAACGGGGATTCCCAACCATCGTGCTTTTCAGGAGTTTCTGCGTCAGCGGTTCGCCGAAGCGCAGCGTTACTGCCAGTCGCTCTCGCTCATCCTGCTGGATGTTGATCATTTCAAGCGGTTCAACGACACCTATGGTCATCTGGCTGGCGATGAGGTACTGAAGCGGGTTGCCCAGGTATTGATTCAGACGGTGCGTCAGAGTGACCTGGTGGCGCGTTATGGTGGTGAGGAGTTCGCTGTCATACTGCCCTGTACCGACCTGACCAGTGCTATCTGTGCGGCGGAGCGTCTGCGTCAGGCGCTGGCTGAAGCCGATTGGGAGCAGGAGCCGATCAGTGCCAGCTTTGGCGTTGCCAGCTATCAGCCGTGGATGGCAGGCCCGCAGGAGCTGATCGAGGCAGCTGATCAGGCGCTTTATCGTGCCAAAGCTGGCGGGCGCAACCGCGTGTGCGCCGCCAATCCATCAGAAAGCAGGAATGTCGGCACGGGCGTCGAATAACAAACTATGGCGTGCTGAGGCAGGGCTTCATAGATAAGCTACTGGAGGGTAACGATGGCTCAAATAAGGGCAGGGGCTAAAGCGCAGGTCAAGGTCGGGGTGCAAGCCAGCCCCGGACTGAAGCTACTGGCGCGTATGCTCGAACTCAACGCCCAGCAGCTGGAGCAGCTGCTCGCCCAGGAGCTGGAGGAGAACCCCGCGCTGGAACCCACCGACGAGTCCCAGCCGTTCACCCCCATGTTCCAGCCTGTGATTGTCTCCACCGATACTGGCGATTCTGAAGAGGATAGCGAGAACACCTGGTTTGAAGAAGAGGAGGTGAGCGAGGATTGGCTGGCGGTGCCGCCGCTGGAGCTGAAGGAGCATGTGCGCGAGCAGCTGCTGCTGAACCTGCCATCTGAATTGCACCCGATTGCTGATTATCTGGTCGAGTCGCTGAACCCGCGTGGCTATCTTCAGGCTTCTGTGGAGGAGGTCGCGCTGCAGTTGAACTGCTCGCCTGAAGCGGTGATGCGGGTGTTAGCCGAGTTGCAGCGGTGCGACCCGCCGGGCGTGGGCGCGCGCGACCTGCGTGAGTGCATGCTGATCCAGCTCCGAGCGTTGAGGGGCAACCCGCAGGTGGATCAGGAGCTGGTGGAACTCACCTATCGGGTGGTCAAAGATGCCTGGCAGGAGCTGACCAGTGCGCGCCTGTCGGCGGTTGCCCGCAAGCTGAAAACCGATGAAGCCACCATCCAGCGGGTGCTGTGGTTCATTCGCAACACGCTGTCGCCCTACCCTGGCGATGGGTTCGGGGAGAACCTGGCGCTGTCCACCGAGTCGCCACCGATAGAACCCGATATTATTGTGCGCTACAGGAAGCCAGTGGGGCTGAGTGTGGAGTTGCGCGGACCGTCGCCCGAGACGATACGCCTGAGCCGCAGCTACGCCGATCAGTACCTGGTGGCGCGTCGGGCGGACAGTGGCGGCGAAAAATCTTTTGCTCTCTCGCGTGAGGAGCGCGAGCATATCTTCCAGTATGTCAGTCGTGCTCGAATCTTTCTGCAGGCGCTCCAGCAGCGTCAGCAGACGCTCAAGCGCATCATGGAGGTGCTGGTGCAGCGTCAGTTTCCGTTCCTTTTCACGGGCGACCCGCGCTTTTTGCAGCCGATGACCCGCGCGGAGCTGGCAGCGGCGACGGGTCTGCACCGTTCCACTGTCGGGCGTGCCGTGCGCAATAAATGGCTTCAGCTGCCCAGCGGCTCGCTTGTGCCCCTCGATGTGTTCTTTGACGCCTCCTATCGCGTTGCTATGCTCATCCATCAGATTATCGATGAGAATGAGTGCGACGGTCGTAGCCTGACCGACGCTGAGATTGCCGACAAGCTTGCCGAGATGGGCATCCATATTGCCCGTCGCACGGTCAGCAAGTACCGCAATCGGCACCGCATTCTTCCCTCCCGCTGGCGTGAGCGCTCCCGCCTTATCGGGTAAAACAATAGCGGGAGGTGAGCTGTATGACGAAAACCCTGCAGCTGAAAGCGGAACCGCGCACGCTGATGGGTAAGAAGAGCCGACGGCTGTTGCGTAACGGCATCGTGCCCGGCGCCATCTATGACAGCAAGGGGCAATCGCAACCGGTGCAGTTCAACGAGCGCGAGCTGCTCCATGTGCTGCATGAAGCGGGCACGACGCACCTGATTGAGGTGGAGCTGGATAGCAAGCGTATTGCCACATTGCTGCGCGCGGTGGACCGCGAGCCGATCACTGCTCGCATCCGCCATGTAAGCCTCTGGGCGATGCCGATGGATGAACCCATCGAGACCGAGGTGCCGATTGTGTTCGTGGGCGAATCGGACGCGGTGCGCATGGGCGGCACATTGATCCATCCTGTCGAGAGGCTCACCGTGCGCTGCCTGCCGAAAGATATTCCCGAAGCCATCACGGTCGATCTGAGCGTGCTCAAAGAGTTTGGCGATTCGATTCATGTGCGCGATCTGGCGTTGCCGCCGAATGTGCAGGTGCTGGCTGATCCTGATGAGACGGTTGCGACGGTGGCAGCGCCGAAGGTGGCTGTCGAAGAGGAGGTGGCAGAGGAGGTTGCAACAGAGGCAGGTGCGCCTGCCGAAGGCGAATAGAGGTTCCCATGCACCGCTGGGATGTGTCGCCTGAGGAGGCAATCGCGATTCAGCAGCAGTTGCGGGCGCGGGTTCTTTGCGAGGGTGAGCCGCCCGCGCCTGGCGCGATTGTGGTGGGGCTGGATGTGGGTTTTCGTGGCGAGCAGGCGCGCGCTGCGGCGGTCGCCCTCCGCTACCCTGATATGACCCCGCTTGATCAGGCGGTCGCCGAGCTGCCTGTGTCGTTTCCCTACATTCCGGGGCTGCTGGCGTTTCGGGAGGCGCCGGCGCTGTTGGAAGCCATCGCCCGCCTGCGTTTTGCGCCCGACCTGCTGATGGTGGACGGGCAGGGGATTGCGCACCCGCGACGGATGGGCATCGCGACGCACCTCGGTGTCTATTTAGATAAGCCTGCGATTGGCTGCGCCAAGTCGCGCCTGTGGGGACGCTTCGAGCCGCCGCCCGATGAGCCAGGCGCGTGGACACCGCTGATGGACGGAAAAGAGGTGATTGGCGCGGTCTTACGCACGCAGAAGGGTCAGGCGCCGCTGTTTGTGTCGATTGGGCATCGCATCACGCTGGCAGGCGCCGTTCAGACCGTGATGGCGTGTGTGCGTCAGCATCGTTTGCCGGAGCCGACGCGCCTGGCGCATCAGGTGGCGGGCGGTGCGCGCGTTGTGCCCGACCCCCATCAACCTTCCCTGCTGGAGTGATGGATCTGGACGGGACGCTCCAGCCACGCGAGTGATTGATCTGGAGCGGGATGCTCTAGCCATGCGGCGTGCTTCTCAAACGATGGTGTTGCGCAGAGTGCCGATTCCCGTGATTTCGAGTTCGACGGTATCGCCTGGCAGGAGCCAGCGGTGGCTGCCTTCGGGGCGTTCGAGCAGGCAGCCTGTGCCGACGGTGCCGGAGCCGATCACATCGCCCATCTGCAGGCGGGTGTTGCGCGAGGCGTGGGCAATCAGTTCGGCGAAGGTCCAGTGCATCTTGGCGGCGTTGCCTTCGGAGAACAGCTCGCCGTTGACCCATGCGCGCATGGTCAGGTGCCAGCGGCTGCCGCGTTGTGGATCGGGTTCGCGCCACGCTTCCAGCTCGTCGGGCGTGACGACGCAGGGTCCGAGCGAGGTGGCGAAGTCTTTGGCTTTGGCGGGTCCGAGCCCGATGCGGGTTTCGCGTCGCTGGATGTCGCGGGCGCTCCAGTCGTTCATGATGGTGAAGCCGGCGATGGCGGCTTCGGCTTCCTGCAGGCTCCAGTCGCCCCCTTCGCGCCCGATGATGACAGCCAGCTCCAGCTCGTAGTCGAGCTGTTCGGTGTCGGGTGGCTTGCGCACGGGTTGCTCATGTCCGACGAGGCAGGCGGGGTTGGAGAAGTAGAAGGCGGGAATCTGATACCATTCGGGCGGCATCGGTTGCCCGCGTCGCTGGTGGGTGTTGCGCACATGGGTTTCGAAGGCGTAGAAGTCGCGGATGCTGGGCGGGACGAGGATGGGCGGCAGGTAGCGGGCGGGCTGGATGGGCTGGGCGGTGGCGAGCCGTTGCTCGCGTTCGGCGGGCGTGAGGCGCAGCCAGTCGCCGAAATCGCGGCAGCCCTCCAGCCGAAACCAGCCCGATTCACGCCACACGGCAAGGCACGGAGGTGAATCGGGCTGGGGACAACAGGTGAGAAAGCGCATCGCTACTTTTCGATGCTGAGAATACGGTAGCGGAAGGTGCCTTTAGGCATGGTGACTTCGACTTCGTCGCCGACCTGATGCCCGATGAGGGCGCGGGCGAGTGGCGCCTGATAGGAGAGTTTGTGGTTTTCGGGGTCGGCTTCCATCGCGCCCACGATGCGGAACTGTTTGCGCGTGCCGCTTTCCACCTCCTCGATGGTGACCATGGAGCCGACGCCGACGCGATCGGTGGGGATGTCGGCTTCACGCACGATAATCGCGTTTTGCAGCACATTGCGCAGCTCCATGATGCGGGCTTCGACATAGGCAAGCTCGCTTTTGAGGCTTTCCAGCTCGGTGTCTTCGGAGCTGAACTCGCCATGTTCTTTGTAGGCGCGGAACTCGTCAGCGATACGGGCGCGTTCGACCGTCTGGAGGCGTTTCAGCTCCGCTTCCAGCTGGCGATAGCCGCTCTCGGTCAGGTACACCTGATCGGGTTCAAATTCGAACATGTTGACCTCCCTGTTTGGATTGGTTGGGTCCCCCTGTTGCGGTGGGGGGCAGAATCCCTATACTTGCTTTATTCCACAGGGGTTCCCCGTTGGGGAATATTTTCCTGCCGTGTGGGCAGGGTGTCTGGGGTTTGTTTGTGCGGTGATCTGGTGGAGCGGAGCGGATTCGAACCGCCGACCTCTTGCATGCCATGCAAGCGCTCTCCCAGCTGAGCTACCGCCCCACAACCTTTGGATTGCGGAAGCAGGGCTTCCGCGGTCCATATTATACCGCATCGTTGTCGCGTTGAAACCCTGTTCATCCCTTTCCTGCCCCGATGGCAGTTGCGCCCGTTGCTATTATACCCGAACGTCCTGCTCGCCGCATAGGTCTCCCTTCCTGCTGCGAAAGGGGGGTTCTCCGCCGATGCAGGAATTGCTAAGGCCTCCTATCAGGTACACTTCCGAGGGGAGAGAGGTGAACTATATGCCTGGTCTGAAGGCAAATTGGCGACAGAATGGTCCAAATGAACCGCAGGTCATGCTTTCGCTGGACAAGGGCGAGGCTTTCGAAAAGATACAGCTCCGCATCTCAATCCCTTCAAGGAAGCCATTTCTGTTTTTCCCGAAACGGCTGCGCTGGACGATTACCCCCTACGGTGGACAGGCGCGCGAGATCGCGGTTCGCCCCACAGAGGGCACGCCTGAAACGATTGAAGCGGCACCCCATCAATTTGGCTCGGCGAAGAGTGTGAGCTTTAGAGTACCCTATACAGGGCTTCGGGCAGGGATGTACACGCTATCTGTGGACGCCTTGCCCAACGCTGTTCTTGTCGAAAACCGCCCTGCGCGCGCACAGGGGGGCGCGCTCCCGATCTATTTGCCGAACTCCGTGAAGCCCCCTGAAGCAAAGGTAGGACAGACCTTCCTGTGCCTGCCACGCGAAGGGGAGTCGCTGGCATCCTATCGCGACCTTCGGGGGAAGTCTGTGGACTGGCAGAAGGTTGCCCTACGGGTATGGACACTAACAAAGGTGGGGCCTCGCTCTCTGGAGTTCGCGGTGGAGGGGTTGTCGGGGCGCGTGCGGGTTGAATGGGACGGAAGTGTCGAGAGGTTGCCTGCTCTGCTTCCGATTGTGGAAGAGCCGACCGTGCGACAGTTGCGCGCCCGATATGAAGGGCGTCAGGTCTGGGGCTATGGGGGAATCGGTGCAATTGCGCTGACGCGCGAAAGTCTGGAGTCGGTCGGTCTGGGGTTCGAGCGCCTCCAGCCTGCTCGCCTGCGGCGCATCCATCGCGTGTGGCTTCCATGGATCTGGCTGTCGCTGGGCACGGCGCTCTACATCGGCGGGCGTAACTATGGCTTCTACACCCATCACCCTCTTCTGGTCCAGCTCCAGCCACTGGGCAAACCCACCTCGGGCATGGCGTTCGAAAGTCAGCAAACTATGCGCCTCTTTGAGGCGCCCCAGCGCCACGCGCTGGGATTCTATGCGCTGCATGCCGACGCATGGGATTTCGAACGCGCCTACAGTTTGCAAAACCCCTTCGAGCTTTCGAAGCGGTGGAGCGCACGCGAGCGGCGTGCGTGGCGCACAGGCGAACTGGAAAGAGGCATCTCCTGCGAGGTCGTCGCATGGCTGTGGGGCTGGCCCTGCATCTATGGTACAAAGCAGGAGTTGACGCGACTCGATAAATGGATTTACGAAAATGTGCCCTTTGAGGCAGAACTTTTCTTCCGCAACGGGTGACTGGTACGGTGGAGTATTCCAGAGCTGCCATGAAAGGCTTGTTGCTCAATACAGCCGTGTCTGCACCGGTATAACTCGCGCGGCACAGGAGGAATACAGGGATGAAACGACACATGCTGATGGGTATTGTAGCTGCCTCGCTGATGGCGAGCGGTGGGGCGCAGCAGGGAAGCGGCAAGCTCTCTGGCTATGCTTTTGGCGACTACTACCTCGTTTCGCGACACCACGACCCCTCCATCGAGGGGCTGAGCGGACTCTGGTTTCGCCGAATCTATTTCACCTACGACCAGAAGCCGACCGACCGAACTGCCATTCGCTTCCGCTTTGAGATGAACAGCCCGGGCGACTTTAAAACAGCCGACTCGCTGAAGCCGTTTGTTAAGGACGCCTATGTGCAGTATACGGTGGGGCGCGTTCACTATCTGCTGGGGCTGATCCCGACGCCGACATGGGAGGGCGTGGAGCAGCTGCTGGGCTACCGCTACATCGAGAAGACGCCTCTTGACTTATGGCGCATGGGCAACTCGCGCGACAGCGGCGTGGGACTGAAAACCCAGTTTGGTAAAACGCAACTCTACTTTGTGGTGGGCAACGGCAGCCATACCCGCTCCGAGACCAATCGCGGCAAGGCGGTCTACCTGTCGCTCCAGCAGTCGCTTAATGAGCAGTGGACGCTGGAGCTTTATGGCGACCTGTATGACCAGCCTGCCGATAGCGACTGGCGCACCGTGCAGGGGCTGCTGGTGTACCGCACCGAGCGCACAAAGGTGGGGTTCCAGTATGCGCATCAGGCTCGCCAGAACCAGCAGGATTTGGCGGTTTTCTCGGTCTATGCGGAGACCCAGGTTGCCGAGCGCACGCGCCTGTTTGCCCGCGCCGACTGGCTGAACAACCCTGTGCCTGATGCGGATAAAATCAGCTACTTCGTGCTGTCGCCTGTCGCCCGACCCCGTTTCTATAACTTCGGCGTTATCTACGAGCTGGAGAAAGACCTCTACCTTGTGCCGAATGTGGAGTGGGTGACCTATGCGAACCCGTCGGGTGGTGGCGCGAAGCCGAAGGACGCGCTTTTCTGGCGGATGACCTTCTTCTATGGGTGGCGTTGATGACTGGGCAGGCGAGGGAGAGGGCAAATCCTCTCTCCCCCGCTTAAAGGAGGGGCAGGGAGCCGCAGGGAATTCCTCGCCGCAACGGGAGGTGCGTTTCAGCAGCCTGTACCGAAGCTGAACAGCACCATCAGCAGGTCGGCGTCGTCCACCACGCCGTCGCCGTTGAGGTCTTCGGGCAGTCCGTCGCCTGTGCCGCCAAATGCCATCAGCACCTGCAGCAGGTCGCGGTCATCCACGCAGCCATCGCCGTCCACATCGGCGGGCACCGCTGGAAAGATGCAAAGGTTATCGATTGCGAGGCGGTTGCCCGCAAGCGGTCCTGGTGTGAAACCCAGCGCGAAGCTCAAGCCTGTGGGGTATTGGGCAGTGGTGCGTGCGCCGCCTTGCAGGTACCAGCCCTGTGGGAAGGCGACGGTTGTCTGTCGGCTCTGCAGATCGGTGATGGCAATCTTCAGGATTCGATTGGTGATGAAGTCAAAAGTGGTGCGCAATCGATACCAGCGGTCGGCTCGCAGCTGCTGCCATGCGGCGCCTGGGCTGCGCAGGGGTTGCGCACTGCCATCGGCGTTGTAGACGGCATAGAGGATATCGAATCCTGCTGCGGGGTTGCGGTCGCTGTGCCACTGCCAGCAGGATTGGAAGTTGCGGATCGGGATGGCGGAGCTGAGTGGCTCCAGTGAGAAGCGTCCGATTCGCGCGGGCACCGCGATCTCGCCTGGCGCACCGATGCAGAAGTCATAGCGAACCGTCCAGCCGGGTGCGTTGACCCAGTCGAACTCGTGTTGGGCGACGGGTGGTGGCTCGTGTCCTGCGCCCTCGGCGCCAATGAACTGGCTTTCGCCGTTGGGGTTGGGCGGTATGCTGAGCGCGTTCTGCCTGTAGGTGAACACCAGAAACGGGTTCCACCCGCTGCCCTGCCAGCCGTCCTGACCGTTGAGCGGAACTCCCTGTGGCAAGCCGCGGTAAAGAGGCGGCTCGAACCCTGTACACCAGCGGGGCTGGGCGCCTGCAATTGCGCTGGCGAGCACGCTCGCGCCCAGTATTAGCATGAGGCGATGCTGTCCCATTCTCATCACCTCCAGTGATAGAGACGCTTTAATGGCGGTTCTGTTTCAAGGCTTTTTTGCATCAGCCGTAGAGTGCGCCGTATGCCTGACAGGCGCGGAAGTCGGCGCTTTCGGGGTCGGCAGTGCCGAACATGCCCCACTGATGGGGTCGGAACACCCGCTCCGGGGGCACATTGTGCATGGCGACGGGGATGCGCAGCATGGAGCAGAGGGTGATGAGCAGGTGTCCGATATGCCCGCTGGATAGCACGCAGTGGTTGGCGCCCCAGGTTGCCATCACGGTGTAGACATCATGGAACGCGCCGTGCCCTGTGGTGCGTGGCACAAACCATGTGGTGGGCCAGGTGGGGTTGGTGCGTTCGTCCAGAATGGTGTGAACTTCGTCGGGCAGGTCGATGGTCTCGCCCTCGGCAATCTGCATTACGGGTCCGACGCCATCCACGAGATTGAGTCGGAACATGGTGGCGGGCATGCCGCCGCGCGTGCGGAATCGGGTGCTCCAGCCGCCGCCACGGAAATATTCGAGCATGGCGCAGTGCCATGTGGTGGCATCAAGGCAGCGTTGCGCCTCTTCGGGCGTCACCAGCCACCAGGCTTTCATGGCGGGTCTGCCATTGAGTTCCTGCTGACCGGTGCCGTCGAGGGCGGCGGGACCGGAGTTGATCAGGTGCAGGAAGCCCTGTTCCGCAAGCCCGGTGGGTCGCCAGCCTGTGACGCGCTGCACGGCGTCGGGCGACCAGTAGGTACGCACATCGGCGAAGATTTGTGCTGCGCCCGTGAGCAGGTGCCCGAACAGCATGCCGATGGCGTTCAGGTAGTCGTTCTCGGTGGCGAGGATGTAGGGCTGGCGGATGCCGTTCCAGTCGAAGCTGGAGCAAAGAATCGCTTCCATGAAGTCGCCGTTGGGCAGGTGGTCGGTCCACTGGCGTTGACCCTGGAAGCCGCCCGCGATGCCGTTGAAGCCGAGAGCCTCTTCTTCGTAGCCCATTTCCGCCAGTTTGGGGTTGCCCACCAGCAGGTCGCGGGCAATGAGCGCCATCTGGATGCTCTGCTGCCAGGTGCGCTCCTTCTGTTCGCGGCTGAGTTGCTTTTCGGGCGGGTTGTAGTCTTTGCCTTCTTTGCAACAGGTTTTGACCCAGTGCAGGGCGCGTTCGTATTCGTCGTGGTCGTAGATGCCGCGCTCCATGCGGCGGACGAACTCCACCATGTCGACGGTCATGGTGCGGATGCCGAGGTAGTGCTGGAGGAAGTTCTGGTCGACGAGGGAGCCGACGATGCCCATCGAGACATTGCCCATCGACACATAGGTTTTTCCCTGCATGGTGGCGACGGCGATTGCGCACTGGACGAATTGCCGGATGCGTTCGGCGACATCGGGTGGGATGGCGAAGTCGGTGGCGTCCTGCACATCGCGCCCGTAGATGCTGAAGGCGGGCAGGCGTTTGCTGGCGTGAGCCGCCATGACGGCGGCGAGGTAGACGGCGCCGGGGCGTTCGGTGCCGTTGAAGCCCCAGACGGCTTTGGGGCGTGTGGGGTGCATGTCCATCGTTTCGTAGCCGTAGCACCAGCTGCGGGCGACGGTGAGGCTGACGCCGACGCCCTCGCGCTCGAATTTGGCTTCGCAGGCAGCCGCCTCGGCGATGCCGCCGATGCAGGTGTCGGCGATCACGCATTCGACGGGCAGTCCGCAGGCGTGGCGCAGGTTTTCGGTGATGAAGTGGGCGACGCGCTGCGCCATGCGCATGGTGGCTTCTTCCATGCTTTCGCGCACACCCTGCCGTCGCCCGTCGATAACGGGTCGGATGCCCACTTTGGGCAGGGCGCCCTGCAGTCGATTGGCGGGCGGATTGATTGCAAACGCTATTTGCGCCATCGCTGTGCCTCCTGTGGGCATGCGATTCGGCGCGAGGGATGGGTTTTCCTGCAACAACGGGAGGTGAAGCAGCCCGGAGGTGTGTTCTCCGGGCTGCTATAAGTGTTCATGGGGTGTTCGGATCGTCCGCTTCCGGGTTCTGGTTCAGGCGCAGTTTGTTGCCGCCGCCCCCGATTACGCCGGGGAACTGGTCCATAAACACGGCGTGGGGCAGGTTCTTGGCGTGTCCGTCCACGAAGGCGACATTCCAGTTATCCGGGATGGGACCGCCGTTCGGAGCGCGCGACTCGCCATGCCACATGGGGTAAGCATCAAACACCAAAATGATGTCGGCAGGGCGTGCAATCGCGCCCAATGAACGCAGCTTGAGCGTCCACTGCTGGGGATTGCCACCGCGCAGGCGATCGGTGTAGGTGTAGATGAGCCAGGTGTTATACATGTAGTCGTGTCCGATGACGCGGAAGTGGTTCAACCCGCTCAGCTCGAAGAGCGAGGTTTCGGAGCCCAGCCCGATGACGGAGGTTGAGTCGGCAGGGCATGCCCACAGCGTTTTCACTTTGCGGGTTGTCATCTGGGTGCCGCTGGCGCCCGCCTTGATATAGGGATCGACCTGGGCGGGGAAGTAGAGCGGGTAGCGTGGTGGGTTGCCGACGGGAGGGGCGCTCGGCGCGTTCTGGGTGGTTTGTCCGATGGGCAGGTAGCGTAGCTGGCGCAGCTCGCCAGAGCTGAGACAGGCGTTGCCCTGAGGGTTGATGAAACAGGGGTTGACGCGCACCCAGAGGTTCATATAGGGACCGATCGTGTTCGGGTTGGTCGGCTCGTTGATTCCGTGCGGGATGTTGATAGCCAGCGGCATCTGCTCGTCGTAGTCTTGGAGGTACATGAGGGCGCCTGTGCAGATTTGCTTGATGTTATTGAGGCACTGAGTGCGCACGGCGCTGTCGCGTGCGCGTGCGAACACGGGGAACAGGATCGCCGCCAGAATGGCGATGATCGCGATCACGACCAGCAACTCAATCAAGGTGAAGCCCGATTTTCTCATTTGATTCACCTCCAGAGAGTTAGTAAGGCACGGTTTGTCCTGCTGATGAAGCGGGTTGCTGACCGCCGGGTGGGGGTGCTGCCGGCTGCTCACCTGTGGCGGCTGGCACGGCGGGTTCCGAGGGGCGCATGAAGAAGTAATAACTGATGAAGAGCGCTGCCAGCGCCACCATCAGCAACACCCATGCCAGGATCGGTTTGTCGCGAAAGGTCTGCATAGCAACCTCCTAATCAGGATTGCAGGTATTGAAGATGACCCAGTGTGTTTTAGCTGGGTTGAAATCGCGGTATTCGTCGACAAAGCGACACGGACGATTGCCATAGATTGCCTGGTACTGCTGCGGCGTATAGGGCAGTACCTGTTCGAGGCGGAACCATTTGGTGTGTCCATCGGCGAAGCCGATGTTTAGCCCGTTCGAATGGCGTGCCATGATGCCCACGCCCACATAGGAGGTGATGTCCGTGCGGTGTTGCCGCCCGGTGCCGTCCCCGCTGCAGCCGCCGTACCAGTTGTTATCGGTGAGGTAGCCGCGGCAGTTCTGGGGTGCGCCCGTTGGTCCGTTGGGGGAATCTGCCAGTAGCACGAACTGGGCGGGTTTTTTGAGCATGGAGCGATTGGGCACCATGAGGGTTTCATCGGGATTGCCTGGCAGACTGCCACCGACCCAGTACCAGCCCGATATGTGGGCGTTGTAGCCGATGGAGGGCCAGCCGCGAGTCGCCCAGCTGGGTATGAAGACGCCACCGTCAAACCGGCGTCCGTTCGGGCAGAAGTAGACATCGATGTTTTTAACATAGGGTGCGACCAGCTCCTGCCAGATTTTGACCCCGGGATCGTTCGGGTTGTTCTGGGGCACGAGGCGGCTGGGTACCAGCACTTCTTCGTTGTCGGCGGCGTACATGAGGATGGCTTTGCCGAGCTGGTTCATGTTGGAGGCGCAGGTTGCCTGGCGCCCCTTCTCGCGCGCCTGCGCGAACACCGGGAACAGGATCGCCGCCAGAATGGCGATGATCGCGATCACGACCAGCAACTCGATCAGAGTAAAACCATGCCGTCTCATCATCGCTGTTCCTCCTCAGATAGGACTTGCCTCTTTTGGCGGATTGGTTGCAGGAGGCGGATTGACGGGAGGCACCTCGACGCCCGGATTCAGCTGGCGCGTGGAAAACCACCAGCTGATCACGAGCGCCAGCAGGGCTATCACTAATAGCCCGATTGCCAGTGCCGGTTTCTCCCGAAAGATTTGCATCGGTTCACCTCACGCAGTTGTTCCAGATGAGCCAGCGCAGGTTGGCGGTGTTGAAGTCGCGCAGCTCTTCGGGGTTGGCACAGCCTGCGTTGCGTGGAGGAGAAGGTATCACGGCTTCCAGACGGAACCATTTGGTGTGTCCGTCCATCAGGGTGATGTTCAGCCCGCCCATATGGCGTGCCAGGATGGGGCTGTAGCCCACAGTGGGGCTGCGTGCCAGCCCTTGAATCACCATTCGGAAGTTCGGACCGCCCTCACAATCGCCATAGGCGTTGTTGTCGGCGGAGGAGCCGAAGCAGTTGCCCTGCGGCGGCGCGGGACCATTCGCGCTCTCTGCCAGCATCACAAACTGGGCAGGTGTTCTGATCCAGGAAAGGGAGGGCACCATGATGGTTTCTGCCCCACCGGGCAAGCCGCCGCCAATCCAGTACCAGCCTGCGATATGCGCATTATAGCCGATAGAGAGCCAGCCCCGATGGAACCAGTTGTTGAGGTCAATTTCAAAGGGCGGCTTTTTGCCACTGGGACAGAAGACGATATCCTTGTTCTTCACATAGGGCTGGATCAGTCCGGCCCAGAACCTGCGCTGGTCATCGGGTAGCCCGCCGGAAGGACCCAGCACCACGCGGTTGGGCGGGAGAATGTTCTCGTTGTCAGCGGCGTACATCAGTACCGCTTTGCCGAGCTGGTTCATGTTGGAGGCGCAGGTTGCCTGGCGCCCCTTCTCGCGCGCCTGCGCGAACACCGGGAACAGGATCGCCGCCAGAATGGCGATGATCGCGATCACGACCAGCAACTCAATCAAGGTAAAGCCTCTGCCATGTCGCATTGCCTGACCTCCTTCCCCCGACTCCGCCCAGCACGAAGGATGATTCTTGACGATACGCCTGACGCCGCCAGGCGGCAAGGGTCATCTCTATTATACAGCAACTTCCGTGCGATTCCTGCTTAGTGAAAACCCTGCGAGGGATCTCATGTCCCCCGCAGGATGGGTGCTCGATACTTTTGATAACAGTCTACAGCGCCCCGGTTGGTTGTCCTCCAGGGGTTGGTCGCTGGGGGGCGCCCTGCGGCTGTTGACCCGGCTGAGGGGGTGCTACTGGTGGTGTAGCGGGTGGCATCATTTGCTGACCGGGGGGCATGCCGACAGGTTTCGGCTCTGGTGGATTGATTAGCCGCCAGCCGATAAAGACAGCGATGATAACCACGACAGCGATGATCAGAATCGCTATCGGCGTCGGTATCTGCTGTTTCATTCTTCACCTCCCTCGGGATGGAGGTGGGGCAGGCATGGTTCGGTCGCCCGCCCCACCACAGTGATGAGTTCAGATATTGAACTCGTAATCG
This sequence comes from Armatimonadota bacterium, assembly GCA_037445735.1. Classification (GTDB taxonomy): domain Bacteria; phylum Armatimonadota; class Fimbriimonadia; order Fimbriimonadales; family GBS-DC; genus HRBIN15. The sequence goes on along the minus strand of JBBIJY010000001.1, from coordinate 42,468 downwards.
GGTCGGAAGAGCCAGGCGTTGCAGCCGTCCCACCAGAAGAATCCAGGGAAGCCATTTGCATCGTAGCCCGTGTAGGGGTCTGTGCGCCAGTCGGTGTTGTCAGGTGCGAGCTGGGCGCCCAGTCGGCGCCATTTGGCATGCCCGTCGGACATCACGAACAGCGCGCCTTTGTTGTGAATCCACATCGTGCCAGATAGCACGAACATTGCGCTGATCGGATAGGCGTTGCCTGGATTGCCATAAGTGCAGCTGAAGTAGCGGCACGGGCGCGTGTCGTTAGGATTGCACTGGAGGACCGGGTTCGATACAATCACACCCAGTGACTGCGCCTTGCCGCGGCCCTCCCACAGCAACGGCAGCTGGGCTGGACGCGCAATGCCTGCCATCGGGTAGTCATGCAGGAGTCCGTTCATGGTGTAGCTGACCCCGACAGGCGGCTTCAGGGGGTTGTTATAGTCGCCGGCGGACTCCAGCGGTGGGAATCGAACCTCGGGTCCGGAGGGACAGCCATACATGCCGTAGTTCTTGATGTAGGGATACACGGTGTTCGCCCAGTGGGCCAGCGAGGATACGCCACGGAAATGACCCGTCTGTACTCCCTGTGAGCGAGACCAGTCGGGTGGCACGAGGTGACCATATTGCCAGATGTTGGCAGGAGCACCGGGCGTTTTCAGTCCGAAGCTCAGGGGGAAGATCTCGTCGTAATCGTTGATGTACTGCATGAAGGCAAGTCCCCATTGCTTGGCGTTGCTTGTGCAGGTGGTCTGGCGTGCTTTTTCGCGCGCCTGCGCGAAGACCGGGAACAGAATCGCCGCCAGAATGGCGATGATTGCGATCACGACCAGCAACTCGATCAAGGTAAAGCCTCTGCCATGCTGTCTCATAGCGAGCCTCCTCCTCTATAGTTTGGAGAGGGTCGTCCCCTCTCGCTTGTGATTATACCCTGCTGGTGCTGCGATTCCTGCAAGCAGCGCTCGGAAATCAGGGTTCGAGTGCATAAGACGATTATACTCCATCGAGGGTTCCTGATGCAGCGGTCTGTGTGGGTGTTCGAAAATTCGGGGCATAATATCGACCTGCTGAGTGAAGCCCCCTCACCCCTACCCTCTCCCCTCTGGGGAGAGGGTAGGGGTGAGGGGTTAGCTTTCCCGCTGGGTAGAGGGTTGGAGTGAGGGACATCCTTTCCTCTGGTTGGATTTTTCGAGCAGCCTCACTGTCTGTGTGGGGGTTGACAGTGTTGCTGTTTTGTGCCCTGCCCGTTGTGGAGGCAGTATGCGAGCGGCGACTGTCAGGATGGGTGGGTCGACTCGCTGGGTGGTACGCGCGGCGAAGTTGCTGGAGGCGGGCGTCTATCCCGAACGCGGGCTGGTGCTGACGGAGGCGGATCTGGAGCGTCTGGTGGCGCAGTTTGAGGCGCCGGTGCCGCTGCTGGTGGAGCATCGTCCGTCGCCGGTGCAGCTGGGCTGGCTGGTGGCGGTCTGGCGGCAGGGTTCGGAGCTGTTCGGTCGGGTCGCGTTGCTCCCTGAGGCGGACGCCCTGCTGCAGCGGTTGCGCGTGCGCGGTTTGAGTCTGGGCTTGAGCCGCGATCGGGCGCGCATCGTGGAGGTGTCCGTCACGGGCAGCCCGCGCGTGCCCGGTGCCCGCCTGTTCAGCCGCTCGATGCTGCCCTCCATCATGGAGGTGATGCGCATGGAACCGATTGAGACCCCTGTTCCCGATGAGGTTCAGCAGTTGCGGGAGCGTGTGCGCCAGCTGGAGCGGGAGCTGCATGCCCAGCAGGTGCGCGAGCAGACGCAGCGCTGGACACTGAGCGGTAAGTTGCCCCCTGCGCTGGCGCCGATTGCGGAGGCGATCCTGTTGCAGGGTGAGGCGAGTGTGGTGTTCAGCGGTGAGAGCGTGCCGATTGCCGAGTTGTTCCGACGCTTTGTGGACGCGCTGCCGTCCCAGCCCCTGCTGGGCGAGCTGGCGCCGATTCCTGCCTACGAGACGCCCTCGATCAGCCCCGAAGAAGCCCGGTTGCTTCAGCAGGTGTTCCCCGATTTAGACCCTGCCGAGATTCTTGCCAACCGTCAGTAAGGAGGTGAGCCGATGCCTGCACTCACAGGTCCCCATGAGGCCCAGGAGAAGGAAGGGCTGCTGATTGCCTATCCCGTGAAGGGGGGCGTGCGTATCTGGAAGGGTGCGCTGGTGTGTCTGGATAACGCGGGTTATCTGGTGCCGGCGTCCGACACGGCAAACCTGCGCTTTGTGGGCGTGGCGTTCGAAAGCGTCGATAACGCCAGCGGTGCCGATGGCGCGAAGCGGTGCCGTGTCATCAAGCGGGGCACTTTCCTCTACAACCGTTCGGGCACATTCAACCAGAACGATGTGGGCACGGTGGTGCGAGCCGTCTCCGATAACGAGGTGGCAAAGACCAGCGTGAACAACATTCTCGTTGGCACGGTTGTGGAGTTGCCCAGCAGCACGACGGTGCGCATTCGCATCGATAATCACACCGTTTGAGGGAGGGAGAGCCGATGCCACTGGTTCGAAGTGATTTGCTGTCGCTGATCGAGGCGGGGTTGCGCACGGAGTTTTTCCGCGCCTACCGCCAGCTGAGTGAGTCGAGCCTTGTGTCGCGCATCGCGACGGTGGTGCGCACGAATCTGCCCACACAGAAGTACGGCTGGCTGGGCAGTGTGCCCGCCATGCGCGAGTTCATCGATGAGCGTGTGCCCGTCGGTTTGCGGGCGTTCGAGTATGCCATCAGCGACCAGGTGTGGGAGGCGTCGATTGCAGTGGAGCGCCGCGCGCTGGAGGATGAGCAGTACGACATGATTCGGATGCGCGTGCAGGACCTTGCGCTGGAGGCGGTGCGCCATCGGGAGCAGCTGGTGATCAACGCGCTGCTGGAGGGCACGAGCGGCACTGCCTACGACGGTCAGCCCCTGTTCAGCACTGCGCATCAAGAGGGCGAGAGCGGACTGCAGAGCAACATCTTCACGGGCGAGTTGAACACCGAGAACCTTCAGCAGGCGATGGCGCAGATGATGCTGATTAAGGATGATCGGGGTCGCCCGATGGGGATTATGCCTGACACGCTGCTGGTGGGTCCTGCGCTGCAGTGGCTGGCGATGGAGCTGCTGGAGTCGCCTGTAGTGGTGCAGATGAACACGACGGGCAACTTCACGCCGTATCGGAATGTGTTGCAGGGCAAGTTGCGCCTGATTGTGTCGCCCTATATTGCGGGTGCGCAGGCGGACAGGTGGTTCCTGCTGGACACTTCGCGGGCGGTGCGGGGTGTGATTTTGCAGGAGCGTCGGGATGTGCCGCTGGAGTTTGCCGCGCTCGATCGCCCGACCAGCGAGAGCGTGTTTATGCGTGACAGGGTGTTCTACGGTGTGCGTGCTCGCTACGGGGTCGGCTACGGGCTGTGGCAGACGGTGCTGATGGGCACGGGCTAAGCGCCTCCCACCGGTGAAAAATCCCTCACTCTCAGCCCCTCTCCTCTGCGTGCGGGGAGAGGGGACTGCCCCCGGTGGGGCGCCCTGGCTATTGGTGTGGGGTGCTTCTCTGCGTTTCTAAAGAGAAGAGGGGTTCAGCGGGGGCGGATAGGCGATGGGCGGGAGTTTTGCCTCAATCAGCTCGCGTTGTGGTTCCAGCCAGGGCGGTAGAACCAGCTGCTCGCCCAGATGCGCCTTCTCTTCATCCACGACGAAGCCGGGTCCGTCGGTCGCCAGCTCGAACAGCACGCCACCTGGCTCCACAAAGTAGACTGAACGGAACCAGAATCGGTCGATAATCGGGGTGGGTTTCAGTCCGATTTGCTGGAGTTGCTCGCGCAGGGCTGTCAGGTGGCTCTCGTCGCGCGTGCGCCATGCGAGATGGTGCATGCCGCCGCGTCCCCAGCGTCCGCGTGGCAGGTCGGGGCGTACCTGCACTTCGAGGTAGCCGAAGCCTGCCTCGCCTGCTGCACCGATCTCGAAACGATGCGTGTCGCCCTCCATAGCCACTTTACGGAAGCCCAGCAGTTCGGTCAGCACGCGCTCGGTTGCTCCATGCGTCGCCACACCGATTCGGGCGGTATAAAGCCCCCGTATCTGATGCTCAGCGGGCACGGGGCTGCGCTCCCACACGCTGAACGGTCGCTCGTGAGCGCTGCCTATCAGGGCAAGTGCCAGTCCATCGGGGTCGCGAAAGCGCAGCACGGGTTCGCCGAACCATTCCGTGACTGGCTCTGTGTGCGCACCTGCTTTCTGCAGGCGTTGCGCCCAGTAGGGCAGACTGTCAGCAGGCACGAGCAGCCCCTGCTCCAGGATCGTGCCCGTGCCCGCCTGAAAGGGTGCGACGATTCGCCAGGGAAAGAAGGTGAGGTCAGTGCCTGGTGTGCCCTGTGCATCGGCGTAGAACAGGTGATAGACTTCGGGCGCATCCTGATTGACGGAGCGTTTGACCAGTCGCAGTCCCAGCACGCCCGCATAGAAGTTCACATTCGGTTGCGCCTCGCCCGCGATTGCGGTCGCATGATGGAAGCCCAGAACGCCATCGGTTGCCATGCTCATAAATCGCTCAACTTAAAGGTGAGCCGGGGGAACAGGCGCGGGGTAAACGGCTCATCGCCCGCCACCGCCTGCACCCGTATATAGCCCGCCTCGCTCCACTGATACTCCTCCAGATGCAATGGCTCCAGCTCAATCAGCCACACCCATGGCACCCGATAGCGATGGTAAATCGGCAGCTTGTGGATGCGGTCGTGGATTTCAGAGGAGGGGCTGATGACCTCCACCACCAGATCGGGCGTGCCGTACACGCGCCCGTGCTGAATCTGGGCGAGCTTCTCGGTGGAGAGATAGACCACATCGGGCGCCAGGGCGACCCCTGAATCCTGATCCAAAATCACCAGACAATCGGTACTGGCTTTGCCCAGCCGATGCTTGCGTGCGTGTCGCGCAATCGTTGCCATCAGCGAAGAGGCTAAATAGTTATGCTCCCACGAAGGCTTGGGCATCTCGATGACCTCGCCATAGAGCAGCTCAACGGAGGCGCTCTGATGCACCTCCTCGGGCAGATTGAGGAAGTCGGCAGTGCTGATTGTTCTGGCTTTGACCACAGCCATCGTCGGTTCTCCGGAGGAAATTATACCTTCTTTGTCTCCATGCCCAGCAGGTGGGCGGTGAAGAGGTACTGGTGTGCCCAGCCTGTCAGCTCGCCGAAGGTGGCGTGGAACCAGTCGGTGATTTCGCGGTAGGCGCGTTCGGTCAGGGTGCGGGTGCGCAGGTGGGGTATCAGCCACTGCCGAATCGCCTGCCACAGGTGGGTGTCGACGGGCACGGCGAGCGGGTTGTCCAGCCCGAACAGCAGTACGCAGTCAGCGATTTTGGCGCCGACACCGGGCAGCTGGCACAGTTCGCGTTTCGCCTGCTCGTAGGGCAACGCGCGCAGGCTTTCGAGCCAGCCCTCACCGCGCGCCAGCAGGGCACGCGCCGATTCAATCAGCATGCGGGCGCGGTAGCCGAAGCCCAGCGCGTGCAGCTCCGCCTCCGAAGCGTTCGCCAGCACCGACGCCTTCGGAAACGCATGCACGGTCTGGTGGTCTATCTGCGCGATTGGCTCGCCATAGCGCTGGCAGAGCCGCTCAATCATGCCGGTGATGCGGGGGATGTTGTTGGCGGGCGTACAGAGAAACGAGAAGAGACACTCTTCAGCATCCAGCCAGCGCATCAGGCGCAAGCCCGGCAGTGCATCCACCCATTCGCCCCAGAGCGGATGGCAACGAACGAGCCGCGCCTGAATCTGCTTGAGGTCGATCTCCAGCCGAAAGAGATGGATGAAGGTGGCGATGGGGTTCCGGGTTTCAGGGGCGTGCAGGTGCCAGCGTGTGCCGGCGGGGCGCACAAGCAGAAGCTGGCTGCCTGCGACACCCAGCCAGGTGTTGTCATCGAGCGGTCGCCAGCGGAATACCTGCCCGCTCTGCACACACAGTGGCAGGTTCAGCTCGCCCGCAGGCACGGAGAGCCTCTGCTCAATCATCTGATTCGTGAAAAAGCCCTCTCACCCACACCTTCGCCCCATGTCAGAGCTTTCAGCAACTCCCCTCTCCCACAGCGTGGGAGGGGGTGAGGGCATCACCATGTATCGGTCTTGCCTGGTTCATTCGGCTGCACTGGTGCGCCCAGCCACGAGAAGGGATAGTTCGGGTCTTCGAATTCCAGCGCGGCTTTTGTCACCTGCAGCGGGCGGAAGGTATCCATCATCACGGCGAGCTCTTCGGTGCGTGTGGCGCCCAGGCTTGCCTCCACCGCGCCCGGCTGCGGTCCGTGCGGGATGCCTGACGGGTGCAGGGTGATCGAGCCTTCCTCAATCCCGCGCCGACTGCCGAACTTGCGGTTCACATAGTACAGCACCTCATCGCTATCGAGGTTGCTGTGGTTGTAGGGCACAGGGATTGCCAGCGGATGGTAGTCCAGCATGCGCGGGCAGAAGGAGCAGACCACGAAGTTCGGGCCCTGGAAAGTTTGATGCACGGGCGGCGGCTGATGGATGCGTCCCGTGATCGGCTCGAAGTCGTTGATGTTGAACGCCCACGGATAGACATAGCCATCCCAGCCGACCACATCGAAGGGGTGATGCTCGTAGTGGTAGGCGTAGACGCGCCCGCGCCGATGGATGCGCACCTCGAAGTCGCCCAGTTCGGTTCGCGTCTCCAGCTCTTCGGGCACGCGGATGTCCCGCTCGCAGTAGGGCGAATGCTCCAGCAGCTGTCCGTACTCGTTGCGGTAGCGTTTGGGCGTTTCGATCTGCCCGCCGCGCGCCTCAATCCAGATGAGCCTGGCTGGCAGCGCGTCCAGCACCATGCGCCAGATGGTGCCATGCGGGATGACCAGATAGTCGCCCTCGCGGAAGCGCAGATGCCCGAACTGCGTCTCCAGCCTGCCCGTGCCCTCATGCACGAAGATGAGGTCGTCCCCGTCAGCGTTTTTGTAGAAGTAGCTCATCTGCTCGATGGGGCGACACACAGAGAAGATGACATCCTCGTTGAACATCAGTTCGATGCGCCCCGTGATGGGGTCACCCTGTGGGGGCATCTCCTTCGTGCGGAAGTGGCGATGCTGAAGCATCGGCTCCTCGATCGGCTCGATGGTGCGCGTGTAGCAGTGGAAGAACTCCTTCACGCGCGTGGGCGGATAGTAGTGATAGAGGATCGACTGGATACCGGAGAAGCCCTCCGTGCCCAGCACCTCTTCCGCGTAGAGTCCGCCGTCAGGTCGGCGGAACTGCGTATGCCGCTTCGGCGGCACCTGTCCCATGCGCATATACCACGGCATTGTGGACACCTCCCATGTTCGTGATGATGCTATCGATTATAGCATGCCGACCACCATCCGCCCTTAAAGATTTTCGCCAGTGCTATTCGCGACGGAAGGAGAGTGAGGCCATATCACAACTTAGATACTCAATCATTCCACTGGAAGGCTTCAGGTGGCATAGGGATTTCCTGCACGCGCCAAGAAGCCCTGGCTTTAAGGCGCGTCAGTGAAAGCCGAACTCGAAACTTTTCACCGCGCTGAGGCGCGTTTCGACCCGCTAACCAGATGGTATCGGATGCGGAGGGATTATAGCGGTGCTGAAGCAGTCCGTTAGGTAATGCTGCCACTGTTATGCTAATTAGATAATGCTTCTTATTTACAGATTGGTAATTATATTTCACGAATATCGTGGTGGAAAGGAGTCGTCCTTGCTCGGTTGCCACAATCATCGGGATTTCGCCCTGTTCGCTTATCTCCCTTCCACCCCGAAACTGTTTCACAATCATTGAGGTTTGAGACAGCTGGATTGTTATTGTGTTCTTCGCTGCGGCATCTTCGGCTTTGGAATCCACAAAGAGCGCCTGTCGAACGGCGTAATCGGGATTGAAGCAGTAGCGTGCTCGTTTGTAGTCAACCTTACCGAACAGGCGCACGCCTATTCTGGACATCCCCAGCGCGTCGAGGGCTTCGCGGGTAATGTCTTCGGCGATATCGCTGGGCAGGTCTGTCTCGGCACGAAAGATTTCGGCAGCTGCTTCCCGATAAAGGAGCAACCCCTGAACGACCATTCGCAGCGTCGCCTTTTCTATGTCTTCGATGATATGGGGCGCCTGTGCCAGCTCTTCAGGTTCAAGAAACATCGCGATGGTACCGTTGATAGAAGGCGATGCGGGAGCGTGCCAGCTCCACATACGGTTTGTGCAGTTCGATGCCAATAAACTGTCGTCCTTCTGCCAGGGCAGCGATGGCGGTTGTGCCACTACCGATGAAGCAGTCAAGGATAATATCGCCAGGTTCAGATAGAAGGCGTATCAGGCGTCGGGGTAATTCAACAGGGAACTGAGCTTCGTGCAGGTCATTTTTTCGGACGGAGGGGAACCGCCAGACGGCGCGTGAACCCCACTCCACCCACTCATCACGGCTCAGGCGTGAACGCCGTATCTTCGTTACCCCAGGCTTCCAGAGAATGTAGATGTACTCGAACTCGTCAACGGAGCGATACGAAAGGGTGAACCAGGGATTATTCTCCCATGCAGGGTCTTTGACCCAGATACGGCGGTCATACAGATAGAATCCCGATGCCGCACACCACTGCTCAATAAGCCCACCAACCAGCTGGACGCGCGTCTGCGTGGCATATTTGCCACCTCGCACATTATTGCCACGCAAACGACGATCGATGGTCTGCTCGCTGCACCCTAAAAGCTTCGCTAATTGATACCGATTGAGGTGGGGATGTTCCGCCATCGCTGCCAGCACATCCTCGCGCGTTACGGGGCAGCGGCGCCGATCGGTCGCCTCTGCCTGCAAGCGTGGCATCGTGGGATCGCGGAAACAGAGAATGTCCGCGATATTAATCGCAACAAACCCTCCAGGACGAATAATCGGGAAGTGGAGCTTTATTACCTCGGCAATCAGATCCTTCCAGTCCTCAAAGGTCAGGTGGGCTTCATAACTTTTACCGACAAAGTAGGGGGGCGACCAGACACTGAGGGCTATGCTCTCTGGCGCTATGAGCGGCAATAGCGCACGAGCGTCGCCATGATAAATCTGGTTCGGGCCTAAAGGCTGTGAGGGTATTTCACACCCGGGCGTGGCTCCATTCGATGCCGTTGTTGGATTGCCATCCCAGAGTGGCAGCGGTTCGATCTCAGCACTTCGACGCAATCGCTGTCCCTGTCCCATAGTTCCACCATAGATTCTACCCATGCCGGTACAGAGCAGCACACCTTCTGGTATAATCCCCCTTGCTATGCACAGAGGGTACTATCGCTTTCCGACCATCTGTGGCGACAGGGTCGCCTTTGTGTGTGAAGATGATTTGTGGACGGTTTCGGTAGAAGGCGGGATTGCACGGCGGTTGACCACCAGCCTCAGCGAGGTCATCAGCCCCTGTTATTCGCCGGATGGGCAGTGGCTGGCGTTTGTGGCGCGGGATGAGGGTCAGCCCGAAGTCTATCTGATGCCGGCGGAAGGGGGCGAGCCGCGCCGATTGACCTATCAGGGCGCCAGTCGCGTGATGGTGGTCGGCTGGACGCCCGACGGTAAAGAAGTCATCTACACCAGCAACGCGGCGCGCCCACCACGGGAGATATGGCTCTGGCGCGTCGCGCGGGAGGGTGGTCTGCCCCAGCGATACCCGTACGGGCTGGCAAACCATATCGCCTTCGGACCCAACGGCGCAGTCGTGCTGGGACGACACACGGGCGATCCCGCTCGCTGGAAACGCTATCGCGGTGGCACCGCCGGCGTGTTCTGGATCGACCGCAACGGCACCGGCGAGTTCGAACGCTTTAAGCCCACCGATGGCGACCTCACCGCCCCGATGTGGATCGGCGAACGAATCTATTTTGTCTCGGACCACGAGGGCATCGCCAACCTCTACTCCTGCCTGCCGGATGGAAGCGACCTGCAGCGCCACACGCACCACACTGACTACTATGTGCGCTATCCCAGCACCGACGGTGAGCGCATTGTGTATCACGCGGGCGCTGATCTCTATCTGTATGATACGCGCACGGGCGAGAATCGGCGCATCGAGGTGGAGTTGCGCAGCCCGCGCGTGCAGGCACAGCGCAAGTTCGTGGAGACCGCCGACTACCTGCAGGAGTACGCGCTCCATCCGAAGGGGCACTCGCTGGTGCTGACCGTGCGTGGCAAGCCCTTCACGATGGGCAACTGGGAAGGCGCGGTCATCCAGCATGGCGAGCCGCAGGGCGTCCGCTACCGACTCACCCGCTATCTGCACGATGGTGAGCGGCTCGTCACCATCTCCGACGCCAGCGGTGAAGAGCGACTCGAACTCCACTTACCCGACGGAACCGTGCAACGCTTCGAAGAGATCGATATCGGGCACGCCTATCTGCTGGAGGTCTCGCCCGTTGACGACCGTATTGCCCTCACCAATCACCGCTTCGAACTGATGCTGATTGACCTCAAGACGGGCGAGCATCGTGTGATTGCCCGCACCGAGCATACTGCGCAGTGGTCTGCCTTCTTCGCGATTGCAGGCGTCGCATGGTCGCCCGATGGACGCTGGCTTGCCTACTCCATCTCGCCGAACGACCGTGCAACAATCATCCAGATTTACGACACCCAGACCGATACCCTGCATGCCATCACCCATCCAGAGTTTCGCGACATTTTGCCCGACTGGGACCCCGACGGCGAGCTGCTCTATTTTGTATCCTATCGGGATTACAACCCCGTGTTTGACAACATGCAGTTTGAGCTGAGTTTCCCGCGCGGGATGCGAGTGCTGGGCGTGACGCTGCGGGCGGATGTGCCGAACCCGCTGCTGCCCGCGCCACGACCGCTGCAGGAACCGCCCGAACCAAAAGAGCAGGCGCAGGAGACCCCCTCACCCAGACCCGTGCCAATCGATTTTGAGGGCATCGAAGAGCGCGTGTTCACCATTCCGCTGCCCGAGGGCATTTACGGCATGGTGAAAGGGCTGGGCAAGGGGCGTCTGCTGGTCATCTCCTACCCGATACAGGGCACACTGGACGAAGAGGACTGGTTCTCCACCGAGCCATCCGCGAAAGCCTCGCTCATCATGTATGACCTGCGCAACGGCAAGCAGGAAGAGCTGCTCCAGCGCGTGTCGGACTACACCCTCTCGCTCGATCGCACCACGCTGGTATATCGGTCGGGCAAGCGGCTGCGCGTGCTGATGGCGGGTCAGAAGCCCGACGAAAAGCATGAGCAGGCTGAACCCTCGCGCGAGAGTGGCTGGATCGATCTCAGGCGTATACGCTGCGCTGTTATCCCCACCGCCGAATGGAAGCAGATGTACCGCGAGGCGTGGCGCCTGCAGCGCGACTACTTCTGGAGCGCCGATATGTCGGGCGTCGACTGGCAAAAAGTGTATGACCGCTACTATCCCCTGCTGGAGCGCGTCGCCACCCGCAGCGAGTTCTCTGACCTGATGTGGGAGATGCAGGGCGAGCTGGGCACCTCGCACTGCTACGAGTTCGGTGGCGACTACCGCAAACCGCCCGAATATAATGTGGGGCTGCTCGGCGCCGATTTCGAGTGGGACGAAGAAGCGCAGGCGTACCGAATCGCCCACATCGTGGCGGGCGACCCATGGGTGGAGGGCGGCGACTCGCCCCTGCGCGAGCCAGGCGTGCAGGTGCAGGAGGGCGACTGGCTGATCGCCATCAACGGGCGACCCCTCACCCGCGACCTCACACCAGGACACCTCCTGCTCCACCTCGCTAACCAGCCCGTGCAGCTGACCATCCGCACCCGCACAGGCGAAACGCGCCAGGTGGTGACCAGAACGCTGGGCGACGAAACCTGGCTGCGCTATCGCGAATGGGTCAACCGCAATCGTGCCTCTGTGCATGAGCGCACGGGTGGTCGGGTCGGCTACATTCACATCCCCGATATGGGACCGCGCGGCTTTGCCGAGTTCCATCGGGGCTATCTGGCGGAGCTGGTGTATCCTGCGCTGATTGTGGATGTGCGGGCGAACGGCGGCGGCTTCGTCTCGCCCCTGCTGCTGGAAAAACTCGCCCGCAAGCGGCTCGGCTACGATGTGCCACGCTGGGGCAAACCCATCCCCTATCCCTACGAGTCGCCGATGGGACCCATCGTTGCTCTCACCGACGAGCGGGCAGGCTCCGATGGCGACATGTTCAGCCACGCCTTCAAACTCATGAAGATTGGCACCCTCATCGGCAAGCGCACCTGGGGCGGCGTCATCGGCATCGCGCCCAAATCGATCTTTGTGGATCAGGGACTGACCACCCAGCCCGAATACGCCTTCTGGTTCATCGATGTGGGCTGGGGTGTCGAGAACTACGGCACCGACCCCGATATCGAGGTGGAGTACGCGCCCCAGGACTACATGGCGGGGCGCGATCCCCAGCTGGAGCGGGCGATTGAGGAGATTCTGAAGCAGATAGAGGCGAACCCGCCAAAACTGCCCGACTTCGAACCGCGCCCGAAACGCCCCCTACCCACCGGGCTGGGCTGAACGGGTAAAATTGACCCTGAATGGCTGAACTGAATCGGCACGCGCGTCTGGTAGACCCTGCTCGCCATCAGGACGAGCTGGAGAGCGAGGCGACCCTTCGTCCCCGCCGCCTGAGCGAGTTCATCGGACAACAACAGCTGAAGGAGAATCTCGCGATTTTCATTCAGGCAGCACGGGCGCGCGGTGAACCACTGGATCATGTGTTGCTTTTCGGACCACCCGGGCTGGGTAAAACCACCATCGCCACCATCATTGCCAACGAAATGGGCGTGCCCATCCATATCACCTCTGGACCCGCGATTGAGCGACCGGGCGATCTGGCGGCGATTCTCACCAGTCTGGAACCCGGTCAGGTGCTCTTTATTGATGAAATTCATCGTCTCAGCCGCCCTGTTGAAGAGGTGCTCTATCCCGCGATGGAAGATTTCCAGATTGATATTGTGTTGGGCAAGGGTGCAGGCGCTCGCTCCCTGCGCCTCGACCTGCCACCTTTCACCGTGGTGGGTGCCACCACGCGCGCAGGACTGCTCACCTCGCCCCTGCGCGACCGATTTGGAATCGTTCACTACTTCCAGTTCTACACGCTGGAGGAACTGGCGCAGATTGTGCGTCGCTCTGCGCGAATCCTGCGTGTGCCCATCGAAGACGCAGCCGTGCAGGAGATCGCGTCCCGATCGCGCGGCACGCCCCGAATCGCCAATCGTCTCCTGCGCCGCATCCGCGACTTCGCCCAGGTGCTGAGCGATGGCACCATTAATCTCACGCTCACCCGCGAAGCCCTGCAGCGACTGGGCGTGGACGAACGCGGGCTGGACGAACTCGACCACAAAATCCTGCGCACCCTCATCGAAAAATTTGGTGGCGGTCCTGTCGGGCTGGACACCCTCGCCGCCGCCATTCAGGAAGACCCGGGCACCATCGAAGACATGTACGAACCTTACCTGATGCAGCTGGGCTTCCTGCAGCGCACCCCGCGCGGGCGTGTGGCGACCCCGGCAGCCTGGGCGCACCTCCAGCTGGAGCCACCCCGCATGGGCTGGCAGCCTTCGCTGGAACTCGGCAACAGCACAGAATAGGCTGCCGACCTGGGTGTCGGCAACGATTGCCATCGCGCCCATCAGGTAGAATGGTTGAGGAACCTGCGGCGGGTCAGCACCGTCGATAGGGTGGTACTGTTCCACACAACGGGTGAAAACCGTGCTGGTGGGGTGTGAAGCGTTTGTGCCACACGCTGCCCCGTGTGGAAAGATCGAGGGGAGGTTCCGTTGGATGCGGATTGGTTCTATACTGATTGCCCTGTTGGCAGGAGCGTCGGGCTTGGGGAACCCCAGCCTGTTTATGCCGCGCAACAGCTATCTGGTGCGCCCGGTGAGCAGCGCACGCGAGCTGGCTCAGCAGATTCGCACGGAGCCAGTGGTCGCCCAGCGCTACGCGCGCCACTTTAAACAGCCTGCCTACGCGATTGCCGACTTCTTTGAGAAAAATCTACGGCTGACCCGTCTGGAGCGCAGCGGCGAGTTCTTTGTTTACTACGCGCCTCCTGATGGGCAGTTGCTGGTCAAGCGTCGGTTGCTGCCGCGCGGGAAAGAGGTGTTCGTGCTGAAGAGCACGGGGAAGCCCGTGTTGCTGGCGGAGTGCGGCAATCCCCTGACGCCCGCGGTGAGCTTACCACGCCCTGCCGTTAAGTCGCCAGCGGCTCCCGTTGTGGTTTCTGCGCTATCACCACCTGTGCTGGTGGAGCGCCTGCCAGAACCGCTGGTACCCGGTGTGGAAGTCGTCGATGTGCCACTGGAGGAGGCGGTCGCTGCTGACCTGTTCCCGCCAGCGGCGCTGAGTGAGCTGGAGACCCTGCCCGAAACGGCGCCTGAATCGCCGCCACCGATCGTGCCACCCGCTGAAATGCCGGAGATTCCCATGCCGCCCATCCGCCGCAACAACTGGTGGGGTTTAATACCGCTGATCCCGCTCCTTTTCATCAATCGTGGTGACACGCCAGAGGTCATTCCGGAGCCGTCCACCTGGCTCGCGCTCACGGTGGGGCTGGGCATGCTTTACACCCTTTCGGGCAGGGCGCGCAGGCGATGGAGAAACTCCAGCCAGCGGGCGGAATCGTCCAGATAATGTTCAGCATAGCGAGTTGCCAGGCTCAACAGCGGGGCGGCGTCGGGAGCGGGCGAATCGGGCGGGCTATCGCGCTGAACCCAGTTGCGCAGGGTCGCAACCTGCCCGGATGACAGGCGCGTCGTGGCGGTTCGACTGCCGCCGCAACGCGCACAGAGCAGCTGACCCTCATCGGCGTTCAGCAGCCAGCCCTCGCTGGGATCGGCGCAACCGCAGCGAGCGCAGGCATCCAGTTGCGGACAGTAGCCCAGCAGCGAGAGCAGTCGCCAGAGTGCCCAGCCCATCACTGTGAGGCTCTCCTGACCCTGCTCCAGCGCGGTCAGCGCAGCCACCGCGGTCTCATACACAGCGGGTTCTCCATGCTCCTCGGGCAGCCAGCGGTCCACCAGCTCCAGCAGTGCGAGCGCGGCGCTGAGCCGTTCCAGCTCGCTGCGCACCCTCAAAAAAGCCGTGATCATCTGGGGCTGAACCATCAGCCGCTGGTGACGCCCCTGAACCACGCGCGTGCGCACGATATTGAGCGGCTCCGCCAGCATCCCCATACGGCTGGTCGGTTTATACGCGCCCTTCACACGCAGGCGCAGCTTGCCCTGCTCCCGTGTCAGCAGGCTGACCCACTTGTCCGCCTCATGCGCGCCCCAGCGGCGCAAAATCAGCCCCTCCACCACCTGCTCCCGCGCCATACCGCTGGGAGTATACCCCCAAAATAGGGTATAATAGGACTGCGTGCGAGAGACATGTTCGCCAAAGACCCTGCCAGCGGGGATGAGCAGGGTCGGAAAGGAGCTACTATGATAACCGACAAGCGACGGGTGATCATCGGTGCCTACCTGGTGCCATCCATCATGCTGATGGCGCTGGGCGGCGGCGGATTCTATCTCCCTGGCTCTCAACCCCGTGAAGAAGGGTATGCTTTCCAGTCCACCGAACTGTGCCAGTATTGCCATGGCAACAGCCGATACGCCTATGACCCTGAAACAGGGGGCGTGAACCCCTACTTCACCAGCGAACAGGAGCCGCACTTCCAGTGGATGGGCAACATGATGGCGCAGGCGGCACGCGACCCCGTCTTTCGCGCCGCGCTCACCATCGCCGAACAGGATGCACCCGGCTCCGCACAATTCTGCTGGCGATGCCACTCGCCCACCGCATGGCTGGAGATGCGCTCCCAGCCCTATGACGGCTCCAGCTTCAATACCGATGACCTCAACGGCGTCCAGTGCGATGTGTGCCATCGCATGGTGGATCCGCTCAGCGAGGAGGGGCGTAGCCTCAGCGACCATCCCGTGCCCGGCTACGGCAACGGCATGATAGTGATTTCGAACGACACCGCCAAGCGCGGTCCGCGAAGCGACTCCCGCGCTAACCATGACTGGCTCTACTCGCCCTTCCACACCAGCGGACACCTTTGCGGTCAGTGCCACGAGGTGAGCAACCCCCGCTTCGCCCAGAACCCCCTCACTCAGCCACCGCACCAGTACATGCCCATCACCCGCATCTACAGCGAATGGCTGCTGAGCGACTATGCACGGCGCGGCATCCAGTGCCAGGACTGCCACATGCCTAAAACAACAGGCAAAGCGGCAGAAGAGCAGCCCGCTCCAGTGCGCCCCGATCTGCACCGCCACACCTTCACCGGCAGCAACTACTGGGTCCTGCAAATCCTGCCCATGTTCTGGGGCTATGACGACTGGGCGCTGGACGCGCTCACAGCTGGACGCTACCGCGCCATCCAGATGCTGCGGCAGGCAGCAAAGCTCAACATCCAGCAACGGCCCAAGCGGGGCAGCCCCATCGTGTTCCGTGTGTACAACCGCACAGGACACAAGTTCCCCACAGGTGACCCTGACGCACGACGCGCATGGATTCATGTGGAGTTTCTGGACGCGCGCGGGAATGTGATCGGCGAATCGGGGCGCTATGACTTTGAGACCGCCACCCTGATTGAAGACCCGCAAGCCCGCATTTATCGGGCGAAGCTGGGCGAGAATGGCACGCCCACCTTCCACATGATGCGTGCCAACACGGTGCTGTTCGATAATCGAATCCCGCCACAGGGTTTCCGCCACAGCGCGTTCGCCCAGCGGCGCGCCCAGCCCGTCGGCGTCTCCTATCGTGATGGGCAGTTCTGGGATGACGCCGCCTATAACCCGCCCCCTGGCACCGTCAAAGTGCGGGCAACGCTCTACTATCAGGTCATCACGCGCGAATATATCGAATTCTTACGCAGCGCGAATACGACCGACGACTGGGGCGAGCGCCTCTATCAGGCGTGGTTAGCCACCGACAAGGCGCCGCCGATTGCCATCGCGACGGCGGTCTATCCGCCCGATCAGCAGCCACCCACAACGCCCACTAATCTAACTGGCAACGCGCTCTCGTCGACCCGCATTCGGCTGGCATGGAGCGCGTCCACCGATAATGAAAAGGTGGTCTACTACGAAATCTGGCGCCGCGCCCCTTATGAGGCTCGCCCGCGCCTTCTCGCCACCACCTTCAGCACCGAGACCACCTTCGACGATGCAGGACTTCATCCCGACACGGAATATGAATACTCTGTGCGTGCCATCGATATGGGCGGCAACGCTTCGCCACCCAGCACGGTGATTCGGGTACGCACGCAACCCTAAGGAGGTACAGGACGATGGTCAAGTTATTGAACGCAGTGCAGGCTTTGCAGGCAGACAACCCGCTGGGGTTGCCGCTGGTACGCTCCATCCGCGACGCTGTGCCCGTGCGGGGCACCAGTGTGCGGGTGGGCATCTTCCATGTGATTACTGAACGCGATACAGTGGAGTTCGCTCGCAACCTGATGGCGCACCCGTCGATGCGATTCCTGGAGAAGGTGCGCTACAATGTGCTGCAAGCCAGCCTTCACTACCCGTGGGGACGCGAGCCTGGCACGCTGCCCCCGCCCGATAACGCCATCCTGATCATCTACGACTACACGAACAACATCGGCTATCGTGTAGTTGCGGATTTCCCGCGCGCACGGCGCGTGATCCTGCAGCCGCTCAGGGAGCAGCCCTACCTCTTCTCGGAGGAGGAGTTCCGCGAGGCGGTGGAGATTCTGATGGCGGACCCCAAATATGGCGAGCCGCTGCGTCGTGGCATCGCCTTCTGCTCGCCCGGCATGCCGCCCGTGCTGACCGAGGTCGCGCCCCCCACCACGCTGGAGCGCTACGACGGCGTGCCCACCGGTGGCAAGCCGCCCGAGCATCGCACTATCGCCGTGCTGATGCACTTCCGACCCGGTAGCGGACGCGAGCGCGAGATTGGCACCTTCTTCATCGACATGGTCGACCAGCGCGTGGCGGGCTACGGCACAGGCAGCAGCGACTTCTTCCCCGCTGCGTGCAACGGACCCGCTTCAGGTGGCACCTGTTCCGGCCCTGGTGGTAGCGCGTGGCAGGCGCTTGCCTGGCCCGCCAGCAACCCCATCTGGCAGATGCTGGTGCGCCGACCCTCCGCCACCACCTCCGATCAATCCTTTGGCGCGGGCGTGGAGCTGCGCGATGTGTTCTATCGCGGACATCTGGTCATCCGCCGCGCGGGTATCCCCGTGCTGAATGTGTTCTATGACGGCAACGCCTGCGGTCCCTACCGCGACTGGCTCTACAGCGAGACCTGCTTCAAATGCACGGGCACCGATCTGGGTAATGGTCTGCGCTTCGCCAATCCGGGCACCCGCGCCATCACCATCTGCGACGACGCCAACGATTCGGGCAACTTCCGCGGCGTGGGCGTCTTCGAAGACCCCGATACGGGCGAGCTGGTGCTGATCAGCGAGTGCAGTGCGGGCTGGTACCGCTACATCCCGGGCTGGCGATTCCATCCCGATGGCATCATTCGCCCGCGCTTCCTGTACGGCTATGTTGACAGCTCCTGCGTCTGCTATGGGCGCCTGCACAACGCCTACTGGCGCATCGACTTCGACATCGATGAAGCAGGCAACCACATCGTGGAGGAAGCCGATGCGCCGTTGCGTGAGCCGCATCCGCGCTGGAACCTCATTCGGCTGGAGGCGAAGCGCTTCCGCCAGCCCGGTCGCAACCGCCGCTGGCGCATAACCAACACCCTCACCCGCCGCAGCGTGGAGATTATCCCCGGCCCCAAAGACGGCTACTATGAACTGCCTACTACCGGCGAGGGCGATGTGTGGGTCGTGCGCTATAAGGGCAACAAGTCCGGCGGCGCTGACCAGGAACTGATCGGGAACAGCGGCTCATTCGCCAACATCAGCCAGTATGCAAACGGCGAGTCGGTGGTCAATCAGGACATCGTGTTCTGGTATGGGGTTCACCTGCGCAAGCGTGGCGCCGATGTGTTCGAGTGCCCGCCGCTGGGTCCCGATATTGTGCTGCGCAACTGGTGACGAGATAATACCCTCTCCCCTCTTTGTAAGGAGGGGAGAGGGTATGGGTGAGGGGGCATCAGCGTGCCCGCCACACATAGGGAATAAACACGGTCTGGGGCTTGCCGCGCCCTGCACTGTGGTCGCGCAACAGGTTGGCTAACCGCTCACCTATCTGCTGGGGCTGCTCCCGAACGAGCAAATCGCATCGCCCGTTGAAGTACCACTCGTCAGCTTCGGCACGCCAGCTCAGGATGCCGAGATGGTTCGGGCGGGGCTGATCGGTGAGTGCCTGCATGACCTGTGCAGCGACTTCCGCGCCCATCAGGAAGATGCCCTGCACGGATGGGTCGCGGCGCACGCGCTGAAAGGCAGCCCACGCCTGACGGCTATCCCCTAACGAGAGCAGCTGTGCCTGCAGTCGCCGATTGAACAGCAGCCCGTGCCGAAAGCCCTCCCAGAACTCGCTGGCCGCATGCGGCACAGGATGCCCCGTGATGAGCACCACAACACCTCGCCGCAGGCGTCGGGCATACCACGCGCCCGCTTTGCGCCCCGCATCGTAGTAATAAGTGCCCACAAAGCCCGCGCGCACCGAATCGGGCACATCGGTCGCGACGCACAACAGCGGGATTCCGTTCCCCATCACCTGCCGGATGGTTTCCACGGCCCACTGATCGGGCGGACTGCAGAGCGCGACCGCCCGCCATTCACCCTCCCGCAGCTGGCGAGCCACCGCGTCGCGCGCCCCTGCATCGAAGTGGCGCACCGTCAGCTCCATACCAGGCTGATTGAGCCGCGCACGCAGCCCCGCCTCCATCGCCTGCCAGAAGTCGTTCGGAGCCGATTGAATATAGACAGCAAGCGGGTAGCGGAACTGTTCGGGGCTGGGCTGGCGCCCTGTATTGCAAGCGCTGATGAGCAGACCGACAACCAGAAGCCGCCACGCACCGCGTGCCATCGCTAATCCTGCAGCAGCACTCGCAGTTCAGGATAGAACTGGTTGTATTCCTCGATGTTGCGGGTCGGCTGGTTCAGCAACCAGTCGCGCAGGTAGCCTGCCAGCAGGGAGCCAGAGGTGAGCGTGAAGATGCCGTATTGCCGATAGGCGTCAGCCCGCACGGGGTCGTTCACCTTCGCCGCCACGCGCTGCACGCCGAACAGTTCGCGCACCATCTGCGCCACCATCAGGTTGGTGTTATCGCCCTGCGTGCAGGCGATGAAAGCGTCGGCTTTGTCCACCTCGGCGCGGCGCAGGGTGTCTTCGTCCAGCCCGTCGCCAATCACAATCTGGCAGGTGTGATGCCGTCCCAGCCGCAGCAGCGCGTCCTGCGAGCGCTCAATGATGGTCACCTGATGCCCCGCCTGACTCATCAGCAGCGCGAGGATTGAACCTGTGCGTCCACAGCCCATAATCACGATTCGCATGGTTATTTCTCCCCTTCGGGCGTTCCGTAGAGCCACACCTGGCAGGGTGCGCGGCGCAGCACGGTCTCCACCGTGTCGTCCAGCGTTTGCAGTCCCAGTCGGCGTCGGTAGCGGGCTGCCATCAGCACCATGTCGGCGCGTAGCTCCTTCACCATATCGACGATGGTGTGCCCGCAGTGGTAAGCGGGCTTGATGTGCACTTCGAAGTGGCGCAGCCCCACCTGCTGGGCGATTTCGCGGGCAGCTTGGGCCATCTGTTCGCCTTCGGCGAGTCGCGCCTGCGGGCACTCCTGCAGGCTGAAGGAGCGGGGCACCTCCACCAGGCAGAGCGCGGTCAGCCGCGCGCCCAGCGCGTCCGCCAGCTCGCAGGCGAACTGCAGAACCTGCTGGTCCTCGGCGGTGTTGCTGAAGGGCACGAGCAGGTGGCTCGGTATCGCTTCGCTCTGCTCGCTCGACTCAGGCTTACTGCGCCGAAAAAGTCGGAACACCGTTGTTGTCGCCTCCGGTCTTTGTCGGAGAGCGGAAGCGCTGCTTCCGCTCTCCACAGAGTCTATTATACTCGCTCCAGTTCCTCGCGCAACAGCTCCTGCACGCGCTGGGGGTTCGCCCGTCCCTGGGTTGCCTTCATCACCTGTCCGACCAGAAAGCCCATCACGCCCGTCTTGCCGCCCCTGTATTTTTGCACGGCGTCGGGGTTCTCGTCGATTACCCGCTGCACCGCGGCGCGCAGCACCTGTTCGTCTGAGATTTGCGTTAAGCCGCGCTCCCTCACGATGTCGGAGGGCATCCGCCCCGTCTGGTACACCTCATCGAACAGCTCTTTGGCGATGCGCCCGCTGATGGTGCCGTTTTTGATGAGGCTCAGCAGGTCAGCGAGGTGGGCGGGGGTCAGTGGCGTGTCGCTGATACGCCTGTTATCTTCGTTCAGCCGACCCGCCAGCTCGACAGTGATCCAGCTGCAGGCGGCTTTGGGTTCACAGCCGTGTGCCACACAGCCCTCAAAAAAGCTTGCCGTCTCATAATCGGCGGTCAGCACGCTCGCATCGTAAGCCGAGAGCTGATACTCGCGCTGATACCGCTCCCATTTGGCTAAGGGGAGTTCGGGAATGGTCGCCCGCAACTCATTCAGCCACTCGTCGGTAATCTGGATCGGCACGATGTCAGGTTCGGGGAAGTAGCGGTAGTCCTGCTCGTACTCTTTGGTGCGCATGGGGAAGCTATAGCCGCTCTCTTCGTTCCAGCCGCGCGTCTCCTGCACCACTGGCTCGCCCCGCTCCAGCAGGGCAATCTGGCGATTGATTTCGAACTCGATTCCGCGCACCACTGAGCGGAACGAGTTGAGGTTTTTCAGCTCCGTTTTGACGCCGAGCCGTTCAGCGCCCTCGGGCGCGACGCTGATGTTCGGTTCACAGCGCAGGGAGCCTTCCTCCATCTTGCCATCGCACACGCCCAGATAGGTCAGAATCGCCCGCAACTGGAGCAGATACTCCTTCGCCTCCTCAGGCGAATGGAGGTCGGGC
Source organism: Armatimonadota bacterium (assembly GCA_037445735.1). Taxonomy (GTDB): domain Bacteria; phylum Armatimonadota; class Fimbriimonadia; order Fimbriimonadales; family GBS-DC; genus HRBIN15. Next base: position 20,556 of record JBBIJY010000001.1, on the reverse strand, counting down.
GGGAAGTCCGTTACAATCTCCATCAGGGGCACGCCCGCGCGATTGTAGTCCACCTCACTTTCGCCTGGCAGGTAGTGGAGCAGCTTGCCCGTATCCTCCTCTAAATGCACGCGCTTGATGCGCACGCGCTTGCGCTCGCCATTAACAACGATTTCCAGATAGCCCTGCGTGCCTATCGGATGCACCTCGCCGTATTGCGAAATCTGGTAGCCTTTGGGCAGGTCGGGATAGAAATAGTTTTTGCGGTAGAACAGCGTGACGGGCGCGATTCGGCAGTTGAGCGCGAGCGCGGTGCGAATCACATGCTCGACCGCCTTCCTGTTCGGCACAGGCAGCGTGCCGGGCAACCCCAGGCAGATGGGGCACACACTGGTGTTCGGCGCGTCGCCAAAGCGCGTGGGGCATGCGCAGAACATCTTGCTCTCGGTGAGCAGCTGCGCATGCACCTCCATGCCGATGCTTGGAATATATCGCACGGCGAACCCTCCTGTTCGCAAGTATACCCGCTGGAGCGGGTATGATAAGGATCGATGCGCTGGGGCTGGCTGGCGTGGGATGCAATCGCGATCCTGGCGTTCGTGCTGATCGGGATGCATCAGCATCGCACGCCGTTCACTCTGTCCGACATCGGGCGCACGCTGGTGCCGTTTTATATCGGCTGGTTCGGTGTCGGGGCGCTGGTGGGGCTGTATCGGGCTGTCCCGCCGCGCTGGGCGTTCGTGGCGGTGTGGGTGCTGGGCGTGGTGATGGGCGTGGTGCTGCGCGCGTGGGTCTTCCTGGGGCGCGGCGCCACCCTGCTGGCGATCAGCCCGACCTTTCTGCTCTTCTCGCTGATTTTTCTGGGGCTGTTCACGGGCATTCCGCGCCTGATTGCGGGGCTAACCCATCGCCGCGCGGTGAGCCGGGGCTGACTTCGGGCAGGGATGAGCATGCGACGATGGCTGAAGTGGCTGCTGATAGGGGCAGGTCTGCTGCTACTGGGCGCGGGTGGCGTCGCATGGTGGGTGTATCGTCAGACGCGCCCGCTTAGCTCGCGCTTCCAGCCGCAGCTGGTGCGCCTGCGCGAGCCGCTCACGCCCGAAGCCATCGCCCAGCGCCTCGCCGAGCGCAAGCTCATCCGCAACCCGACCCTGCTCAAACTCTATCTGCGCTGGAACGGCAAACAGCGCATCGCACCCGGCGACTACGAGTTCAGCCCCAACCAGACGCTCTTTGAAATCGCCCGGATTCTGATTGATGAGCGGTTCACCCGCAACTGGGTCACCATCCCCGAAGGCTGGAACCGCTTCCGAATCGCGCAACGCCTGCACGAGCGCGGCATCGCCGACGCGAAGGAGTTCCTCAAGCTCTGCAGTCAGCCCTGGCGCTTTCGGGATGTGGGGCTGCCGCTGCCCGAGCAGGGCACGCTGGAGGGCTATCTGTTCCCCAGCACCTATCGGCTGCCACCTGGCAGCGGCGCCGAGCGGGCGATCCGCGTGATGCTGCGGGCGACCCTGCAACAGGTCTACCTGCCCTATCGCCAGCAGATGGAGCAACGCCAGCAGAGCCTGCACGAGGTGCTGACCGTCGCCTCGATGATTGAAAAGGAAGCGATGCACGACACTGACCGCCCCCTGATCGCTGCTGTCATCTACAATCGGCTCAAAAAGGGACTGCCGTTGCAGATCGACGCGACGGTGCTGTACGGCATGGGGCAGTGGAAGTCGCGTGTGCTGTATCGCGATTTGCAACATCCATCGCCGTATAACACCTATCGGCGCAGGGGTCTGCCGCCGGGACCGATTGCCAGCCCTGGTCTGGCGAGCGTGCGCGCTGCGCTGAACCCCGCGCCGGTGGATTATCTCTACTATGTGGCGCAGGCGGATGGCTACCACCGCTTCACCCGCACCTACAGCGAGCATCTGCAGGCAATCCGCGAGATTCGGGGACACGCTTCGAATGTGCCGTAGCGCCGACTGCATATCGACGCGCCCGCTGCCGATAATGGAGCCGTGATGCGAGCAGCGCTGTGCCTGATAATGACCATCGGATGGGTCAGCGCACTGCTCACGGATGAGGCGACACTCCAGATTCGGATCGAGCCCGAGGTGGTCGTTCGCGCCGAGCGGTTTCGGCTGGGCGAGATTGCCACGCTCACGGGTGGCGCGCCCGCGCTGCGCGAGCGACTGCAGGCGATCGAGCTGGGCGCGTCGCCCCTGCCCGCCCAGAAACGGCTCTTCACCCGCCAGCAGCTGATCACCCGCCTGCGCCAGCACGGGATTGACCCAAAAAGCGTGCAGATTCAGATGCCCGACACCGTGCGAATCGTGCGGCAGGCGCAATCGGTTTCAGGCGATGCGCTGGTGCGATTCGCGCAGGAGCAACTGCAGCGCGTGCTGGGCGATCCGGCAAAAGAGTGGCAGCTCGAATCGGGACGCCTGCCGAACGCGCTCGCTCTGCCCGAGGGCGAGCTGGCGTTGCAGCTGATGGGCGAGCCGCGCATCGCGGGCGACACAGCATCGCTGACCGTGGCGGTGTGCATCAATAATCAGCCGTGGGCACAGCACACGCTCCGCTTCCGTGCGCCCCAGCGCTCGCGCCCGCTGCTGGTGCGCTCCGGCGAGACGGTGCAGGTGCAGGTGCGCGTCGAGGGCGTGCTGCTGGAAGTGGCGGGCACGGCGCGCGCCTCCGGCGCCGCAGAGGAGATTATCCCCGTGTATATCCCGACCACTCAGAAGACCGTTCGCGCCCGTGTGATTGAGCGCGGGCGCGTGGAGGTGATCTTATGATAGCGCTTCTGCCCATCGTGCAGTTTGTATGGATGATCGGTTTTGCCCCTGCTCTCGTCCCTTCTCTGGGTGACCCGTCCCTTCTCTTGACGCTGCAGGAAATAGCAGCTGACCCCTCACCCCAACCCTCTCCCCTCTGGGGAGAGGGAGTTGAAAACCCCCTCTCCCCCAGCGGGGGAGAGGGTACAGGTGAGGGGGCTGTTCCAAACCGTGATGGAGAGACAGGCGCGGCAAACTCGCTCCCTGCCCCCACGGGCTCCCTCTGGAGCGAGCAGAGCGGCTCACTCTTTGAAGACTTCAAGGCGCGGCAGGTGGGCGACCTGCTGACCATCGTGGTGACCGAAAGCACCACCGCCACCACCAGCGCGGACACCGCCGTCAAGAAGAGCGAATCGGCATCCACACAGGCGGGCGTGGGACCGCTGCTCAAGCTGCTCTGGCCTGAGCTGAGCGCGGGCGGCAAAACCGATTTGAGCAGCGCGGGCAGCACCTCGCGCAGCGGACGCATCACCGCTCGAATCACCGTCGTGGTGGTGGAGACCCTGCCGAACGGCGTGTTGCGCGTGGAAGGGCGACGCACGCTCAAAATCAACGACGAAACGCAGACGCTCGTCTTCACGGGGCTGGTGCGTGTTCGGGACATCCGCGCCGACAACACCATCCCATCGGCGCTGGTCGCCAACGCCCAGATTCAGTTCGAGGGCAAGGGCACGGTCGGCTCCCGCCAGCGCGAGGGGCTGCTCACGAAACTGTTTAAGCTGATATTCTAACCCGACGGTGGTGAGTGCGATGCGGAGCGTGCTGACGATAGCGGCTCTGGGGCTGATCAGCCTCTGTGTGGGTCAGAACGGCGTGGTGACTGTGCCCGCTGTACGCCTGAAAGATGTGGCGCAGGTGCGCGGCGTGCGCAGCAACCAGCTGGTTGGCTACGGGCTGGTCGTGGGGCTGGAGGGCACAGGCGACAGCAAGGGCGCCCTGTTCACCGTGCAATCGATTGCGAACATGCTGGAGCGGTTCGGCATCACGGTTCCTGCCGACGCGCTCAAGGTGAAGAATGTGGCGGCGGTGATGGTCACAGCGGAGCTGCCGCCGTTCGCCCGCGCGGGCAACCGCATCGATGTGCTGGTCTCCAGCATCGGTGACGCTCGCTCGCTGCAGGGCGGCACGCTGTTGCAGACGCCGCTGCGCGGCGCGGATGGAACGGTCTACGCCGTCGCGCAGGGCGCGCTCTCCATCGGTGGGTTCAACTTCAGCGCAGGCGGCGCGCGCGTGCAGCGCAACCACACCACCGTCGGGCGAATCCCTGGCGGCGCGCTCATCGAACGCGAAGTGCCCAGCCAGTTCCTGCAAGCCGACAACTCGCTGATTATCCAGCTGGACCAGCCCGACTTCACCACCGTGGCGCGAATCGTCAGTTCGATTCGCGCGGCGTTCCCCAGCCTGACGGCGCAGGCGATAGACCCTGCCACCATTCGCGTTGCGCTGGATGCGCAGGGCGCCCTGGACCCCATCATGCTGATTGCGCAGCTGGAGTCGCTGCCCGTTGTGCCCGACACCACCGCTCGAATCGTGGTCAACGAGCGCACGGGCACTGTGGTGGTGAACGGCGAGGTGCGTATCGCACCCGTCGCGATTGCGCATGGCGGCATCACCGTGCGCGTCCAGACCACCTACGAGGTTTCGCAGCCGCCGCCGCTCAGTCAGGGTCAGACGCGCGTCGTGCCCCAGACCCAGATTGACGCCCAGCAGGAGCCTGCGCAGATGGTCTACTTCAAGGAGGGCGCGTCGGTCGAATCGCTGGTGAAGGCGCTGAACGCGCTGGGGGTCAGCCCGCGCGATTTAATCGCGATTTTGCAGGCGCTCAAAGCGGCAGGCGCCCTGCACGCCGAAGTGGAGGTGCAATAATGAACCCTCGAATCGACCTTCGCCATCCCATTCCCCCCTCGCCCCAGCTCTCTAAAACCCTCTCCCCCGTTTACGGGGGAGAGGGTACGGGTGAGGGGGCTTTTGGGTCGCACGCTGGCGAGAAACCCCTCACCCCAACCCTCTCCCCAGCGGGGAGAGGGAGTTCCACTGGTCAATCCCTCGCCCCCGCTTACAGGGGAGAGGGTGAGGGGATTGACCACCGCCTCCACGAAGCCTGTCAGCAGTTTGAGGCGGTGTTCCTGCTCCAGCTGTGGCGGGCAATGCAGCGCACCGTGCCCAAACAGCCCCAAACCCTCAACTATGCGGAGATGTTCGACCTCACCTTCGCCGAATATCTCTCCCAACACGGGCAGTTCGGCATCGCCGAAAAACTGTACGAGCAGCTCTCGATGAAGCGGGGTGAACAACCGTGAGCGAGGAACACAACCAGCCTGTCCGACACGCACCGAACGACGCATTGCTGATGCAGTGGGTTCGGGAGACGAGGCGTGCGCTGCCACTGTTGAAAGTGTGGCGCGACGCGCTCGTGCGGCGCGACCTCGCCGCCATCGACGCCCTCAACACGCGCCTGCAACCTGTTCTGCAACGCCTGGAACAGCTGCGCACGGCTCTGCCCTCCCCTTCCGAACCGCCCGACAGCAGCCAGAAGCCGCAAGACGGCACTTCGCAACTGCTCCAGCGTGTGCTGGAGACGGCGCGCGTCCTCGATGAAATCGTGCAGAGCGCGTACGATATCATCCGCAACGAGCTGGACTACACGCACGCGCTGATGGCGATGCTACTGCGTGCCGCCGAACCCGAACACTACGCGCCCACCAGCAACCGCTCCAGCGCCACCCTGATGCTCAACACCGAGGTCTGAACCATGTCCAGTTTCTACGGCATCGAGTTAGGCATCCGTGCGCTGCGCGCGTTCCAGATCGGGCTGGATATAACGGGGCACAATGTGGCGAATGTGAACACGCCGGGCTACACGCGCCGTCGGGTGGTGTTCGCGCCCACGCCCGACTATGCGTTCAGCCCGCGCCTGCGCGTCGGCAGCGGCGTGATGGCGCAGAGCATCCAGCGACTGCGCGACATGATGCTCGAACAGCGCATTAATGGCAGCAGCGCCGACCTCGCTCGCCTCGACAGCCTGCGCCAGCAACTCCAGCAGATTGAGAGCCTGTTCAACGAGCCGGGCGAGCTGGGCTTGAGCGCGCGGCTCGACGCGCTCTTCAACGCTTTCGAGGAGTTAGCGACGCGCCCCGATAGCATGGCTGCCCGCCAGAGCGTGATTCAGGCAGCCAGCGCGCTCGCCGACACCTTCCGCAGCCTGCACCGCAACCTCACCACGCAGGAGAGCCAGCTGCTCCAGCAGGCGCAGGCGCGAATCGCAGAGGCGAACCAGCTCGCCGCGCAACTGGCGCAGCTCAACGGACAGATTCGAGCCGCTGCTGCCAGCGGCGCGGAACCGGGTGGTCTGCTCGATCAGCGTGACCAGCTCATCACGCGCCTGAGCGAACTCGTCGGTGCCCGCGCCCAGTACGCTCAGGACGGCACCGTCCTCGTCTCGGTGGACGGCTACACGCTGGTGCAGGACAACGCCTCGTTCCAGCTGCCCACCACGCTCGATATCGCCAACCGCTCGCTGGACAACACGCCCGTCGATATCCGCATCCAGTCGGGCGAGTTGCGCGGGCTGATGGACGCCATCGCGAACCTGCAGAGCTATCGCGCCGACCTGAACACGCTCGCCAACACGCTCATCACGCAGGTGAACGCCATCCACGCCAGCGGCTACGCGCTGGACGGCAACACGGGCTACCTCTTTTTTGACGGTACCGACGCTTCGAACATCACCCTGCACGCTGACATCAGTGACCCCAGCCATATCGCGGCGGCGTCGGTGCCCGACGCGCCGGGCAACGGCGGCGTCGCCCGCGCACTGGCAGATCTGCGCACCGCTGCGCAGGGCACGCTTGGCGGACTCAGCATCCCCCAGTTCTACCGAAACCTCATCGGGCGTGTTGGCAACGATGCACAGGTCTCCAAAAATCGCGCCGAAACGCAACAATTAACAGTGGAGCATCTGCTGATGCTCCGCGAGTCGGTATCGGGTGTCTCGCTGGACGAGGAGGCAGCGAACCTGATGAAGTACCAGCGCAGCTATCAGGCAGCCGCGAAGATGCTCAGCACCTTCGACTCGCTGCTGGAAGATATGCTGCAGCTGGTGGCGCCCGGATAGCCGTAGTCCGGGTACCCTGCCAGGATAAGAGAGTGAGCGATGCGAATCAGCACCAGCTGGCAGTTCTGGCAGATGGGGCGGGCGATTGAGCGGTCCACTGACCGCCTGAGCCGCTATCAACGACAGGTCGCCACCGGGCGGCGCATCGAGCAGCCGTCGGACGATCCCGTCGGCAGCGTGCATGCGCTCGCCATCCGCCAGAGCCTGCAGGAAATCGAACAGTATGGGCGCAATATTCGTGAAGCGCGCCTGTTCCTGCAATCGACGGAGCAGGCGCTGGCGGACATTGGCAGCCTGCTGGGTGAGGTACGCCAGCTGATTACGCAGGGCGCCAACGACACGCTGGATGCGAACGCCCGCGACGCGCTCATCCAGCAGCTCCGCCAGCTGAAGGAGCGATTAATGCAGCTGGGCAATCAGCGCGTGGATGGCGACCGCTACCTGTTCAGCGGGCAGAAGCTCACAACCGCGCCCTTCACCCTCGCGGGGGGCGTGCTGACCTATACAGGCGACGGCAACCCCCTGCTGGTCAATATTGCTGCCGACCGAACCATCTCGATGAACTTCACGGGCGCCGCCCGAATCGCCGACCTGTATAACAAACTCACCGAGGTCGAAAACCATCTGCTGGCGGACGACAAAGCGACCCTCTCAACAGTTGACCTGCGCGATATCGAGGCGTTCCAGTCAGAGTTCATTCGCTATCGGGGTGAGATGGGCGTGCGCCTGCGTGAGCTGGAGAACTATGAAACCCTTTACGCCGCCCGCACGGAGCAACTGCAGGGCAATCTGGCAGCGATTGAGGAGGTGGACCTCGCCGAAGCCATCAGCCAGCTGCGCCAGCAGGAACTGAGTTATCAAGCCGCTTTGCAGGTGTTTACGCGCGTGCAGGCAATCAATCTGTTCGATTTCCTGCGTGGAGGTTGAGAACCGATGGAACTTCACACAACCCGATTCGGTACAATAACAATAGAAGCGGAAGACATCATCACCTTCCCTGACGGGCTGGTGGGACTGAGCCATCTGAAGCGGTTCGTGATTATTCGCCATGGCGACGACAGCCCGTTCCGATGGCTGCAGTCGGTGGAAGAGCCGGGCTTCGCGATGCTGATGATTGACCCGTGGTTCTTCCGTCCCGACTACGAGGTGGTGCTGTCCGATGTGGATGTGGAGCGCCTGCAGTTGAGCGCAGATTCGATCCGATGGGTCTATGTGACGGTCTCGATTCCATCGGGCAAACCGCATGCGATGACCGCCAACCTGCTGGCGCCGATTGTGATTAACGGCAACGCGCGTTGCGGGCGGCAGGTGATTTTAGACGATGAGCGCTATACAACCCGCCACCCGATTTTGCAGGAGATGTGGCGCTCGGTGCAGACTCAGCAGGCGGCTGGCTGACGCCGCCCGCCACGGAGGGCGATACCCATGTTAGTGCTAACACGCAAGGTGAACCAGAGCATCATGATTGGCGACGATATCGAGGTCATCGTGCTGGAGGTGCGCGGCGAGCAGGTGCGCCTGGGTATCAAGGCGCCGCGCGAGGTCGCCGTACATCGGCGCGAAATCTATGAAGCCATCCAGCGCGAGAACCTGGCAGCCGCTCAAGCCCAGCCCGAAGATGTGCCCCAGCCCCAATCGGCTCCCGAAAACTCATCTGCACGCTCCGCATAAAATGGAAGGGCGAGGTGCTTCCCCCGCCCCACCACTCAGGAGGCAGTTGTGAGACGTGCCGACACTCTGGCTTCAGGTCACTGCTGAACGACGCCGCTGTAGACCCACCAGCCCCACAACGGCAGTGCTGATTGCCAGCCAACCACCCGGCTCTGGAACCACCTCAAACTGCAACTCGGTAAAGCCCGAAAACAGGGTTGCAGTGCCCGCAAACGCATCGTGATACCCATCCCACAGGAAGCTGTACTCCACGCGCAGAGTCACAATATCACCGATGTTGTAGGGGCTTAGGTCCAGCGAATAGGTATTGCCGAAGGCACTGGTGCTTTTGGTGGTTGCACCTTCGTTCACAGCAAAGGTCACAATGTTGCTGTTGCCCGTCTGAACCGTGATGCCGTTCACTTTGAAAGCACCCGTTACACGGATATCATCACGGAAAGGCGAATTGATGGCCCCAAAGTAGGGTCCGCTCGCTACCTGCCCGCGGAAGGCGCTTGCTGCAGACACACTCCAGTTGAGCGTTAGTAAGGGGTTAATCTGTTTATTGACCTGAACGCCTGGCAGGATGGGATCATCGTCGGGCACGCCTGCCACGGAACCGACAGGGTTCGCACTGCTGGAGACGGCAGCAGCGTTATTGAACTGCGCACGGGTGCGCGTGGTCAGGTCTCCTCCAAAGGCGGGCTTGTTGGAAAGCTGCTCCAGGCGGAATCGATGCCCGGAGCCGACCCAGGTAGTGAAGGTGACCACCCCTGTGGGGTTATTCGATGTGACGCCACCTGAACGGTTAGCCGGCAGTCGCCAGTAGCTACCCGATGCCGTGCCCCCGTCGCCTGAAAATCGAGCAACCAGACGACCGAAGGGATCGCCGCTGCTGTTGGGACCCAGTTCACGGTTCCAGTACCAGCCGTTGATGGTTCCCGCAAAGGAGGTATCCGTCAGCACCCACTCGGCAGCGCTGAAAACGCCGCTGGTGGGACCACTGTGCGATTCGGAGAGGCTACCACCGTTATTGCTCGGACCCTGATTGAGCAATATCACGAAAGTTTGTGCCTGTGCCACACCACCGATTGTCAGCATTGCCAGCACTATGCTCCACCATCGAATCACTCGCATCTGCGCTCACCTCTCTTCTGCAACGATGTCGGAAGGGTGCCAGCGTCCTTCCACTCCTTTAAAGACTCAGAGATCTCCCAAAAGCGGACATCGAATCGGGCGTTTTCTGACCGCTGGGTTAAATTGGCTCGCACTTTTGCCTGTCCCTAATGGGCATCGGGAAGAGTCTATATATGATTGGGATGCGCGGCATCAGCGTGATAGGATGGGTCTTGTGGGGCGGGCTGTTAATGGGATGGTCGCAGGGCGCAGCGCTGCACTGGTTGGGCACGCTTCCTGGCGGCACCTGGAGCATTGCTAAGGCGGTGAACGATCAGGGACAGGTGGTCGGCATCGCGACCGATGGCAGCGGTCAGCGTCGCGCCTTCCTGTGGTCAAACGGTATGATGCAGGATTTGGGCACGCTGGGTGGCGCAGCAGCCAATGCGTATGGAATCAGTGCGGATGGCAGTACCGTGGTGGGTGTGTCGACACTGGAGGGTGGCGCGTTTCGCGCCGTCCGCTGGCGAATGGGTGTGATAGAAGACCTGGGCACGCTGGGCGGCAACTTCAGCATGGCGCAGGCGGTTTCGGCAGATGGGCAGGTGGTGGTTGGTGGCGCACTCAATCGAGATGGCAACCCGCGTGCGTTCCGCTGGACACCTCACACCGGCATGATCGATCTGGGCACGCTGGGTGGTGTCGCCGCGTATGCCTACGCCGTTGATGCCACTGGCAATACAATAGCAGGCTATTCACAGACCGCCAGCGGGCGCGTGATTGCCTGTCGCTGGCAGGTGGGACAGAACATCGCGGCGCTGGGCACGCTTGGTGGCGGCGAAAGCGAAGCCTATGCCATCTCGGCGGATGGCAGCGTGATAGCGGGCATGGCGCAAACGCCCGATCGCTGGCTGGCGTTCCGCTGGACCGCAGGCACAGGCATGCAACCTCTGCACCCCCTCGATGATCCCCGCATTCTTTTCAGTCGCGCCTACGGTGTGAACGGCGACGGCAGCGTGATAGTGGGCGACTACACGCACATGGCAGACCAGCCGATTACCAGCGCGTTCCGCTGGCAGCCAACCAGCGGGCTGCACGATTTGAATGAGGTGTATGCTTCCCTGCTAATGCCGGGTGACCAGCTGGTGTATGCCTACGGGGTTTCACCTGGTGGGCGATATGTGGTGGGTGTCGGCTGGCATCAGGGTCAGTGGCAGGCGTTTCTACTGGATACAGGTCGCTGCTACCGTCGCACCGATGTGAACGACGATGGCATCACGGATGATGCGGACCTGCTTGTGGTCCTGTTTGCGTTCGGTTGTGGCGCCGATTGCGCCGCCGCTGATGTGAACCAAGACGGCATCGTGGACGATGCCGACCTGCTGATGGTGCTGTTCAACTTCGGCACAGCGTGTTAGGCTACCTGCCCCCCGTGTAGCAGTCGGTGAGGCGGAGCGAGTATGGCTCTATTCCAGCTCCAGCTCTTTTTTCAGCAGGCGCTTGAGAACCTTGCCCGTGCCCGAGCGGGGCAGCTCCTGACGGAAAATCACCTCGCGCGGTACCTTGAAGTTCGCCAGCCGCTCGCGCAAAAAGCGCAGAATCTCGCGCGGGTCCGGCTCCGTTCCGGGTCGGGGCACAATCACGGCGACAGGCACCTCCCCGCGCTCCGGGTCAGGTTTGCCTATCACCGCGCAGTCCAGCACCGCCGGATGCTGCATCAGGGCATTCTCCACCTCGCTCGGATAGACATTGATGCCGCCGACGATAATCATGTCCTTCTTGCGATCCACGATGTAGAGGTAGCCGTCCTCGTCGAACCTGCCCATGTCGCCCGTGTGGAACCAGCCGTTGCGCATCGCTTCAGCGGTGGCTTCCGGGTTGTTGTAGTAGCCGAGCATCACATTGCGCCCGCGCACCACTATCTCGCCGATTTCGCCCGCTGGCAGCTCGCGGTCGTTCTCGTCGAAGATTTTAATTTCCACCCCCGGCAGCGGCAGACCGACGGAGCCGACCTTGCGCACGCCCTTGTGGGGAGGCGGATTGACGCTGGTGACGGGCGCGCATTCGGTGGGACCGTCGCCCTCCAGAATGGCGCAGCCGTATCGGGCTTCGAAGGCTCGCAGCACGGGTTCTGGCATCGGTGCGCCGCCCGACACGCAGTAGCGCAGCGAGCTGAGGTCATAGTCGCGCTCGCCCGCCGCCTGCAAAATCGCCGCGTACATCGCGGGCACCGCAGGGAACAGCGTGATGCGATGCTTCTCGATGGCTTCCATCGTGCTTTGCGGCAGAAACCGCTCCATCAGCACGGTGGTCGCCCCCAGCCAGAGCGGGAAGTTCATGCAGACCGTCTGCCCGAACGAGTGAAACAGTGGCAGCACCGTCAGGAACCGCTCGTCCGGCTCCAGCTCCAGCATCTGCTGGCACGCCTCGATATCGAACAGAATATTGTCGCTGCTGAGCATCACGCCTTTGGGGAAGCCCGTCGTGCCAGAGGTGTAGAGGAAGACAACAGGGTCGTTCTCGCTCACGGGCGGGCGGGCGAGCGGCTCACCCGTCGGACGGATGACCGACTCGAAGGGGCGCATGCCAGGGGGTAGCTCGCCCTCCGCGCCGACCACCAGCACCGTCTGCAGCGTCGGAATCTCGGGCTTCGCCTGCAACACCGTCTCCATCGTGAGCGGGAAAGTGACGGCAGCTTTGATACCCGCATCGCGCCAGATGTAGGCAATCTCGGGCGCCTTCAGCAGCGGGTTCACTGGCACGGCAATCGCGCCTAAGTGCCCCAGCGCGTGATAGGTGATTACAAACTGCGGCAGATTGGGCAGCATAATACCCATGCGGTCGCCAGGCTGGATGCCCAGCTCATCGCGCAGCCCGCGCGCACACGCCTGCACCAGCCCCCATAGCTGCGCGTACGGGATCGGCTGATCCCGAAAGATAACTGCCGGCTTCTGCGGAAATCGCTGCGCCGAACGCTCCACAATCTCATACAGCAACATCGCGCCCATACCTCCTCGTGCGGAACGGTTTCGGCGGCGCAGTGCCGATTCCTGCTATCTGGCAGGAGGCGAGGATCGAACGGGGTATAATAGCCCTGCGTATGGGCGAACCGTTCTCTGCGAATTCCGAATCGCCCGACCAGGGAGCGAAAGCGCAATCGCCGGAGGAGGCGCGTCGGAAGGGCGACCAGCTGATGCGGGCGGGACGCTTCGAAGAGGCGTTCCGCTACTATCGGCAAGCCATCCAGATGGACAGCAACAATATTGAGCATTACATCCATCTGGGCGACGCCTATGCATACGCCGATCAGCCTGCCCGTGCGCTGGCGTTCTATCAGCGTGCCCGCAAACTCAACCCGCGTGATCCCGAGCCCTACTTCGCGCTGGCGGAGATTTACCGCCGCTTCGGGCGATTCGATGCTGCGCTCGCTCACTACCGCAAAGCCATCGAGTACGGCGCACGCAACGCCTTCGTGCTGTTCAAATATGCCGAAACGCTCGCCGTGTGCCAGCAATATCTGGCAGCCATCGAAGCCGCGCGCGAGGCGGTCAACCACGAACCCAGCAACGGCTTCTTCCGATTCTGGCTGGCGGACCTGCTGGAGCGCGCGGGCGAGATCGCCGAAGCCATGCTGGAGATGGAAATCGCCACCCTGCTCAACCCCGAAGATGACTACTATCACTTCCGCTACGGACTGCTCTGCCTCGAGAACGAGTATCCCGAAAAAGCCATCGCGTCGATTCAGGCGGCGCTGCGCATCCAGCCCCAGAACGCGGTCTACCTGACCGTGCTGGGCGACATCTATCGGCTGCTGGGGCAGGTGGACGAAGCGATGGCTGCGTATCAGCAGGCGGGCGAGCTGGACAGCTACGACATCGCGGAGCTGGAGCGTGCCCGTAAGCTGGCAGGACTGCAGTTCAACGGCTTGCCCAGCGACTTCATCCGCGACCATTCACAGCGATAAGCCCGCCGTAATCGAACACCATCAGCTCGCGCGGCGAACGGCTCAACACTTCACAGCCCGTCTCGGTCACCAGCACATCCTCTTCGATGCGCACGCCGCCGAAGCCCGGCACATAGACGCCCGGCTCCACCGTCAGCACCATGCCGGGCTGCAGGCGCGTCTTTTCACGCGGGGAGAAGCCCGCGCCGTCATGCACGGTCAGCCCCAGCGAGTGCCCCAGACCGTGCCCGAAGTAGTCGGATAGCCCATGCCTGTCGAGGGTTCGGCGGGCGATAGCATCGATATCGCGCCCGCGCCGCCCCGGTCGGATGGCTTCCAGGCTGCGCTCCAGCGCCTCCAGCACGGCGAAGTAGAGGCGTCGATGCTCGCTGCTGGCGGTGCCAATCACCACCGTGCGCGTCAAATCGGAGCAGTAGCTCTGATAGCGCGCGCCGAAATCGAGCGTCACGAAGTCGCCCCGCTGGAGCTTGCGCTCCGTCGGCTTGCCGTGCGGCAGGGCGCTGCGCTCGCCGCTGACCACCAGCGTCTCAAAGGCGGGATAGGCGCCCTGACGCCGCATGTAAAAATCGAGCTCCATCGCAATATCCCACTCGGCGACGCCCGGCTGCAGCATTCGCTGGACATGTTCAAAAGCGGCGTCAGCAATCGCGACAGCGGCACGAATGCGCTCCCGCTCGAAGGCGTCTTTAATCAGGCGCAGTTTCTCCACCGTGCCTGTCAGCAGAACGGGTGTGATGCCCGCCTTGCGCAGATGCTTCCGCAAACCCTTCAAAAAGGCGATGGAGTTGCTGCTTTCGACGCCGAGCCGCCAGACGCCCCAGTCGCGCAGCAGCTGGGTCAATACGGCGCCCGCTTCCTCGCCCGGTCGGGTGATGGCGACCGCGATGTCGGGCACTTCCTGGCGGATCTGGGTCGCGTAGATGCCGCTGGTGAGAAGCTGCTCACGGTCCGGCGATAGCACCAGCCAGGCATAGGAGCCGGTGAAGCCCGTCAGATAGCTCACATTCGCCAGCCCATTAATGAGCGCGGCGTCGGGCGCCCGCTCGCTCCCAAACAGCGCCGAGCGCAGGCGTGCCCGCCGAGCTGCATACACGCCTAATCCAGCGGACGAATCCGGATGTTGCGGAACCATAGTTGATGACCGTGATTTTGCAGAGCGATATAGCCGGGGCGCGTCATCTGATTATAGGGATATTTGAACTTGTTGGGCGTGCCGTCGGGATTGCGGAACGGCTCCGTCCAGCGGCTCAGATCCACCTCGTTCACCTTTTTACCGTTCAGGTAGACGGTGATCCGGGTGTCCTTGCAGATGATGTGCATGCTGTTCCACTCGCCAGCGGGCCTGACGGCGTTCTCAGTGGGTGCCTGAATGTCGTAGATGGCGCCGCAGTCGTGGCGGGTGGGCTTCTCCCTGCCGTAGCTGTCCAGAATCTGCACCTCGATGCCCGTCTGCACGGGGTCGCCCTTATCCCACACGCGCAGGAACACGCCGCTATTGGCGCCAGGCGTGAGTTTGAACTCCAGTTTGAGTTCGAAGTTTTTGTACACGCCGTCGGCGTAGATCATGCCGCCGCCTTTGCCCGTGCAGGTCAGCGCGCCGTCCTCAACGGTCCATGCGTCGGGCGCGTCCGCGACCGTCCAGCCGCTGAGGTCCTTGCCGTTGAACAGCAGTTTCCAGCCCGATTCCTGCTCCTGCTGGCTCAACTGGTTTGGCGGGGGCTGCTTGCTGGATGGCTGAATCGCCAGTCCCACCAGTGCCAGCACCATCAGCAACATCGTTAGAAACAGTACCGATCGCATAGTGTGCCTCCTCAAAGGGGAGGATTCGACAGGGCGGGTGGCTTTCCTGCCGCCGCCCGAACCGCCATCTCAAGGGCGCTGCGCCAGACGACCATCCAGGGAGCAGGGCTTAAGCGCTGGAACCTGCCTTTGCCCGCCATCCCTGATCGCCAAGCTGCTCGTAGGTGCAGTCGGCGTACTGGGGCACGAGCGCGCTGATCTCGCACATAATCTCGCGCGGGTTGAACGGCGGCGTCTGGCGCATCGCGCGCAGCCACAGCTCGGCGAAGATGAGCCAGTCGGGTTTGGCGTCGCCCGGCGGCTCGATGGCTTTCCAGAAGCGTTGCACGCGCCCCTCCCAGTTCGTGAAAGTGCCCTCGCACTCGGCGAAGGTGCAGGCGGGCAGGATCAGGTCGGCGTACCGGGCGGTCTCGGTCATCAGCGCGTCCTGCACCACCACGAACTCGCACGCCTGTATTGCCCGTGCCGCCCGCGACGGGTCATAATACCGCTCCAGCGGGTTCGAACCAGCCAGATAGAGCAGCTGGATCGTTCCCTGCAGGCACGCCTCGAAGATGGAGTCGGTGTTCAAGCCGGGCTGGGCGGGCAGCGGCACGCCATAGGCAGCCTCAAAGCGCGCCCGAGCTGCCCCGTCATTCACGGGCGCGTAGCCCGGCAGAAGGTCGGGCAGAACGCCCATATCAATCGCGCCCTGCGAGTTCGCTTCTGGAACCAGCAGGTTGAGCGAGCCGTTCGGCAGCAGGGCGGTCAGCTCAATCAGCGCGTCGATCAGGCGCGGGGCGTCGGGATGGTTCCACACCTTCTCGCCCGCAAGAATAATCACATCCGCTGCCGACTTCAGCCGCTCGGCGGCGCGCTGCAGAAGCGCGGTGGGGATGCCCGACCCGCCGCCGTCGATGCCCGCCCCGCGCAGGGCGCTGATCAGGCTCTCCAGCAGCGCGAGTTCGCCACCAGCGCGATAGCGCAGGCTCAGCTCGGCGAACTCCTCAACAGGTGTCTCCAGCGGGTAGGCAACCATCACGGGCACATCATAGTGGCGCCACGCCTTGCGCAGGCGCAGGTAGACCATCGGCTGCTCCTCAATCAGGTTGGAGCCGAACACGAACACCAGCGACGCGCTCTCCAGATCGCGATACTCAATCGCGCTGGTGGGATAGCCCAGCCGCGCGATGATGTCCGTGTAAAAGTTGCCCTGATAGCGCGTCATGCGATGGTCGATATTGCTGGTCTGGAAGGCGGCGCGGAACAGCTTCTGGAGCAGATAGAGCGCCTCGTTGCTGAGCCGTTCGCCCGCTATCGCGGCGATTGCCTGCCCGCCGCCCACCTTGCGGGCTTCGCTGACACGGCTCAAAATCAGCTCATAGGCGTCTGCCCACGAGAGCGGCTGCCAGTCGCCACCGCGCCGCACCACCGGCTGCGTCAGGCGGTTCGGCGCATGCATGTAGGTCTGCTCAAACTTGCCCTTATCGCATGTCCATGTCTCGTTCACCGCAGGGTTCTCGCGCGCATTGATGCGCACAATCGTCCCGCTGCGGCTGTCCAGATAGAGATTGCAACCGTTGGAACACATGGAGCAGATGCTCTTCTGCGTCACGATGTCCCACGGTCGGGCGCGAAAGCGGTAGGTGCGGCTGGTCAGCGCGCCCACAGGGCAGATTTCGATCACATTGCCGCTGAATCGGCTGGTGAACTCGGTCAACTGGAAGGTGTGCGGCTGCATCTGGGCGCCGCGAAACAGAAACGCCAGCTGCGTATCGCCCGAAATCTCCTCGGTGAAGCGCACGCACCGCCCGCAGTGGATGCACCGCTCCAGATCGAGCGCCACATAGCGCGAGAGCGGGAACGCCTTCGGCAGATGGCGCTTGATCTCGATATAGCGGCTGACAGGCGGTCCGTAAAACTGCGTGTTGTTCTGGAGGGGGCACTCGCCCCCGCGGTCGCAGATGGGGCAGTCCAGCGGGTGATTGATCAGCAAAAACTCCAGCACGGCGCGGCGGTCTTTGATAATCTGCTCGCTTTCGGTCCAGGCGACCAGCCCTTCGGTGCAGGGCAGGGTGCAGGCGGTTTGCGGCTTGGGCATCTTGCGCACGGAGCCGTCGGGCTGCTTCGTGCCGACCTCCACCAGGCACATGCGGCACATCCCGACAGGCTTCATATACTTGTGGTAGCAAAAGATGGGGATGTCGGCGCCGATCCGCTTAGCCGCTTCCACCAGCAGCTCGCCTTCAGGCACCTGCAGCGGGATACCGTTGATTTCGATATTCACCAGTTTCGGTTGCGCGTTTTTCGCTCTGGGCATCGCTTGTGAATTTTATCACATTCCCGCCCCCGAATGCAAGGGGTTGCTCCCCGCCCTCCACCTCCCGAAGATGCAGGGCTGATAGACACGCGATTCCTCACGCATCCACTACCGAATCAGCCCTTTGCGAAATGCCCACACGACCGCCTCCAGCGTGCTCTGCACCCCTAACTTCGCCCGTATCCATCCCAGCTCATTCTGGAAGGTGCGCTCGCTGACACACGCTGCCGCCGCCGCTTTCTGCACGCTCCCTGCATCCACCAGCTGTTGTAAGCGTTTCACCTCCAGCGGTGTGATATACCCTTCCACCACAATCTCCGCTGCCACAGGTTCAGCGGGGGGGGGGGGGGGAACACGACTTCTATCTCCTCATCTCGTTTCAAGACCCGCTGCAAGTAGTTGAGCAGAGCATCATCGTGGCAATAGACCAGCACTTTGTAGGGCTTCAGCCGCATCCATGTTCACCTCCTGTGATGAGTTTCGCTGGTGCTGGTGGTCTCTCCTGCTGGAGGTGGGGCGGAGAACGCGGGTTCAATAGAGACCTGGCTTGTATGGGACTGAGTAATTTTACTCAATTTGCCCGTTTGTGTCAATTTCTCTATGCAAAGGCGGAATCGTAGGGGGTATGCTGACAGCGCAACAATTGGAGACGGAGGGCTTAGCGATGAAGGCGATGTGGATCGGGAACGGATTGGTAAAAAGCCACCGCTGGATGGTGCGCAGGTGCGGAGCAGGGATTTTTGACCTGCGTAGTGTGCGCCAGCTGCTGATGAGCCGAGCGGGACGCGCTCTTGCGCTCCTGCTGACCCTATTGCTGTTGCATCTTGATATTGCCCCTGCCGTCGCCAGCACGGCGCTCAAACCGCGCACGGCACGACCTGCCCCTTCTCTGCCCCCTGTGCCCCTTTCGGTACGCTTCACCCGATGGCTCAGTGGGCTGCTGCCACTGCAACGCCTGCAAGCGACCCCACCTCTTGCCCCCGCCCCCGGCTTGCCCCCTGCCTGGGGCGCGAGCGCGAGCGTCTATGGTGGCGTGGTGAACCTCGGCAACGGCAACCTCTGCCTGCAAGTGCCGCTGGTGGGCTGGGCGAACGGCGTCAGCTTCAGCCTGGTGTTCAACTCGCAAGCCAATCCGAGCCAGCCCTCGCCGAAATTTTCAATACCACGACCTGAACCGCAACCTGAACCGCTTCCCATACCACCACCCATTTGCGACAATTGTCACCTGCTTGTAGATATTGTCACAGAATGTGCCCATTTTACACCTGATCCAACGGAACCATGTAGCAGGAATCTATGCATAGTTAACACAATTATCACATCCACATGCGATTATAAACCTTTGGGCGATCCTAATCGGAACCTTTGTAATGCCTGGCCTGACCCTGATGCATGGATGGCGCGTCAAGAGTTACGCCTTAGTCAGTGTACTACTTTTGATACGGGTGACTATCACACTATTCATACTATTTACATAGATTGCGTTAGATGCGCCTCTCTTGATCTCCGAGCGCGGTGCCTCACCTTTCCTCAAGAAGATATAATATGTATGATGGGGGTCTTGATAGCCACAGCTGAAAGAACCCCGCGCTACACATGCATTTTCCCCTGCCCTCCCAGCGAGGGTGGGGAAGAGCCAGGAGGTGTCCGATGATGCGATATCAGGTACAACGATGGGTGACGGCGCTGATAGTGCTGACGACAGCCTATGGCGCAGACTGCCAGACAAACAACAGTCCCTTCACGACAGACAGCGTGAAAGAGGCGCTAACAAGGGCGAGCCGTACGCTCGCTTCGTTTACCTGTGAAGGATTCTTCCAAGAACCCATGTTGCTAACATCCTCCACAGGCATTCCCACGGGAACACCGATCGTTTGGCGTTTCAAGTACGCCCAGCATGAGACAATCATTGCGTGCCGTCGGAATCAACCAGTTATTAACCACGAAGTCGGCTATGTGGCACCCAACCCCTCCACCGCCAGCAGTTATATCGGCGACAAGCTCTGCCTTAGCCTGCCTGTGGCCGATATGGTTTTGGTGGAGCCAGAGGGTACCTTCTTGCTGAACATTGTTGAGAGGATAGTGCTGACACCTAACAATCAGGTGGTTAGGCGCGTGCAAGGGTACACTCTCAGCATATGGCTGCGCCAGCGAATTGGCTGGGTGGAAATGATTCGGTTCGCAACAGGGCGCTTGCCGTTGCAGCTCATTCAATCCTGTCATGTTCGTCAACTGGAACAGTTGTCCAGCGGGCGATTGAGGTTGGTTTTGGAGACGAACGAGCATGGAACCTTCCGTCTGGAGGTTGACCCTGCAGCGCACTGGTTGGTGCGGCGCCTGGAATGGCTTGATGCACAGGGCGTTGGCTATCGGGTGGAGACAGCAGGGATCCTGCGCACCGCTCAAGGTAGTGTTATAGCGGCTGAGGCATGCATTTGGCTGCTTAGTGGCTGGGAACCAATCCTGTTACCAGTTGAGCCGAATGAGAACCATCCCACAGCGCAATATCGAGTGTACTTCACCGAGGCTACAAAAGACCCCGACCATGACTTTGTGAAACAGCTACGGGAAGCGGTTGTTAATCCACCTGCCAAGTGCCAGGTGCTCGATTACCGCACCCGACACTTCTACATCGTACCCGACAAGGAACCGTCCATGAGTGTGAAATAGATACGGTCCTTGCAAGGGGCGCAGCTGGCGATTACTTTTGCAGGTAGGTTCGTAGCTGTGCCTGTGGGAATATCTTCGGGAGGCACGCCTGAAACGGGCAGCAGTCGGTGGGTGGATCCGACGGGGGTATGGGTGG